>JAPKYZ010000048.1 GCA_026394055.1 Acidobacteriota bacterium
CGCGGCCGAGGGCGGGTCTAATCCCAGGGCAGGGGACCGGCGAACAACTCCGGTCCCTGGTGCGTCATCAGCCCGGCGAGCTCAGGACACGACAGCAGATAGCCGTGGAAATTGCGCTGCGGGTTGCGGAGTTCGCGTTTGGCGCGCAGCTCGGCCCCGGCGCTGTAAGGGTCGGCCTGATAGAGCGCGAGCGTGCGCTCTTCCGCCGCGATCGAAGCGGCTACCTGCGGCGGATCATTGGGGCCGCAGTAGGTATACCGCTCGCGAGGCCAACGGATCAAAGAGCGGAATAGGTGGAACCGCTTTTCCTTGAACGCCCAGCTGACCATCGTGAGATGGACTGGATAGCGCCCGGTGAACTCCTTGAAACGGGCGAGCGAAAACAGGAGGTTCTCGAAGCTATCCCGCGCACGCTCTTCGGAAAGCGTTCGGGTGCGGACTTCCGGGTACCCGAACCAGTCCTGGTGTTCGGCCAGCAGGGCGTAACTCTGGGCCTCGCTCAACGGGCCGGACTCGGTTCGCGATGGGCCGCCGGAGAATATCAGCGCGGCGCCCGGTTCGGCGGCCGCCAGTTCCACGCCGGCGCGGACGTGGGCCCGATAACTGGAGCCTTCGCCGTGTTGGTAGGGGAGCAGAAACCAGGAAGAGTCCAGGTGAGGAAGAGCCGGATTGCGCAAAACCGCATGTCCGGCCACAATCACCAATCGATCCAGAAGGGGCATGGAGTTGAAGAAGTGATCAGTTCTGAGGTGAGATTCCAGCCAACTTCATGAGGTGCCGCAGCAGGCCCGATTTCAATACTTCATTCCCGTGGATGGGAATTGACAGACGCACCGGGCTTCCCGGCTTCGCATCGATGTGGTGACTGCCATTGATTCGCTTTGAAGTGCGCAACCACGTGATTCGACAAGGCGGGCAAGTTCTTTGCCTGAAAGGGACTTCACCGTACCAACTCACAACGCCAATTCGATCACTTCGTCATCAACCTGGGAGAGCGGTACATCAACCGGGACGGACAAACAACCTTCAATCGCTTCGCGGAGATTGGAGCGCAATTCGTCCATCGTGTCGCCCTGCGTCGCGCAGCCGGGAATACTGGGGACTTCCGCCCAGTATCCGCCTTCTTCCGCCTTGTGGACAACGGCGTGAAATGTCATATGCAATGGTGGAGGCGGGGGGAGTCGAACCCCCGTCCGAAAAAGTTTGCCCTGAAGAGCCTACGTGTGTAGCAGAGTTCGGTATTTTCGGTGGAGGCCTAAGAACCTGCGAGAAAACTACCACCTAGTCCGATTGATTGTCGGCTTGGGGCTCCGGACCGAAACCTTACGCTTATCCCGAATTATGACGCCGTCCCCCAGCCATCGGGCTGACCGGGTTAGGCGGCTACTTAATAATTAAGCAGCGTATGCAAACTGCGTGTTGGCAGTTAATTGTTTTCCGATCGTTTAACGGGAGCTCGGAACCCGACACGCCTCTCCAAAACAGCACGATTCCGTCGAAACCGTGGCGCCCCCTTTCCTTCTCCATTGTAGCGCGCCCATTCCGGACCGGCGTCAATCATTCGTCCTCCGGCCGGTACAGCGGAGCGAAGGCGTAATATGATGATCCCGGAATGATCCGTCCGTCCCCGCTCCGGCTTTTGGTGTCCGTCGCGATACGCGCATTCACCTTGCTGGCGGTGGTTTTGGCGGCCACACCACCGGCGCTGGCAGCTCCGCGACCAGTGTTGCTGACCCAGGCCTGCACGCCGTGTCACAACACCAAATCCGCATCCGGCGGGTTGGACCTGGCCGGCCTGCCGTTTGAGCTCAAGGACCGCGCCACCCGCGAGCGCTGGACCCGGATCCACGACCGGATCGAGAAGCGCGAAATGCCGCCGCCCGGCACCACGCTCCTGGACCCGCAGCGGGCGGCCTTGCTGAAGGAATTGAGCACCGCGATTCGTACGGCCGACCTGGCTGAGGTGGCAGCGCAAGGCCGGGGTCCGATGCGCCGGTTGAACCGGGATGAGTTTGAGCAGAACCTCCGGGAAGTCCTGCAGTTGCCGTATCTCGACCTCCGGGAGATGATGCCGGAGGACCGGCTTTCCCACCACTTCCACAAGACGGCCGAGACACTGGACATCTCGCGGGTCCAGCTGACGGCGTACCTGGATGCCACGGAGTTCGCACTGCGCGAGGCTTTGGCCAAACAGGCGCAGCCACCCACCGTGACGACGTTCCGCGCCATCGGCACGCGACTGTTTCCCGGGTCGCGCAGCACCGGCAATCGCGAATCGATGTTCTTTGTGAAGGACAACCGGGGCTTGAATGTCGAGAAGGAGAATCCGCGTCCGATGCCGAAGGAGTGGGAGCAGGATCCATCCATCGAGATGGCGATCTTCCGCTCACCCGGTTGGCCGTATGCCGCCCATCCGCGCGGCTTCGCGGCAGCTTATTCGGGCGAGTACCGGGTGCGCTTCTCCGCCCGCGCCGTGCTACAGAAAGAGGGCTACGTCATTGAGCCCGCCCGGCAGCCGGTGCCCATGATGCTGCGGGCCCGCAAGCCCAGCAATCACGATATTGCCGAACCCGTCCGTGCCACCGGCGGCATGTTCGACGTCCAGCCACAGCCTGGGGTCTACACGACCACGGTGCGTCTCGATCAAGGCCAGAACATCGAATATGGCCTGCTGGGCCTGCCCGCGCCACAGATTGACGCCATCCGCGGCATGCCCGGCACCTACCGCTTCCCTCCATTCCCGCCCGGCGGGCAACCGGGGGTGGCGTTCCAGTGGGTGGAGATCGAAGGGCCCATCCTGCCTACGACGTGGCCGCCACCGGCGCACCGGGTCCTGCTGGATGAGCTGGGCATTGCACCCGCACCGAAGAACGCATCCGCTGAGGCAAGCCGCTTAATGCGCCGCTTCATTCTGGCGGCGGCTCGCGGACCGGTACCGGAAGAGGCCACCGCCAAGTTCGACCGTCTGGTACAGGCGCGGTTAGCCAAGGGCGAACCGTTTCTCGACGCACTGCTGGCCGGATACCAGGCCTTTCTCTGTTCCGATCTGTTTCTGTATCTGCCGGAGCCGCGTGGCAGCCAGCAGCAGTTCGCCATCGCCTCCCGGCTCTCGCACCTGTTCGCAAACTCCCGGCCCGATGCTGAGCTGCTCGATGCCGCCCGCCGGCAGCGGCTCACTGATTCCGCAACGGTGCGCCGGCATGCGCTCCGCTTGATGGCTGGCGAAAGCTTTGAGCGATTCGTCAACAGTTTCACCGACGACTGGCTGAATCTCCGCTTCCTCCGCCGCGACGACCCGGACAACCGGCTCTACCCGGAGTACCGCCTCGACGAGTATCTGACTGAATCGATGGAGCGTGAGACGCGCCTGTTCTTCGCCGCGCTGTTCCGCGAGAATCTCCCGGTCCGCACCCTGATGGAGGCGGACTTCATCTTCGCCAACGAACGGTTGGCGAAGCATTACCAATTGCCGCCGATCACCGGCACCGCCCTGCGCAAAGTGGCGCTGCCTGCTGGGAGTCCGCTGGGTGGGTTGCTCACACAAGCGGCCATCATGAAGGTGACCGCCAACGGCACCTCTACTTCTCCCGTCATCCGCGGTGCCTGGATCATGGATCGTCTGTTGGGTGAGCCGCCTCCGCCCCCGCCGCCGGGCGTGCCCGCCGTGGAGCCCGATATTCGCGGTGCCAAAACCATTCGCGATCTGCTCGCGCTGCACACCAAGTCCAGCACCTGCGCCGCCTGTCACGCCAAGTTTGACCCGGTGGGCCTGGCGCTAGAAAGTTTTGACGTCATGGGCGGTTGGCGGGACCGCTATCGCGGCCTGGAACAAGGTGAGAAAGTCAGCGGCATTGACCGCGCCGGGCACGATTATGACTACACTCTGGCCAACCCGGTCGACCCCAGCGGTAAGCTGGCCGATGGGCGGACCTTCAAGGATATTCGCGAGTTGAAGTCTCTGTTCGCCGCTCAGCCGCGGCAGTTGGCGCGGAATTTGCTGCGCCAGTGGGTGGTCTATTCCACCGGCACCCCGGTGCGGTTTGCGGACCGGGAGGAGCTGGAATCGATGCTCGATGCCTGTGCGCCGGGTGGCTATCGGGTGCGGGATCTGATGCTGGAGTTAGTGTCGAGTAAATTGTTCTTAGGATCGGCGGGAGGCCGATAGTCACGATGCGTATGCCCCAGGTTTCCACCGGCCGCGCTCATATCTCGCGGCGCACGTTGCTCCGCGGCGCGGGTGTGGGCTTAGCGCTTCCGGCGCTCGAATGCATGACGCCGGCCTTCACCCGCGCGGCTGCTCCACCGCCGCACCGCATGCTGATCATCGCCAACAACCTGGGTGTGCTGCCGAAGCTCTTCTTCCCGCAGGGCACCGGGCGTGATTATCAGGCGTCGCCCTATCTGAGCATGCTCGCGCCGTTTCGCAATGACTTTACGGTCTTCAGCGGCCTCTCGCACCCGGGCGTCAACGGCGGCCACAGTGCCGACAACTGCTTCCTCACGGCCGCCCGCGGAGCGTTCAAGAGCGGCTTCCGCAACCAGATCTCGCTCGACCAATTCGCCGCCGAAAAGCTGGGCCAAGTCACCCGCTTCCCGACGCTGAACCTGGGCGTCAACATCGACAAAGGCAACCGGAGCCTCTCCTGGACCCGTGATGGCGTCCTGTTACCGGCCGAAGATAGCCCGGCCAAGCTCTATCAGCGGATGTTTGTTCAAGGCGACCAGGAATCGGTCGCGCGCCAGTTACGCAAGTTAGAAGAGCGGGGCAGCATCCTGGACACGCTGGTGGACGAAACCCGCCGCTTCAGCCGCAACCTGGCCAGCGGCGACAAGGCCCGCCTTGATCAATACCTGACGTCGGTTCGCGAAGTGGAGGGGCGCCTGCAGACCGCTCGGGAATGGGAGCAACGCCCCAAACCCACGCCCAGCAAACCAGCCCCGGCGGACATCGAAGATCGGAAGCTGTTCTTTGAAAAGTGCGACCTAATGCTCGCCATGGCGCAACTGGCCTTTGAATCCGATTCGACGCGCGTCGTCACCGTCATGGCCGACGCCTTCTTCACTCCGGTCTTCCGGTTGGGCGACGGGCAACCGTCCAGTGAGGTCTACCATAACCTCACCCACCACGGCCAATCCGCCGACAAGCTCCGCCAGTTAGAATCCGCCGACCGCCGTCAAATGACCCTACTCGCGACACTGTTGGGTAACTTGTCTGCGACGAAAGAAGAAGGCCAGCGTTTACTGGACCGGACCATGGTCCTCTACGGCAGCAGCCTGGGCGACGCCAACGTCCACGACAATACCAATCTGCCCATCATCCTCGCCGGCGGCGGCTTCCGCCACGGCCAGCATGTTGCCTTCAAACGCGACAACAACGCCCCCCTATGCAACCTCTTTGTCAGCATGCTGCAGCGCATGGGCATAGAGAGCGACACCTTCGCCAGCAGCACCGGCCGAGTAACTGGGCTGGAACTCGCGTAGGGTTTTCGGGGGCCTCTCATAGGTGGCGCAGGCTGTCAGCCTGCAGCCGGTCTTTTAGTCCTGCCTTTCCCAAAACGCGACAGCTGCCTCAACCGTCGTGGCCTCGGGGCGGAATGAATTCCGCCTGCAGGCTGACAGCCTGCGCCACCTGGGCTCCAGTGACATGGTGGATTAGTCGACCTATTTCTTCACCAACTCAATCAAGATCTGGTCCGGCCCCTCGACATACACGCCTGAGTCACCCTGGCGCTTCGGCAACTCCAGCACCTTTACCCCATCAGCCTTCATCCGAGCGAGCGTGCCATCGAGATCCGCCACCGCAAACGCGAGATGGTCCACCACGCGACCAGCAGAAGGCACGGGCTTGCTGACACCCTTCCAATCCTCCTTGTACTCCGTCCGCGCCCAGGAGACCGGGAAGATGCCCAGGTAGACCGGCACGCCTTGCACGGAAGGCACGGTAAGGTTGGCGGTGACGCCGATGTCGGTGTTCAGCAGGCGTACCAGTTTGCGCGACAAGGGCCGCCCGCCAGAGGTTTTCAGGCCGAGGTACTTGATGTACCACTCGGCGGCGGCGATCGGGTCGTCCGAGAGCAGATGCACGTGCCGGAACTTGTTGTCGGGCGCATTGTTGATCTCGACCAGCGCCTTCTCCGGCGTCTCCACGTAGCTGAAAAAGAAGTCCGGGCCCACCTCGGGCAGATTGGTCGGCATGGTGGCGTACTTGGTGCCGAGCGCGACCTGATACTGGTATTCCCCCTTGGGGTCCGGCGAGCCCCAGCCAATGTGCCAGATCGCCGATGTCAGCGCTGACGGCGCCATCTGCTTCACTTCGTTGTACCGCAGCGGGCCCGGCTCAAAGCGCTTGGCGAAGTACTCCTCGGCCGACTTCTGGTTGATGGTGTTTAGGTGGACGTGGTGCAGCGTGGTCTCCTGGGCCACCAGGAGCAGGGCAAGGGCAAGCATGCTCCTAGCATAGGCTGGACAGGATAGCGAATACTGCTCCCGCTAGGGCTGGCTGACCAGAGGGCGGGTCAGTTCGGTCCGCCATTGCGACGAGTCCAAGCCAGACTCCGGCCCCACCAGGTAGCACTCATAGAGGTCCGGCGCCGTCACTTGTCCCTGGGTGGAAATCCAGTTGCCAAACTCGCCCCAGGCGCTTCCCAAACCTTCGTAGGGCCCTTGATAAGTGGTGCGGACGGCCGAAAGGGCGGGGAACTCGCGGCACACGACGCGGCCCGTGCCCGTGATAGTGGCGGCGACGGGCACGCAGACCTCGAAGTCAAACACCTGCGGGTCCATCTGAAGGTGGTGCGTAAACCACGGGCCGGCGGGCCCGCCAGCTTGCGACTGGGCGACGGCCATCACCTCCTTCAACGTGGGTCCCATCACCGCCTGAATCTCGTTCCTGGGAATCGTGACGTGAATGGCGGCCGCCAGGCGCGACGGCACGGTAAGAATCACCGGGGTCTCGATCATTTCTGTTTCCTCCGCTCGGCCAGCATGCCGGCGTAATCCCAAACGATGGTCCCGCTCTTGCCTAGCCACCGCCGCAGAGCGTCGACGTCAATCTCGGCTACGCTTCGGTAGAGAACTCGAGCGGCTTTGTCACTGCCCATGGGTTTCAGTGCGGGCTCGCTAAATAGTTGGCCGCTCCAGAACAGTAACTTGATCCCGGCGCTAGTGGCGTCGTAGCCCACCACCGGGTTCGGTCCCATAAACCAGACCGGGCCGCCATGCCAGATCTTTGACGTTGCCTCCGGTAGCGCGGCGTCGATCTCCGCCCTCAGTTGGTTGCAGACCGCTGCCAGCTCCGGCGTCTGTTGGGTGGCGTAGTGAGCGATGCCTTCGGGGCCGCTCTGCGTAGGGGTAACAGCTTTCTTGGGCATGGTGGTCTATACTCCCGCGGCCAGCGACGCCAATAGCGATTCCAGCTTGTCGTAGCCTGCTTTCATCCCATACTCCATCCCGGAACGGCGGGCCGTGTCCCGAGCTTCCATGGATTCGTAGAGCACGGTGATGGTGATCTTGGTGACCTCTCCGCTTTCCACGAACACCGTGGTGTCCAACGCTTCGCCGGGATACCAGGCTTCGTCAAACTGTTCTGTGGCCACCAACTTCTCCGGCATCACAACTTCGCGGAACACTCCCCCCATGCCCATGTCCTTGACGCCCTCTTTGCGCCAGACATAGCGATAACTGCCCCCTACCTTCAGATCGATGTCGCAAACCGGCATCGTCCAACCTTCTGGTCCGAGCAGCCAGCACCGGACTAGTTCGGGCTTCGTAAACGCATCAAAGACGAGCTGACGCGGTGCATGGAAGTCGCGCCTGATCTCGATGGTGCGCTCCGATGGAGTGGTGACTTGAAAGCTCTCGGGGTAAATCATAGGTCTCCTTGTGGATGTTATGGTGTTGATTAGTCGCGCTTGGGTGGCGTGGTCAGGGCGCTCAGCAATGTGTCCAGTCGCGCGAAGGAAGTATCCCAGAACTGCCGGTACTCTTCCAGCCACTTAGTGGCTTCCGCCAAAGGCTGAGGCTCCAGGCGGCGGGGCCGCCGTTGGGCGTCGCGGTTGCCCGAGATCAATCCCGCCCGCTCCAGGACCTTAAGGTGCTTAGAAATGGCGGGCTGCGTCATCGCAAAGGGCTCAGCGATCTCCGTCACGGTGGCTTCACCCTGGGCCAGCCGTGCCAGAATGGCCCGCCGCGTGGGATCGGCCAAGGCGGCAAAGATTCCATCAAGAGGGCTCGCTCCGGCTGATCCATAGCCAACTGGTTGCATAACCGTAGGGTAATGTACGCCGTGAAATCTGTCAAGCCCCACTTCAAGCACCCGTGACGGTGCGCTACGTCCCTCATTCCAAACCACCTAGCCAGAGCCATCGGTGACCCGGCACCTCTCCCCGGCCGCCCGTGATAACTTGAGACTTCATGCTGAGACGCCATGCCTTAAGCGCGCTACTGGCGACCCCATCGTTGTGGTCCCAAGACATCGCCACCGTGCACCCGGAAACGGTGGCCGAGACGACCCTGAAGTTCTTCTCACCGGCGGAGCTCGCTGTGCTGGAGAAGCTGGCCGCCCAGATCATCCCCAGCGTCGGCGGTCGGGCTGGCGCGGTGGAGGCGGGTGCGCCCCGGTTTCTCGATTTTCTGTTGTCGAAGTCGCTCCCCAAGGATCAGCAGGCCTACCGTGCGGGTCTCGCCAAACCGGGCAATCTCTCCCTGCTTGAAAAGCCCTGGACCTACGCCGAACCGGCTGACCCGCAGGAGCGCTTCTTGAAGCGCCTGAAAGATGATCTCTTCCGGGCGACTGCCAACTCTCGCGAATGGGCCGCCGGGCGTCGCGGCGCGGGCGTGGTCAGCTACTTCAAGGCGGCGGAATAGGAATCGACGAACATGGCCAAAATATATCCTGTCGTGATCGTCGGCTCCGGTGCTTCTGGCGGCATGGCCGCGTGGGCGTTGACCAAGGCCGGCATTGAATGCGTGATGCTGGAAGCCGGGCCCATGCTCGACCTGGAAAAGCAGAGCGAGCTGCGCCCCATCTACGACCTCCCGTTCCGCGGCTTCGGCACGCCGGGCCGCTTCCCGCACGTCACCCAGGCGTCGGAGGCGAACGAGAACGCCTGGCTCGACGAGAAGCAGAACCCCTATTCGCACCCGGAAAAGGACCCCTACTATTGGGTCCGCATCCGGATGGGTGGCGGCAAGATGAACCGCTGGGGCCGCGCCTCCTGGCGGCTGAGCGACCTTGAGTTCAAGGCCAAGGATCACGACGGCTTTGGCGAAAACTGGCCCGTCAGCTACGCCGATCTGGCGCCGTTCTATGATCGCGTCGAGCCGATCTTCAAAGTCCAAGGCCGCAATGAGGGCCTGCCGCAGTTGCCCGATGGCAAGCTGCTGCTGGATGGGTCGCCCGAATCGCCCGCCAATCAGCGGTTTATCGATGCGGCCAAGAAGCGCGGCATCCCCATCACCAAGCCCCGCCGAGCGACCGGAACCCTGGCGTCCAGCTTGAATCTGCTGCTGCCGGAAGCGCTGGCCACTGGCAAGCTGACCATCGTGCCCAACGCGATTGCCCGCGAGGTCTCGTTTGATGCGAAGACCGGCCTGGTGGACGGCGTCCACTTTGTCGACCGCCGGTCGAAGCGCGACTATTTCGTTGGCGGCAAGACGGTGATCCTGGGCGCGGCGACGCTCGAAACTACGCGGCTGCTGTTGAACTCCAAATCAACGCGCTGGCCCAACGGCTTGGGCAACGCAAGCGGCACGCTGGGCCACTATCTGTTCGACCAGATCTATGTGAAGAACGTCGTCCAGGCGCTGGTGCCCGAAGCCCGGATCAGCCGCACGGCCCGCGGCGTCACTGGTGGGGCAGGGTACATCGTCCGGTTCCGCAACCTGAAGCCCGGACAGAAAGAGAACGGCTTCCTGCGCGGCTACACCTACGATTTCGGCTCCGGCGGCGGCATCAACCCCAAGTACATCCCCAAATACGGCGAACCGCTGCTGAAGGAAGTGGCCGACTTAGCCAACGCCAGCTTCTCACTCACCACCATGGGCGAAGTGCTGCCGCGCTTCGAGAATCATGTCCGCATCCACCCCACGTTGAAAGACGCTTGGGGCATCCCGTCGCTCCACATTGAGCATCGCTACACGCCCAATGAGCACGCGATGGCGAAGGACTCCATGGAGGTCGCCTCCGAGCTTTGCCGCGCGGCTGGCTTTGAGGTGCTGGAAGCGCACTCGCAGATGGTGCCGCCGGGCGAATCGATCCATGAGCTCGGGACGTGCCGCATGGGTGCGGACCCCAAGAAGTCGATGCTGAACCAGTGGAACCAATCGCACGAGATCAAGAATTTGTTTGTCTATGACGGCTCGGCCTTTGTCACCGGCGGCGCGCAGAACCCGACGCTCACCATTCTGTCGCTGGCGCTGCGGTCGAGCGAATACATCGTCGAGAGGATGAAACGTGGCGAGCTTTAGTCTGCTCCTGTTGCTCGTGCTGGCGGCGGACCCCATTACGCAGCCGCTGCCGTATTCGCACAAGCTTCACTTGTCGAAGGGCCTCGATTGCAAGACCTGCCACACCAACGCCGACCCCGGCGAATCGATGGGCATCCCCAAGGTCTCAACGTGCCTGGCCTGTCACCGGGCCATCAAAACGGATTCGCCCCACATCCAGGAACTGGCCAAGGCCGGGGCGGAGAAGCGCGAGATCAAGTGGAAACGCGTCTACCAGATCCCCAGCTACGTCTTCTTCTCGCACCGCATTCACACCGAGGCGGGGGCGAGCTGCCAAAACTGCCACGGCGACGTTCCGCAGCGCGAGGTCTTGGCGAAAGAAGGCGACATCTCGATGGGCGGCTGCATGACGTGTCACCAGCAGAAGAGGGCGCCGAACGACTGCAATACCTGCCACGAGCCGCGGTAGGCGGGTCGTCACTTCTAGTCACGCCGGAGCGGAAGGTATCGCACGCGAGCCCGTTCCGCATCGATGGTGACTAAGGCGCCTGCCCGCAATTCGGATTCGAAATCATTCAAGGTACGGACCACGACCTCACCGATGACCGCGGGTGTGACCTCTTGTCCCCGAAGCTGAACGACGCTTGGCCCCGCGAGCTGTCCCAATGCAAGAAGCGTTCCGAAATCCAGGTCATGTGTGAACACAATGCATCCGGCCTCTGTAGCCCACTGCAAGATCACCGAATCGTCTGCGTTTCCGGGGCCAAGATCGCGCCAGTGAGTGGCGGTGTGTCCAGCATCAGTAAATACTCGGGCCCAATCGGGCGAGAGATTCATGTCGATCAGAACATGCATCTGCCGTCGGGCCTAGGCGGATTGCAGTTCCACTTCCTGCTCACCCGCGCGCCAAGCAGCATAGGAAAGCGCCGCGGCTATGTCTTCGGCTTCTAAATATGGGTAGAGCTCAAGAATCTCCCTCGACGTGTGACCCTGTGCGACTAACCCAACGATCATGCTGACGGTGACGCGTAGACCACGGATGCAGGGCTTACCGCCCATCACGTTCGGGTTGACGGTGATGCGTTGGAATGACATCAATACCTTTACTTTACGCGAAGGCCCAGACGCTAGTCTAAAACTTGCCCGCCGCAATCTGCGCCACTTCCTTTTCTGTCAGCTCCCGGTTGAACACCGCGATGTCGTCCATCAGCCCGGTGTAGTTCAACCCCAGCCGAATGGCACCTAGCGCGCGATCCCAGGCAAACCCCTCCGCGATCGCGGGCGTCGTGCCTTGCAGCTTGCCGTTGAGATACAGCTTTGCCAAGCCCTTGCCGCCGCCGAGCCCGGTGTGCGTGATGGCGACATGGGTCCACTGGCCGCGGGCGAAAGGCGGCTTCTTCACCCACACTAGGCGGCCGTTGAAGGCGGGGTTCGTGTCGGGTTCCGCATTCTTGGGGTTCCACGTCTTCAGCTCACCAAACACGCCCAGGCGGAAATTGCGGGGCTTGTCGTCTTTGGTAAAGTCCACCCAAATCGCCGAGTCGTTGTAAGCCTTGTCGGTCACCTGCAGCGGGTCGCAGTAGCCGGGGGCCAGGTCCTCGTCGGGGTTCAGGTTCAGCCAGAACGAGATCGTGCCGGTCCAGCCTTTGCCGTCGAAGGCCACATTGCCATCCGCCTTGTAGAAGACAGCGGCGGTGTTCTTGGCGGTAAAGCGCAACGCGTCGCCCTTGCGCCCTTGGCCTTTGGCCAGCTCCACGGGAGCCGTTCCCAGCCCCTTCACCGCCGTCGCCTGAACCTTGTAGTCCGGCGCAAAGTAGATTGATTTATCGCCCTTCGCCACCTGGGCGTCGGTGCCGCCATCAAAGCTAGCGCGGAAGGTCAAGGACTGCTTCAAGTCAGCAGCGAGCAACGTGAGTGGGAGAAACAGGATAAGCAAGCGCACGAGGTCAGTATACGGCCCCCGGTGCGCCGAGCGCGATGCTGTCATCAGACTCACCCGCCACCCCGTGCCGCCGCGAAGAAGACCTGATGGCGCATACTAGATAAAATCATGCGCCGCGCCCTTCTGCTGTTGCTTTCCTTTGCTCTGGCCGCCTCGGCCGCTCCCAAGCGGGGCGTCGAGATTTTGTGGGACACCTGGGGTGTCGCGCATGTGTTCGCCAAGGACAAGGCCGGCCTCTTCTTCGGCTATGGCTACGCCCAGATGCAGAGCCACGGCAACCTGATCCTGAAGCTGTATGGCGAATCTCGCGGCCGGTCCAGCGAATACTGGGGTCCCGGTGCCAACAACGCCAACCTGGCGATGGACCGCTGGGTGCTCACCAACGACATCGCCGAACGTGGCCTCGAGTGGTACCAACGGCAGACCCCCGAGTTCAAGAAGTATCTCGCCGCCTTCGCCGATGGCATGAATGAGTACGCCAAGCAGCATCCGGACAAGCTGGATGAGGCCGCCAAGCGTGCCCTGCCGATCACGGGAGCTGACGCTGTGATCCACACGCAGCGCATCATGCACTTCAGCTACGTCTCGTCGTCAGCGCGGGTGAATGTCGCGGCCACCGGCCGTGGCGCCGCGCCAGGAGGCATCGGCTCCAATGCCTGGGCGATCGCGCCCGCCAAATCGGCCAGCGGCAAACCCATGATCTTGATGAATCCGCACCTGCCGTGGATGGACTGGTACACCTACTACGAGATCCATCTCACCGCGCCCGGCATCAACCTCTACGGCGCCAGCCAAGTGGGCTTTCCGGTGCTGCGCTTCGCACTGAGCGATCATCTGGCCTTTACGCAGACCGTCAATTCGATCGATGGCAGTGACCTCTACCGCATCACGCCCGATGGCGATGGCTACCGCTACGACGGCGCCAAGCGCGATTTTACGCTGAAGGAAAAGACGCTGGCCGTCCGGCAGGCCGATGGCAGCGTCAAGAAGGAACCGCTGCGGGTGAAGCACACCGTGCATGGTCCGGTGGTGTGGGATTCGGACAAGTTGGTGTTGGCGCAACGCACCACGGGCCTCGATCGTCCGTTCGCGCTGGAGCAGTACTGGAAGATGGCCATCGCCACCAACTTTGCCGAATATCAGGCGCAGTTGAAGCGACTCGAAGTGCCCAGCTTCAACATCACCTATGCCGACAAGGCGGGCCACGTGATGTACATGTTCAACGGCCTGCTGCCGAAGCGCTCTGAGGGCGATGCCGCGTTCTGGGGTGGCGTAATCCCGGGCGATCAATCGAAGCATGTCTGGACCGGCTACCACAGCTACGATGAACTGCCCAAGGTGATCGATCCGCCGTCGGGCTTTGTCCAGAACACAAATGACCCGCCGTGGTCCTCCACGTGGCCGCAGGTGCTGGATGCGACGAAGTTCCCCGGCTACACGCACTCCGGCCGCCCGGAGATGTGGCGCACGACGCGTTCGCTGCGCATGCTCACTGAACAGCCCAAGATCAGCTTCGATGAGCTGGTCGCCAAGAAGCATTCGACGCGGCTCGAATTTGCTGACCGGGTGATCGACGAGTTGGTGGCCGCAGTCGGCAAGTCCAGCAACTTGAAGGCGCAGGAAGCAGCGAAGATTCTCGCGGCGTGGGACCGCCAGACGGAAGCCGAAAGCCGCGGTGCGCTGCTGTTTGAGTTGATCGCGCCCAAGCTGCAGTTTGCGGTTCCGCTCGATTTGAAGCAGCCCTTCGAGACGCCGCGCGGCTTAAAGCAATCGCCCGAAGTGCTAGCCAAGATCGTCGAAGACGCCGCCGCCGAGGCTGCCAAGAACTACGGCAGCGCCGACGCTCCGTGGGGCAACTACCGCCGCCTGAAGCGGGGCGCCACCGATCTCCCGGCTAGCGGTGGACCAGGTGCACTGGGCGCGTTCCGCGTCCTTAATTTTGGCGGCACCCAGCCCAGCCGCAACGCCACGATGGGCGACACCTTCGTGCTGATGGCCGAATTCGGCGGACGCGCCGTGGCCGTCTTGAGCTACGGCAACTCCTCGCAACCAGGCTCCAAGCACAGTGAAGATCAGCTGCCCCTAGTCCGCGACAAGAAGACGCGTCCGGTGCTGCGGTTGCGCAAAGAGGTGGAAGCGAATTTGGAATCGAAGGACGTCTTCTAGCGCCAATGGATCGATGGTTGACCCGCGCCTTGAGCGGGGGGCCTCACTGGCCAGGCTACTGCCTTCGCTGGGCGTAGGCGAACTCGATCAGTCGCCTGATCTGGTCAATCGACAAGGATGGAAAACCTTCGCGCAACTCCTCAATGGTCTCCCCCAAGTCGTAGCTGTCCACGATGGCGTCCGGAAGAATGCGCGTGCCACGCACAATGGGGCGGCCCGACACCTTACCCGGAACTTGCTCGATCATCTCGCAGGCAAGCCACTCGATCTCAGTATCGGAGTGCGGCATCGTCGTTACCCTCTTCCATCGTAAGCGTTTTGGTACGGAACGGCAGGCTAGCGCCGCCCTTGCCCGGCATGATGTAATCGAGGACGCATGTCAAAGAAGCTTGCAGGACGAGTTGCTGTCATCACGGGCGGCAGACGGGGATTGGGCCGGGCGATGGCCGTGGCCTTGGCGGAACAAGGGGCGCAGATTGCGCTAGTGGGGCGCGATCAGGCGGCGCTCGATGAGAGCGTGCGGCTGGTGGAGGCGGCCGGATCAACCGCTTCGGTCCACACCGCCGATGTCTCGAACGAAACCGATGTGGCGCGCCTGGGCGAAGAGATCGCCGCCAAGTACGGCAAGGTTCAACTGCTGATCAACAATGCAGGCGTCAACCTGCGCAAGAACCTGGACGAGTTCACGCTGGCCGAATGGAAGTACGTGCAGGAAGCCAACGTCAACAGCGTCTTCCTGGTCTCCCGTGCCATGATTCCGCTGATGCGGGGCCAGGGCTACGGCCGCATTCTGATGATGACCTCCATCATGAGCCACGTTTCACTGGCTGGACGCACGGCGTACTCCACTTCGAAGACCGCGCTTCTCGGCATGATCCGCGCCCTGGCACTGGAACTAGCACCAGAAGGCATCACCGTCAACGGCATCTCGCCCGGACCCTTTGCCACCGAGATGAACACTCCGCTGATGAACGACCCCGAAAAGAATGCGCAGTTCCTGGCCAAGCTGCCCGTGGGCCGTTGGGGCGACCCGGCGGAAGTGGGCGCTCTGGCGGCCTTCTTATGCGGACCCGATGCAGGCTTCATTACTGGAACGGATATCTTGATCGATGGTGGCTGGACTGCTTCGTAATCGGCCCTTCGCGGCCCTCCTCATCCTCGGCGCGCTCCTGCTTCCGGCTTGCAACCGCGAGCAAAAGCGCATCATCGGCGTCGTTCCCAAAGCCACTTCGCACCTGTTCTGGATCAAGGTGGAAGAAGGCGTTCGCGCGGCGGGCAAGGACTTGAAGGTCGAGATCCTATGGAACGGCGCGCCATCCGAAACCGACTACGCGCGTCAGGTGCAGATTGTCGATTCGATGATCAACCAGCGCGTCTCCGGCATTGCCGTGGCCGCGACCGAGCGGAAGATCTTGAACAGCTCCCTGCATCGCGCCATGGCGGCGGGCATCCCCGTGGTGGTGTTTGATTCGGGCGTTGATTCGGAAGAGTACGTCAGCTTCATCGCCACCAACAACTACGAAGGCGGAGCACTGGGCGCCCGCGCGCTGGCCAAAGCTATCGGCGGCAAAGGCAAAGTGGGCCTGATGATGGGCTCCCCTGGGTCCAGCTCCACCATGGAACGCGAGAAGGGCTTTGAAGAGACCATCGCCAAAGAGTTTCCGGCCATCACGATTGCGGCCCGGCAGTTCTCGATGTCCGATCGCGCCAAAGCGTTGGCGGCGGCGGAGAACATGCTCACCGGCAACGCCGACCTAGCGGGCTTCTTCGCCTCGGCGGATCCCGGCTCCGTGGGCGCGATCAAGGCCATCCAGGCACGCGGTCTCGCGGGCAAGGTGCACCTGGTGACCTTTGATGGCGGTGACCAGCAGGATGAAGCTTGCAAGAACCACGTGGCCGACGCCATGGTGGTGCAGGACCCGTTCCAGATCGGCTACCAGTCCGTGCAGTCCGTCGTGAAAAAGTTGGACGGCCAGACGCTGCCCAAGCGCGTCGATCTAGCACCGCGAGTGCAGGAATGCCGGTAGTCTCACACGCACAGCTCCAGGCGTTCTCGCAGGAGTTGCTGTTGGCCGCGGGCGTGCCGCCCGAGATCGCCGAACTCACCGCCCGCATGCTGCTCGCAGCCAATCTGCGCGGCATCGATTCGCATGGTGTCCACCTGCTCTCCTACTACCTGAAGCAGATTGAAGCGGGCACCGTTCACCCCACGCGCGAAGGCCGCATCGTCAGCGAATCCGGCGCCTGCTTGAGCTACGACGGCGAGAATGCGCTGGGCCAAGTGATTGCGCGCAACTGTTGTGACCATGCAGTGCGGCTCGCAAAAGAGCATGGCATCGCGATCGTCACCGCGCGCGAAGCCAACCACTTCGGCGCCTGCTTCTGGTGGGCCCGCGAGATCGCCCGGCACGGCATGCTGGGCTTCGTCTTCTGCAACGCCTCAACGCTCGTCTCCCCGTGGCAGGGCAAGCAGCCCAAGTACGGCACCAACCCGATTTGCCTGGCCGTCCCCCCGTGCGGGGACGATGGGCAGGAGCCGTTTCTGCTGGACATGGCCACCACCACGGTGGCGGCGAACAAGATCTTTAAGGCCTTCATCAACAAGCAGCCCGAGATCCCGCTCGGTTGGGCGATGGACAAGGAAGGCGTGCCGACCACCGATACCGTGGCCGCCTATAACGGCCTGGTCTCGCCGCTGGGCGGGTACAAAGGCTACGGCTTGGCGATGATGGTGGAGATCCTGTGCTCCGTGCTGGGCGGTGGTGCATTGCCGAATGACCTGGGCGGTATCCGCTTCGTGACCAAGCCCGTCCGCGTCAGCCACTGTTACATCGCGGTGGACATCGCGCGCTTCATGCCTGTCGAAGAGTTCAACACGCGCATGCTGGCGTTGACGGCCATTATGAAGGCTACTGCTCCGGCGTTCGGCTTTACGGAGGTGCTGATGGCCGGTGACCCCGAGAAGCGCCTGGAAGCTCAGCGGCTAGCTTCCGGCATCGACATCCCGGAAGGCAACTGGAAAGACTTGACCGACGGCGCCGCCCGGTTGGGCGTCCGCGTGCCGGCTGTTTAGAGCTCCACCGTTACTTAGCGCCCCACTGTGCGAGCACGTAGTCCTCAATCGCCCGCGGCTCAATCGGGTCCATCACCTTCACGCGCCGCGCCCCCGGCTCCGGCTTGGTGCGGCCCGCGCTGGCACCGTCCGCGATCAACGCCACTTCGTCGTCCTTCACGCGGAACAGCTCGGGAGCGCCGACATACGCGGCGGTCAGCAGATCCCAAAAGTAGAACTCTTCGCCATTGGCATAAGAGAACGAATTCAACTGCCCCGCCAGATCGCCCAGGGCGTTGTGGCGCACCGTGGCCAGCCGTTGCTGAAACTCGCGCCGCACGGGCACCTTGTTGGTGGCATCGAGCGGACACAGCACCAGTGGCACCTTCGACTTCCAGACCCGAGCCGCGGCCGGTGGGTCAAAGTAGACGTTCCATTCAGCGGAGCCATCATGCGACGGCTCATCATTGCGCGAAACATTCCCCGCCACCCGCAACGCGCCGCCCATCCAGACCACTTCCCGGATCTTCGATTCAATCGCTGGCTGCCGGTCCAGCGCCAACGCCAACGTGCAGCAGCTTCCTGTGAGCAACATGGTCACCGGCGCGGAAGCGGTCGTCAGCTGATTCACCAGCCACTCCACCGCGTCCGGCGTCACAGCGGCAGGCAACGCCCGCGAGTTCAAGATGGGCAGCGCATCGGCCACCCAGACACTGCGCCGCCAGGGCGTGGGATAGGCATTCAAGCTGCGCGCCGGGCTGCGGAGCACAGGCACTTGGTCACGCCCCGCCAACGCCAATATCTTGCGGCTGACGCTGAGCGATGCATCAAGGTACGTGACGCCCGGCGAGCAGACCACGCCGCGCAGGTCCACATCCTTCAACGTCAGCAGCAGCGCGAGCGCCAGAAAATCGTCCGGCGTCCCGCCGTCATGGTCGAAGATCAGCGGACGCGCCGCGCTGGTTTGCTGGGCGAAGGTGGGCAAGGCTGAAGCAATCATGGGGGCTGATAGGACGGCCGCTTGATAAAAGAACTGCCGCCGTGTCCGCTGCATCATGAACCTCCATCTTAATCGCGCCGGGACCGCCATATAATAGCGGAAGCCCAAATGTGGCTCTTAGCAGTCAGTAGCAAGAAGGAGAGCGCCCATGTTGTCTATCCCTGGCCAACCCGTCCGGACCTGTGACGGAACCTCGCGCCGCGAGCTGATGCGCGTGGGCGGCCTGAGTTTATTGGGCCTCGGCCTGCAGGACCTGTTTGCTCTACAGGCCAAAGGCGCCACGCCCGCATCGACGCTCGCCATCAAGCCGCGCGCCAAATCCGTCATCCTGCTCTTCCTCCAAGGCGGGCCCAGCCACATCGACATCTGGGACCCCAAGCCCGAAGCGCCTTCGAACGTCCGTGGCGAGTTCAAGCCCATCAAGACCAAGGTGCCCGGCATCGAGGTCAGCGAGACCATGCCGCTGCTCGCACAGCAGATGGACAAGATCACGCTGATCCGTTCGATGAGCTACACGCCCAGCGGCCTGTTCAACCACACCGCGGCGATGTACCAGATGATGACCGGTTGGGCGCCGGACAAAGTCTCTCCGTCCGGCCAGCTGGAGCCACCGTCACCGCGCGACTTCCCGCACATGGGCTGCCAGATCGCCAAGATGCGGCCGCCGGAAGGCGCGATGCTGCCCTTCGTCGAAATGCCGCGCCCGCTCCAGGAATCAAACGTCGTCGGCAAGGGCGGAGCAGCAGGCTTCTTGGGCAAAGCCTTCGATCCCTACCGCCTCTACCAGGACCCCGCCAAAGACGTTCGGCTGGATGACCTCACCCTGCGCCCGGAAGTGAACCAGGCCCGCTTGAAGGACCGTTTTGAGCTGCTCAAAGGCATCAACGGCTCCATGAAGGATCTCGAAAAAGCCGTCTCCAGCTACGCCCTCACCGACTATTACGAGAAGGCCTACGACCTGGTGCTCTCCGGCAAAGCGCGCGATGCCTTCGACCTCGCGCAGGAATCCGACAAGACGCGCGACCGCTACGGTCGCCACACCTTCGGCCAGTCAGCTTTGATGGCCCGCCGCTTGATCGAAGCCGGCACGCGGTTTGTGCAGGTGAACTGGCCGTCGGTGGCCAATGGTGATCCAGAAACCTCCAGCTGGGATACGCACTTTGCCAACTTCGGACCACTCAAGAATCTGCACTGCCCCAAGCTCGACTCGGCGCTCAGCGCTCTGATCGAAGACATGGACCAGCGCGGCATGTTGGCCGACACGCTGGTGCTGGCCATCGGCGAATTTGGCCGCAGCCCGCGCCTGGGCGTCTCCACCTCGGGCAACACCAACTCGCCCGACGGCCGTGACCACTGGCCGTATTGCTACACCGCCGCCATCTTCGGCGCGGGCGTCAAGCGCGGCGCGCTCTATGGCAAGAGCGATGCCCAAGCTTCGGCACCAGTGGACAACCCCGTGCACCCGGTGGATCTGGTCGCCACCATTTATCACTCTCTGGGGATTGACCCCAACATGGAGATCCTGAACGATCTCAAACAACCCCGCATGCTGGTGGAAGGAAAGCCGGGTGCCGGCCTTTTTGGATGAAGCTACTCACCCTGTTGTTCTCCTGCGCCTTGTTTGCGCAACAGCCCCAGATGGGCAAGCCGGACCCGGAGGGAGACGCGCTTTACCGGTCCAACTGTGCGTTCTGCCACGGCCTGTCCGGCAAAGGTGGCCGCGGACCAGACCTCACCGCACGCCGCGTCCATGGCAGCACGGACGCGGACGTTTCGCGCGTCATCAAGCAAGGCATCCCTGGCACCACGATGCCCGCCTTCGCCAATTTTGAGAATGACGAAGTGGCGAAGCTGGTCGGTTATCTCAAGAGCTTTTCGCAGCAGGGCGGCGGAACCAACGCCGCCAAATTGACCGGCGATATCGCCGCGGGCAAGCTGGTCTATCAGCGCTCCGGTTGCACCGGCTGCCACAAGGTCGACGGCGTCGGTTCCATCTATGGGCCGGACCTGTCGCGCATCGGCGTGGCGCGTTCGCAAGCCTACATCGCGGAGTCGTTGGCCAAGCCGTCGGCGGACATCCCGCTCGAATGGGAAGGCGTCTCCGCCGTGATGAAGGATGGCCGCAAGGTCACCGGCGTCAAAGTGAACGAAGATTCGTTCACGCTGCAAATGCGGGACCCGGCGGGCAAGTTCCGGTTCTTTGACAAGAGCGAACTCAAGACCGTCACCATCGAGACCAGATCCCTGATGCCGGCCTACGACCGCCTGCCCAAGGCCGATCTCGACAATCTGCTGGCGTATCTCGATTCACTGCGGGGCAACATCAACGCCTCCGGTCCGGCCACCAAGGCGAAGGGGATTCAATAATGCGCTGGACCATGGCACTTATCGCCACCGCCGCTTTGGCGCAGGATGTCACCTTTGACCGCCTGAAGAATGCGCTCAAAGAGCAGCAAAACTGGATGACCTACCACGGCGACTATTCCGGCCAACGGCACCGGACGCTGAAGCAGATCAACTCCACCAACGTCAAAGATCTCCGCGTCGATTGGATCTTCCAGACCGGACAACCAGGCGAGTTCCAAGGCACGCCGCTGGTGGTCGATGGCGTGATGTATCTTACTGCCGCCAACGGTGTCGCCTTCGCGCTCGATGCCCGCAGCGGCCGCCAACTGTGGCGCTATTCTTATCCGCTGCCCAAGAACGAACTGCTGGCCAACGGCACCGTGAACCGTGGCTTTGCGGTGCTGGGCAATCAGCTATTCATGGTGACGCCCGATTGCCATCTGTTGTCGCTCGACGCCCGCACGGGCGAGCTGCTGTGGAACGTCACCATGGAAGACAACAAGAAGGGCTACGGCGCGACGCTGGCCCCCTTGGTGGTGGGCGATAAAGTGATCGCGGGCGTCGGCGGTGGCGAATACGGCATTCGCGGCTTCATCGCGGCCTACGACGCGCGCACGGGCAAGCAGGCCTGGCAGTTTTACACCATCCCGGCCAAGGGCGAAAAGGGCGGGGAAACGTGGCTCGACGATAGCTGGCAGCGCGGCGGCGGCCCGGCGTGGATGACCGGCACGTATGACCCGCAGCTGAACACGCTCTACTGGTCCGTCGGCAATCCGGGGCCGGATCTGTTTGGCGATGTGCGCCAGGGCGACAATCTCTACACCTGTTCGGTCCTCGCGCTCGACCCCAACACCGGCAAGCTGAAGTGGCACTTCCAGTTCACCCCGCACGACACGCATGACTGGGACGCCAACCAGACCAACATGCTGGTGGACATGAACTACAAAGGCCAGCCGCGTAAGCTGCTGCTGCAGGCCAACCGGAACGGCTTCCACTACGTCCTCGACCGCGTGACCGGCGAGTTCTTGAGCGGCAAAGCCTTTGCCCCGCAGACCTGGGCCGTCGGCCTGGATGAAAAAGGCCGCCCCATCGAGAAGCCCGGTACGCGTCCTTCGAAGGAAGGCACTCCGGTGTGCCCCGGCTTGGCAGGAGCCACCAATTGGATGGCCCCGGCGCTCAACCCGGAGACCGGCTTCTTCTACTTCGCCGTCCGCAACCAGTGCGATGTCTTCTATGAAGCGCCGCCGGTCTACGTGGCGGGCAAAGCCTATTGGGGCAGCGTCTTCCGCGGCTGGAGCGAGAAGCGCGAATCGGGCTCCGTGAAGGCGATGGACCCCATCTCCACTGACACCAAGTGGGAATTCCCGCTGGCCAAAGCCCCCTGGTCCGGCGTTCTTTCCACCGGCGGCCAAGTGATCTTCGCTACTGACCTGGATGGCTACATCATGGCGCTGGAATCCAAGACCGGCGCACTGCTGTGGAAGTTCAACCTGGGCTACTCGCTGAAGAGCTCGCCGATCACCTGGGAGGTAGGTGGCCGCCAGTACATCACCATGGGCGCGGGCTCTTCGGTGGTGTCGTTTGCGTTGCCGAAGCCGTAGCCGCCCGGTGGCAGTTCCGGGCCACTCACTTCCGGTTGAACTTTGATAGCATCAGGGCATGGCGTTGGCTGATGACGGCATGGATCGAACCGTCCTCACGGTTGTGACTACCCGCACGCCTTCCGATTCGAAAGAATACTGGAAGACCCGCACGATGGTGGAGCGGCTGGCGGCTCTGGAACTCACCCGCCAGATCATGAACGCCTACGACCCAGATACCACGCGATTTCAAAGAGTTCTTGAAGTTGCTCGATGCCCATAGTGCCCGGTACCTCCTAATCCACGTGCTTCAGCGAGTCCCCATTGCGCCGCCGCCGGGAGGCGCTGGGCAGTAGGACGTCGCGGTAGTCTACCCAGTTGACGGCCACGACGAATAGCCCAAACCCGACCGCGCCCAAAGCAAACAGGGTCACGCCGATGATGGCGGCCCAGTGGGGCCATGTCCATTCGCCGCCCGGTTCAAAGAAGACTTTGGCAAAGCCGCCGGCGAAGTTCATCCCGAAGAAGCCGGTCAGCACCGCGCCCGCGCCCAGAATCATACTGATCATGGCCAGCCGGTTGACGGCCTGGGTGTTACGGGACTGGTAATACTCGCTGAGCGAAGTGTGCAGGCGGTTCACTTCGCGCTCCGTATCTTCAATCATCGGGCGGATGCGGTAGGCGTCGCACATCATGTTGAAGTGCTCGGACTCTTCGTCTTTGTTGGCTAGTTCGTCAAAGTGCCAGTAGTTCGTAAAGTTAAAGAACTCCGCGCGTAGCATGTTGACGAAGCGGATGGTCTCGGGCGTCAGCCGGTCGTCTTCCGAGTCCCGGTTGAGCCGTTTCGACACCAAGGCCACCCGCTCCGCAAAGTCGAGCAGCGTGGCCCGGTAAAACACCGCCACCAGCATCATCAGGTAGTAGCGCGACCGGAACATCCGGTGGATCAAGAAACCTTCGCGCAACTGGTGGTCGTCGCAATCAAACTCGCCAAACGCTACGGTCACGGTGGAGTAACTGGAAAAGCCGTAGTAAGTCCCCTGATGGGCCCAACGCCGGTAGACCTGGCGGCGCATCAGCTCCCGCGTAAACTCCGGCTCATACCGGTAACCGTCATTTAGCTGATCGACATAGATGGCGCGGCTGACAAACTGCTCATACGCTTCGGAGTTACGCCACTCAGGCGTGGCGGACTTCGGGTCCAGGGCGATGTAGGAGTAGATGATCATCCGGTCGTCCAAGACCGGTTCATACTCCTGTGCGGGGTAGTCCGCAAAGTAGAGCAGGGAAGAGACCAGCGCGGACAGCGGCGGCTGAAAGGCCTTGATCTCGCAGACCTCAAAGGTCTCTTCCGCCAGCGTGATGCGCTCCCCGTCCCGCACCAGGGTGATGGCCAGATGGCTGGGTACGCGGCCCTCACGGCGCTGCCGGCCGCTTGATGGATACAGCTTCCGCATCATCTCGTTCACCCACAAGGCGCGCCGGGCGGGAATGTTGACGGCGTCGATGCCGATGGAGAGCACTCCGATGCCATTGGCGAACAGGAACAAGGTCAAGCCGTCGATCACCACTTCCACGGAACGGCCGGTGACCGTCTCCGCCCGCATCAGCAGCTGGCTGCCGTCCGGGATGGGCATCTTGTAGCGGCGGACCAGGTTTTCTTGTTCAGCTTGCCCATTCGATTGACTGCCCGCGTCAAAGAAGATGCGGCGCACAAACGGGTGGAAGAACACCATGTCCTGATAGGCGCTGGATTCGACATCAAACTGCGTGTGCGAGGCCCGCTGCCAGACGCCGAGATGGGGCATGCCCTGGTGCCGCGCGATCCATTCATCCAGTCCTTCCAGCCACCGCCGCCCGCCCCCCTCGCCCGTACCCCAGATGCCCGGGTGATGGGCCTGGACCAGCTCTCGCTCAATCGAGAACGGAAACATGAAATTTGTGCGCAGGTGAGCGACCTGCAGGTTTTCGAGCGCGGCATCCATCCGATCCCGATTATAGTGGGGATGGATGACACGGCGTTCTCTGATTGGTTCCCTCGCCGCCCCTTTGGCGGCCCCGGCGTTGCAAGCACAGGCCTTTGAGCCTCTTTTTGACGGCCAGACCCTGCGCGGCTGGACGGTGGTAGACGGCCCGGCTTCGGCCTTTTATGTAAACGACGGGGCGATCGTCGTGCACGAAGGGTCGGGTGACCCCACCTGGCTGCGGACCGACAAGGCCTACGAGAACTTCGAGTTCCGCTGCGAAGTCTTCATCAAGGGGTGGGCCAATGGCGGGCTTTTCTTCCATGCGCCGCTGCACGGCCGGCCCACCGAATGTGGGGTGAAGCTGAACTTGTTCCAGAAGAAGGATTCGACCCCGCTGGCCGAATCGATCGGCGCCGTCTTTCCCGTGATCGCTCCGCGCAAGGTGAATGTCCGCAATCAGGGCGAATGGAACGCAATCCGCGTGTTGGCCGACGGCCCCGCCTTCCGCGTCTGGATCAATGATGAGCTGGTGCAGGACCTGAATCGTGACCTGCACCCGGCGCTGCGTCACCGCTTGCGTTCGGGCTACATCGGCATCCAATCGCTCAGCTACCCGCTGCGCTTCCGCAAGCTGGAGATCCGCGAGCTGACACCCAAGGAGCAGTGGACCACGCTCTATTCCGAACCCGCGGACCTGGCCAAGTGGACGGTGATCCAGTCACCCAAGATCGAGGCGCTGGGCGACGTGCTGCGGACGGACAACCTGGGGTATCTGGCGACTAAGCAAACCTACAAGGACTTCGAGTTCCAGTGCTACATCCGGGCGTCCCGGCATTCCAACGGCGGCATCATCTTCCGCTCGGTCAGTGAGAAGTCAGACGAACACTACGAGATTCAATTGCACGACGTCGAAGGCGCCGTCTATCCCACCGGTTCGCTCTACGGCTTCGCCCGCTGCCGCCCGTACCCGCGCATCGAACCCGAGGTCTGGTACCCGTTCCAGTTGATCGTCAAAGGCCAGCAGTGCGTCGTCCGCGTGAACGGCGACACTGTAGTGGACTACGCCAACCTGCTCAAAATGGACCGCGGCCCCATCATGCTGCAGGCGCACCAGATGGGCAAATGGGTGGAGTACAAGCAGATCCGCGTGCGCGAGATCTAAATTACAGCCCCATGCGTCAGCTTGGGACTTTCTACCGCGACCCAGCACAAGCCCTTGCGTAAGGTTGGGCCTGCTTCATTGACCCGCACAAGCCCCAGCTTACGCATGGGGCTGAGGTTTCACTTCCGGCCAGGGTAGGTCGGCCAGCGTGATGCGGAGGTTGTGCTCGGGGATTTCGAGCGCGTCTACTTCCAGGAACCGCCCGTCGCGATAGATCAGCAGGGCCGGGTCTTCGGTGTCGATCAGCCAGATGTGAGCGACACCCCACTGCTCATACTCGGCGCTTTTGCTCATGATGCGGCGCACGCGCTCACCCGGTGAGAGGATCTCGACGGTGGCGAGCGGCGGGGTGGAGGGATACTCCTCGCTCGGCACTTGGGCCCAGATGGAGACATCCGGCAACCGGACGTTGCGGCCGATGCGGCAATGCACTTCAGTCGTGCCGACTAGCCCAGCGGCATCCGCCAATGAACCGACCCTGTTTTGAAGCCGCCCATGGGTGAAATTCGGCATAGCCCTCTCGACAATCTCGCCATCCACCAATTCCGGGTGCGGGCGCATCTCCGCCGTCGCTTCCATGAACTTCTCGAAAGTGAGGGTGGGCGGGGCTACCGTGGTGGCCATAACTTCAATTTACAGCGTCTTCAGCTTGGCCGGGTCCCACTTCACGGCCCGGTTCTCGAAGTAGCTGACGTTCGACAGCACCGCTGGACCGGCGGCGCGGAAGCCGAATTCGGCGTCTTCGACGACGGGCTTGCGGCTGCGGACGGCGTCGAAGAAGTTGCGGTGGTGGTCTTCGTGGTCGCTATAGCCACGCGGTGCCGAGAAGCGGTCTTCCTTCTGGGGGCGCATGCCGTCGGCAGAGGCTTTCAATTCGGGGTACTTGG
The DNA here is from genome assembly GCA_026394055.1 of Acidobacteriota bacterium. Taxonomy (GTDB): domain Bacteria; phylum Acidobacteriota; class Terriglobia; order Bryobacterales; family Bryobacteraceae; genus JAPKYZ01. The sequence continues at coordinate 26,549 of JAPKYZ010000048.1, forward strand.
CGCGGTACTGCTTCAGATACTCTTCCTGCTGAGACTTGGGGAAGGTGTCGATGGTGAAGCCGGGTTCGCTCTCGCGCGGCACCCGGCTGACCGTGACGCCGCGGCCAATGGTCATGATGCCTTCGCTGCCGACGAAGCGGAAGCCGCTGGTTTCGCCAGCGCCATTGACGAAATTCACGCGCAGCGCGAGCGTGAAGGCGGGGTGCTTGTCGGTCTTGGGGTAGTCGTACAGGCCGAGCATGACGTCCGGCACGTCGCGGCCATCCTTCCAGTAGCGCAGGCCGCCGGTGGCGAAGACACGCTCCGGACCCACCGCTCCGGTGACGAAGTGCATGCCGCTGAACAGGTGCACGAACAGGTCGCCCGCGACACCCGTGCCGTAGTCCCGATAGTTGCGCCAGCGGAACAGACGGGTGGGCTCAAAGGGGCGCTTGGGTGCCTTGCCCAAAAACGTATCCCAGCTGATGTTGGCGGGCGACGCGTCGGTGGGGATAGAGTACTGCCAAGCTCCGATGGCGGAGTTGCGGTCCCACCAGGCTTCCACCATGTTCAGTTCGCCGATGGCTCCAGCGCGGAACAGTTCCTGCGCCTTCATGTACTCAATGGAGCTCACGCGCTGGCTGCCCACCTGGATGATGCGGCCGGTCTTCTTCTGCGCGTCGACGATCGCTTGACCTTCGCCGATCTGCTGGATCATCGGCTTTTCGCAGTAGACGTCCTTGCCCTTGGTCATCGCTTCAATGGCGATGGTCTGATGCCAGTGGTCCGGTGTCGCGACGATGACGGCGTCGATGTCTTTGCGGTCCAGGATCTCGCGATAGTCGCGCGTAGTGGCCACTTGGTTGCCCCAACGCTCCTTGGCGCGGGCTAGCCGGCCTTCGTAGATGTCGGCCACCGCCACCAGTTCGGTGCCGCCCACGGCGAGCGCGGAATTGGCGTCGCCCGAGCCCATGCCGCCGGCGCCGATCAGGGCAAAGCGGATCTTGTCGTTGGCCGACTTGCCGCCCTGCGCGGCAGCCGCGGAGGCAGCCAAACTGGTAACGGCGGAGGTCTGAAGGAAGTGACGGCGCGAGGTCATGTATCGATTGTAGAACTCCGGTGACCCGCTGGAAACCCACTGTCCCGCTCCGCGCTAGAATGGCAAACGAGGATGCCGACGATGACACTGCAAGCAATGTTTTTGGCTGAGTTTGATAGCGAAATGGCGGGTACGCGCAAGACGCTGGAACGCATTCCCACGGACAAGCTCAGCTGGAAACCGCACGAGAAATCTTTCACCATGGCTTCTCTCGCCGGGCACTTGGCGGAGTTGCCCCATTGGGCCACCAGCACCCTCGCAGCCGATGAGCTGAACCTAAAGGGCCCGTTCGAACGCAAACCGCCGGAGTCCACGGAGCAGATTCTTGCCACCTTCGACCGCAACGTTACCGCGGCTCGCGAGCTACTAGCTGCCACCAACGACGCCACGCTGCTCGAAAACTGGACGCTGAAGGTGGAAGACAAGCCGATGTTCACCATGCCGCGCACCCAGGTGCTGCGTGCCTTTGTGCTTAGCCATGCGATCCACCATCGCGCTCAGTTGACCGTCTACCTGCGTCTGCTCGACGTGGCGGTCCCCGGCCTCTACGGCCCCTCGGCCGACGAGAAGAACTTCTTCTAGGCGCGCGGCGATCAATACCGCAGGATCGCCACCACCGTCGCACTGCCGGTAAGGCCAGCTTCCGGCAGCAGCATCACCTTACCCCGATGCCGCAGCGTATCGGCCATCGCGGCGTTGACCAGGTCGACATCGCGGGCAACAAACTCACCGCCCAGCATGCGGCGTTCGGTCAGGCTGTCATAGTTGCCGTTGGCTTGCGTACCCGCGCTAAAGGCCAAGTACTCCACCAGGCCCAGCGCGGCCGCGCGCACAATGGCGTGCAACTCTTCAACCGCCTTCGAGCTACCGGACAGCTCCCGGTAGAGTTGCAGGACGTGCTGCAGCTCGGGACTGATCCATTGCCCCACCAGCTGGCGGCCTTCGCGCACCATCTCCGCGAGGGAGTTGCCGCCCTCGGGGCTACCGCCCACACTGCCTTCCACCAGGCGCGGATAGCCACTGGCGGCCCGGTAGGCGGCCACTTCCGTCTTCGTGCCCGCGATCACCAAGGGCAGCGGATGCTTGGCCAGCAGGCCGTGCATGCCCCGGTCAATGGAGCGGCAGAAATCGTGGAAGTGTCCCGATTCGGACTCTTTCTCTGAGCCTGTCCCAAACGACACCGGCGACTGCGACCCGTGCCCGCCACTGGCGCCGGACCGTGCCCGCAGCAGATGGTCCGGCTGATCAAAGTTCTTGAACTTCTCGTAGTCGCTGACAATCTCCGGCGGCAGCACCATCTCTGTATGGCCCTCCGGGTCCACTTTCGACAGCTGGACCCGCTTGCGGCTGAGCTGCAGCAGATAGAAGTCCGGCGTGGCCATCAGCTGCGCCAGCACCGGGGCGATATGGAAGTGACGGCTGACGAAATGTTGGTCCAGCTCCAAGCCCGGTTCCCGGAACAGCTGCGTCGTCTCGATCGAGCGGAAGACCACCAGCGCGTCCCGATGCCCTTCAAGCAGCTCCGGGTCATGCTCCAGCTGGTGGAGCGGTGACAGCAGAGCGTCGATATCGGTGGGCAGCATCCCGCCCGCCGCCAGTTCCACTTCAGTGGCCGCCAACTGTGTCCGGAGCCGGCCGACACTGTTGGCCGAATGGGTTCCGGGCCGGTGGCCGGGCAGGTAGAGGCTCAGGCACGGCCCGTCAAAGGAGCACAGGGTGGTGAGGTCGCCCAGCGTGGGCCGCGGCCAGCCAGCCACAGCGCCCCGCGGCGTGATTTCAAGCGAACGATGAGGTTTCATGGACAATCCTTGCGGATGGTTCTCCACCCGCTTTTCCTTCGCCGGCATCTACGCCAGCTACCGGAAGGCGCTGCACTTGGCGGGCCAATGGGAGAGCTGGGTGCGACGCTGCAAAATCAGCTCCGGCGCGTCCGCCGCCGGTCGCGCCCGCGCAGACCGTGCGCCATCTCGCCCACCAGCGCGGGGCAAATGAGCCAGACGCCGGAGGGCTATCCTACAATTGTCTGACCGGCTGGCTCCGCGGCCGGTTTCCACGCTCGAACGTTTGAAGCCCGGGCGTAACTTTTTCTCAACGCACAACGAACCAGATCAAGGGAGGAAAGCTCGATATGGGCGTATTGATGCAGGCGTTCTACTGGAACTGCCCGGAGCGCGAGAAGCGCGATGGCCAATGGTGGAACTATGTCGCCACCAAAGTTCCTGAAATGCAGGCGGCAGGCTTTACCGCGCTCTGGCTGCCGCCCGCCTCCAAGTCCGCCAACCTGGGCGGCCCGTCGATGGGCTACGATCCGTACGACTATTACGACCTGGGCGACTTTAATCAAAAGGGCCGCGTCAAAACCTGGTTTGGCAATCAGGCCGAACTGACCGCCTTGATCGCCGCCGCCCATGCGGCTGGCATGCAGGTCTACGCGGATTTTGTGTCCAACCACAACTCCGGCGCCGATGCCGAAGAGGTGAACCCGCTCACCAAACAGTCCCGCTGGACCAAGTACAGCCCCTTAAGCGGAAGGTTTCCGCGCGACTGGAAGAGCTTCCATCCCTCGCCCTACGAGACCTTTGACGGCATGACCTTTGGCGACATGCCGGACCTGTGCCACCGCAATCCCCGCGTCTACACCGGCATGATCGAGCACGCCCAGTGGCTGGTGGAAGAGATTGGCTTTGATGGCTTCCGGTTCGACTTCGTGAAAGGCTACGGCCCCTGGATGGTGAAGGCGATCGCCGAGGTGCGCTATCTGGGTAAGTCCGGCCCCGGGTTGAAGCCGTTCTGTGTCGGGGAGTGCTGGGACAACGTCCGCACCATCGAGGATTGGCTCACTTCGGTGAACACCTTCATGGACAACCCTATTTCAGCGTTCGATTTCCCGCTGCGCTATCGCTTGAAGGATCTCTGCGATACGTTCGGCTTCAGCTTGAAGACGCTCGCCCAACCGGGCACCTTGCTCGCGGAGCGGCCGGAGCAGGCGGTGACCTTTGTCGACAATCACGACACCACGCAGGAAGAGTCGAACGGCGTGATTCACGACAAGCTGCTGGCTTACTCTTACATCCTGACGCACGAAGGCTACCCGAGCGTGTTCTGGCTGGACTACTTCAATCATGGCCTGGCCCGTAGTGGCACGGCTCACGGAATCGAAGCTCTCGTAGCCGCACATGAGAAATACGCTGGCGGCTCAACCAATATCTTGTTCCTGAGTGATGATCTCTACATCATGCAGCGCCCGGGACATGACGCCCAGCCCGGTCTTATCTATGTGCTCAATAATCGGGGGGACGCGTGGGGTGGGGCGGACGTCCAGACAAAGTGGGCGAACACGCGGTTTGTCCCGGTCGCCTGGGATGGAGGCAGCCAGGCCGAGCCGCATGTTAAGTGGACGAATCAGCAAGGCCGGGGTGACTTCTGGGCCCCGCCGCGTGGTTATGCGGTGTACCGGCCGGATCATTAGCCACTAACATGGACACTTGAACTGTAAATGGCGGCCGGCAGTCGCTGCAGGCCGGCCGCCCACTAATCATACGGGCAGGCTAGTTGGATGCCAACTTGACCCTAGACGGTGGCTTCTTCAACCTCGTCCTCGCCCTCTTCCTCATCGCCCTCTTCCTCTCCCTCGCCCAGGCCGCTCTCGCCAGCGGCTTCTTCTTCGGCGCCTTCGCTGGCCACTTCCTCAACCTCTTCGCTGAAGGCGTAGGCGTACACTTGCTCGATCGGATCGTTCATCAACATAACAGGCCACCCTCTTTCACAGTGTTTCAAGGCTGCCTCGCAGCCGCTACTTACCCCGATGAGTCTAACTGAGGGTCAGGCGGTGTAAGGTGACGGTTGAAAGAATATCGAGTCTATTTATGATTGCAGGAGGCCGTGGGATGGGCGGCGGGCCTTGATCCCGCGCGACGCTGCACTACAATCGGACTATGCTGAACACGACCCGAATTGGCATCGCACTGGCCCTTGCCCTACCGTTGGCCGCTGGTGTGACGGAAGCGCAGCGGGCCAAGATTGACGAGGTCACCGGCGCCAAGGGCACCTACACCGCCGCCGAGGATGTCTACCGGGTGACGTTTCCGCGCACCGATGTGAAGGTGGCGATTGAGGGCCGGGCCATGCATCCGTTTCTCGGGCTTACCTCGTGGGCGGCCTTCACCGCAAACGGACAAGGCGGCGTGATGGTGACGGGTGATCTGGTGCTGTTTGAGGACGAGGTGAACCCGGTGATGTCCGCCGCGCTCGAGCAAGGTCTAGAGGTCACCGCGCTTCACAACCACTTCTTTTATGAAACGCCGCGCGTGATGTTCATGCATATTGGCGGCACTGGACCGGCGGAGCAGCTGGCGGCGGCCGTGCGCAAGGCGCTCAACCAGGTGAAGGCCGTGCGCTCCTCTCGCCCCAGCCCGGCGCCGGGATTTGGCGGCTCCCCGGTTCCTGAGGCGAGCTCCATCACCGCCTCGGTGATCGATGGCATCTTGGGGGTCAAGGGGCAGGCAAACGCGGGGATGTACAAGGCTCAGCTGGGCCGCCAGGCCACCATGCACGGTCAAGCGGTGGGCAATCAGATGGGTGTTAATACGTGGGCGGCATTTGCTGGAACGGACGAGGTGGCGTTTGTCGATGGCGACTTCGCCATGCTGATCTCCGAGGTCCAACCCGTGCTGAAGGCGTTGCGCCAGGCGGGCGTGAACATTGTGGCCCTCCACAACCACATGACGCATGAGCAGCCGCAGTATGTCTTTCTGCACTACTGGGGCAAAGGGCCGGCTCCGAAATTGGCGCAGGCGGTCAAGGCAGGCCTGGACGCGCAGCAACCCAAGCAGGCCGGGCGCATTGTGTTCGTCTGTGAGCACGGCGCCGCCCGCAGCGTGATCGCCGCGGCGTACTTCAACAAGCTGGCCGCCGAACGCGGTCTCCCGCACCGCGCCATCACGCGGGGCACGGTGCCCGATGCCGAATTTGGAGCTGTGACAGTAGCGGGTCTTCGCGCCGACGGCATCCCCCTCCCGCCCGGCAAGCCGCAGTTAGTGGGCGTCAGTGATCTTACTGGCGCGGAGGAAGTGGTGACGTTCGCGGTCAACCTGCCGGACGGTCTGCCTGCCGTGAAGCGCGTCGATTGGGCCAACATTCCCGGCCCGACCGCGGACTACACCGGGGCACGCAATGCCATTGAAGCTCGTGTGCGAGCCCTGATTGACGAGCTAGCCGCGGCTCACCACTAGATCACTAACCGGACTGGATGGCACCAGCGAGGCTGTTGGGCAAGAGGGCAGACCACTGCTGCTGGTCGCGGCTCGGTACGGCGGCAACCTTTGTTTGAGGCGCTGGCGGGATTTGTGGACGTTCTACAGCGCCACGTCCGGCCATTGTTTGATCGCCGGGCGGGCCTGCTCAAAGGCGTGGGCCAGTTGCAGCACGCCGAAGTCATCCTGGTGGCGGCCGACGATTTGTAGACCGACGGGCAAACCGTCAGTCGTGAAGCCGCCGGGGATCGACAGCGCCGGCAGACTAGTGACGGTGATGTAGTAGCAGGACTGCATCCAGTCGATGTAGTTGGCCATCTTCTTGCCGTCGATTTCGGAGACATACTCCTGCGTGACGTCAAACGGTGGCACCTGGACCACGGGCAGAATCATGAACTCGTAGGTCTCCATGAACTTCGCCACGCGCCCAAACAGCTGCGCCCGCTGCGTTTCGGCGGTGGCGATCTGGGGGCCGGTCAGCTTCTGGCCGCGCTCCACTTCTTCAATCACGGTAGCCTTCATCAGGTTCTTGTGGCGGAGATACTTTTCGCCGTGGTTCTCGACGTAGCCCAGCGCGCGGAACACCTTGAACATGGCATCGGCGTTCGACATGTCGGGCTCGGCTTCCTCGACGCGGCAGCCCAGCGCTTCAAACGTCTTGCGCTGACTGGCAAAAACCTCGCGCACGCGCCGGTCAAACGGCAGTTGCGCGAAGTTGGGGCACCACGCGATCCGCACGCCCTTCATCGACCGGCCCAGCGGTTGGGCGAAGCGCGAGCCCGGCTCGTGAATCGCGAGCGGCGCCAGCGGGTTGGGGCCCGCCAGCACGGAGAGAAACAGCGCCAGGTCGCCCACATTGCGCGCCATGGGTCCGGAGACGCTCAAGGGGCTGAAGGTGGTGTTGATCGGCACGCGGCCGGGTGATACCCGGAAGCCCACCACGGAGCAGAAGCTGGCGGGGTTGCGCAAGGAGCCGCCCATGTCGCTGCCGTCGGCAATCGGCACCATGCCGCAGGCCAGCGCCACGGCCGCGCCGCCGCTGGACCCGCCGCAGGTTTTCGTGAGATCCCAGGGGTTCTTGGTGGCGCCAAACACCGGGTTGAAGGTCTGCGAGCCCGCGCCAAACTCGGGCGTATTGGTCTTGCCGACGGTCACCGCGCCCGCTTGCTGGATGCGGTCGACGATCAGGGCGTTGGCCGTGGGAACGTTGTCCTTGAAGATAGGCGAGCCGAAGGTTGTCCGGATGCCTTTGGTCTCGACCAAATCTTTGTGAGCCACGGGGAGGCCATGCAGCGGGCCCAGGAATTTGCCCTTGGCGGCGGCTTCATCGGCCTTCTTCGCCGCAGCCTCCGCAATCTCCGGTGACAGCGTGACGATGGCGTTCACCTTCGGGTTCACGCGAGCGATCTGGTCCAGGTGCGCCCTCAAGACTTCCCGCGCCGAGACTTGCTTCTTCTTGAGGCGCCCGGCCAGCTCGGTGGCCGTCATCCGGCAAAGCTCCGGCGCAGCGGCGCTGGCGGCAGAGGGCAGGGCAGCGGCGGTGGCCAATTGAACGGCTTGGCGGCGAGTGAGGCGGGCGGAATCAGACAATCGGACGCTCCTTGAGTGCGAGCCGCGAAGCACGGCTCGATTTCCGGAGTTTACCAGGGTGGTGGATTGGGCGGGGTCTACTTGGTGGCCGCGAGATTCGGTTCCATGAACTCGACACGCGTGCCGTCGGGGTCAAACAGGTTCGAGAGCCAACGCTTGTTGCGCCCAATGCGCGGGCGATGCCGGTCATTGTCAGCTACGCCCCGGATCTTCAGGCGGCGCCAGGTCTCCTGAATGTCGGGGGTTTCCAGGCAGATGTGCTGCATGCTGCCCAGTTGATCCGGCGTAGGCGCTTGGCCGCGGGTCAACATTAGCTCAATGTAGTCGCCCCGTGTGCCGGGCATGCGGAGGTTGATCCAGCTGATGGTCGAATCGTTGGGTCCGCCGCGCCAGAATTCCGTGAAGCCCAGCTTGTCGCGATAAAAGGCCAGTGATTTGGCTTCGTCGGCCACGGTGATGCCGGTGTGCGACAGGCGGCTCGACAGACGGCTTTTGGAGACGGCCCAGGTCCGCCGGCCGGCGATGGTCGACGTGCGGACCACCTCGACAAAGTCGATGCGGTGGCCATCGGGGTCCGTCACGGAGGTGTACCAGGTGCCGTCGGGGGCGGTGCGGGTTTCGGTGGATTGAAGGCCGCGTTCGGTGAGCGCTTTGCGAGTCTCGGCGACGCTTCCCACTTCGATGGCCAAATGCGAAAACCGGTCCGGCTGCCCCTTTTTTCCGCCATCCAGCGTCACCGCGTACTGGTCGTCGTTCACCTTGTAGTAGGTGGCGCCTTGCGCGTTGAACGCCTCGGAGAAGCCCAAAATGCCCGTATAGAACTCCCGCGCCCGGTTGGTCTCGGTGACGCGGAAGGCCGAATACAGGATGCCTTGAATGGGAAGCTCAGCCGCCGAAGTGGCGGTGAGCGCCAACAGCACGGCGGCGATTCTCATTTGGCGGGGGCGGCTGCCGGGGCGGCCGGTTTAGATTCGGAGGTGGACGGAGCGCTGGCGGGCTTGCTGTCCGCCGAACCTGAACTGGAGGAGCCGGAATCACCACTGCTCGACTTGGATTCACTGGAACTGGAGCCGCCACTCTTGCTGGCGCCCGAGTACCCATCCTTGTACCAGCCGCTGCCCTTCAAATGGAACGCAGGCGTCGAAATCAGCCGGTCCACCGCGTTGGGCTGGCCACATAATTCACAGGTGGTCAACGGCTCATCGGAGAACTTCTGCAACTTGTCAAAATGCTGACCACACAACCGGCACTTGTATTCGTAAAGAGGCATAGCTAAACAGACTTATCCAAATCCCTATTTCTTCGGTGCGGGCGCGCCCGCGGCCACTTTGGCCGTTGTCTTGGGTACGCCATTGATCAGGACATCAATCGCCTTCTTCAACAACGGGTCCTCGCCCGTACGCGGCTTCACTTCAGCCGGTTCCGGGGCGGCCGTGTCATCGTCGCTATCGGCCGGTTCCGGCGCATCCGACATCGGCACGCTAGGCATCACGGCCTTGTCCTGGATGGAGATGCCAGAGGGCGAATAATACTTCGCCACCGCCAAAATCAACGCGCTGCCATCGTCGAGCGTGATCGCCTTGCGCAACGCGGCGTCGCCATAGGTGCGTTCACCCACCACTTCGGCCCGCTTCAAATCGAGCAGTGCCGCGGCGGCCACTTCGGCGGCGGCGGCGGTACCGCGATTGGTGAGCACCACCAGCGGCAGTTTCGTCACCTGCTTTGCGGCCACCGCCTCAAAGGTCTGCTTGGTCACTCGCTGGCCCTGCAGATACCCGATCAGGCCTTTGTCCAGAAACAGGTTGGCCAGCGGCATGCCATCTTCGGCGGCACCGTAGGCGCAGTTGCGGAGGTCCAGCACCAACCGCTTGGCCCCCTGCTTTTCCAGGTTCTCAATCGCCGACGCGACTTCCTTCACTTTGGCGGGTTCAAGCGTCTGCAGCGCGATATGGCCCGTCTGATCCGGCAACAACTTCGACTGGACGGCCGGGAACTTGACGTTCGCCCGGGTCAGCGTCACCTTCTGCGATTCCGGCTTCCGCGTGCGCAGCACCGTAAGGTCGACGGACGAACCGGCATCACCCTTCAACAGAAGTTCAGCGTAAGCCAGCGGCATATCGCGAGTAGCGACGCCCTTGATCGATTCCAGCATGTCGCCCGTGTTCAACCCGGCCTTGGCGGCGGGCGAGCCGGGGATGGCATCCACCACACCGATGTAGCCGAAGCGCTTCGACAGAATCAGGCCGGTGTCGGCGCGCTTCTGGTCCTTCTGCTTTTGGTACTGCTTGAACTGATCGGCGCTCAAGTAGCTAGCATAAGGATCGACGGCTTCCAGCAGGCCGTTGACGGCGCCCATGGTGACGCCCTTCAGGTCCGGCTCCTCGACGTAGTCGCTCTTGATGCGCTGCAAAACTTCCGTGAAGACCGCGATGTGCTTATAGGGGTCCTCTGAGGTGGCTCCACGGCCCATGACGGCCCCGGCCAGCAATGCGCCCACCACGACAGTGGAAAATGAAACGAGTGCGATGTTGAAACGGCGATTCAATGGGTAAACTCCCGCCGCCTAAAGTATAACAGGGTGATTTTGAACATGATGCGAGCTCTTGTCCTCATCGTCTGCGCGTTGGCCGGCACCACCATAGACGCGCAGTGCACGTATTCGGTAACACAATCCAGTTTTTCTGCTCCGGCAGCGGGCACCACCGTCGTGGCGCCGCTGAGTTTAACCGTCACCACGCAGTCCGGCTGCACCACCGCCGCCACCTCGCAGGCGGACTGGATCAGCATTGTCAACGCCGCCGGCACCGGCAGCCGCAGCATATCCTTTAGCGTCACCGGCAACCCCGGCGTCGTCGGGCGTACCGGGCAATGGACGGTGGGCGATAAAACCATCACCGTCACGCAAGCGGCGGACTGCTCCTTTATCTTGACCCCGGCCTCCGCTTCACTTCCGGCCGCCCGAACGCCCAGCTCGTTCTCGATCAACGCCAGCTCCAACCGCTGCGCCTGGACGGCGGTGCCGCAAGATAGCTGGCTTTCGATCTCGCTCGGCGGCGCCGGCACCGGCGACGGCACCTCCGGCTACACAGCGGAGCAGAACCTCACCCCCGTGCCCCGAGCCTCGGCCATTGTGGTGGTGAACAAATCGCATACGGTCAATCAGGCGGCGGGCAATTGCAGCTACACCTACGGCCTCGGGATCCCCGGAATCGTCCCAGCAGACGGCGGCACCTACAAGCTGCCGATCTCCACCAGTTGCGTCTGGCAAGTCCGGTCCACCGTGGACTGGATCAGCTTCACCTCACCCACCACCGGCACCGGCACGGGCACGGTGGATGTCGTGATCGCCAAGAACGCCGGGTTCGGGCAGCGGTCCTCCCGGATTGAGAACTGGAACTCGCCCTACACCATCACCCAGTCGGGCCAACCCTGCGCCATCAGCTTGACGCCCTCTCCGGTCAACTTCACCGCCACCGGGGGGACCACCAGCATCGGCGTCACCGCGCCCTGTCCCTGGACCGCCACTACGACGACGCCCTGGATCACGATCGGCACGCCGGCCGCGAATAGTTTTCCGGTGAACGTCGTTCCCAACTCCACCACCGACCGCCGATCCGGCCTGGTCCGCGTCAATGACGTGAATCTGGTGGTCACGCAGGACGCTGCCACCTGCGGCTTCAAGCTGACCCCCACCTCCGCCACGCTTTCCTCCGCCGCCACGGCCGAGACCGTTCAAGTGGAAACACAATGCGCCTGGTCCGCCACCAGCAGCGTTCCCTGGATGCGGGTGACCGAAGCAACGCCGGCGCTGCTGCGCTATGCGGTGGATGCGAATGTCCTCACCACCTCGCGCACCGGCACGCTGAACCTCACCGGGCGCGTGGGCCAAACCAACGTCCCGGGTCCCGCGTTGACCGTACGCCAAGCTGGCCAGGGCCCGGCGTTCACCACGGCCGATCTGCGCAACGGGGCCAGCTTCATTGCGGGCTCCGTGTCACCGGGTGAGATCATGACCATCTTCGGCACGGGCTACGGTCCGGCACAGTTGGCGGTGCCGGAGATTACACCGGTGACCACCTTCTACCCCACGTCGCTCGCGGGCGTGCGGGTGCTGGTGGACAACATCGCCACGCCCATCACCGCCACCATTGGCGGGGACCGGCCGCAGGTGAACTTCGTCGTGCCCCAAAGCGTCGCCGGAAAGCGGCAGGTGGAGATTCGCCTGGAACAAAACGGCGTCCTGTCTGAGCCCGTCACCGCGGGCGTCACCGCCGCCAACCCGGAGATCTTCGCGCTGACGGTGGAAGGGCAAGGCGCGGTGTTCAACCAGGACTACACCGTCAACAGCGTCAGCCAGCCAGCCAAGCAAGAGAGCGTCGTCGCGATATTTGCCACCGGCGGCGGCGTCACCAGCCCGCCCAGTGTCGACGGCTACATCGTCCAAGGCGAACCACTTCCAAAAACGGTGGCCAAAGTCCAGGTGCTGGCCAACAGCCAGCAGTGCGAAGTCTCCTATGCTGGGGCCGCGCCGCTTTTGATTTCAGGGGCGTTGCAGGTGAATGCCAAGTTGCCGCCGGGTTTGCCCTCGGGCACCGTGGAGCTCACCTTGATTGTGGGCGAGGTGCGCAGCCAGCGCCGGATCACCATCCAAGTAGAGTAATGGTCACAAGTACGCTACACTTTCTAGTTTCCTCATGAGCCCGGCGGAACTTCCAGCTCCATTCCGAAACTATCAATTGGATGTCGCATGGGACGAGATGTTTTCGCCCGACGGCACGCCACGTCCCCATTACCAGGCGTTGTTTGAGTTGATGCAGCAGTTGCCCGCCGACGAAATCCGGCGGCGCAAACAGGCGGCGGACTTGAGCTTCCTCCACCAGGGCATCACGTTCACCGTCTATGGCCGCGATGAAGGCACCGAGCGGATCTTCCCCCACGACCTGCTGCCGCGCATCATCACCAACTCCGAGTGGAGCAAGATCGAACGCGGTCTCGAACAGCGGATCGTTGCGCTGAACCTGTTCCTCAAAGACATCTACAACGAAGGCCGCATTCTCGATGCCGGGATTGTGCCGCGCGAGATGGTCTATTCGTGCAAGCATTTCCGGCGGCAGATGAAGGGCCTGCGGCTGCCCAAGGATCTCTATATCACCGTCACCGGCACGGACCTGATCCGTCACCCCGATGGCCGGTTTCTGGTGCTCGAAGATAACTTGCGCGTGCCCTCGGGCGTCAGCTACATGCTCACCTCGCGGCAGGTGATGAAGAAGATCTTCCCGCAGTTGTTCCAGCAGTGCGGCGTCAAGCCCATCGAGGATTACCCGTCGGCGCTGCTGGCGACCCTCCGCACGCTGGCGCCCTACGGCAAGCATGACCCGACGATCGTGCTGCTGACGCCCGGGGTCTACAACTCGGCCTACTTTGAGCACACCTATCTCGCCCGCCAGATGGGCATTGAGCTGGTGGAGGGCCGCGACCTGGTGGTGCACGACAACAACGTCTGGATGCGCACCACGGCCGGGTTGAAGCAAGTGGACGTGATCTACCGGCGCATCGACGACGACTTTATCGATCCGCTGGCGTTCCGCAAGGACACGATCCTGGGCGTCCCAGGCTTGTTCAACGCCTATCGCGCCGGCAACGTCACGTTGTGCAATGCGCTGGGCACTGGGGTGGCGGACGACAAGGCGCTCTACGCCTACGTGCCGCGGATCATCAAGTACTATCTGGGCGAAGATCCCATCCTGGACAACGTCGAGACCTACATCTTGACCGACGACGCCGCGCGCCAGCATGTGCTGGCCAATCTCGACAAGCTGGTGGTGAAGGCAGTGGGCGAATCCGGCGGCTACGGCATGCTGATCGGCCCGCATTCCACCGAGAAGGAGCGCGAGGAGTTCGCCCGCCGCATCACGGCCGACCCGCGCAACTACATCGCGCAGCCGACGCTGATGCTCTCGCGCGGCCCCTGCTTTATTGACGGCCAAGTGGAGGCGCGCCACGTCGATCTGCGCCCCTACATTCTGTATGGCGACAAGGTAACGATTGTGCCCGGGGGCTTGACCCGTGTGGCTTTGCGGAAGGGTTCGCTGGTGGTGAACTCCTCGCAGGGCGGCGGCAGCAAGGACACCTGGGTGCTGTACGAGTAACAATGTTGTACAACTAGGCGTGGGCCCGGCCCGCCTGTTCGCCCCGTCCGCGAACCACTTGAAGGATTCGCATACTGATCGAACATAACGCCCATGCTCTCTCGCGTCGCAGATAGTCTTTACTGGATGGCCCGCTACCTGGAGCGGGCCGAGCACACCGCCCGTCTGGTGGATGTGCACCTGAATCTGATGCTGGATCAGTCGCCCATCTCGGCCGAACGGCGCTGGGGAAGGGTGCTGGCCAGCCTCGGCAGTCCGCTGCCGGTGGGTGACGCGGCGGGCGCTTACTCGCACGTCCAGGCGATGGTGTTTGACGCCGCCACGCGCTCTTCCATCGTCTCCTGCATCATGCACGCCCGTGAAAATCTGCGGCAGGTGCGCGAGCAGATCTCAAGCGAAATGTGGGAACAGCTCAACCGCATGTTCCACGCCGTCCGGCGGGTGCAGTACGAAGAAATGCACGACGCGCACCCGGTGGAGTTTCTGGCCGCCATTCGGGAAGGGACCCACCTGTTCCAGGGCGTCACCGATTCCACCATGACGCATGGCGAAGGCTGGCAGTTTATCCAGATCGGACGGGCACTCGAACGGGCCCGCTGCGTGGCCACGTTGCTCGACGTGCACTTCAACGAATTCTACGTGCCCAGCGACCATCACCAGGAAGCGGTGGACCATCTGGAATGGATCGGCCTCTTGCGCTCCTGCACCGCCTTTGAGGCCTACTGCAAGGCCTACACGGCCGACCTGTCACCGGAGCGCATTGTCGAGTTTCTGCTGCTGAACAGCGAGTTTCCCCATTCGGTCCGTTTCTCGGTGGACATGCTGCAAGCGGCGCTGAATGCCTTGCCGGAAGCGACGGCGTCCAAGAAGGCCGGCCGCGTCTCCCGCCTGGCTGGGCGGTTGCGGGCCTCACTCAGCTTTACGCCCGTCGATGAGATCATGCTGGGCGGCATTCACGGGTACCTGGATGGCATCCAGCGCCAGTGCGGCCAGATCCACGCTTCTGCCTACCAGGGCTACATCGACTATCCCATCGACACCGCGGTGCTCGCCTAACGCCATGTACTACTCCATCCGCCACCTCACCCGCTTCAAGTACGACTCTCCGGTGCAGGAAAGCATCATGGAGGTTCGCAAGCAACCGCGCTCGGAAGGCTTGCAGCTGTGCTTGTCGTTCGATTTGACCGTCAGCCCCAAGGCGCGCGTGCTGCAGTATCGCGACTATCTGGGCAACACCATCCACCACTTCAACGTGCCCGGCAAACACACGCAGCTCCAGGTGCTGGCGGAGGCTCGCGTTGAAACCGGCGCCGCTCCCATGCTGCCGCCGCGCTTGGGTTATGACGCCTGGGGCGAGCTTGACCACATCGTCCACAACGGCGACTACTCCGAGTTCCTGATGCCCAGCGATTTCGCCAAGCCGACGCCCTGGTTGAATGAACTGGCTGAGGAGCTGAATGTGGTCCGCCGCGATGATCCGCTCACTGTGCTGGCGGAGGTGAACAGCGGCATCTTCAGCGCCTTCGACTACGTCCCCAAATCGACCAAGGTCGACTCTCCCATTGATGACGCGCTCAAGGCTCGCAAGGGCGTCTGCCAGGACTTCACGCACATCATGACCTCGCTGGTCCGGCAATACCTGCGGGTCCCTTGCCGCTATGTCAGCGGCTACCTCTACCACGGCCGCTTTGACCACGACCGCTCCGCCGACGGCGCCACGCACGCCTGGGTGGAGGCTCTGCTGCCGGGCCTGGGCTGGATTGGCCTGGACCCCACCAACAACCTGCTCGCCGGCGAACGCCACATCCGCACCGCCATCGGCCGCGACTACAACGACGTGCCCCCCACACACGGCGTCTTCAAAGGCAACGCCCGCAGCGAGCTCTCCGTCTCCGTGCACGTCACGCCCACGGATACACCGCTCCCGCTCGATGTCGAGATGCTTTCTCCGATGGCCTTCATCGTGCCGCCCGAGGAAGAAGAAGCGCAACTGGCTCAGCAGCAACAGCAGCAACAGCAGTAACGGATCAGCCCCATGCGTGAGCTTGGGGCTTTTTCCGGAGCACGAAGAAGCCCCAAGCTCACGCACGGGGCTGGACGGTTGAGCTGGTGCCGGGCTGCCGCGCTCTACTTGAGCCCCGCGGCTGCTTCCTGGCCCACCAGGAACCGCCGGGCTTTGCCGAACGGGGCCGCCGTCTCTTTCACCTCCAGCTTCACCTCGCGACCCGCGACGTCGGCCACGATGTGGGAGTAGAACCAGCCATCAGCAAAATGGTCCGCCGGATGGTGGCCTCGCAGACTACCGCCACTTGAACCGACCAGCACATATTGCACGTCATCCCGCTTGAGCCGCGCGTAGCGGTGGACGTGGCCGCTGAACACCGTATGGACCCCGTACTTCTGGGCGATCACGTGCAGCCCCGTGAACCAGACCGGCCTATGCAGCAGCACAAACTTCAACGGAGCTGACTGGTGCTTCTCCAGGTCCGCCTTCAAGAAGGCCGCCTGCTCTTCGCTGAATACGTCGTTCGGCGAATCGCCCAGCAAGACAAAGTGCGCGCCCTGAAAATCGAAGCTGAAGAGCGCTGGTTGCGGAATGTGGAGCTTGAAATCCCGGTCGTGATTGCCTTGGACGTAGTACTTCTTCAGCGCCGGGCCCATCAGCGAGAACGCCTCGCGCCACTCCGCGGCGGCTGTGGCGGCGGAGTCGCCTTGGATCATGTCGCCGATGGCGATGGCGAACGCGGGCTTGGCCACCGCCGCTTCGCGCCACACCTGGGCGTAGACCCCCGGTGTCTCCGTGCCGGTCCGGTCGCCAATGAGGACGAAGCGGAAATCGGCCGCCAGCAGCAGGACAAGCGCGAACATGGCCCGATTGTCGCATTTCGCCCCGCGGGGAGGTGTTTTCGACTGAGAAAAGCGGCCCAGTGCGGGAACTACCCTTTGTATCGTGCTCATTGCATCCGCCAGCCTGACCGCACAAGCTTTGACCACGCAGGCGTTTGGAAGCTCGTGGGACGTGGTGCGGGCGCTGGATGGGCTGTTTCTGGCCATCTTGCCGGCGCTGGCCTTCTGGCTGCTCGTCAGCGGCGTCGACGATCTGGTGGTGGACGCGCTCGCCCTCTGGTACCGCTGGCAACCCCTGCCGCCGCCGCCGCCGTCTCCCAAAACCGAGCAGCGGCTCGCGATCTTCATCCCCTGCTGGCAGGAGAGCGCCGTGATCGCCGAGATGCTCCAGCACAACACGGGCGTGATCCGGTATCGCAACTATGTGATCTTCGCCGGGGCCTACCCCAACGATCCTGCGACCATGGAAGCCATCCAGTCCGCCGCCCGGCGCGACCCGCGGATTCGCCTTTGCCTGGTGCCCCACGAAGGCCCCACGTCCAAGGCCGATTGCTTGAACTGGGTGTTCCAGCATCTGCTGCTCGAAGAAGAGAGCAGCGGGCAGCGCTTCCGGGCGGTGTTGACACATGACGCGGAGGACCTGATCGACCCAGCGTCGCTCAGCATCGTCAATCGCTATTTGGGCGACTACGACATGGTGCAGATCCCGGTGCTGCCGCTGGCCACCTCGTCACGGGAGCTGACCCATGGCGTCTACTGCGACGAATTCGCCGAGTCTCAGGAAAAGGACCTCGCCGCTCGCATCGCCGCCGGAGGATTTCTGCCCTCCTGCGGCGTGGGGACGGCCTTCTCGCGACGGGCCCTGGAGCTGTTGGCGCGCGAGCATTCCAACTGCGTCTTCAACCCCTCCTGCCTCACCGAGGACTACGAGATTGGCTACCGCATCCACCGCCTGGGGCTACCGCAAATCTTCATTCCCGCCGGGCCGAGTTTGTTGGCCACGCGCGAGTTCTTCCCCCGGTCACTCCACGCCGCCATCCGCCAGCGGACCCGCTGGATCTCGGGCATCGCTCTCCAGGGTTGGCAGCGCAACGGCTGGGGCCAAAGCTGGCGGGAAGGCTACTGGTTCTGGCGGGACCGCAAAGGGCTGCTGGGCAACCCGCTCAGCCTGGTCTCGAACCTGATCTTTGTCTACGGCGCCGTCACGCTGCTGGCGGCCCGATGGTGCGGGCACGTGTGGGGATTGGGGCAGGGGATTCCGGTGCTCGTCTGGCCGGGTGCAGTCTTCCAGATCGTCCGGCTCGCCAGCCGGGCGCGATTCTCGGCCGCCGTCTACGGGTGGCGCTTCGCGCTGTTGTCGCCCATCCGGGCGGTGTGGGCCAACGTGATCAATTCGGTGGCGACGATGGCCGCGCTCTATCAGTTCAGCCGATCGGTGGTGACCGGGGTGCCGCTGAAGTGGCTGAAGACCGACCACAGCTTCCCGTCGCCGGCCACCTTGCGCTCGGTGCTGGGCGTATCGCACGCCGCCGTGGCCAAAACGCGGGTTAAGGCGTCAACAGCGAACGCGGCGTCAGGCTCTTCAAGCGCAACTTCTTTTTGATCTCAACAAACTCGAGGGTCACCCGCTCCCGCCGCCGGATCAGGCCCAGCGTGCCATCGCGCTGCTTCAGCTCAAGGTAAAAGTCGGCCTCAATCTTCAACTGCTCTTCGGTCAGCACTTCGATCGAGGAGGTGATGTCATAGCGGGCACAGAGGCCCTCGATCTCGGCCCGCAACTCCGCAGCCAGGGCGCCATCGCAGAGGCGCAAAAACCCAGCGGCATCGTCGATCGATAGCGTGCGCACCAACTCCGCCAGCAATTCACGTGGTGAAGCGGCCCGGGCGATCGTGGGGACCAGCGCCACCCAAGCCGTCAACCAATGCCGGCGCGAAAGGTCAGGTGCGATAGCTGGCATTGATGCGGATGTAGCCTTCGGTGAAGTCACACGTCCAGAACTGGGTCTCGACCTTGCCGGGCCCGCCGACATTGAAGCGGATGGCGACGTCGGGTTTGTTCAACAGGCGCTTCATTTCCGTCTCATCAAAGTCCACCGCCAGCCCGTTGCGGCAAACCGTCACACCTTGCAGCTTGATCTCCACCTTGTTGGGATCAAAGTAGCCACCCGAATAACCAGCCGCGCACAGGATGCGGCCCCAGTTGGGATCATTGCCCGCCACCGCCGTCTTCACCAGCGGCGAGTTCGCAATCGCGCGCCCGATCTTGTCGGCATCTTCAGCGGAGCGGGCTCCCGAGACGTGAATGGTGATGCACTTGGTGGCGCCTTCGCCATCGCGGGCGATCTTTTCCGCCAAGTCCTCCAGCACCCAGCTGAGCACTTCCGTGATCACCTGCCGCTCTTTCTCATTGGGCGTCACGCCGCTGGCCCCGTTGGCGAGCACCAGCACGGTGTCGTTGGTGGAGGTGTCACCGTCCACCGTCAAGCGGTTGAAGCTACGGTTGATCGCGGAGGCCAGCATCGGCTTCAAGTGCACCGGAGCGATCTTGGCGTCCATCATCACAAAGCCGAGCGTCGTCGCCATGTTCGGGTGGATCATGCCGGAGCCCTTGGCCATGCCGGCAATGTGCACCGTGCCATCCCGGAGCGGCACTTCGCCGCTGGCGGCTTTGGGCACCAGGTCGGTGGTCATGATGGCGCGGGCGACGTCGGCAAAGCGGTCCGGCGACAGGCCGGTAAAGAGATCGGGCAGCGCGGAGACGATCAGCTTCGGGTTCAGCTCCACGCCGATGACGCCGGTGGAGGACGGGATCACTTGATTCACCGGAAAGTGTCCGTACTTCGACACGGCCTGGCAGGTGGTGAGGGCCACCTTGTCGCCGGTGCGCGTGGCACAGTTGGCGTTGCCGGCGTTGATCAGCACGGCTCGAGCCTTGCCGCGGGAAGCGCTTAAATGCGCGCGGCCCAGGCGAACCGGCGCGGCCTGCACCACATTGCGCGTAAAGACCGCCGCGCAGGAGGCCGGGGTGTCCGAGACAATCAAGGCGAGATCATCTTTGTCCGTCTTGCGAATGCCCGCATAGACAGTGGAGTAGCGATATCCGAGAGGAAAGTTCATCGTGGGGCTGACGGCAAGGTCACTCCGAGTCTTTCATTGTCACTAATTCTTTGGCCGTTCAGGAAATCAGCCGCCGTGGCCCGGCGCCGGCCTTCGATCTGGACCTCGAGCAGTTCCAGCGTGGTCAAGTGTCCGCACGCCACAAACAGGCGTTTCCGGCGCGCCACCACGCTGCCGGGGTCGCCCACCAACGGCTCATCCGACGGCTGGCAACGCGTGATCTGCATGGTGCGATCACGGAAGCGCGTGTAGCAGCCCGGCCAGGGTTGAAAGCCGCGCGCCCGGTTGAAGATCACCTCGGCCGGTTGTGACCAATCCACTTCGCCCAGTTCCTTGTTGAGAATCGGCGCCAGCGTCGCCTGCGCCGGATCTTGCGGCTCGGCCACCAGCGTGCCCGCCTCCAATCCAGCTAGCGCCTGCACCAACAGCTCCGCCCCCATCGGCGCCAACCGAGCGCCCAGCTCCACCGCAGTCTCCTCGCGCGAGATGGGCGTCTCGGCCTTCAACAACATGTCGCCGGTGTCGAGCCCCGCGTCGATGCGCATAATGGTGACCCCTGTCGAGGCTTCCCCATTGGCCACCGCCCACTGAATCGGAGCAGCGCCGCGGTATTTGGGGAGCAGGGAAGCGTGGACGTTCAGGATGCCGTAGCGTGGCAGGTCGATGATCGATTGCGGGATGATCTGCCCGTAGCCCACCACCACCATCGCATCGGCTTCTAGCGCCCGCAGCGGCTCCAGTTGGTCGGCCGCGCGGATGCGCACCGGCTGCCGGATCTCCAGTTGATGGGCCAGCGCCGCTTCTTTCACCGGCGAAGCCGCCAGCGCCTGTCCGCGCCCTTTCGGCCGGTCCGGCTGTGTGTAGACCGCCAGCAGCTGATGCCCCGCCGCCAGGCAGGCTTCCAGTGTCGGCACCGCGAATTGTGGCGTACCCAGAAAGACCAGCTTCACGGCGTGTTTAGCGGAGGAAGGCTTAGCGGCGCCTTACTCCCACTCCCCTGACTTGATCAGCTTCTTGATCTTGCGCTTGATCAGCTCACGCTTCAGCGGGCTGAGGTATTGCAGGAACAGGATGCCGTCCAGGTGGTCCCGCTCATGCAGGATCGCTCGGGCGATCAGCTCCGTCCCTTCCATCTCAAACCACTCGCCTTTGAGATTCTGGGCCTTGATGCGCACGTGGGCCGCGCGGGTCACTTCCTCGCGGAAACCCGGAATCGACAGGCAACCTTCTTCGCCCCGCTGCGAACCCGCCTTGTGCAGGATCTCCGGGTTGATCATCACAAAAGGCTTTTCCGGATCTTCCCCGGCCGAGACATCGACAATCGCCACCCGCTTCGAGACGCCCACTTGCGGCGCGGCCAGGCCGACACCTTTGTTGGCATACATGGACTCGAACATGTCCGCCACCAGGGCCTCCAGTTCGGGACCAAACTCCTTTACCGGTTGCGCGGGGGTCTCGAGCACCGGGTCCCCATACTTCACAATGCGCCGAATCATGACTGCCTAAAAATCCCTCACCTGCTGCAGATAGTTCTCGTAGTTCCGCTTGGTCTCGCGCAGTGAGTCGCCGCCAAATTTTTCTAGCATCGCTTGCGCAATCACAAACGCCACCATCGCCTCGCCAATCACGCCCGCCGCGGGCACGACACAAACGTCGCTGCGTTCGTAGGCGGCTGCCACCGATTCGCGCGTGTCGAGGTCGACACTTTCGAGCGGCCGCCGCAGCGTCGAAATCGGCTTCAGCAATCCCCGGACCAGGATATCCTCACCATTCGACATGCCGCCTTCGAGACCGCCCGCGCGGTTGGCGCCCCGGTAGAACCGCCGCTCGTCACCGGAATAGTGAATCGTATCCTGCACCTTACTGCCGAACGCTTCCGTGCCTTCGGTAGCAAAGCCAATCTCAACGCCCTTTACCGCTTGCATCGAGACAATCGCCTGAGCCAACCGGCCATCAAGGCGCGAATCATAGGTGATGTGCGAACCCAGGCCCGGCGGCACGCCGCGCACCACCACTTCAAAGATGCCGCCCACCGTGTCACCGGTCCGGTAGATCTGGTCGACAACGGCCTTCATGCGTTGTTCCGCTTCCGCGTCCACACAGCCCAGCAGCACTTCGTCGCGCTCGCTCAAGGCCACTAGTTCTTCCCAGGTGGCACTGCGGCCCAGCCGCTCCGGACCCACCGAGATCACATGGCTCAGCACGCCAATGCCGAACTCGCTCAAGAACTGCTTGGCGATCGCTCCAATGGCCACGCGACCGGTGGTCTCACGGGCGCTGGCGCGCTCCAGGATGTAGCGGGCGTCGTGATAGTCGTACTTGATCGCGCCCGCCAAGTCGGCATGGCCGGGGCGGGGGCGGGTGACAGGCTTCTTGTTGTCTTCCTCGCCGCCTTCCACCGGCAGCACTTCGGTCCAGTTCTTCCAATCCTTGTTTTCAAGAATGATGGCGATGGGCGAGCCGATGGTGGCCCCGTGCCGCACCCCGGAGACGATGTGCGCCCGGTCGGTCTCAATCTTCATGCGTCCGCCCCGGCCATAGCCTTGCTGGCGGCGCCACAGCTCGCGATCGATTTTGGCCAACGAAATCGGGACCTGCGCGGGCAGGCCGGTCAGGGTGGCGACAAGGCTTTCGCCGTGACTTTCACCGGCGGTCTCATAACGAAGAATCATGGAAAAAGGGCTAGCGGGTTGAACTACAACGCGTTTTCTTCATGGTAACGAATTGTGCAGCCGGGATGCTGCCCGGCTCATCGGCTTTGGCTGACACTGAAGCCAGCGCCACACCGGGCCGCGCCGAGCATGCTCTCTATCCCAGCGGCCCTCCCACCATCGTCACTCGTTGTGACGCACTGGCATTGCAGTAGCTAGCATTCGACGCGACTCACCGCCAGCACGGCCAACCCGGCCAGCGACGTCTCTTTGTACTTTGACTGCATGTCGAGCCCGGTCTGGTACATCGTCCGGATCACTTGGTCGAGCGAGACCTTGTGGCCGCCGGTTTCCTGCATCGACATGCGCGCCGCGTTGATCGCTTTGACGGCGCCGATGGCGTTGCGTTCGATGCACGGGATCTGGACCAGGCCGCCGATGGGGTCGCAGGTCATGCCCAGGTTGTGCTCCATGCCAATCTCGGCCGCATGTTCCACCTGTTCCGCTGTGCCGTCGAGCGCGCCCACTAGCCCCGCCGCCGCCATGGAGCAGGCCACGCCCACTTCGCCTTGACAGCCCACCTCCGCGCCTGAAATCGAAGCGTTCTCTTTGTAGAGCACCCCGATCGCCGCCGCGGTCAGGAAGTAGCGCAGGATTCCCTCGGAGTCGCCCGACATGTACTCCAGGTAGTAGTGCGCCACGGCTGGAATCACGCCCGCCGCGCCATTGGTGGGCGCAGTCACCACACGCCCGCCCGCCGCATTCTCTTCATTGACGGCCATGGCGTAGACGTTCACCCAATCCATCACCGCCAACGGATCCTTGGACCCGCCGTGCACCAGCTTCTCGTAGAGTCGGGGCGCGCGGCGCCGCACATTCAGGCCACCCGGAAGAA
Organism: Acidobacteriota bacterium; assembly: GCA_026394055.1. GTDB lineage: Bacteria > Acidobacteriota > Terriglobia > Bryobacterales > Bryobacteraceae > JAPKYZ01. The sequence continues at coordinate 50,128 of JAPKYZ010000048.1, forward strand.
TGCCCTCCGTGTGCAGCCCCCGCCACGTGCACTCCTTCATCGCCGTCCAGAAGCGCAACACTCCGGCCCGCACTTCGGCCTCACTGCGCCACGTCATCTCATTGCGGAGCATCAGCTGCCAGATCGGCAACCCCGCGGATTGCGCACGGTCGAGCAGTTCCGCGCCACTCGAAAAAGGATGCGGCACGGCACCGGCGGTGGTCTGTGCCACCTCCTCGCCCTCTTCCCGGATAAAGCCGCCGCCGATCGAATAGTAGACCTTCGCACCCAGCGTCGCGCCCGCCGCGTCAAGCGCGGTGAAGCGCATGCCATTGGGGTGGGCGGGCAATGTCTGGTCCCGGTGAAACACCACCGAGAAGCGGCCCTCCTGCTCAATCCCGTGGAGCAGTGCCTCCATCGCCCCCGGGTCCACCGTATCCGGCATCTCGCCTGAGAGCCCCAGCAACACCGCCCGATCGGTGGCGTGGCCAACGCCGGTGAGCGCCAGCGACCCATAGAGCTCCCCCACCATCCGGTGAGCCTCCGGATAGAGCCCCGCAAACCGCGCCGCCGCCCGCATCGGCCCCACGGTGTGGCTGCTGGAGGGGCCTACGCCGATCTTGAACAGGTCAAAGGTGCTGGTGCGCATGAAAGAGGTCGCCCGAGAGTGTGGGCTGCCCGTAGTCTAGCAACTGGCTGGAAACACCTTTTGCTAGCCTCGAGAGGAGGGGGCTAGTCCGACAGTTCGGCCTTAATCCGGCGGAGCTGTCTCTCCAGATCGGGCAGGTCTTGCTTTGTGGTCTCAAAAACCTGGCGCAGGTTCAGCCCGAAGTACTCATGGACGAGAATGTTTCTGAGTGCGATGATCTGGCCCCACGGAACCTCGGGATACCTTTCGCGCAGTGGGGCAGAGACGGCTCGGGCCGCTTCGCCGATCAACTGTAGGTGATGGATGACCCAAACCTGCAGCATCTCGTCGGCGAGGAATACTTCGATCCCCACGTTGGTGGCGGAACTAATCTTGCCTGCCGCACCCAGCATGTCGGCGAAGCGATCCGCGTCGCTTCTCACAGCGCAATAGCGTCCCGATAGACGGACTCGCGAATTGCGGGTTTCATCCAGCCGTCGCTGGCGATATCCACCTTTCGCCCCAGGAGTTTTTCGAGCTCCAGTATCAACGCAGCTTGGTCCAGCAGCGTACTGTCCGTGCTCCAGGTAACCAGGAAATCGACGTCGCTATCCGGCCGCGCCTCATTGCGGGCCACGGAGCCAATCAGTCGGACTTGGGTTGCCCCATGCTTGGCGGCCGAGAGCAGAATACTCTCCCGGCATTGCTCAATCGCATCTCGACTGGGTGTGCCTACCATCTGTCCGCAGTATAACGTGGCTTACGTGGACCGAAGCCGGATTAGCTAGCATTGTGAACCGCGAAGGTCTTGCCCAACGACCGGCAGCTACTGCGACCCGCCCACCGCCGACAGCCGCTCCAATTCTTCCTTTACGGCCAGATTCTCCGGGTACTCGCGCGCCAGGGCGCTCAAGTGGCGGCGCGAATCAGTGGGGCGCTTTTCGCGGGTGTAGAACATGGCCAGCATCATCTGGGCGAACGGCTTCAAGTACTTGCCATCGCGGGCGGCGATTTCTAGTTTGTCGAGACCGACTTGCTTGTTGCCGGCTACCTGGTCGATCTTGACGAACGGGCGCAGGAAGAAGGGCACGGAGCCGACCAGGTACTCGTTGAACCCAAACGTGAAGTAGGCGTCTTTGGCGGACGGGTCGGCGGCGATTAGGCGCTGGGCGTAGCCTTGGGATTCGCGGGCCAGCTCGATGCTGGCGCGGAAACGCTTCTCGACCAAAGCGGCATAGTCGCGCTCAAGACCCGTGACGATCGTCATGGTCAGCAATGACCGGACATCGCTGCGTCCGGCGGCCAGTTGACGAGCCTCGGCCACCGAATGCAAGAACTCCTGCCGGGCCTGCTCTTTCGGCATTCCCCGAGGTTTGTTCTTGACGCTGTCGTCGTTGGTCATGAACTCCTTGCCGAGCAGCTTCAAGCGGTGCAACTCGCTGAAAAGGCAGGCGGCGCCGCGGGTGGCGGGGCCCATCGGGTCCTGCGGGTTGGCTTCCGAATACCGGGTGGCCAGCTCGCGGCTTCCGGTGAAGTCGAAGTTGTAGAGGCGCCGGTAGGCATCGTCGATGGAGAGGGCAAAGGTGGTGGGGGTCAGCGACAGGGCTGCAGCCAGAAGTATCGTCAGTCTCATCAGTAGTGTGTTAGTTCCGGAGTGCGGAAACTTTGGTCAATTCCTTTCGCAACAACGGGTTGTCCGGAAAGTCTCGGACCAACTCTCTCAGCAGACGTTCGCACTGAGCGTTGCGTTTCTCCCGCAGGTGGATGATGCAAAGGAGTATTTTCGCAAATGGACCCAGGTAACGCCCACTCGTCGCCGCCAGCTCCAAGTTGTGCACCGCTCGATTCTTGTCGCCATCGGCGCCGTCGAACTTCAGGAACCAGCGCACGAAGAACGGCACGCTGCCCAGCAGATACTCGGTCAGGCCGGTGGTCATGTAGGCGTCGGTGAAGGTGGGGTCCAGCTTTAACAGACGCACGGCGTAGGCGTGGGATTCTTTGGCGTACTGCAGGCTGCCCAGCTGTTTGCGGTCGATCAGGCCGACGTAGTCGGTCACCAGCCCGGCGGTAATGCTGAGACCGAAGAGGCTGTCCAGGTCGTCTGGCTTGGCCGCCAACCGCGTCTGTGCCCGCCGGCGGCCCATTTCGACAAACTCGAAAAACCGGCGCCGCGCTTCGGGGTCGGCTTGGAGCTTCTTCTTTTCGATGATCCGCTTGTCGTCAGAGAAGAACTCGCCCTCTAAAATCATCAGCCGGTCCAGTTCGCTAAACAGAATGGAGGCGGCCCGGAAGCAGTAGCCCAGCGGATCTTCGGGCTGATTCTGGATCTGTTGGTCGAGAATACGGTCCGCCGTGGCGAAATCGCAATTGTACATCCGCGCTAAGGCCTTCTGGATCAATGGATTAATGGCCACGGAGGCGGGTGCGGCCCAGGCCACACGTCCGCCGGCCCACAGCGAGCAGACAAATCTCCTTCTATTCAAAAACACGGTCAAAGTATTCCCGAGTCTGCCCTTGAATCTCCTTCAATTCTAACGCGAGCGATAGGTTGGGCCGCGGCGCGGGAGCCCACCGCCGTACGATTTCTGTCAGCGGAACCAGGTGCGCGGGCGCCGTCGGCAAGGACCCGCCAGAATGGCCGGTCAGCAGGCGCAGGCCGTGGTCCACCGCCCGGTAGAACGTCGCCGCCCGGTGCAGAAACGCGGCATCGGCCGCCGACATCAGCCCCATCTGTTGCACCACCCGGATGCGCGCCGGGGTGTTGAGCGCTGGATAAAAGTGGACCGCGCCCTTCAGGCGGAGGAACATCAGAGCAAAATCGATGTCGTAATAGCCTCCGGCGCCGGCCTTCAGGGCGTTGTTGGCGCCTTGCTCGCGCTCAATCCGGCGCCGCATTTCGCCCAACTCTTCCTGAGACCGGCCGCTCTGCCCGTAGCGCCGCCAGTCGATCTGCTGCAGATCATGGAGAAAGCGCGTCGCCTGCAACCGGTCGCCACCCGCCGCCCGGGCTTTCATGTAGGCGATGCCTTCCCAGGCTTCGGCGCGCTCCTCAAAATACTGCTTCACCGTCTGCTCCGTCTGGACCAGCGCGCCATCGCGGCCGCCGGGGCGCAGCCGGGTGTCGACGGCGAACATGCTGCCGTCCCCCGTATAGGCGGTCAGCAGGTCGATGATCTTTTCCGCGGCCTTGGTCCACTGCTCCAGGCGCGGGGCTTCGGCATCGGGCACGACAAAGATCAAATCCGCATCGGAGGCCAGGTCGAATTCGAGCATCCCCAGCCGCCCCAGCGCGATCACCATCATGCCGCTGTGGCCGGGCAACACCTCGGCGATCGCCATCTGGTAGGCCGCGTCGATCACGCCATCCGCCAGCAGCGACGCCGATTGCAAGCTCTCAAAGATCGGCGCGTGCAGGCACAGGCTGGCCGCCAGCAGCCGGAACATCTCTTGCGAGAACTTCTGCCGCACCGCCCGCATCCCGGCTTCGGCCGTGCGATCCGGAATCAGCGGCGGTTGGCGGAGGTTGCGCAGGCAGTCGAGATACTCGGCGGAGCGGTTCAGCTGCTCAGCTAGCCACGGGCTGTAGTTGAACGCCTCGATCAGATGGGCGCACAGCATCGGGCTCTCATCCAGCGCAACCAGCCGTTGCGGCTCCTGGTGCAGGCCATCGAGAAACCGCTCAAACGAAGTGCGATTACGGGCCAGTGGCCGGCGGGCCAGCGCCGAGGCCAACTGCGGAGCCGCCCAATCAAGCAGCCGCCGCAGGTTGGGTGCGATCAGCTGCGTCTCCTCACCACCCGGCGGAGGCCACAGCGGGGGCGCTTCGCCAGAGCTGGCTGTCTTGTTGCTGCTGTCGTCGGCTGGCGATTGCGCGTGGATCACGCGTTCGTAGAGATGCTCCACGCGTCGGCGGTGCTGGTCGAGTTGGCGCATCAGTCCGTCGCCTTCCACCGCAATGCCCAGCGTCCGCGCGGTCACGCGACGGGCGAGCAGCTCAAGATCCGCGGGGTCGGTGGGGAGCGAGTGCGTCTGCCGGTCGTCGACCACTTGCAGCCGGTGCTCCACTTGACGGAAGAAGGTGTAGGCGCTCGCCAAGTCAGAGTACTCGATGTCCGACAGCAGCGATTTGTCGTGCAAGCGCGTCAACGCCAGCAGCGTGCCGCCATGGCGCACCCACGGCTCACGGCCGCCATGCAGGCGCTGCAGGCACTGCACCAGAAACTCGATGTCGCGGATGCCGCCGCGCATCAGCTTCACATCCGGAGCCGTGGCCGCCTTCTTCCGCGCGTGCATCTTCTCGCTGATCCGCAGCCGGCTTTCGCTCACCGCCTCAATCGCGGAAAAGTCGAGCGAAGTGGAGTAGGTCAGCGGCTCCACCATGGCGATCAACTGCCGCCCCGCTGCCGCGTCGCCTGCGGCCACCCGAGCCTTGATCAGCATCTGCAGCTCCCAATCGCGCGCCCGCTTCCGGTAGTACGTCTGCGCGGCTTCCAGCGACAACGCCGCTTCGCCTAGCCGCCCTTCCGGCCGCAGCCGCAGGTCCACGCGATAACCCTGGCCACCGGCGGATGAAGCGCCCAGCAGCGCCGTGTAGCGGACCGCGGCCTTGTGAAAGAACTCCTTGTTCGACAACCCGCGACCGTCTGCCGCCGCCGTTTGGCCATTGCGGCCGTAGATGTACATCAGGTCGATGTCGGACGAGTAGTTCAACTCCTCGCCGCCCAGCTTGCCCATCGCGATCACCGAGAAGCCGCCACCTTCGGGCGCGCCCCACTGCGCCGACATCTCCGCCATCACTTGCTGATAGACAAACTCGAGCGCCGCATCGGCCAGGTGGGAAAGCTCGGAGGTAGTTTCGGCGAGCGTCGCAATGCCCAGCACATCCCGCAGCAGAATCCGCAGCAGCGCCTGCCGCCGGAAGCTGGGTACGGTGCTGGCGTCGCCGCCGGAGCGCTGCATCTGCTCCAGGTAGTCGAGCGTCGTGAACGGCCGGTACAAATGGCCGGATGAGAACAACGCATCGAGCGGGCGCAGATCGGCCAGCAGATCGCCGGTCAAGAAGGCACTGTGGCTAAAGACGCTCACCGCCGCTTTCAGCCGTGGCGGCGTGCGGCAGAGATGATGGAAGGCCGGTGGTTGGCTGTGCCGCAGTTGCGACAACGCGCGGAGGGCGCCATCAGGATCCGCGCAGGTGGCCAGAGCGCGCTGCAGGTGGTCGAGCACGCCACGCGGCAACAGGTCACGGAAGGCTTCCCATTCTCGTGAGGCTCGCGGGCGGTCTCGAAAAGCAATCTCGGCGTGGAGATTCGGCATTGCGTGACGGCTAGGCTACCTGATCCAGCAACTGGATCGGGTCACCCGTGCGCAGCGTGCCGGTCTGGATGACGCGCGCATAGAAGCCCGACAGCCCCCATAGCGGTGAGGTGTGGTCATTCGCCTTGCAGCGTTCATCGAAGATCGCTTTCTGGATGCCTTGGCCGTAGGGGCTCAACGTCTGGCACGGCTGCCGGACCTTGCTGATTTCGATGATCGCTTCGCCCACCCGGTAGCGCTGGCCCATGCGGACCTGCCGGAAGTCGATGCCTTGGGTAGTCAAGTTCTCGCCCAGCGCGCCGGGATAGAGCGGCCAGCGGTCCTCACGAAGCTGTTCTAAGAGTTCGCTCGACACCAGCAGCAGCGCCTGCTTCGGCCCGCCGTGGAACTCAGGGTGCAAGTGGTGGTCACCGTCGAGGCCCAACGGAGAGCAGAACGCTTCATCCACCGGATAGTTGGGAACCCCACCTGGTCCCAGGCTGACTTGCGTGACATGGCCCATCATCCTTCAATCTTATCGTCGCGTTGCTGTTTCGGCACCATTGCGTTGCCTACCTCCGTGACACAATGGGGCGTGCACAGAATTCTGCTGAGCGCCATCCTCCTTGCCATGACCACCTTCGCCGCGGACCTGGAATCTCGCGTCTCGCACGGCTACGCCGAGTCAAAGAACGCTGATGGTTCACCCGCCAAGATTCACTTCGCCGCCCTCGGACCCGAAACCGGGCAACTGGTCGTCTTCGTCCACGGCTTCCCGGACTTCTGGTATTCCTGGCGCCACCAGATGGAAGCGCTGGCCGGGGCAGGGTACCGCGCCGTCGCGTTGGACCTGCGCGGCTACAACCTGTCTGACAAACCCAAGGGCATCGAGAACTACGACATGCGCCTGCTGGTGGCCGATGTGGCTGCCGTCATCGCCGCCAACAAGCGCCCCAAGGCGATCGTGGTGGCGCATGACTGGGGCGGCATGGTGGCCTGGAACCTGGCCTTCTACGTGCCGCAGGTGGTGGAAAAGCTGGTCATCATCAATCTGCCGCACCCCAAGGGCCTCTCGCGCGAGCTGGCCAATAACCCGGCGCAGCAGAAGAACAGCCAGTACGCCCGCAACTTCCAGCAGCCCGATTCGCACACCAAGTTGACCGCCGCCGGTCTGGCGCAGTGGGTGACCGACGCCGACGCCAAGAAGAAGTACATCGAGGCGTTTGAGCGCTCCGATTTTGACGCCATGATGAACTACTACCGGCGCAACTATCCCAAGGAGCCGTACGTCGAATCGACAAGCCCGGTGATCAAGCCGCAATGCCCCGTGCTGCAGATCCATGGTTTGAAGGATTGGGCGCTGCTGCCCGGTGCGCTGAACGGCACCTGGGAGTGGGTGGATGACTGGACGCTGGTGACGATTCCCGAAAGCGGCCACTTTGCCCAAGCCGAGGCGCCGGAGAAGGTCTCGAAGTCGATTTTGATGTGGTTGAGGAGGTAAGCCGATGCGGACTGCCGCGATTTTGTTGATCACTGCCTGCCTGGCGTGGGCGGATAAGAAGCTGGCGACGCCCGGCCGATCCGCCAATGACAACCTGCAGGTGGAAGCCTCCGCGCTGATCACCAAGGAAGAAGTGTCAAAGGCCGTCAGCCCGGACCTTCCCGCCAACATTGTGGTGGTGGAAGTGACGCTATCGCCCCGTAACGGGCAGACCGTCAAGATCGACCGCGACGACTTTCTACTGACCTCCTTCAGCAGCGGCCAACGGGCCCAGCCCTTCTCCCCGGCGCAGATTGCGGGTTCTTCGACGATGGTGGTCTCTTCGCAGTCCTCCCGGAGCGTCATGGGCGGGCAGCGCCAACGCCCCTGGGGCGGCTTGGGCGGCGGCATGGGTGGTCCGATGGGCGGACCCATGGGTGGCCCCATGAGCGGCGGCGGCATCGGCAACGGCACCGCGCAAGTGGAGCAGGCCCGCGCTCAGACGGTCGACGGCGATGGCAAGGAAACACCGCTGCTGAAGACGCTGAAAGAGAAGATCCTGCCGGAGAAGGAGGTCGCCGAGCCGATCAAGGGCCAGCTCTACTTTCTGATTGAAGGCAAGCAGAAGCTGAAAGACCTGGAGCTGTTCTATCGCGGCCCCGGTGGCAAGCTCAGCCTGAAGTTCGTTCAGTAGCACTTGAGCCCCACGCGTAAGCTTGGGGCTTGTACGAGAACCCGAAAATAGCCCCAAGCTGACGCATGGGGCTGATACGGAGCACGAAAATAGCCCCAAGCTCACGCATGGGGCTGATACTGAAAATTCGCATGACCATTCACGACCTCGACACTCCCGCCATTGTGGTGGACCTCGACATCATGGAACGCAATCTGCGCCAGATGTCTGACTACGCGGCGGCCCATGAGTTGCGCCTCCGGCCGCATACCAAGACCCATAAGATCCCCGCTCTCGGCCGCCGCCAGATCGCCCTGGGCGCCGCGGGACTCTCGGTGGCCAAGCCCGGTGAGGCGGAAGTGATGATGGCGGCGGAGCCGGCCGAGATTCTGGTGGCTTACCCCACCATCGGCGCCCGCAAGCTGGCGCGGCTGGCGAAGCTGGCCCACGCGACCCGCATCTCCATTGCGATCGATTCGCTCGAAAGCGCGCACCAGATCTCGGCGGCTGCGCAGAGTGAAGGGGTGACGCTGGGCGTCCTGGTTGAATTCGATGCGGGCCTCCACCGCGTCGGCGTGCGCCCGGGTGCGGAACTGCAGGCCCTGGTGCAAGCGGTCGACCAGCTCCCCGGCCTCGACTGGGAGGGCATTTCGTTTTACCCCGGCCACATCAAGAGCCTGGATGAGACAGGTCTCGATGCCATCCGCGCCGCGGGTACGTTGCTCGAAGAAGTGGTGTCGGACTTGCAGTCGCACGGCTTAGTCCCCCGGATCGTTAGTGGCGGTTCGACGCCCACTTGGTCGCACTCCCACACGCTCACCGCGATGAACGAGATCCGTCCGGGCACTTACATTTTCAACGACAAGAACTCCGTAGGCATCGGCAGCTGCGCCTGGTCCGACTGCGCGGCCTCGATTCTCACGACGGTGGTCTCCACGGCCGTCAGCGGGCAGGCGATCATCGACGGGGGCTCGAAAACCTTCTCGTCGGACCGCCTCGTATGGTCCAGCGAAGTCAGCTTCGGCGAAGTGGTGGGCTATCCCACCGCCGTCTTCCACAAGATGATGGAAGAACACGGCTTCCTCGACATCACCCGCACCGGCCACACCTTCCACCTAGGCGACCGCGTCCGCATCATCCCCAACCACATCTGCGTCGCCGTGAATCTGCACGAGCGGCTCTATGGCGTGCGTGGGGAGCAGGTGGAGGAGATCTGGGAAGTGGCGGGGCGGGGCAAGCTGCAGTAGGGCGCCCTTTCTCCGGAATGCCCTCCGCCCAGCCCCATGCGTCAGCTTGGGGCTTTTCTGCGGGGCTCGGGAAAGCCCCAAGCTGACGCATGGGGCTGAACGGCGCGGCCTGACCGCTTTCGCGGAATACTCTTGTCGGGCGCCGCAATATCGGCTCAAGTCCGGGCGGCCCCATAACGCAAAAAGGGCGAGCCCTTGAAGGCCCGCCCTTTCTTGCAAGACCCGGGCAATTCCGGATCCAGGAAAACTACATCTTCACGGATTCAACGGTCACGGTGTCGCCTTCCAGCTTGCCCGTGATCGAAACCTTGTGGCCCAGGTGGTCCATCACCTTGTCGGCGTTCTTGATCTTCAGAACCTTGTCGCCGACGACGAACACGGGGGCCTGGCCGCCCTTGACACAGCCCTTCACGCAGCCCATCGACTTCTCGGAGGCATCGGCGTGGGCCATACCGCACTTGGCGTCGGAAATCGTGCCCGACCAGGTCTCAGCGAAGGCGCCGAGGGAAAACAGGGTGGCAGAGGCCAACAAGCTCATTGCAATTTTCATAACATTCTCCTTCTCACTGTGAAGGGTAGGGGCGACCCGTTTGGACCCACCCGCCCATAGACAATCTACATCAAGAGATACGCGAAGGCAACCGCGGATGGATTTCTTTTGCGCACACAAATTTCCAGGCCGCAGACCGCGGCCCCTCGCCGCTGCCATATAATCGCCCCATGAACAAGTTCTTCGTGATCCTGACGGCCACCGCCGCGCTGGCAGCGGCGGAAACCTGGAATGGCACCGTTGTCGATGTGATGTGCAAGGGCCGTGACCTGGCCAGCCACACCCGCGACTGCGCCGTCCGCTGCGCCAAGGGCGGCTATGGCCTGGTGCTGCCGGATGGCAAGTTCGTCAAGTTTGACGAGATGGGCAACGCCAAGACGCTGGCCGCGCTGAAGGCCTCCACCAAGGAAAAGGACCTGAAAGCCAAAGTCACCGGCACGCTGAATGGCGAACTGGTGAAAGTGGAAGCGATCGAACTGCAATAGGCCTGCGCTGAGGGCTCTTCTTGACGATGGTCCGTCTTGCGACGTAATGCCGAAGTGTTTGTGGCGGTTAGGCCGTTGTGTGGTGAAATCGCCCCGTGACCATGATAGTCTCGATTCTTCAGATTACATCTTGAGGGAGCCAGAGCTATGGAAGGGAGAGTTAAGTTTATCGATGCCAAATCCGGGCAGTGGGGTTATGTTGTGCCCTCTGACGGATCGGGGGACGTCTACTTCAAACTGTTGGAGGTCGAAGAATCCACCCGATCGAAATTGGATGTTGGCGCGTTGGTTGAGTTTGACCTTGCCGAGGAAGGGGAACGTCGCCGAGCTGCGGGCATGCGCTTCCTGGCCGGAGCGTCCGGCCCTGACACAGCGGGCCTGTCTCGTCCGCTGGACGCAAGGCGACCCAATCCGCGCGGCATCTTCTTCGATTCGGCGTTGCTCCCAGATCCTAACTACGACTACGTATGTTGGCTAGACGTGATGGGTACGGGCAACCAGATGCTGAGATCGCTTCCGATCGCTGCCAACTTTATTTTCAAGCTACAGTGTGCTGTACTCGAGGCCGCCGAAGAAGTTGAGGTCGACCGGGCTGGTTTGCGCCTATACCCAGTAATGGACGGGGTTTACATCACCTCGCCGCGCCGCTTCCTTCTGCAGAAATTGTTGAATCAAGCGATGTGCAGATTGGCGATTACATTTCTGAACGAGCCCAAACCCTTTCACCAGTTCCTAGTGCGCGGTGCGATTGCGTTTGGCCCCGTGTATCACGGCTATGCTCTCGATCCTCGTTCATCGATTGTAATGTCAAGGCACGAGTTGATTCGCGATAGCATGCTGATGGGCTTGCCGATGGCGCAGGCGTACCGCGATGAGCGGGAAGCTCCTCCATTCGGAATAGCGGTCCATTCCTCAGCACGCGCCTTTTCTCCGGAAGAGGACAAGCCGTTTCGGTTCATCTGGCTTGACTGGTTCAACTACGCCGAACCTAGGATTGATCCGAAAGAATTGATGATCCAACTTCAGAAGTATTTCGATTGGCAGCTGGCGCACTCGACTGTGACCGGTTACGCCGAGGATCGAATTCGACACCACCTAAAATTGGCACGAGAGTTCTTTACACTGGCGGATAGCGCTACTGCCGCTACTGTTGGCGGCAGGTAATGCCGGGTCGACCTAAGCAAGCTCGACAAACCATGCACCGCTATTGGCCTGCAGCTTCGCCCGCCGCAGCCGCAGCCAATCGCGGAACAGCGGCCGGTTCTCGAGCCACACCGTCATCCACAGCAGCTTCTCCTCGCGCTCTGGCGTAGGGGCCCGGCGCTGCGCCATGCGGGCGTGATCCTTGGCCTCAATCACCAGCCGCCGCGCTTCGGGTTCATCGAGCAGTGCCAGCAGCGTGCGCTCCAACTGGTCGAGCGTATCCTGCCGCACGCCTTCCACCAGTGGCGCCAGCGGCACACCGCTCTCCCGCAGCAGCCTTCGGAAATGCGGGCCGGAGACCGGTTGCAGTGCTGATAGCAGCTCCGCCGCCTCCGTCACGCTAATCGGCGTTGTTGCGCTTGCCGGACGGGCTTGGAGGAGTTGAGCGAGTTGTTGGCGTTTGTTGGCCACGGCGGTAGTCGGCGACGGCGCGGTTGTGCTCGGCGATGGTTTTCGAAAAGATGTGCCGCCCGGAGCCATCCGGCCGGGCCACAAAGAAAAGATACTCCGTCGCAGCCGGCTTCAGCGCCGCCCGCAGAGAATCGACCCCCGGATTCGCAATCGGCCCCGGCGGCAGACCCTTCAGGCGATAGGTGTTGTAGGGGTGCTCGCGATCGAGGTCGGAGCGGTAGATGGTCCCGCGATACTTGCCTTCAAGCAACGCCGCATAGATCACCGTGGGGTCGCAGTCGAGCTTGATGCCCTTGGCCAACCGGTTGGCGTAGACGCTGGCGATCACCGGGCGTTCTTCGGCTACGCGAGCTTCTTTCTCGACCAGCGACGCCAGCGTCACCACATCGGGCTTCACTTGCTCTGTGCCCGCGGCCTGGCGCCACGCCTGCTTAAAGCGAGTCTCCATTTGAGTCAACAATTGCGCGGTGGTGGTGCCTTTCGCGTAGCGATAGGTCGCCGGAAACAAGTAGCCCTCCGGCGCCTTCAAGAGCACCGGCTCCGGATCACGAAAGCCCGCCGCCGACAGGATGCGGACCAGGTCGAACCGGTTGGAGCCTTCCGGGATTACCACCTCCCGCAAGTAGACATCGCCCCGCGCCAGCCGCCGGACCACGTCGAGCGGCGTGGCGGGCTGGCGGAACTGATACTCGCCCGCTTGAATCCGCGCCGCATGCGTGCGGCCCACCAGCACGGATGCCACCACAAACCACTCTGGCCGAGAGACGACGCCAGCCGAAGCCAGCTGCTGCGCCACGCTCCACGTAGAGCTGCCGCGTTCGATCTCAATCAGCAGCGGTTCCGCAAATTGGCCATGCGGGCTGGAGGTCTGGTAGATCACCAAGCCTCCAGCGGCGGCCAGCAATAACAGCACCAGGACGCGCATCATGCCGCTGGTACCTCGTCGTTCAAGTGAGGAGCGTCTTCCAACTCCTGCTGCTCGCGATAGGCCCGGTCATCGAGCGCATCCAGGTAGCTGCGCAACAGGACGGCGGCCGCAATTCGATCGACGGCACCCTTGCGATCCTGCCCGCGGACACCGGCTTGATTCAGCACTTCGTGGGCGGCCACACTGGTCAGCCGTTCGTCCCAGTAGGTGACCGGAATGCCCGTGGCTTCTTCCAACCGTGCGCCGAACGCCCGCACCTTTTCGCTACCTCGTCCGGCGTCGCCGTTTAAGTGGCGCGGATCACCCATTAAAAACATCGCCACTTCGCGCTCTTGCGCGAGCTTGGCCAGATGGGCCAAATCATCACGGACACGCTGTCTTTCCAGGGTCGGCAAGCCCTGCGCGGTTAAGCCGAGGCCATCGGTGACCGCCAGGCCGATCCGTTTCTTGCCGAAGTCCAACGCCAAAATGGTTCCCACTCTGATTCAATTGTAGGTAACCGTTTTCGCTTGCGGGGAACTTCACCGGATGGCTACACTTTTGCCCAATCTGCCGCCCACCATAGGGACCAACCGTCCCGTGGCCCGCATCATCTCGCTCGGGGTGCTGATTGCGCTGCTCCACTACGGCCAGTTGTTCTTCGTCACGATGTCCACCGCCATTGTGCTCGCCTTGATCCTGGAGCCATTCGTCGCGCTGTTTATGCGCTTCAGAGTGCCGCGGGGATTGGCTAGTTTTCTGGTCTGCTCCATTGCCTTAGGCGCGATGTATTTTGTGACTTTGGGCATCTACACGCAGGCCCTGGGGTTGTGGGATGACATGCCCACTTACACCAACCGCGCGCTCGAGATTGGCGAATCGATTAACGCTCGCCTGGAAGGGTTTGAGAAGACCGTCAATGGCCTGATTCCGAAGCGCATGAAGGAGCGGGCCGTCCTGCCGGATGTGGCTAACCAGAAGAGCGTCCCTCGCAAACGCAAAGCAGGCGATCCCGCACCGGCGCCCACCGTGCAGGAAGTCCGGATCCAGCAGGACCGGCCGGGGGTGTTGCAGTGGGTCTACGAACGGCTCAGCCAGATCTACGACATCGTCTTCATGGCGTCGTTTGTGCCGTTTCTGGTCTACTTCATGCTCAGCTGGCGCGACCATACGCGCCGGGCATTTCTCCACCTGTTCCACGGCGACGACCGGGCCGAAGTCAGCCGCAGCCTGCGGGGCGTGGCGGACCTGACACGCGCCTACATCGCGGGAAATTTTGTGTTGGGCATCATGCTGTCGGTGATCACCACCATCCTGTTCATCATGCTGCGGCTGCCGTATTCGCTGCTGGTGGGGCCGCTGTCGGGCTTTCTCAGCCTGATCCCCTACGTGGGTTTGCCGCTGGCCCTGATTCCCCCGATGCTGGCTGCGCTGCCGGTATTCTCCACCCTGTCGCAATACCTGGTGGTGGCGACGGCGGTGGCGTTTCTGCATCTGCTGGCGCTGAACCTGTTCTACCCCAAGGTGGTGGGCGGGCGCGTTCACTTGAACCCGCTGGCGGTGACCATTTCGCTGATGTTCTGGGGCTTGATTTGGGGCGGCGCCGGCCTGGTGCTGGCCATCCCGATTATGGCGGGGATCAAAGCGGTCTGTGATAACGTAAGCGGCTTGGAAGCTTACGGAAAAATTTTGGGAGATTGATCGAACCTGTTTCGAAACCTTGTGATGAAGACGATGAACCGCCGCACTTTTCTGGCCGCCAGCGCCGCCCCTTTGCTCAGCCCCGCCTTGATTTCCAGTGCCGGGGCGGCTCCCGCGCCGTTTTCGATGTCGCGGATCAGCTTCATCACCGATGAGGCCTCCATCTCGCCCGCCGACGCCGTGGCCTTCGCCAAAAAGCACGGCCTGCAATGGGTGGAATTGCGCGATGTGCCGGGTGCCGGCAAGAGCTACTCCGATGCCTCGGAAGCCGACATCAAGGAGACCGCCAAGGCGTTGAAGGAAGCTGGACTCCGGGTCTCGTTCTTCAACTCGCGCGGCACCAAGTATCACCTGCCGGGCACGGAATCGCCCTCCTGGGCCACGCGCGCGCCGGAAGATCGCCAGAAGCGCATCGCTTCCGCCGAAGCTGACTACAAGAAGCGCATGGAGCTGCTGCAGCGGCAGATCGTGGCCGGGCAGATTCTGGGTGTGAAGACGCTCCGCGTGTTCGCCTTCGGCCGCGTGGCGGAACCGGAAAAGATCATGGACCGGGTGGCCAACGAACTGGGCGCCATGGGCGAGGTGGCGCGCAAAGAAGGCATGCAGCTGCTGCTGGAAAATGAGCCTTCGTGCAACGTAGGCAGCTGCGTCGAAATGGCGGACCTGATCAAGCGCCTGCCATCATCGAGCTTCGGCCTCAATTGGGACGCCAACAATGGCCAGTCGATGAAAGAAAAGCCGTTCCCCGATGGCTATGCCGCGCTGCCCAAAAGCCGCATCGTCAACGTCCACATGCATGGGCGCACACTGCTCGACCCGGAGAAGAAGCTCGATTGGCCGGTGATCTTTGCTGCCCTCACCAAGGACGGCTACAAGGGCTGCGCGGGTCTTGAGACCCACTACTTCGATGGCACCAAGGTGGAGAAATCGCACCTGTGCATGGAAGAGCTGGCGCGGCTGCTCAGGAAGGCGTAAGCGTGTCTGCTGCGAACCGTTGGGCCGTCACGAGCCGATTGGCCGCCATTGGGCTGCTGCCGCTCGCTTGATGCTGGCGGGCTGTGCGCGCGTGGTGCTGGATGGCACCGTCCAGAAAGTGCGGGTCTACGCGGTGGATGCCAACTCGACAGTGGTCCTGATCGATTTTCGCGCGACGCCCCGGTCGCTATTCATGATTGGCGATACGGCCGTCGAGGTCGAGACCAAGGACGGCAAGACGGTGGAAGGCGTGATCGCTGCCGAAGTGGATATCGACCGGTTTCTTGACGCCAACCCGCTGCAAGGCCGCCGCTACAACCCGACGCTCCACCGCAGTGAGAAGCTGGCCAAAGATCAACCGGTGGACCGCATGATCGCCGCCAACCTCCCGCTCCCGCTCGCCGAAGTGGAGAAGCGCAAGGCACTGCGGATCAAGGTGACGGAAGTGGACGGCCCGGTGTCGCTGATTGAGACGAAGTAGGCACGGAACCGCTTACTAACGCGCGCGGCTCGGAATGAAGCACATACTACTGGGCCGCGACCGTCGGGGAGTGGTCTTCCGGAAGATTTTGCGAAACGCCTGGCTAGTGCGAGACGACAGACCGTTTCTTAAAGCCCGCCCAACTCCACAAGCCCAACGGCACTAGCGCCGACACACCCGTGCCGATGCAAACTGACTGCAGCGAAGCACCGCTGTCGATGGCCGTGCCCGCGATCATGCTGGTGATCGACAAGATCAGCGTCATGAACATGTAGTCGGCGGAAAAGACGCGGCCCCGGAACTTGTCTTCGGTCATGAAGTGCAGCATCGACGACGAGAAGACCAACACCATCGACCCGCCGGAATGCGCCAGCGCCACCGCCGGCACGGCCAGCCAGATCGTGTTCGCAAAGCCGAGCGATGTGTACCCGGCCAAGATCAACGCAAAGCCCAGCGCCACACCGAACCGCATTCGTCCGACATCCTTGCCCGCCCATGATCCGCCGGTCAACGGGCCGATCAACGCTCCTAATCCCCGGGCGCCCAGCAGCGCACTCATCCCCAGCATGCCCGCCTTATGCGAATCGATCCCGAACACCTGGAGCGGGAACGCCCGTTCGCCCAGAATGGGCAGGATCACCCAGTTGGTGCCCATCAGCGCCACCCCGGCTTTGAGGAAGATCACCGGGCGGATCTCGGCATGGTCGCGGACATAGCGCAGGCCCGCCGCAATGGGCTTGAAGTCAAACAGGTCGCGCCAATGGAAGGGTGCCTGCCCATCGAGATGCGGCTCATGAAACACCATCGACCGGACCAGCAGCGCCGACACGATGAACGAGGCCGAGTTGATGATGAACACCGTCTCCCGCCCAAACGCGGCCGCCGCCACGCCACCCACGGCCGCGCCAAAGAAGAAGTTGAAGGCCCAGGTGGTGGAGCTGAGGCCGTTGGCCGTCACAGTCTCCTCATCTCCGCTGGTGATATTGGGAATGATGGCACCGCGGCCCGGCTCAAACAACGCCCAGCCCACGGTCTCACACAACAGCAGGAAGTAGAGAAACGGCAACATCTCGCGCGTCCGCACAAACACCATCAGCAGCACGATCAGTGCGCGCGCACAGTCGGAGAAGATCATCACGGACTTGCGGCTCAGCCGGTCGTTGATGGCGCCCGCGATGGGTCCGAAGAAGAACTGCGGCAGTACCTGGAAGACCAGCGCTGTCGAAAGGCTCTTCGCGCTCCCCGTCAGGTCGTAGAGCAGCGCGTAGAGCGCCACTGTGTAGAACCAGTCACCAATCTCGCTGATAATCTGTGCCAGCCACAGCTTGCGAAAATTCTTATTGCCGCGCAGCAGGCGCCAATAAGCAGGGAGCGAGACGGGAGCGCCTTCCATGGTGTTCCCTTTGCGCGATTACCGCGTGTACAAACCCATGCGCGTTTTGGTGAGCTCCACCGTCGCCTGCGCGATGGGCGCAATTCGCTCGTAGCTGTCTTTCAGAATGCCATCCAGATAGGCCGGGTCCGCGGTGATCTCGGCGTAGCGTTGCTGGATCGGCTTCAATGATTCGACGACCATCTCCGCCACCTTCTTTTTCAGGTCGCCGTAGCGCAAGCCTTCAAACTCCTGCCGCGCCGTCGCCGCGTCCACTTCGCCAAAGGCGCGATAGATCGAGATCAAGTTCTCGACGCCCGGCGCCAGCGTGTCCCAGTTGACTGCCGGTTGCGAATCGGTGGTGGCGCGCATGATCTTCTTGCGGGCCACATCAATCGGGTCCAGCATGCCCACCGCATGGTTGGCACCAGTCGCCGACTTCGACATCTTCTTGTCCGGCTCATCGAGACCCATCACGCGAGCTCCGACCAGCGGCAGCTTCGTCGCCGGTACGACGAAGGTCTCGCCGTAGAGCGAATTGAAGCGCTGGGCGATGTCGCGCGTCAGCTCCAGGTGTTGCGACTGATCGTCGCCCACCGGCACGATGCCCGCCTGATAGAGCAGAATGTCGGCCGCCATCAGCACCGGGTACTGCAACAGGCCGTCGCCGATCGTCTCCTGGGCCGCGGACTTGGCCTTGAACTGCGTCATCCGCTCCAGCCAGCCGATGGGGGTGACGCAGGTGAGCATCCAGGCCAGCTCGGCGTGGCCGGTTACTTGCGATTGCACGATCACCGACGAATGCGCCGGGTCGATGCCGCAGGCCAAGAACAGCCCCGCCGTCTCGCGGATCTTGCGCTTTAGCTCCGCCGGGTCCTGGTAGACCGTGATGGCGTGCAGATCGACGATGCAGAAGATGCTCTCGTAGTCGCGCTGGATGGCCACCCAATTTTTCAGGGCGCCCAGATAATTGCCGATGTGGAGGTTGCCGGAAGGCTGCACCCCGGAAAATACGCGAACTCTCATGTCTAGTTGGTTAAGAAACGGCCCATATTCCGCCGTTGGGGAACCTTCATGGTAGCCTACGCGCACGGGCCTTCATTCGAGAAGGTGCGAAGAAATACATGCCCTTGATCGAAAAACTGGTTTATGGCGGCGACGGTTTGGCGCGCGTCAACGGAGAAGTTCAGTTCATCCCCTATTCGCTTCCGGGCGAAGAATGGGAGGACGGAAAGCTCCAAATTGCCTCGCGCGACCGCATCGTCGCGCCGTGCCCGGTCTTCACCAAATGCGGCGGCTGCCACTACCAGCACATGGGGTACGACCGCCAGCTGACCGAAAAGGTGAGCATCCTCACGGAGACGCTGGCCCGGATCGGCAAGATCACACCTCCCGAAATCGGCACTCTGGCCGGTGAGCCGTGGGGGTACCGCAACCGTATCCAGTTGCATTACGACCAGGGCAAGCCCGGCTTCCACGCCGCGGGGTCCCGCAAACTGGTGCCGATCGATGGCTGCCCGCTGGGGTCGCCGGCGCTGGAACGCGCCATCCAGGTGATGAAGGAGATGCGGCGTGACCCGCACTTCCCGCGCTTCCTCGACGAAGTGGAGCTGTTCTCGAACGAGACGCACACGCTGGTGAACGTGCTGAAAACGGCGCGCCCGGTCAGCCGCAGTTTCTTTGACTGGTGCGCTCGACTGATCCCTGGCGCCACCATGAGCGCGCTGAAGTACCCGGTGGCGGGCGACGAGTTCCAGGTGAGCCACAAGTCGTTCTTCCAGGTGAACCGCTTCCTGGTGGACCCGCTGCGTCAGTTGGCGTTGGCCGATGCGAAAGGCCGCACGGCTCTTGATCTCTACGCGGGCGTGGGCTTGTTCTCACTGCCCCTGACGCGCACGTTTGAGCAGGTGACGGCGGTGGAGGTGGTCCGCAGCGCGGTCACCGATTTGGCCATCAATGCGCCGAACGCCAAGGCCGTCCAGTTGACCACCGAAGACTACCTGGCGCAGCTCGAAGAGGCGCCGGACTTCATTCTGGCGGACCCGCCGCGCGCCGGGTTGGGCAAGCGAGCGGTGGAGCATCTGGTGCGCTTGAAGGCTCCGCAGATCGCAATCGTTTCGTGTGACCCGGCCACGCTAGCGCGCGATCTGGCGGCGCTCAGCCCGCTCTACGCGATCGACAAGATGACGATGGTGGACCTGTTCCCGCAGACCTACCACATCGAAACCGTCACGCGCCTGACGCTGCGTTAGGGCGTTAAGGGACCTGTAGTAGCGCGATGCCCACCGCCCGGCGTTGGGCGTTCCACGCGGTGGCGGCAATCGAGCCTGCGCGCGGATTAGCTCGCAGCGTCACGGCCTGCGCGGCTTGTCCCGCCTGGCCACCGGCACCGCCTCCACCCGGAGCTCCGCCGCCACCGCCAGCACCGGCCACCGCCGGCAAGGGACCGACAAAGGCCACGCCCTCGGGATTCGGGATCACATTGGCGTCGCCGGACACCAAGTCGTAGACGATGAACTGGCTGCCTGCGTTCTGATCCTTGACGCCCCGCCCCACCACCTTGCGCGTGGTGGCAAAGATCCCCGCGATCTGGACCGAAGCAAAGCCATCCGGCACGGGCAACAGCTTGGCGGTGGCAGTTTCCAGATCGAACAATACCAGGCCGCCGTCGCCCTGCACACGGTTGGTCGCAGGAGCGATCAGGGCGCCCAGCGTGGGGATTGTGCTGAGGTTGCCAAAGCCCGTGACGCCCGACGGCAGGTCCAGCCGGTTGACGCTGCCGCTGACGCCGTCGAGCACATACAGCGTGTCGGAGACGTTGTTCCGGCCCGGGTCGGTGTTGGTACCGAACATGTAGTCGTTCATCTCATTGGCTCCGGCATTGGCGTTCAACTGGCCGGTGCCGGGAAGCTGCACCACGCTGGCCGATTGATTGGTTAAGTCCACCAGCAGAAAGCCATCCGCGGGGCAGGGGTTGGCAAAGGCGGAGGTGACGCTCTTGGAGGCCAGCAGCCCAAAGCGCCGCGATAGGTCGAGCGTCTGCAAGGGAATCTGGGCCGCGCAGCCGGTGGCGAACCAGCCGGAGGGGAAGGCCACGGTTTTCACTTCGCTTGCGTCCAGCGGAAACGCGATGACGCCGTGTTGGGTGTTGTCGCCCTGCTGGGCCAGCACGTAGAACAACCGCGTCGGGGCATCGAGAAAGACACTCCCCAGTGGCCGCGTCAGATTTGCGCCCGGCGGCAGGTTCACGCCCGGAGGCAACGCAACCTGCTGCGGCTGAGCGGCCAGCGGCAGCCAGCCCTCAGGGAAGTCCCGCGTGGAGACGACGGCGTTTTGCGCGTCTAGAAAGGCTAGCTTGGCCTTCTTCGGAGCGCGGTCATTGTCGGTCACCACCACCGCGCGCCGGTTGTTGCCCACGCCCGTGGGATTTGAAAAGACCACGCTGAGCCCATCACCCAAATCGATGGTCAATGCCACAATGCCGCCCGCGGCGCCACCCGCGCCACCACCTCCACCCGCGGCGCCGGGCACGACGGTTGCTTCGGTGACTTCCGAGGTCAACGGGTCGACACTATAGGCCTTCGCCGGAGGCCCCGGCACCACCACAACAAAGCCGTTGGCATTGGCGGTCAACAATGAGGCTGAGGCGGGCAGCGTCACTGAGCTCGAGACGTCCCCCGGAGCAAAGGTCATCAACTTGGCGCTCACCACGTCGGCCGATTCTGGTGGTCCCACCAGCGCGCCCAGCACGCCAGTGTCGTTGGCGGCCACGATGGGCGTCGCGGCATTGCGATTGGCCGTCGTAAGGCAGTCCGCCACGCGCGATGCCGCGGCCTTGCCAAAATCAAACAGGAAGGCCGGGTAGCAGCCCTTGTCATCGCGAGCGCCCGTGGCCAGCAGGAACTCGCCGCGCAGATCACTGCCCACCAGATCCCGCAGGTCCGGCGTGCCATCGGGCAGCGGCAAATACTTTAAGGCCGCCACGCGACGGCCCAGGGTTCCCTGATTCGCTACTCGATTGCCGCTGAGCAGCGTCACCATGTCGCCCGCAGCGGAATCGGCGGGAACCGTGATCGCGATATCAAACTCACCCGGCCGGTCCGACGCAGTGGCCGTGACGGAGCCGCGCAGGCCGCCCACATAGGCCTGCAGATCCACCGCGCCGGGGGCGCCAAAACCTGAGGCCGACAGCACAATGCTGCTGCCGCTACCGGTGGAGGCCAGTTCGCCAAAGCCCTTGTCCTCCTTGGTCCGCAACGAGGGGAGGCTGGCCACCACGGTGATGCGCGCTGGGCGGCTCTGCTGTTCGCCGCGGCGCACGATCACGTTCACCACGCCATTGGGAGTCTGCTCTGGAACAACCGCCACTACGCGCCCCGGTTCGGCCGAGATCACTCCCGCGGCCCGGTTGTTGACGAGTACCTCAACGTCTCCCAGCTTGGTGGGCGCTGGATTCTCGGTCGTCTTGATGCCCTCCGGTGGACCGAGATTGAGCCCGGAGATCCAGATAATGCCGCCCGGAGCCACCTGCGACGGCGCGGGGCGCTGCGTAAAGCCGTTGATGACGCCCCGCGGTGTCACCACCGGTGCGGTCTGGCCGGAGACTAGGGCTGTCGCCAACAGGGTGCTCCACAACAAGGGGGTCAGGCGCATAAGCTGAATAACACGATATGGCGAAAATAGTTGTTTTGTGTCTCATTTCAATTACGGCGTGGGCGGACCCCTTGGCCGAGGTTCGGCGGGGTATGGAGAAGGCGATGGGCGAGTTTCCACTTTCCGGCCCGCGGCGCCCGCCGGAGGTCCGCGTGATCGAAGAGCGCCAGATCGGCAGCATCACCTACCGGCGCCTGGACTACCTGGCGGAGCCTGGAGACTGGGTGCCCGCCTGGTTGCTGCTGCCCGCCGGGCGAGCCCGCCACCCGGCTATGCTGGCCCTGCACCAGACCACCAAGTTCGGCAAGGACGAACCCGCTGGCCTCGCCGGAAAGCCGAACCTCTTTTACGCCAAGGAACTCGCCGAACTCGGCTTTGTCGTCCTGGTGCCGGACTACCCCAGCTTGGGCCAGAACGAGTCCGACCCGTACAAACTGGGCTACGCCTCAACGTCGATGAAAGCCATCGTCAACCACGTCCGCGGCCTGGACCTGCTGGCTTCACTCCCCAACGTCGACCCCAAGCGCCTGGGCGCCATCGGCCATTCGCTGGGTGGGCACAATTCGCTCTTCCTGGCCATCTTCGACCCGCGCGTGAAAGTGGTGGTGACCAGTTGCGGCTTCACGGCCGCCCACCGCTACAAAGGCGGTGATCTCACTGGCTGGAACGGCTGGCGCTACATGCCCCGCATTGGGACCATCTATCACAACTCTCCTGCCGAAGTGCCGTTTGATTTCCCCGCCATCGTGGAAGCGTTGCGGACCCGTGGTCTGTTTGTCAACGCCCCACTCCACGACGACAACTTCGACGTGGAAGGCGTGCGCGAGTGCATGCGGCAGGCGGGCAAAAAGGCCGTGGCGGTCTACCCCAACGCGGGCCACGACTTCCCGCCCGCTGAGCGGGAGCAGGCCTACCGCTACATCGAGCGGTTCCTGGGCCGCTAGCGCGTTCCCGAAAATTCGTAAGGCTGGACCGGCCCCAAGGATCAGCCCCATGCGTGAGCTTGGGGCTATCTTCGGGCGGGCGAACAACCCCCAAGCTGACGCATGGGGCTATCTTCGGGCGGGCGAACAAGCCCCAAGCTGACGCATGGGGCTAGGCCAAGCACCACCTGAAGCGCAAAGAAGTGCGCGGGCTGGAGCGTTGCTACCCTAGCTGGACCAGCGGCGCCAGCATCTCGTCATGGAACGCATCGCAGCCGATGCAGAGATTGCGGTAGCTGCGTCCATCGGGCAGGGTGGTGGTCGATTTTTCGTAGAACGTCTCGACGCTCCAGCCCTGGGCGATGCCCATGCGCTCGGGATGGCCCATCGAGATGGCTTCATACACCGGGTTGCCCTTCAGCCGGTCGAGCATCTCGATCAACGGTTCGTTGATCACGTTGCCGATCGCTTTCTTGGTCTTGATGCAGCAGGGGAAGACGTTGCCCTCGGGGTCGATTGAGACTTCGCTGCCCGCATGGGCGTAGTCCAAAAAGTTCAGCCCGCCGCTCCAGACGTTGCAGAAGTTGTCCGTGATGGTGGCCTGCGTGAGGCTGTTCTGCCAGGCGCGCCCGCGCGGCCACAGCTTGCCGATCCACATATCGGGCGTGGCTCCGAAGAAGTGGAAGTAACGGCCGTGGTCGTCGGCTTTGCGGGAATCGGCGGCTACCAGGGGCAGATGCTCCCGCCCGGTGCTCGAGAGCAGGGCGGTCAATTTAGACTTAAGTGCTTCTTGTGCCGCCACTTCCTCGAGGCCGGCATGGAAGCCGTCGATCCCTGAAACCGATATCAGCCAGACACCGTACTGATTCAATTCATGGGCAATCTTGGGGGTCAGGACGTCGCCAGTGGTCTGGACAATCAGCTTCACGCCGCCAGTGGGGGCATACTTGCGGTGCAGCAGTTCGAGCGCCGGGTACAGGACGGATTCGCGCACCGGTTCCAGCAGGATCTCGCCTCCAGCGAGGATGATGCTGCCGGTCTTGCGCCGGAAGCCGTCGGCCGGGTCAAGGTACTGCATGTCCGGCGGCAGATTTTCGATCACCCGCGCAAAATTCTCCCGGCTTTGCGCGACAACGCGCTCAAGATCGGTACTATAGTACGGGTGGAACCGGTCTTCATAGCAATGGGCACACGTTCGGTGGCAGAGCCAAGTCATTACGTAGTAGATGGATTCCATCGTCCCCCCCAGGTCGGTCACCCCCATGATAGCGGGCGAATTGACCCGCGGTGGCCCGTGTGGGGCGGGCTGGTGCGGGCTGGCAAGGCCTTTACGGCTAAGGCCTTCTCCGTTAAGGCCTTCACCGTTAAGGCCTTCTTGGGCAATGCCTTCACGATACACGCTTGGGCTCGATGTTCAGGGGTGTTTCGCGTACGACCCTTCCTTGTTTGCGCCAGCGTCGGCGCAAGCGTTGATTCTGAGTAGTTTCTGGCGGGCGGTGCCTCCCGTTTGGGCAGCCGCGGACGGCAAGTCGTGCCGTAGTACTGGGTTTTTCCTTATCCGGTCGCAAAGTTTTATACTGTATAGGACTATTGGTCTGGTTACGTACTGGGTAAAGAGTTTGCCTTTTTTGGCGAGGAGCATTGTATGGAGCAGCTAATGGAATTGGCATTGGCGGAAATGGTGAACGATGGACTGCCGTCGGAGGCTGTTCCGGAGAAGCGTGAGATCACGGTGGTGATCGCGGACGATCACCCGATTGTCCGCGACGGTCTTCGTAACCTGTTGTCTCAACAAGCGGATCTTCGCATTGTGGGCGAGGGCGGGGACGGCCGGGAGGCGCTGGAACTGGTGCGCTCACTACAGCCTGACGTGTTGCTGCTCGATCTCCGGATGCCGAATTTCGACGGCCTGGCCGTCCTGCGCCAGCTGCAGGGCACCGGCTCCAAGACTCGCGCCATCATCTTCACCGCCAGCGACGACAAGAACGAGTACGTGCAGGCCATGAAGTTGGGCGCTTGCGGGATCGTGCTGAAGCTGACCAACTCCGACCTGATCGCCAAGAGCATCCGCAAGGTCCACGGCGGCGAGATCTGGCTGGATTCGCACACCACGGCGGCCGTGATGCGCCAGTTTGCCACCAACACGCCCGAACCGCAGGCCTCGGGCCCGTTCGGCATGCCCGCGGCGGCTGGTGC
Source organism: Acidobacteriota bacterium (assembly GCA_026394055.1). Taxonomy (GTDB): domain Bacteria; phylum Acidobacteriota; class Terriglobia; order Bryobacterales; family Bryobacteraceae; genus JAPKYZ01. The sequence continues at coordinate 75,284 of JAPKYZ010000048.1, forward strand.
GGGCAAGGGTGGCCGCGAACGCAGCCCACTGTCCACCCGCGAGCGAGAAATTGTGGGTCTGGTAGCGCAGGGCTACAAGAACAAAGAGATGGCCGAGAAGATGTTTATCAGTGAGCAGACGGTGAAGAACCATCTGCACAACATCTTCGACAAGCTAGGCGTGTCGGACCGGTTGGAACTGGCGCTCTACGCCATCCACAAGGGTCTGCATACACCGGCCTAGTTGTTTGCCGGCTTGGCTGGTGGGGGCGGCGCTGGGGGCTTTAGGCGCTCCACCGCGCGGCGGACCACCGGGTCCCGCGCCAGCTCCACTTCATCACCCTTCTCGACGCCTTGCGTCAAGTTCAGCACTTCCTGCTGCATGCGGCTGCGGAGCCATTCGCCGTTGGCGGACCAGTCGCTGACGCTGGGTTGGATCTGGCGCTCAGAAAGCCAGATGCGGAAGTCATCGTAGACGCCGGTCGGCAGCGGATCCTTCGGTGTTCCTTTCCTCACCAGCTCCGTCGCAAAGGCCGTAAAGGAGCCGGACATGTCCAGCACCGCGCGCAACCGGTTCCCCGCATCCGGCAGCACCGTCTCATCGGGGGCAATGCCGCCCGGGCTATCCGGTGTTTCGATCTGCACGTTCTTGAGCGGCCGCTGGAGATTGTTGCCCGATGGTGAGTAGTAGTACGCCACCGTCAAGGCAATGCCGGAGCCGCCCGAAAGCGAGTAGACGCTCTGCACCAGCCCCTTGCCGAAGCTGCGATTGCCCAGCAGGATGGCGCGCTTGTGGTCCTTCAAGGCGGACCCTAGAATCTCCGCGGCGCTGGCGGTCTTTTCGTTGATCAACACCGTCACCGGAAACTCGTACGGCGTGCCTCCGTCCGGCGCGTGCACATCTTCTTCCTTCTTGGACCGGCCGCGAATGCTCAGCAGCTTTGTGCCGGGCTTCAAAAACAACGAGCAGGCTTCGAGCGCTGTCTCCACCGCTCCACCCGGATTGTTGCGCAGGTCCAGCACCAGCCCCGGCAGCGACGCTCCACCCAGCTTCTCGATCGCGGCTTTGAACTCCTGCCCGGTCTTTTGGTCGAAGTTGGCAATGCGGATATAGCCCGGTCCAGCAGGAAGCATAAAGGCGCGGTCCACGCTGGGCGCGGCGAGATTTTCCGGCACCAGCTGGAACGACAGCAAGCGCGGCGTGTTCAGGCGGCGCACGTAGATCTGCGCCTCGCGGCGGCGGGTCTCGGACAGCAACTGGATCAACTGCTCCGGCTCCAGCCCCATCAGCGAGATGTTGTTCACCGCGACGATCTCATCGCCCGGTGACAGGCCGCTCTTGGCCGACGGGGTGCCGGGCAAGGTCTGCAGCACAAAGACGCGCCCGGGCAGAATGCTGACCACGGAGCCAAAGCCTTTGCGTTCCGAGCTGTTCATCTCCTTCAGCTGCTGCATCTGGTCGGGGTCCAGGAACACCGAGTGCGGGTCGAGACCGCGCAGCATGCCCGGCAGCACACCGCCATAGATGGCCGGGGTGGGATCGACGGGATCGGCCGCTTCATCGCTCAGCGCGGCGTACACGGACATCACCTTGCGGACCGACTCCAGCAGATCCTTGATGTCCGGCGGCGGTGGCGTGGGCGCCGCTTGGGCGGCAAGCAACAGGGCGAGCGAAGGCCACATCATGGCAACCCTACTTCTCGAATCGCGTGGCGCGCTTGCGCTCGTGGCGGCGCAAGGCCAGCGTGATCAGCTCGTCCAGCAGCTGCCGAAAGGGAATGCCGGCATGCTCCCACATCTTGGGGAACATCGAGATGCTGGTGAAGCCCGGGATGGTGTTGGGCTCGTTGAGAAACAGCTCGCCCGTCGCTGAGTCCATCAAAAAGTCGCAGCGGGTCATCCCTTCCAGCTCGAGCGCGGCACAGGCAGCGACGGCCAACCGCTGCATTTCGGCGATCTTGTCGGGCGGCAGGTTGGCGGGCAAGTCGATCTCGGTTGTGTCCTCGATGTACTTGGCTTCGTAGTCGTAGAATTCGCGCTTGGGGCGGATCTCGCACGGGAACGAAGCGCGCCGGTCTTCCTGATTGCCCAGCACGGCGATCTCGAACTCGCGGCCGGTGACGCCACGCTCGATGATCACTTTGGTGTCGTACTGCGCAGCATTTTCGAGCGCAGGGCCCAGTTGCTCGCGCGTCTTCACCTTGGTGATGCCGACGCTCGACCCCAGATTGGCGGGCTTCACAAACACGGGGAACGGGAGCGTGATCGCGTCCGGGTTCAGAACGCCGCGGTACTGCACCACGTAGTCCACCACCGGCACGCCGGATTGCCTCAGCAGCCGCTTGGTAACTTCCTTGTCCATCGCCACCGCGGACCCCAGGACGCCCGGGCCGACATAGGGCAGGTCGGCCAGCTCAAACAGCCCTTGCATCGTGCCATCTTCGCCAAAGGTGCCATGGAGGGCAGGGAAGACGACGTCAATCTCGCGGTTGGCGCCGGGTTCGGGCGCGATGGGCTTGGGGCGCCAGCGGCCCTCCTTCGAGATGAAGTAGTGGATAACGTGATAACGTTCCGGGTCCAACCCCTCAATGATCGATTGCGCCGAGCGGAGCGAGATTTCATGCTCACCGCTGCGGCCGCCGTAAACGACTGCGACTCGCGTTTTCATTTGCTTGAATTACAGAATCTTCTTTCCCAGCGCCGACAATATCAGTTCGACGGCCAAATCCGCCGTCCGGTTGCTGACATCGAGCACCGGGTTCACTTCCACCACTTCCAGCGATTGGAGCTTCCCGGAATCGTGCGCCATCTCCATGATGAGGTGCGCTTCGCGATAGGACAAGCCTCCTGGGACGGGCGTGCCGACTCCGGGGGCAGTGGCCGGGTCAATCGCGTCCATGTCGAAGCTCAAATGGAAGCCCGCCGTGCCTTTGGTGGCGATGCGAATCGCCTCTTCCATGATGCTGCGCATGCCGCGCTCATCGACATCGCGCATGGTGTAGCCATGGACGCCCCACTGCGCAATGTGGACCTTCTCGCCCGGGTCGACATCGCGCAAGCCCACCAGAGCCACGTTGGCCGGATTCAGCGGCGCACTGCTCAGCAGCGGCTTCGGCTCATGGCCCAACAACGCCGCCAGCGGCATGCCGTGGACATTGCCCGAAGGCGTCGTCTCCGGCGTGTTGATGTCGCCATGCGCATCAATCCAGATAACGCCTAGCTTCCGCTTCTTGGTGGCTCCGGAGATTGTTCCTGCCGCAATCGAATGGTCCCCACCCAGCACCACCGGGAAGCGCCCCTGGGCCGCGATCTTGGCCACCTGTGTCGCCAGGCGCTTGCAGGTGAGCGCGATCGGTTGCAGATACTTGGCCTTCGGGTCGCCTTCCGGCAAGCTCTCCTGCTGCGGCGCCTCGACGTTGCCCAGGTCCACGACATCATGGCCTAGTGCCGCTAGGCGGTGGTGCAGATTGGCGACGCGGATGGCGGACGGCCCCATATCAACCCCGCGGCGTCCTGCGCCAAAGTCCAAGGGGGCGCCGATGAGAGAGATTTTCATGTGTATCGTTTGCCTCCGCCGAATCGGCGATACCGATTCATCGGTCGAAGCCTTACGGCCGCGTGCGGTAGAGCATGCGCGGATACGCGATCGTTTCCCGGATATGTTCCGTGCCGCACATCCAGGCCGTAAACCGCTCCACGCCCATGCCGAAGCCGCCGTGGGGGACGCTGCCGAAGCGGCGAAGGTCCAGATACCAGTTGAAGGCCTCTTCCGGCAGGTGGTGGTCATGCAGACGCTTCTTCAGCAGCTCCAGATCATGGATGCGCTGGCCGCCGCCGATGATTTCGCCGTAGCCTTCGGGCGCGATCACATCAACGCCCAGCACCACCTCTTCGCGCTCCGGCGCCGGTTGGAAGTAGAAGGCTTTAAAGGAGGCCGGGAAGCGGTCCACCAGCACGGGCTTGTCCATATCCTGGGTGAGCAGGGTTTCGTCGGCGTTGCCGAAGTCGCCACCCCACTGGATCTCGCTGCCGCGCTCTTGCAGGATCTTCACCGAATCGTCGTAGGTCATCCGGTTGAACGGAGCCTTGATCGATTCCAGCTTCGAGATGTCGCGCTCCAGCACCTTCAGTTCCGCGTTCCGGTTGTTCAGCACGCGGTCGACAACGAAGCAGATCAGCCCTTCGGCCAGCTTTTTGACGTCCTCAAGATCGGCGTAGGCCATCTCGGGCTCTACCATCCAGAACTCAGTCAAGTGGCGGCGAGTCTTCGACTTCTCGGCACGGAATGTCGGACCAAAGCAGTAGACCTTGCCCAGCGCCATCGCGTTCGCTTCGTTGTAAAGCTGGCCGGACTGGGTGAGGTAGACCTTCTCGTCTTCAAAGTAGTCCACTTCGAACAGCGTCGAAGTACCTTCGCAGGCGGCCGGCGTAAAGATGGGCGTATCGACTAGCGTGAAGCCATTGGAGTCAAAGAAGTCGCGAATGCCCTTGATCACTTCGTGGCGGATCTTGGCAATGGCCGTCTGGCGGCGGCTGCGGAGCCACAGGTGCCGATGGTCCATCAGGAACTCGATGCCGTGGTCCTTGGGCGTGATCGGGTACGGGTCGCTCTCCGGGACGCGCTGCACGGTCTCCAGATGCTCGACATCCAGCTCAAAGCCGCCCTGGGCGCGCTCTTCGGCGCGGATGCGGCCGGTGACGATGATGGAGCTCTCCTGCGTGAGGTTCTTGATGTCCTCAAACAGGGCTTCCGGCAGCTGGGCCTTCACGGCCACGCACTGCATCAGCCCGGACCCATCGCGCAGGATGGGAAAGGCGATCTTGCCGGACTTGCGCAGGTTGTACAGCCAACCTGGAATGGAAACCACTTCGCCCACATGATGCTGGGCTTCGGCGATGGTAATGCGGGGAATGCTCATTTTTTCTTCTTCTTCGCGCGCTCAATATCGTCTGGAGAGGGAGGCTCGGCGGCATCGAGCAGCCGGGCGAAGGTCTCCTTCACGGCGTCCATCACATTCGGGACGTCGGTTGGTTCACGTAGCTCCAGCACCAGCGGCCACTGATCTGCACCGGAGGCGAGCAGCGGCATCACGCTCTTCCAATCGATGGTGCCGCCGGTGGCGGTCAGCGGGAACAAATGCCCGTCCGAGTTGCCATCGTTGTCGTAAATGTGGGTGGACCGGATGCGGCTCTTCATCAACGCAAAAGCCGGTTCCACGCCCTCCATCAAACGCGCATGCCCGGTGTCGAAACAGAAGTCGAGCTTCAGGTGCGTTACTTCCAGGAAGTGCAGCAGCCGCTCGGCGCTCGAGAGCTTGTTCGGCGTGTTTTCGAGCAGGATCGAGACGCCCCGGGCTCCCGCAAAGAGCTTCAGCTCTTCCAGGCACGTGAACGCGTAGTCCAGCTTGAAATCATCAAACTCTTCACCGCCGACGCCCAGGTGCTGGATGAGGTACTTGAACGGGATGTCTTCGGCGATCTCAATAGCCCGCTTGATTTCGTCCACCATCGCAATGCGCTTCCACTTCACCGGTTCGGTGAGCGTGATCACGGCATCGGGTCCGGTGCGGCCCCAGCAGTCATCCGTGTAGATCGGCGAATGCAGCGAATGAAGCTTCAGCTGGGCGTCGCGGAACCAGTGGCCTAGCTCGCGAATCTGGGGCTTGTCGCGATAGTCCAGGTGTTGCCGGGCGCAGAAAATCTCCACCAGCGGAATGCCGGCATTCCAGATCTTTTCCAGCCAAACTACGTTCAGGCGGTGATTAACGAATAAGTGCGTCGAAAGAGCGAGATCCATGGATTCCTAATCTTAGTAACCAGCCGCCTTGCCGCTTTGCCGGGAGGCCGCGTCGGAGCCGCCCTGTAAAAAGCCATCCTGCACCAGAATGCCTTCCACCCGGGCCACACCACCATTGGTCACCTCGACATTGTGTCCGCGCTGGCGCAGCAGTTGGGCCGTATCGGGCGACACCTCACCCATGAGGTAGAGCTTGTCGGGCTTCCATTGGTTATGGATGCGTGGGGCGTCAATGGCCTGCTGCATATTCATCTTGAAGTCGACCACATTGAGAAAGGCCTGCAGGACACCATTGGGGATACGAGTCCCACCGGGAGCACCAATCACCATATAGAGCTTGCCGTCCTTCAACGCAATCGTCGGCGTCATCGACGACAGCGGCCGCTTGCCCGGTTGAATCGCGTTGGCTTCGCCCCCCACGGCTCCAAACATGTTGGCCACACCGGGCTTGGCCACAAAGTCATCCATTTCATTGTTCATCAGGAACCCCAGACCCGCCACCGTGACGCCATTTCCGTAGCTGCCGTTGATGGTATAAGTCATCGCCACGGCATTGCCTTCGGCGTCGACAATCGAGAAATGCGTCGTCTCGGTGGGCTCCGGCTGAGGCAGCGGACCATTCCGCACCTGGTCAGCCGGGGTAGCGCGGTTGGGGTCAATCGAAGCGCGGAGCCGCTCAATGTAGGTACGGTTGGTCAGCGCCTTGACCGGAACTTTGACGAAAGCCGGGTCGCCCAAATATTCCGCCCGGTCGGCATAGGCGCGCTTCATCGCTTCGGCCACCCAGTGATAGGTCTGCGCCGACCCGAAGCCCGTCTTCTCATAACCGGACCCCTCCAGCATTCCCAGAATCTGGGTCAACAGAATGCCGCCTGAACTGGGCGGTGGCGGCAGGATCAGCTCCACGCCCTTGTAGGTAGTCCGCAGCGGCGTGCGCTCTTCAGCCTGATAGCTCTTCAGATCGTCGAGCGTGATCAGCCCGCCGTTCTTCGCCATCTCGGCCGCCAGAATCTTGGCCGTCTCGCCTTCGTAAAAGTCCTTTGACCCGAACCGCTGCACGCGCTTCAGCGTCCGCGCCAACTCCGGCTGCACCAGCTTGTCGCCGGCCTCATAGAACTTGCCGGAGCGCAGGAAGAGGCGATTCGATTCCGGAAACGGGCTCAGCAGCTTGGCCGCGCTCTGCATGCTGCGCGCTTCGGCGTAGCTGAGCGTCACGCCCTCCCGCGCCAACTTGACCGCCGGAGCCACCAGGCCCGCCCAGAGCTTGCGGCCATACTTCTTGTGCGCCAACTCCAGCCCGCGCACAGTGCCAGGGACGCCTGCCGCGCGCCATCCCACCACCGAATCGCGGGTCGGCTTGCCATCCTTGTCGAGATACATGTCTCGGCTGGCCGCCGCGGGAGCCTTTTCACGAAAATCGAAAAACGCCACTTCGCCGGAGGCCTTGCGCAACAACAAAAATCCGCCGCCACCCAGGTTGCCTGCCGAGGGGTGGGTCACCGCCAGCGCGAGGGCTACCGCTACCGCGGCGTCCACCGCATTGCCGCCCGCCTTCAGCACGGCCACTCCGGCATCGGTGGCGTTGGGCTCCTGCGCCACCACCATGGCCTTGCGGGTGCGGACGGGCTCACTGGCGAAGAGGGAAACAGCGGCTAGCGAGAACGCCAGCAGGATGCGCATCATCTCCTCAGTCTATCGCCACCGGGTGTATCCTGTTCCTCAAACGAGCAAGGGAACGAGTGCGGTAGGGCGGTGACAACCAAGCTACGAACCGCCCCTACGAATGCAATTCCGTGGCGCCGCTGCCCAACAGTTCGCGTTCACCCAAGGAGCGGTTAAACACGTACAACGCAAATCCCAATAGGACGCCCATGGCGGCGAGTGATGCCGGGGCGTACCATGTCCGCCAGTCTGTCCCCAGGATGAGGTTGCCGCCGAAGTTGAGGTAGAAGATAGAGGCCATCGTGGCCACCATGCCCACCCGGATCAAGACGGCCATCAACGCGCCGAAAATCAATACGTAAAAGCCGAACGTCAGCAACCAATTGGGCTGCATGCTAAGGCCATTTTGCAGTGCGGAGAACAGCAGCGCCCCCACCGAAATCGCCAGCCAGTCCCGCCGCAGCAGCTGCTTCAGCCCAAAGATCATCCAGAACAACACCAGGCCGAACTGAAGGCCGTTGGCCAGGTGAAAGGGGAACAGCCCCAGCCACCGCCGCGGCCCGGAGAGCAGGGCCAGATTGCCCCACGGCTCCAGACCCGTCTCGGCGACCTGACGGAGGCTCGTCAGGTTGATCACCGCCCAAACGGCAATCCCGACGGTGGCGCCGATCAGAAGATCGGCGCAGACTTGCGGGTCGCCGAAGCGTCCGGTCAGCAGCCGGTTCCAGGTGACGATCGAATGCGGCCAGCGCGCCCGGAGGGCCGGTTCCAGGGCCAGGTAGAGCAGCCAGATAACGGCACCCCCCATCAAGGCATCGGACAGCGCCTCACGGAAGAACATCAGCATGCTGAAGGAGAGCACCGCGTCCACCCGGCAAGCCCAATTCAACATCACCAAGGTACCCATGGCCAACCCCATCCGTAAGGCGCCCTGCCGGTCAGCCCGCCCCAAGCGCCAATTCCGCCGGGCGAGCAAGGCTGCGAACACGACGCCCACTAGAGTGATGGACACGCCCACAATCACGCGCAGACGCTCAATCGGCGTTTCCTTGCTGGGGGCCGACCCGTCTTCCTTCATCCAGGGCATCACGACGCGGACCAGGGTAACCCGGCCTCTCCACCAGCCCACTTCCAGCTCCAGCGGCGTGCCCGGGATCTTGGGATGCGGCCCCTTCCAGGCCCGCACTTGATCGGCCGCCGTCCGTGGCGTCACCGTGGTGGAGACTTCCTGAAAGGCCGCCATCTCCAGCCCCGCCGCCTGGAAGACGGATTCCAGGCTGATGGGCGCCGCCAGCTCATGTCCTGGTGCATACGGCTGGGCTTCAAACAGACGCAAATAGCCATAGGCATCCAGCTCCATCCGCACCATCCCCGGTTCGACCAGCGCGGGATTGGTGGGCGTCACACGGCCGTTGGGTTCCGCCAGCAAGTCACTCAGCGCCTCCCGGTAGACCAACAAGATCGGCCCTTCGGCCGCCAGCCATTCGTCCCACTTCTTTGGTGACGGCAGAGAGTTCAAGTGCTGCAGCAGGCGGGGACGTTCACTCAACGAAACAATGGTTGCCTTCGGCTTGTCAGGGTAACCCAACTGCACGGCCATATCGCGAGCCTTCTGCTTCAACACGTCCGGCGTGTATTCCAGGGGCGAATGCAGAAAGGCCGATTGCTGCTGGTTGATCCACGGCGCGGCCAGCAAGCAGGAGACGATCACCAATAGACAGCTGAGCGCCCACTTGCGCGAAAGGCCCTCGTTGCTGCCCGCCGCCGCCACCATCTCAGGCGACGGCGTTTCTCCCGCCGCCAGAGCCGCGGCCAACGGATCACCGCCCGGCAGCGCCGCCGCAATGGACAGAGCCGTAGCAGGGCGCTTGGCCGGGTGCGGGTCCAGGCAGCGGCGGATCACCTTCTCGATGGCCGGGTCAATGTCGGCCGCCACCGACGACATGCTGTGCAGCTGGAGGGCATCCTGCAAATCGAGCAGCTGCGGAATGGTCTGGGCGTCGTAGGGCTTCTTGCCAGTAAAGACCTCATAGAGCACCAAACCGAGCGCATAGATGTCGCTCTTGGCGGTCACTTCGACGCCGCGCAGCTGTTCGGGCGACATGTAGGCTGGTGTGCCGTTGCGTGCCTCGGGGCCGGACATCGTGTCGGCGATAGCGGCCAAGCCGAAATCCATGATCACCGGCTCACCCCGCTTGTTCAGCATGATGTTCTGGGGCTTCAGATCACGGTGGATGACGCCCTTGTCATGCGCGGCGGCCAGGCCCGCGCAGAGCTTGCGGGCGGTCTCCAAGGCCTTGTCGGCGGGCAGGCGGCCGATGCGCTGGAGGAGACCGGAGAGATCCTCACCATCGACATACTCCATCGAGATGAAGGGCAGGCCCTCCACTTCGCCAATGTCGTAGACCCGGCAGACATTGGGATGCGAGACTTGCCGCGCGACACGGACTTCGCTTTGGAAGCGTTCAATGAAGCGTTCATTCGCCGCTAGCGCTTCAGGCAGAAACTTCAGCGCCACCGCTTGGCCCAACGTGAGATCGGTGGCGCGGTAGACCTCGCCCATACCGCCCTTGCCCAGCAGGCCGATGATGCGATAACGTCCGCCCAGCAGCGTGCCAGGAATGAAGCGCCCTTCGTCCACGGCCGACACCTTCGTGAGGCGCGAGAAGGAGGTAACGGAGCGGGGTGAGCTGGTGGGCGTGGGGGCCAGTTGCGGTGCAGCCTCAGTCGGCATCGCCACGGTCTCTTCTGAAGCCAGATCCCTCAGCCGCTCGTCCATCGTTCGATTCTACAAGTACGCGGGCGGCCTCGAATGCTCAATGTTCCCCTATCTGGGTGAAGGCCCCGACGCGGGCAGGTATGCGAGAGTTGGCCGGCGCGGTTCGAGATCGCACCAGAGTGGAACCATGCAGGAGCAGATCCACGGTGACGAACGACGACATCTCCTACCTGATTGCTGGCGAGCGCTCACGGGCTCTCAGGTAGACGTCGTCCAATTGAGGCATGGCACACTGGCGGCCGAAGCGAACATCGTTGGGGAAACGCCGGGCGGCTTCGGCGACGGCGTCCGACGGCGTCCGTTCAATGTAGTCTTCCGGTATCTTGAAGAGGCTCGAATCTGGCTCGCCCTCGCGAATAGTTAGGTATGTTGCCACCCGTCGCTGCACGAGTCTTCCGTCTTTGAAGAACGACACTTCAGTCCGGAGTGGAGCGCAATTCAAGGCCGGCGCGCGCCATCGATCAAAATGAATCTTGTCGTAAGCCGGGCCCAGCTGGACCGATGCGGAACTGGAGATGGTCTCCTGGGACTTCAATACCGCGTAACCAAGTATCGGCTCAACTCTCTCGCCAACACAGGATGCGGTCAATGTAGCCCGCTCCGCCTCCAACTGTGCTTGTGTTAATGGATATGTGACCTTCGAGTTAATCAGTGGCGCGACCCGGGTAGCCGTCCTCGTTCCTGGATCTGTGACCGTATGAATCGAGACGAGTTTCGAGCCTTCCGCGGGTGAAGGACGATAGAACGAGACGACACTCGCACCATCGCTCCTCAATGCATAGCCCCGGAACTCGGCCTCGATCAACGAGTTGTCGCCCGCAAAGTCCGCTGTGGTGTAAGTTGCGACAAAGGGCTTGATTGAGATGGCCGACTGGGCGGACGCCGGCCAAGAAAAATGGCGCACGAGAAAGACACCGACGGCCGAGCAACCGAGGGCGATTATCACAATATCCCTTAAAGATGCGTACTTCTTCATGTGCTACTCCTAGTTTCTATTGGGGGTCTCTATTTGGGCGGTTGCGTTAATTGCAACTATTGCAGCAAGGGAAGACGCATCCCCAGCCTTGGGCCGCACAAAAATAGACAAAGCCAGACGTGCTAATGCAAGGCCCGCAGCTGCAGTAGTAGCAAGTGTCGCCGGAGGGGCAAGACTGAGTGGCGGGGCCACAATACTTTTCTGGTCCAAAATTGTACAAGCTTTGAGAACATTGTGCCTGCGCTTCTTGCCTTGGTGCTAGGAACAATAGGGCCGAGAGAACGAGGATGATGGGCCGCCAACCAGCGTGGAAGAATCTAGACATAACAACAAATCCTCCTACTAGCCTTGTACTATCTCCGCGTGTCGGTGTCAAGCGGAATGTGGACCAGGGCATGTGGTGCAGCTGATGGCTTACCTCGGGGCCGGATATCTTGCCGGTATGACGGACGGCGTGAGATTGCTACCGGATCAGCCAGTGCCGCAGCTCCCCCGGCGTGTGTCCCGTGATCCGGCGGACGGTGCGGGTGAAGTGGGCTTGGTCGGAGAAGCCGCATTGGGCGGCGATGTCGGCCAAGCGGTGCTCTGCTTTCTTGAGCAGCTGCACCGCTGCGTGCACCCGCGTCCGCTGTTGGTATTCACCCAAGGAGATACCGTTGAACTGCCGGAACGTCCGGGCGACGTGCACCGGATGCACCCCGGCATCCAGGGCCAGTTCAACCAGGCTGGGCATGACTTCACCGGTCCGGCAACGGGACCGGACACTTTCGGTTACCCGCTTCAGCCAGGCTGGTTGCCTCCCTTCCTTGCGGGTGGGCGCCATGGACCCCAGCATTTCGGCGATCAACGATTCGGCCGCCAACCCGGTAAGATCACCAGCTTGAAAGCCGCGGTAAAGCTCCAAGGCCCGCCAGAGGATGGGGCCGCCGCACAGGTCCGGGTCGCGTGGAAGCCGGGTGAGCTGCTCCCAACGCGGATCAAGTTCAATCGTAAAGGTCCGGCCTCCGCCCGTCCCCACTTCATCCAGATGGCACAGGCCCACTGGGTGGAAGCCGATCGAAGGCGGCGCATATTCGAGCTCCCGCCGGCCTGCGCGCTCGCGGTAGCGGCCTTCGATCAGCAGGCCAAAATAAGCCGCCTCGTGCGAATGCCGCGGGAAGCGGCGTGCCGTGGCGTGGTGCAAATCGGTGAGCAGGGCTCCGCCGCTGGACTGCCGCCGCCGCGTCGCGCCAAAGAACTCGCCCCGATTTAGATGGCCCATACGTTGCCTGCTTCCTTCCTACGGACGCGATGTTCAAATCGTTCAATACATCCCCCGGACGGATCGCCTACGCTAACAACATGACGACTCTGATGCTGTTGGCGCTTCTGGCCGCGGATGGCGAATTGGCTTTTCCCAAAGACTACCGCGAGTGGGTCTATCTCAGTTCCGGCCTGGGCATGACCTACGGTCCGGCGGCCTCCATGGCGAACAACAACCCCATGTGGGACAACGTTTTTGTGAAGCCTGAATCCTGGAAGGCGTTTAAGGAGACCGGCACGTGGCCGGAAGGGACCACCTTTGTGCTGGAGATCCGCTACGCCACTTCTCAAGGGTCTATCAACAAGGGCGGACATTACCAGACAGACGTGGCGGCCATTGAGGCGTCTCAAAAGCGTGGGGGCCAATGGCAGTATTTCGGGTTCGGCAACGGGCTTTCCGGCATCCGGCCGGCCGCCTCGCCTTTGCCCGCCCAGGCCGGCTGCGCCGCTTGCCATTCCGCCAATGGGGCTGTTGAGTGGACCTTCACCCAGTTCTACCCCGCCGCGCTGGCGATCGCCCAAGCCAAGGGCACGGTTCGAGCAACCTACCAGCCTCCGGTACCCTCTCCGGCTGCGCTGTTCCACACCGTCCGCGATGCTGGCTGGAGCAAGGCGGTCGACCTACTGGCCGCGGCCAAGCAGAAGGACCCTTCCGCCGCCATTGTCCAAGAGGCCACTCTGAATAGCGTGGGCTATGCTCTACAAGGCGCCAATCGCACCGAGGATGCCATCGCGCTGTTCAACTACGTCACCCGGCAGTTCCCCCAGTCAGCCAATGCGTTCGACTCGCTGGCAGAAGTGCTGGAGGCCGCCGGCCGCAAGCCGGAGGCGCTGGAGGCGAGCCGCAAAGTGTTGGCGCTGGGCAGCGCCAGCGAACAGTTGACCAAGATCAACCGTGAACGGGTGAAGAGATTGGGCGGCGAGTAGGTGAGCCGCTTCGCTCCGGTGCGCTTGACCACCGGGGCGTCGAGCGTCTAGCAGGCTGCGGAAAAAGGGCCTTGCAGGACCACTCCCTCACGGTCGTGGCTCAGTAAGCTATGGCAAATAAACAGGCGATGTTTCTGAGCCGCGCGCGTCAGCAAGCGGTTTCCGGCCTTTTTCCGCAGCCTGCTAGGCGTCCACCATCTGGATCAGCGCGCGGATGTAGCCAAACGCAAAGGCAAAGGCCTGCAGGCCGCCCTTGTCGCCCTCGACATGGGGCACGTGATCCGGCATCAGCATGCCGTCGTAGCCCGCGGCTTTGTAGGCCTTGACGCACTTGATGAAGTCCACTACGCCGTCGTCCGGGAAGGTCTCCTGGAAGTTTAGGAACGCGCCTTTGATGTTGCGGAAGTGCACGTTGAAGATCTTTTTGCGCTTGCCGAAGTACTCGATGTAGTGGAAGATCTCCTTGGCCGGATCTTTTAGGCCTTCGCAGACCGTGCCTTGGCAGAAGTTGAGGCCGTGATACGGGCTGGGGCTGATCTCGATGAACTTCTTGAAGCCGTCTCCGTCGAGCGCGGTGAAGACGCCACGCCAGCCGCGGTCCTTGGGCATCATGGGGTCCTGCGGATGGCAGGCGATTTTGACCTTGCTCTCGGCGGCGACGGGCACGACGCGTTTGAGGAAGTAGTCGATGCGCTCCCAGTACTGTTCGTGGCTTACTGGACCGGCTTCGGTCAACGCCGGTTCCTGCTTGCCCGCGGCATAGTTGAACGTCGACAGCTGCGCGCCGCCGCGGCCATAGGTGGGCGGCGTCCGGACCACGCCCAGGATCGACATGTTGTACTTCGCCGACGGAATGCCGGCCTTGCCGATGTTGCGGATGATCTGCTGGATCTCTTCGATGGCCTTGTCGCGCGGCATGGCGCCGGGGAGATCAGGCGCCATGATCGATGGGTACTCGGCGCGGGTGATGTAGGCGGAACTGAGCGGCAGCGCCGTCATCTCCATGATCAGGCCAGCCTTCTCAAAGTTCTCCCGCATGCGCGAGAGGTTGTCGACCGACCATTTCTCGTCCAGCTTGCGCGATGGCAGTTCGCCGCAGACATGGGTGACGCCGAGCGCGGCGCAGATCTTCATGCCTTCCGGCGTTGACGCAAAGCCATGCTGCGTGCCCAGCTTCATCTTGCCGGCGCGAGCATCGCGGCGCGGCGTGGGCGTCGTGTCTTGCGGCATGGCCGCCATGTGCGCCTCAGCAGCAAATGCTCCGGCGGAGCTGACTTGGAAGAATGTACGGCGGTCCATCGACGGGTAGCATTTCACGCCGGGCGGCCAGAGGTCAAGCGGGCGTTCCGTTCGCCATCGGGTTGAGATAAAGTATGGTCGTCAAAACCCCAAGGAGGTAAGCACGATGAAACGAATGTTGATGATGTTGATGGCCATGGCCCTTTCGGCCGTGGCGGCTGACGTAACCGGGAAATGGAAAGCCACCGCCGAGGGCCCGCAGGGCGCCATGGAGCGGACCTTCATGTTGAAGGTGGACGGCGAGAAGCTGACCGGTGTCACCGAGAGTTCGTTTGCCGGTAAGTCCGAGATCAAGGAAGGTAAGATCAAGGGCGACGCCCTCTCGTTCACGATTGACATCAACCTGCAAGGCAACGCCATGAGCGTGCAGTACAAGGGCACGGTGGTGAGCAAGGATGAATTGAAGCTAACCGCGCTGGTGGGCGACAATTCGATCGAGTGGGTGGCAAAGCGGCAATAAGCAGCGGCCGGAGTTAGTGGCTGGCGGCACGCTTCATCAGCCCGGCTCCGGCCAAACACACCACGCCGCCGATCAGCGAAAGCGGCACCACCTTTTCGCCAAGGATGGCCACGCCCAGGATCAGCGAGACCACCGGGATCAAAAACGTGGTGCCCGAGGCCTTGGCCGCGCCAAAGCGCCCCGCGGCGGAGGCCATCAAGACGTTGGCGATTGCAGTCCCAAACGCTCCCAGTGCCACCACCGAGGCCAGCGGCACCGGCAGCCACTTGATCTTCATCAAGTCCGGAATGCCCAACGGCGCGGTCAACAGCAGGCCCACCGCCTGCGCCCGCCAGATCACGGGCATGGCGCCGTACTTTTGCTGCAACGATCGCGCAATGCTCAACGCGACGCCATAGGAGACCATCGCCGCCATGATCATCATGACGCCTTCGGTGCTGCTGCGGCCCTCATTCAGCGCTGGCAGGCCCATCAACACGGTGCCGCCGATGCCGATCCCCAGGCCCACGGCCACGCCCGCCGAAGGAGCCTGGCGCGCGATCAGGGAAGCGACGAGGGTGGCGAACAGCGGATTGGCTCCGTTCAGCATGCCGGTTAGCGCGGAAGAGACGCGCTGTTCGGCGAAGGGAAACATGCTCAAGGGGAAAGCGAACCACAACAGGCCCAGCCAAGCCACCGCGGGCCAATCCGCTCGGGCGACGGGCTTGCGGGCGCCGGGAAAGCAGCCCAGCGTCAGGAACCCGATGGCGATGCGCAGAAAGGTGATCGCGTTGGGCTCCAGTGCGCGGAGCCCTTGGGCGATGAACAGGAATGATGCACCCCAGATCAGGCCAGGGATGACGAGGAGCAGCCAGCCGGAAGACACGTTTAGCTATCTTGGCATTTCTTACGGCTGCCGGTTGGCGCGGCTCTGTATACTGAAATTCTGATCGCTCCGGTGATGATGTACTTGCCCCAGTTTCCGCCACCTTTTCTGCAAGAGACAACCCGGGCGGGTCTCACGTTTTGGGCACTTGAAGGTGGCCAGGGTTAATGTTCAACCGCCGCAAGGCCTTCCTCCGGGTCCGGCTGGCGCTCACGGACTCCGTGCTGACGGCCGTGGCCTTTATCGCCGCCTACCTGATCCGCCAGCATCTCCCGGCGCTGCGCGAATTCTATTTCGAGAAACCCCTGTTTGTCGAGCTGTTAGCGGGCGTGATCGTCACGTGGCTGGTGGCCGGATCGGCGGTGGGCGCCTACCAGATTCCGGCCTTCCATCAAGCCGGCTGGACCATTGGCCGGATTGTGCGGCAGGCGCTATGGGGCGGCACCGCGATGATCGGCCTGCTGTACCTGCTGAAGCTGGGCGACGTCAGCCGGTCGTTCATGCTGCTGTTTGCGGTTATCAACACCGTGATGCTTCTGGCTGGGCGGTTGCTGGTGCCGGCACTGGGGCGAGGTGTGGCGGGCGGCATGTCCGCCAAGCGGAACTACGTGATCGTCGGCACCGGCGACGAGGCGGCGCAGGTGGCCCAACTGGTGAAGGCGGAAGGCGGCGCAGCGGCCCAGGTGTTGGGGTTCGTGAAGGAGTCACAAGATAGCTCCACGCAGGTGGTGGAGGCCGCCCACGCCCGGATCTGGGAGCTGGGCGAGCTAACCCAGCTGCTTAAGGATCATGTCGTCGATGAAGTGATTTTTGCCGTCGATTGGCAGCGCATGCGGGAGCTGGAGCCGGTGTTTGAATCGTGCGAAGAAGAGGGCGTGAAGGTCCGGCTGGTGGTGAACTTCTTTCCCAACATGGTCTCGCAGGTATCGCTCGACCGCCTGTCAGACCTGCCCCTGCTCACCTTTGTCACCACACCGGACAATGACTATCTGCTGTTTGTGAAGCGGACCTTTGACGTGGTGGTCAGCTTGGCCATGGCCGCCCTGTTTGCGCTGCCCTCGCTGGTGGTGATTCTGGCGATCTGCCTCACCTCCAAGGGCCCGATTCTATTCCGGCAGCAGCGATGCGGGTTGAATGGCCGGGTGTTCACGCTGTACAAGTTCCGCTCGATGCATGAAGACGCCGCGCGCCGCCGGGAAGAGGTGGCGGCGCTCAACGAGATGGACGGGCCTGTCTTCAAGATCGCCAACGACCCTCGGATTACGCCCGTAGGGCGCTTCCTGCGCAAGTTCTCCATTGATGAATGGCCGCAGCTAATCAACATCTTAAAGGGCGACATGTCTTTAGTCGGCCCGCGCCCGCCGTTGCCGGAGGAAGTGGAACAGTACAAACAATGGCAACGCCGCCGGCTCCGCATGCGGCCCGGGCTGACCTGCCTGTGGGTACTGGAAGGCCGCAACCAGCTCGACTTTTTGAGCTGGATGAAGGCCGACATGCACTACATCGACCATTGGAGCCTGGCCTTGGACCTCCGCATCCTGCTGCAGACCATTCCCCACGTCCTGTCGGGCAAAGGGATCTAGGGCCCGTTCCCACTGCCATCACGATTCTGGATAAGTTCTCAGTCAAGGTGCCATCGCCTCACACTGAACCGCGGCAGAATGGAGCGGAGTGTCCTCACGCCTGACTAACCCCGGCAAGCGAGCCACGGTTCGAGCGAGGGCATGGTCTGGTGCCGCGACGGATGGGGTAGGTTTGGGCGGCGGGAGGGCACCCCGCTCCATACTTTCGCGGCTCAGCGTGTGGCGTTAGTGCTTGATTGCTGCGCTGACTGCCGTTTTCAAGTCAGCTTCAACAGCTTCATCCCGTTGTCCCAGGTGATCTGGCGGAAATGGGCGGGCGTGGTGAGCTGCTTGAGCTGACCCAAGGTGTCGCGCCCCGTGCATTTACCCTTCAGCCGTTCCAGCAGTGGCGTTCCTCCCGTACCGTGGCCGTCACGGCACGCGCAATCACTGCCGAACATCAGCTTGCTGTGGTGGCGGGCCAGGAACTGGCGCGAGAATTCCGGGTCGCGGTGGAGGGCGTTGTTGCCGGAGTTGGCCGACAGGTCGCCGTAGAAGTTGGGGTAGTCGGCCAGCCAGCGGTCCGTGAGCCCGCCGCGCTTCACCGGGCCCGGAGGGTACCCCGTATCCATGGGCACATCAGCACTGATGTGAGCCCAGAAGAAATCAGCGTGACCAATAAACGTCGTGCGGGGATGGGCCTTCAGGACCTGGTCAAAGTGGCGATAGCCGGTGTTGAAGTCACCCTCGCCGGCAAAGTGCGCGACCTCTTGAAAGTGGATCAGCACCGGGATCTTGGCTTCGGCCGCGAAGTCGTAGACCTTCTTCATGGCGGCCGAGTCCGCCTCGGTATGGTTCTTCATTTCGCCGATGCCGCGCGCTCCGCTGCGCACCGCATTCTGCAGGGACTCTAGCGCGCCGGGCACCGTGGGGTCCGCGGCGGCGAACCAGATGAGGCTATCCGGGTGCAGCGCGACTTCGGCCTTGGTCCGTTCCATGTCCGCCACGCGCGTCAGCAGGACGGCGCGGCGCGTGCCACTGCCTTCCATGTGATCAAAGCAACGCCCGGTCTCGCGGCGCAGATGCAGGTGGATGTCGAGCACGGGGCTGCCCCAGGGCTCGTCCGCGCCGCTGACGATGCCCGCGCCCGCCGCCGCGATGGATGATTGGATGAATTGCCGCCGGTTCACGCCGACGATTAGATCACATGCGGCGCGACTTGAGGTCTAGCAGGCGGCGGAAAAGGCCCCGAGACCGCTTGCTGACGCGCGCGGCTCAGAAACGCAAGGGGTTTCTTGCGACGACTGACTGAGCCACGACCGTGAGGGAGTGGTCTCGCACAACCCTTTTGAGCAGCTTGCTACAGGATGTCGGGCGGATCAATCTTGCGGACCGGACGCATGGCCAGCGCCGCGGCCACCAGGCACATGCCCGCCGTCAATGCATAGACGATGGCCAGCCGTTCGAGCGTCATGCCCAAGGGCAGAAACGTGGCCTTCGCCGTGACGTCATAGATCGCCACCGTCAGCCCCGCGCCGGGCAGGAAGCCCAGCACTGACAAGATCAGCCCTTGCTGCAGGACGACGCCCGCCAGGTAACGATCGGTGAAGCCGATGGCCTTCAGCGTCGCGTATTCCTGCAGGTTCTCCATCACGTCGTTGTAGAGGATCTGGTAGACGATAATCAGGCCCACAAAGAGGCCCATCGACACGCCCAGCTTGAAGATGAAGCCCACCGGAGTGTTGGTGCTCCAGTAGTGCTGCTCATGTTCGACAAAGCCGCGGCGGGTGTAGACGCGGACATCGTTGGGCAGGCGCTGGGCCAGCGACTGGCGGACCTGCTCGGGGTCGGCGCCGGCGTTCAACCGGATCAACCCGAGCGTGATCTCGCCGCGCTCGCGGCCGGGCACCAGACGGAAAAAGGCATCGTCGCCCACCACAATCGTGCCATCAACGCCAAACGTCGTGCCGATCTCAAACAGGCCTGCGACGACAGTGCGGCGATTGGCCACTTCAGTTTCGACAGGCTGGCCCCGGCCGATCATTTCCGCGATGGGGCCATACTCCGTGCGGCCCTTGGAGTCGAACAACACCTGCTCCGGATCTCGCAGCCGCAGAATCTGTTGATTCACCGCCGGCACTGAAAAGATACCCGGCCGTGGCGGGACACCCATCACCAGAATCATCCGCTGTTCCCGGGTAACGGGGTTCTTGAACGGCAGTCCGGTCAAATAGAGCGGCGCGACACCTGCCACCTGCTCATGCGCCGCTGCCTGGTACAGCCGCCGTTCCGGGAAGAAGCCGGATTGCAAAAGATACTGATACTGCGGTGTCGCGAGGATCAAGTCGCAGTCGAGCGCGGCCATGTGCACTCCGGCGCTGGTCATCAAGGCATCTTGGAAGCCCAGTTGGATCAGCATCAGGACGACGGCAAACACAATACCCGCCACCGCGGCGGCGACGTCTCGATGATAATCTTCACGCGGGCCCCAATCGGGCATGGCGCCTCCGCGCAACCCGGCACGCGGATGCGCACGGGCACCACGCGGGCGTCGCTATAGGCCACCGGATCGTTGGGCAACACCGCCGCTTGCCGCACGGCTGAGCCAATGCGGACCACCTCACCCTTCATCGCCCGCGCTCCGCCTTCCATCTCGATTTTGGCCGTTTGTCCCAACCGGACCTGAGCGACGTCGGTGGCATAAACCTCCGCTTCGGCAGCCATCCTCTTGGTGTCGGCCAGGTCCAGGATGCCGCTGGCACCGGCCTGCTCGCCGGTCCGGGCATAGATCTTCACCACTTGTCCCGCCGCCGGGGCGGTGACGGTCAACGAGCGGAGCCGTACGCCCACCTCGGCGATCCGGCTTTGCGCCAGCTCTAACTCAGTCTCGGCCACGGTGACGTCTTCCGGGCGGACCTGTTCGAGTGCGCGCAACTGGTGCTCGGCCTGCTCCAGGGCCTGTTGGCTGGTGACGAGGCTGGTGCGGCGGAGGTCGAGGTCGGCCGCCGAAATGTCTCCGGTGGCGAATAGCTTCTCCGTGCGCTCCAGGCGCGCCTGCTCATAGCGGACCACCGATTGCAAGCGGGCGATCTCGGCACGCTGGGCATCAATCGAGGGCCGTTTGGCCCCGGCCCGGGCTTGGGCAATCCGGACACGGGCCAGGCCCAGGTTCGACTGGAGCCAATTGCGCTCCGCCTCCACTTGGGGTTTGCCATCCAGAACAGCCAGAACTTGTCCCGACCGGACCCAATCGCCCTCTTTCACCAGCAGCCGCTCCACCAGAGAGGGACGCGACTGGAAATAGGGTGCGGCCACGCGGACCACATCGTCATCGGGTTGAAAATGCCCCAGGCAGCCGATCTGGCCCGGCACGGCCGGGTCCCCTTTGGACGGTGAGGGCGGGGCAGCCGTGCTGGTGGCGGATGCCGCGGGTTGTTGCCAACCTCGTATGAACCAGCCACCGAAGGCCGCCGCCGCTAGCAGGCCGGTGATGACCAGCCATCCAGATTGTGTTCTAACCATGCATCTCCAACTTGTTCATCACTTGCGCCAACATCCCCAGTGGCCGGGCAAAGTCTCGAACAATGTTCTCGGCGGCTGGGTCCAGGTTGGTGCCGGTCAATTCAGCTGCCGCAAACAGCTCGTACTCACGATTGGCGAGCGGGATCGAAATCGATGCCGGGGCTCGCTGGGGGAGACCGGAAGCCAGGCAGAGGGTCACAGCTTCCGGCGGCGTCACCGGCGGCTGGTCGCGGCCCGCCAGGGTACGGGGCGGATCGCCGCCGATCCATAGGTTAACCGCCGTCGCCCCCACCATTCGCCCTAAACGGTCCAGGACGGCGCGCGTGGCTTCGTGGAAAACGCCAAAGGCTTCCTGGGGCGTGCCCAGGTCCAGCGCGTTCAGGAACTGCTCCGATTCCGCGCCCAGCGTGCGCATCATGTCCACCAGTTCGGCGTCAGTGAGCCGGCTGAGTACCGTGCCGATCTGGCCGGATTGCTGCAGCGGGCGGAAAGCGGTCAACAGGTGGGCGGCATGGGCCGAAGTGACCGCTGCGAAGGAATTTAGCCGCCCATCTTCCAGATACATCAGCCGGTCCGCCATGTCCAGGACCCGGTTGTCATGTGTGACGATCACCACGGCGCAACCTTGCTGTCGAGCCAGTAAGCCCAGCATATCCACCACTTCGCGGCCGGTCTGGCTGTCGAGCGCGGAGGTTGGCTCATCGGCCAGCAGGAGCTCCGGTTTTCTCACCAGTGCCCGCGCCACCGCCACCCGCTGGCGTTGGCCGCCGGAGAGTTTGGAAGGCCGCGCCTCGAACTTGCCGCCGAGGCCTACCTGATCGAGAATGGCCTCCGACCGGCTGCGCATCTCGCTCAGGCCCAGGCCGGCGGAGGCCAGCGCCATCTGCACATTCTGGCGGGCAGTCAAGGATTCGAGCAGATGATGGTGTTGAAAAGTAAAGCCGATGCGCTGGCGCACGCTGGTGATGATGGAGTCGGTGGCGCCCCGCAGCTCCTGCCCCAGCACCCGGACGCTGCCATTCAGCACCCGCCGGAGCGCCCCCATCAAGGTGAGCATCGTGGTCTTGCCGGAACCCGAAGGCCCCATCACCATGACAATCTCGCCAGGCCAGATGTCGGCATGTAAATCGAAGAGAATCTGGGTCCGGAGGCTACCTTGTCCCAGGAAGTGATTGACCCCTCGCAGGGAGATGACGGCATCCGCCATGGGGAGAGTTTAGCAAATGGCCTTACCCCACTCCGGGTGTCCCGCTTACTCCGCCATCGCCGGCTCCACCGGTCGAGCACTTTCAGCTGTCGGCGGCGATCCGGGCCTTTCTTGCGAGGTTGCAGGCATGATGAAAAGAAAAGGGTTAGCCGATGCCCTGGGCAAGCCGCGCCAGCCAGTCCGCGAAAGTGTTTGCAACGTTCCGCGGGCCCGCTACACTAGCCGGAGTGATGATTCACCGCTTAGTCCTCTTTCTTGCTGCAGTTTGTGCCATTTCGGCTCAGCCCGTCGCCCCGTTGTTTGACGTTATTGATCGCCATGACCTGCCCGCGCTGAAGCGGGCAACGGTGGAACAGGTGAACGCCCCAGGAGCTTTGGGCCTGACGCCGCTGATGTACGCGGCCGCTTTTGGCCGCCTGGAGGCTGTTGAGGTGCTGCTGGAGCGTGGCGCCGAGATCAATGCCAAGGACCCTCGCGACGGCACGGCGCTGATGTACGGCACCTGGGACCCGGCGCGGACCAAGCTGTTGATTGCAAAGGGCGCGGACGTCAACGCGGCATCGAAGTTGGGCCGGACGGCGCTGCTGGTGGCGGCGGGGGCGCCCGGTGGCGTGGGAGCGGTCCAGTTGTTGCTGCAGGCCGGGGCCAACCCGATGGCGCGCGACAAACGAGGCTTCAATCTCCTGATCCCGGCCGCCGCGGGCGACGCTGGATTTGCCGGTATGTTGATCGACAAAGGGTTTGATGTCAAGACGGCAGCCGATGGCACCGGGTTTACTCCCCTGATGCTGGCCGCGGGCCTGGGCAACCTGCCGTCAGTCAAGCTGCTGCTGGCCAAAGGCGCGGACGTCAACGCGTCCAACACGTTCGGCGGCCGGGTGAAGTTTGGTGACATCGCCTTGAAGGGATTGACGCCGCTGATGCTGGCCAGCCCCACCGGGTCGCCGGAGCTGATCGAGACGTTGATCGCCGCGGGGGCAAACGTCAATGCCCAGGATTCGCGCGGCATGACCCCGCTGATGTTTGCGCTCTCCACCGAGAACCAGAATGTCGCCGCCGCCAAGGTGCTGATCGCGGCCGGAGCGAAGCTGGACATCAAGTCCACGGTGGGCGAGACGGCGGCCGATTGGGCGCGTAAGTTCCAGCACCCGAGTTCGCTTAACCTCATCAAGACCGTCCCCGTGAGCACGGCCAGCACTGTCGATTCGGGCAAGGCCTCCCCGGCGGACTCCGCTCGCGCGGCGGCGGAACGCTCCGTCGCGTTGCTCGGGCAGACCAGCCGCAAGTTCTTCCAGCAGGCCGGCTGTGGTGGCTGCCACCACGCTCCGGCGACGCTGATGGCCTTCAGCGCGGCGCGCGCGGCCGGCGTGAAGGTGGAGGATGCGGCTATCAAGGAGTTCGCGCAATCGATCTTGACCGACGCCCGTCCGGTGGCGCCCGGCACCCTGCAGCGCATCGAGCCCGGCGGCACCATCGATACGGTGATGTTCTGGCTGGTGGGTCTGGCCGCGGCCAAGTACCCGGCGGACGTGACGACAAACGCGCTGGTCAGCTACCTGGCCACCGCCCAGATGCCCAACGGCGCCTGGGATCCGGGCAGCTTCATTTCGCGGGCTCCGGTGGAGGAAACGGTCACCGGACACACGGCGTTTGCCATCCGCGCGCTGACGGCATACCCGCTGCCCGCCCGGCAAGCCGAGTTTGCGGACCGGTTGGCGCGAGCGCGAAAGTTCCTGGTGGGGGTCCAACCCAAGACCACCTATGAGCACGCAGAAAAGCTGCTGGGGCTGACTTGGTCCGGCGCTTCCACGGCGGAACTGGCCGCAGCCGCCCAACCGCTGATCGCCCAGCAGCGGCGCGATGGCGGGTTCTCGCAAAATCCCCACTTGTCGAGCGATGCTTACGCCACCGGCATTGCGCTGTGGGCGCTCTATGAATCGGGTGTGGTGAAGCCTACGGAGGCGGTCTACCAGCGTGGCGCGAAGTTCCTGGTGTCGACGCAGCGGGCCGATGGGTCCTGGTATGTCGCCAGCCGGTCACCCAAGTTCCAGCCCTACTTTGAGAGCGGCTTCCCCTACGGCCATGACCAGTGGATCTCGTCGATGGCCACCGCCTACGCGACCATCGCGCTGGCGCCGGTGGGGCCTGACGTCAAGATGGCGATGGCGGCGCAGTAGGGAAACTCAGGCGATACTAGCGGAATGCCCGTGCCCGAGGAATTGACCGAGGTATCCAGCCCATCCGCCGCCGCGCCCACCAGCCGGGCGGAGCGGATCTCCTCCATTGACGCCGTCCGCGGCTTTGCCCTGTTGGGCATTCTGCTGATGAACATCGTGCCGATGGGCATGAACGGTGCGGCCTATGATGACCCCACCGTCACCGGTGGCAGCACGGGAGCCAACCTGGGCATCTGGTTCGCGCTGCACGTCCTGGCCGAAGGCAAGATGCGGTGCCTGTTCTCGCTGATTTTTGGCGTCAGCGTGATGCTGTTCACCGCGCGTCTGGATGAGCGGCGCGATGGAGCGGACCTCTACTTCCGCCGCTCCTTCTGGATGATGGCCTTCGGGATTGTGCATGCTTACCTGCTGTGGGTGGGTGAGATTCTCTACCCTTATGCGCTGTGCTCGCTGCTTCTTTATCCCTTCCGCCACTGGCCCGCCAAGCGGCTGATCCTGATGGCCGGCCTGTTCATTGCCGGGGACTCCTGCTGGTCGGTGATCAATGGCTTCACGCAGCGCGACATGCTGCGGGACGGAAAGGCGGCGCTCGCGGCGTCACAGTCCGGCCGGAAGCTTTCTGACACCGAGCAGGAAGCCAAGCGCGAGTACGAAGACTTCATGAAGGATGCCCGGCCCGATGCCGCCGCTCTGCAGAAGGACATCGATGAGTGGCGGAAGAACCCGCTCACCGTCATCCAAGCGCGCGGCCGGATGGCGTATCGCTTTCACCGCGAGCCGTACTACTTCGGATGGGATATCTGGAGCATGATGTTCCTGGGCATGGGCCTCTATCGCCTGGGGTTGTTCAACGCCAGCACGGGGACGTTGGCCAAACTGCTCTTGGCGGGTTACGGCATCGGCATTCCGTTGAACACCTACACCGGATGGTTGATCGTCAACAGCAACTTTGATCCGGTGATGCACAGCTGGGCAGGCTCATCTTACGACGTGGGGCGGCTGTCGGTCGCCCTCGGCCATTTGAGCCTGGTGGTGCTGCTGTGGCGCAAGCAATGGCTGACTCCGGTCACGAGCGCCTTGGCCGCCGTCGGCCAAATGGCCTTCAGCAACTACATTCTGCATTCCGTCCTCACCGCCTTCATCTTCACCGGCTACGGCTTCAAACTCTACGGGACCCTGCAGCGCATTGAGCTCTACTGGGTGGTGGCGGCGATGTGGACCATCTCGTTGATCGTCAGCCCCATCTGGCTGCGGCATTACCGGTTCGGGCCGATGGAATGGTGCTGGCGCTCATTGACGTACTGGAAGAAGCAACCAATGCGGCTGGCGGCCTGAACCGGCCAACGGTTCTATCGGGACGATACTGCGTTAGACGATGTGGACCCAGCGGAGATCGGGCCTCACTGCGGAATTGCCGTTGGCGTCAACTGCAGAGTCTCCGTGCCGCCCTTGGTCACCGTCACCTTGGTGGCCTTGCGCTCCAGCTTCTTGAAGATCTCTTCGTCATCCCAGGCCCCGTATTCCGCGTCTTCCAGGGCGAAGGCGAGATAGTCGCCGGGGCGGACATTTCTGAGCGTGAAGCGGCCGTTCTGGTCTGTCGGCGAGATCTTGGTGGTCGATTGGTCGCGCCGGGACTTGTCGGCGTGGAGCAGCACCACCATCACTCCCGGCGCCGCCGCCTCCTTGTCGATGGCTTGACCGGAGACGGTGCCCGCGCTGTCATCGAGAAAGATCTTCAGCGGCGTTCCCGCCGTGGTGATCGCCACCGCCTGGCTGGTCGCGTCCTGGTCACCGTAGCGGATTGATTCTGGGTATCCGCCTTCGGCACTGGCCATATACACCTGTACTTTGTAGGTGCCGGGCGCGACGTTGTCCAGGGTAAAACGCCCATCGGTGCCGACTTTCATCTGGGGCATGGCTCCCCAACCAACGCCTTCTTCGTCGGTCAACTGCACCCGTACTCCGGCCAGTTCGATCTTGGCGTCGGGTTTGGTCACAAACTGTCCCTCCACCGTGAACGGGCTCCGAAGCCGGATCACCAACTCCTCACCGGGCTCATCCGTCACGGTGACCGGCTCGCGATGACTGACCGACCCTTGGCCTTGGAGCATCAAAGTATAGTTGCCCGGTGGTACATTCAGCAGTTCAAACTTGCCGTCGGCCTGCGTGCCCCCCTGGCTCAACGGGCTGAACATTCCGCTGTCGCGAGCCATCAGCATCACCATCAGGCGCTTGGCCGGAGCCCCCGCCTGGTCCAGTACTTTACCCCGGATGCGGCTGACGCGCGCCTTCTGCAGCCGGATCTCATAACCGCTCAATTCCGCGCCCGGCGTCACCTCGATCCGCGCCGCCTGGGCCATCTCCGTCACACCCGGATAGAACGTGTTGACGTAGGCCTTGTCCGGCTGTTTGTCCGTCGCGCCAGTCGGGGTGCCGCCCCAACGCTGGGGGCTCACCTGTAGCATCACCTCACCCGGCATCAGGTTGATCAGCCGGAACTCACCGCGGTCGTTGGTTTGGGCGTTGCCCATGGGCATCATCCGTCGTCTGCCCCGCATCATGGTGCCGCGCAACGTGCTGACGTTCAGGTTCTGGATCGGCTCACCCTCTTCATCCACCACGCGGCCCGTGATCACTCCTTGCGGAATCATCTCGATCTTGGCATTCGCGACCAACTGGCCCGCCGCCAACTCCAGCTGCGTTCCCATGGTGAACATCATCGAGGCACCCTTGCCCGGCGGGCGCCCACCGGCGCTGTAAACACCCCGGACAAAGCCGCTTTTCTGCGCCGACAACTGATACCGGCCGGGCTCAACATCCGCGAAGACATACTTGCCTTCCGCGTCGGAGGTAGTTCGCCGTGTGCCCGGCGGCCCGTCGGGCCCCATCTGGACAAAGCCTTTGACATTGATCGGCATTAAGGTAACCTCCGCCCGCCGGATGGTCTCCTTGGACAGGCTATGGGTGACCGTACCTTCGATCTTGCCCTTCTTCTTTTCGGGGTCATTGCCCGCCGCGGGCCCTGCGGGCTCCTGCCCGGTGGTGAGAGTGGGGCTCAACGCCAGCAGCATTACGGGAGCCCAAATGGAGTAACTAGATCGAGTACAAAGCGGCACGTGAAACCTCCTACCGGTTTGATGTCAGATACTATACGGCTCCATCATACAGCAGGTTTCGTTATTTGTTGATGTCGAATTGATCAACGATCTTGCCCGCCGCCGGGCGCCTGCGTTACGGCGCGGCTGCGGCCTTGCCGGGGGCCGGCGGGATGGGCCGGTAGCCGGAGTAAGTGGTCTCGGATTCCTGCCGGATCGATTTCACCATCATGATCTTGGTGCCGAACTTGATGCGAATCAACTTCGGTAGCCAGAAGCCGTCCTGCACCGGCATCCGCTCGATCAGAAAATGCGTGCCCTTCTCGATCTTGGCCAGGATGCCGCCGACGCTCACGGTGTCGAAGACCTCGGCATCCAGCTTCTGCATCTCGTTCTGGGTCTTGTCGATCCAGATCTCGCCGCGCACTTTCTCAAACACCTTGGCCTGTAGATTCCGGGGCCGGTAGCCCCGGCGGGGTGCCATCTTAAAGTGCATGATCTCGCGCGGGCCCTCCCACTGGCTGTCGACGTACTCGTAATCCAGCGCCTCCGGCATCTCGCGCAGAAACTCGATCTCACGGCTGGGGCGGGCGGCCTCGGCGTCGCGCTTGGCTTTGTCGGTGGCGGAGAGGGCGGCATACTCGGCCCGCGCGCGGCGGATGTTGGCGTCCGCTTTGGCCTTCTCCTCCGCCGGCAGTGGCTTGCCGTCGCGCTCCACCAGCCGGGTTACGGGAATACCCTCAAACGGCTCCCGCCGGATCAGGTTGCGGTGTTCTTCGCGTACTTGTCCGGTGGCCTCGAATTGGCGCGTCACGGTGAGGCGGTCGAAAAAGAAGTTCCGGAAGTTGGCGGACGATCTTTCGTAGTTGGCGATTCCGCGCTTCATCAGCTCGCGCGTCGGATCGGCCGTCTGGCCCCGGCAGGCGAGCGCCAACGTGAGAAACAGGCCCGATCTAAGGCACCATAGATTCATGAAGCGAGTTTCCTCGGAAGAGAAGTTTTCCTGCTCACTGTTCAAGGTAACTGAAGACGTGGTGGTGGCACCAGACGGGTTCACCATCAAGCGGGCCATCGTGCATCACCCGGGCTCCGCCGTGGTGCTGGCCGTCGATGCGCGCAAGCGCGTCTTGCTGGTGAACCAGTTCCGCCTACCGGCTGAAAAGATGATGTGGGAGCTGCCCGCCGGCAAGATCGACGAGGGCGAGACACCGTTGCAGGCCGCCAAGCGCGAACTGAAAGAAGAGACCGGCTGCAAGGCCAAGAAGTGGACCAAAGTCAGCGCCTACTACGCCAGCCCCGGCTTTCTGGCCGAGAAGATGAATCTCTACCTGGCGCAAGAGCTCACCGAAGGTGAGGCGACGCCGATGGAGGACGAGCGGATCGAGAAGCGCTGGTTCCCGCTGAAGGAAGTGGAAGCCATGATGGCCGACGGCCGCATCTTCGACGGCAAGACGCTGATCGGCGTCCTGATGTGGCGCAAGTTCCACAAGTAAGGCGCGGTGGCCGACATCCGAAGGGCCGCTTGCTACGCGCGCGGCTCAGAACGCGCGAACCGCTACCGGGCCGTGACCGCGAGGGACCGCTTCTGCTGAATGCCCGCTACTGCTGCCGGAGCCAGGCGAACATCTGATCTAGCGCCCGGCGGCGGTGGCTGATCAGGAACTTCCGCTCCGCCGGGACCTCGGCGAAGGTGGCCTCATACGGCGGGTAGTAGAAATGCGGGTCGTAGCCAAAGCCGCCTTGGCCGCGGCCCTTGTCGATGATCTCGCCTTCCACCTCACCCCGGAACGTGGCGAGCACTGCACCGGCCTTCGCCAGCGCGATCACGCACACATAGCGTGCGCGGCGGTCGGGTTGATCCAGCAGCGCGCCCACCAGCTTGCCGTTGTTCTGTGAATCAGTGGCGATGGGACCGGCGTAGCGGGCGGAATGGACGCCCGGCGCTCCACCCAGTGCCATCACTTCCAACCCAGAATCTTCGGCGAACAGCCAGCCCTCCACGAGCGTCGAATAGGCGGCGGCCTTCAACCGGGCGTTGTCTTCAAACGTGTCGCCCGTTTCATCAACCGGCGCTGATGGTTTCACCGGCACGATCTCGATGCCATCGCCCGCGGCCAACGCAAACTCGCGGAGCTTGCCGGCGTTGGTGGTGGCGGCGTAGAGTTTCATCACAGGCTCGCGTTAGAGGCCCAGCGCGGCCGCTTGCTGCAGCCGCAGCTCGGCGATGCCGCCGCGGGCCAGGTCGACCAGCTCCTGCAACTGAGCGTCGCTGAACGGTTCATGCTCGGCGGTAGCTTGCAGTTCAATGAACTGGCCGCCGCCGGTCAGCACCACGTTCATGTCGACGGCCGCATCGCGATCCTCTTCGTAGCAGAGATCGAGCATCGGCACGCCATTGATGATCCCAACGCTGGTGGCGGCCACTGAATCGGTGAGCGGATTCTTCTTCACCGCTCCTGCCGCGATCAGTTTGCGGACCGCGATCGCGAGAGCGACATAGGCCCCGGTGATCGATGCCGTGCGCGTGCCGCCATCGGCCTGGATGACGTCGCAATCGACGGTGATCGTGCGCTCACCCAACAGCGTCGTGTCCACCACGGCCCGCAGGGAGCGGCCGATCAGCCGCTGAATTTCGAGCGTCCGGCCACTCTGCCGGCCCTTCACCACCTCGCGCGGCGTGCGGGACGCCGTGGCGCGCGGCAGCATCGAATATTCAGCCGTCACCCAACCCTTGCCTTGCCCGCGGAGAAAAGGCGGTACGGTGTCTTCGATGGAGGTGGCGCACAGCACGCGCGTATGCCCCACCTCGATCAGCACGCTGCCCTCGGCGGTGATCAGGTAGCCGGTGGTCATGCGGAGCGGGCGCGGCTGGTCCGGCCGCCGTCCGTCGATTCGTAGGGTCATCGAGCTCCTGCCTTCAGGCCGAAGTAGAAAATCAGCGCCAAACCGATCAGCCCGGTCAAGATGAGGATCAGACAGGGCACGGCGCGAAGGTTACTGGGGGCGGCTTCCTCGGTCTTTTTGGAACGCGCCGGTTTGAACTTTGCCATTCGAGAATTCTGTATCGATGCTAACATCGCGGTCGTGGGAAGCGAGTTGAGGCTACGGCCAAACAACGCGGCGTGGATGGGCACGCTCGCGATGATGATGCTCTTGTTGGGGTGTGCCGCCACGCCTGCACCCACGTTGCCCGCCACTGTGGGCGAATGGACGCTCGCCAGTTCTGAGCCGGTGGCCGAGGTGCCGCCTGTGCTCACAAAGTTGGGGCACCGTTCCACGAAGGCGTATCAGTACCAGGGCCCCACGCCCATCCGTGTCACCGCCCATGAGATGAGCTCGGAGACCGTGGCCTTTGAGGCTCTGCAGAAATGGGTGGCCGAGCCGGGTACGCTGCCATTGCAGCGCAAGCAGTTCCTGCTGGTGCCCGCTGCCTCCGATAAGGCGGCGCTCACGAAATTCACGCAAGCCCTGGCGGCGGCGTTCTAGGCCTCACACGCACCCATGAAGACGCTGGCACGATTCAACCGCACCATCCTCATCGCGATGTTGTGGTGTGGCTGGGTGTCGGCGCTGACCTCCGACGCCCTGGCCGGTCGTGACTTATGGCTGGTGCTGGCCATGCTCGCTGGTGCGTCGTTCCTCCAGTGGCGGTTGGGAGTGGGCGTGCTGGCTTTAGGCGGGCTGGTGGCGGGAGCGTTCTTTTCGGCGGGACCGCTCTACCTAGCCTGGGCATTGCTGTTTGTGATTCTGGCCGTGCTGGCGCTGATGGGTGGGCAAGTCTCCTTCAACGGTCCAGTGCCGCGTGGCGCTCTGGGGCGGCTGATCGGGCTGGGCCTCTCGATGACGTTCGGCATCATTCTGCTAGGCGCGTTGCTGTTCTTCCTGCTGCCGCGCACTGCCCGAACGGCGTATCAGCACTTTGCTCCACGCCAGATGCTGGTCGGCGGATTTGGCAATCAGGTACTGCTGGGCCGGCTGGCCGACATCAAGCGCCGCACCACGCCTGTGCTGCATGTGCGCGCCTTCAACTCGGACGGCCAACTGCCCACGCTCAAGTGGCGCGGCACTGCCCTGCGCGAGTTCGACGGCCGCCGCTGGTGGACGCCACCGGAGCGGGGCCGCGCCCTCTACCCGGAGCAGGGTCTGATTCGCGTGGCGGATGACGCCCAGCGCTGGCGGGCCGGCCGGCGCTTCGCCTATGAGGTCCACCAGCAGTACGTGTCCGCCGATGTCCTGTTCGTCGCCGGTACACCGGAGTTTGTCCAGACCACCATTTCGCCGCTGTGGCGCACCTCCGAAGGCGCATTGCGGACGGGGCTCGCCAACCAGGACGGCATCCGTTTTGGCGTGAATAGCTTCCTGGACGGTGCCCGGCTGGACGTCTCGCCACTGGCGCCGGAGACTCGCCTTGAGTACTTGAAGCTGCCTCCGCTCGACCCGCGCATCCTCGCGCTGGCTCGCCAACTGCGGACGCCGGAGGCGATGGAGCGCTACTTGCAGACGCAGTTCCAATACACGCTGGAGGGTCTGGGGACCAGCGTGGGCGATCCGCTGGCCTACTTTTTGTTTGACCGCCGCGCGGGGCACTGCGAGTACTTTGCTTCAGCCATGGCCGCCATGCTGCGCGCGGTTGATGTGCCGTCCCGCGTGATCACCGGCTTTCAAGGCGGGCAGTTCAATCCGTACTCCAAATGGACCGTGCTCCGCGCTGCCGATGCGCATGCCTGGGTGGAGGCGTTCATCGAAGGCCGCGGCTGGGTGACGTTTGACCCGACGCCCGCTGACCCCAATCCCGTGCCCGTGTCGTGGAGCTGGATGTACATGGATGCGCTCGACACCTATTGGCGGGATTGGGTGCTCAGCTATACGCTGGACCAGCAGTTGACGCTCGCCGCCCGCCTGGACGGCCTCCGCCTGGACCTCTCGACCCAGTGGGCCAGCCGAGCGTCGTGGGCTGCGCTGGGCGCGGCGGGCGCCATTGTGGCCATGCTGCTACTGTGGCGGTTCCTGCCCAGCATCAAGCGCCGCCGCCGTCCCGCCACCGAAGCGGCGCGGCTCTATGAACAGATGCTCCACCAACTGCGCCGCCGGGGGGTGGAGAAGCCGCCGTGGATGACCGCAGCCGAGTTCGCCGAACATTTGCCCGACACCCCATGGCGTCCGGCCGCTCAACGCATCACGCAGCTCTATAGCGGCATGCGCTGGAGCCCCCACCAGCCCGAAGCAGGCGCCGAAATCCGGCAGCTGCTGAAACAGCTCTAGGAGTGCGTCAGCCGGCCAACCCAGAGAAGCCGCACTCTGAGCCGCGACAGAATGGAGCGGAGTGCTCTGGCTATCGAAGAAGCCCTCTGGCCCTCCTACTTGCGCACGCCGCGTAGTTCCGCCGAGCCCTGCCGCAGCGTCATCGCGGTGGCTCTGCCGGAGGCATCACGCTCAAAGTTCAGCTGAGCGTCCACCACCTTTGGGAAGAACTGATTCTCGCTCAGGGCAAAGATTTCGATGGCGCCCTGGCCGGTCGCTTGCGTGAGCATGCGCTCACCATCGCGCCAGATTTTCATGATGAAGCCGGGCCGTAGCTCGTATTCGCCGGACAGCAGATCCAGCCGCTCCGGTGCCACCTTCACCTCTTTGCGCAGCGGCCGAGGCGCTTGCTCATCGCCCATGGCAATGCGGGCAATCGCAAGGGCAATCTGATCCGCCGCCGGAGTGTTCACGTTGGCCAGAGCAATGCCCACGACCCGTTGCGCAGGGAAGTGGATCAGGTTGGTGTTGAAGCCGTTGATGCCACCACCGTGCGCGATCGACGGCCGCCCGGCCACTTCGCGCATCACCAGGCCGTAGCCGTACTCGCCTTTCCCCGGCGTGGTCATCAGCTTGTAGCTTTCGGCGCTCAATAGCTTGCCGCCGTGCAGGGCCAGGTCCCACTTCAGCAGATCATCCACCGTCGAATAGAGCGAGCCAGCGGCGTGCGGCAGGCTCATGTCCAGGTAGGCGGCATTGTCCCCGTTCGGGCTGTAGCCGCTGGCGCGGTGTTTGAGAATCTTGGTGCTGGAGTCGTACCCGGTATCTTTCAGGCCCAGCGGACCAAAGAACGTGGCGGCCATGTAGGCCCCGTAGCTAGTGCCCGAGATCTTCTCCACCAAGTGGCCCAACAGCACATAGCCCGTGTTGTTGTACTTGTAGCTGGCGCCGGGCTCGAACTCAAGCGGCATGTCCTGGCTTAGCTTCACGATCTCGACGGGCGTCATTTTCTCTACCGACCGCTTGGCCATGAACCCGGGCAGCCCGGTGTAGCTGGGGATTCCTGAGGTGTGGTTCAGCAGATGGTGAATGGTGATCTTCTCCCAGGTGGCGGGTGCGGCGTAGTGCTTGGAGATCGGGTCGTCCAGTTTCAACTTGCCTTGTTCGACAAATTGCAGGATGGCCACCGCCGTGAACTGCTTGGTGATGGAGCCGATCCGGAACTTGGTGTCGACCGTGTTGGCGATGTCCCACTCGTCATTGGCGTTGCCGTAAGCTTTGCGGAAGATCGGCTGGCCGTCGCGGGCCACCAGTACCGTGCCGCGGAAGAGTCCGTCTCGCACGAACGATTGCACGTAAGCGTCGGCCTTCGTGGCCACATCAGCCGGAGTTGGCTGTGCCGCCAGAAGGGAGCAGAGGCCCAGCAGGGCGAGTGTTGATCGCATATGAAATTAGAAGACGACAAGCCCCGCGCAATTGTTCCTTGGCATCATCACAATTAATCCTCATGCAGCAATGCTTGGCGCAACGTCTGCTCTTCGTCGGGGAAGACGGTGCGCAGGTCGATCAGCAGGCGGTCCTTTTCGATCCGCGCAATGATGGGCGGCTGATGAGCGCGAAGCCGCCGCTCCCACTTGACGGCATCGCCATTGAGAGCGATCAGCCACGTGGGGATGCGCTGCTCGGGGGTCGCCCCGCCGCCGATGACACTTTCGCCGGCGATCACTTCAGCATCCAGCCCCACAGCCATGTCCTCTGCTCGAGCCTGGATCTCGGCCGCATCCCGGCGGATCATCCAGAGAGCGGGCAGTTGGTCATACTGCTCCAGCAGGAGCTTGCGCAGGGTTGCTTCCAGTGACGTGACGATCAGCTTGTCGCACCGGAAGGCGCGGTACATCGGGTTGCGGCGGATGCGCTGCACCAGTTCCGCTGCACCGGCAATGAGGCCGGTCTGCGGTCCGCCCAGCAGCTTGTCGCAGGAGAAGCTCACCAGGTCGACGCCCGCCTCCAGGCTGTCCCTCACCAGCGGCTCATCAATGCCAAAGGGCTTCAGATCCACCAGACAGCCGCTGCCCAAATCTTCATAAACCGGGACGCCGCGCGCGCGTCCCAGTTGGGCCAGCTCAGCAAGCGAGGGCTTGGCCGTAAAACCCGTCACCTTAAAGTTAGACGGGTGCACGCGCATGATCAGGCGTGTGCGTTCATTGATCGCCTGAGCGTAGTCGTCAATCGAGGTCTTGTTGGTGGCTCCCACTTCACGCAGGATGGCGCCGGAGCGCTGCATGATGTCGGGGATGCGGAAGCCGTCGCCAATCTCGATCAGCTCGCCGCGGGAGACGATCACCTCCTGCCCGGCGGCCAGTTCATGCAGCGCCAGGTAGACCGCCGCCGCGTTGTTGTTCACCGCGATGGCGGGCACGCCCAACAGCCGTTCGAGCAACGGCGCCGTGTGCGCGTCACGCTTGCCTCGCTTGCCGGTGGCCAAATCGTACTCGAGATTGGAGTAGCCGTCCACTGGAGCCAGCGGCGCCAGCGGCGCCCGCCCCAGATTGGTGTGCAGCACCACGCCCGTCGCATTGATCACCCGCTTCAGCGACGGTTGCTGCCACCGCTCCAGCGCAGCGCGCACCCGCGCCTCAATGTCCGCTACCGGCAATTGGTCACGCCGCACG
This sequence comes from Acidobacteriota bacterium, assembly GCA_026394055.1. GTDB lineage: Bacteria > Acidobacteriota > Terriglobia > Bryobacterales > Bryobacteraceae > JAPKYZ01. The sequence continues at coordinate 110,806 of JAPKYZ010000048.1, forward strand.
AGGTCGAGAACTTGCCGGATCTCGGTCACGATCAGGCCATGCGGAAAGGGCAGGGGACCAAGCCGCTGCAGGATGGTGTCCACGGAGGGGGGAATGGTCATCGGTAGATGGACTCTGGGCCGGAATACCGGCCGCTCTCATTGTCACATCCAGAGACAGTCACAGACCGAGTGGGGCACTCCCCGGCCATCAACGTTACCCTAAAGGTGACGATGCCCCACCCGCCCCGCAAGCCGGAGATCATGAGCCCGGCCGGCTACTGGCCGCAGCTGCAGGCCGCTATTGAAGCGGGTGCCGATTCGGTCTATTTCGGCTTGAAGCAGTTCACCGCCCGAGCAAAGGTCGGCTTTGAGCTGGCGGAGCTGCCGGAGGTCTTTCAAACGCTGCACCGGCGTGGCGTGAAGGGCTTTGTCACGTTCAACACGCTGGTGTTTGAGCATGAGCTCGAACTCGCCGCCCGAGCGTTGAAGGCGATCGCCAATGCTGGAGCGGACGCGGTGATCGTGCAGGACCTGGGCGTCATGCGGTTTGTACACGAGTACGCGCCCGATCTTGAGATCCACGCCAGCACGCAGATGAGCATCACCAGCGCCGACGGCGCGCTGCTGGCCGTGCGGCATGGTGCAAAGCGCGTGACGCTGGCCCGCGAGCTGTCGCTCGATGAGATCCGGCAGATCCACGAGCGGACCGAGGCGGAGCTCGAGATCTTCGTCCATGGCGCGTTGTGTGTCGCCTATTCCGGCCAGTGCCTGTCTTCGGAAGCGTGGGGCGGCCGCAGTGCCAATCGCGGGCAGTGCGCCCAGGCGTGCCGGTTGCCGTATGAGCTGATTGTCGATGGTGAGAACAAGCCGCTGGCTGACGCGCGGTATCTGTTGTCGCCCGGGGATCTCTACACGTTGCCGCAAGTGCCGGAGATCGTCGCGGCGGGTGTTTCGGCACTGAAGATCGAAGGCCGCTACAAGGATGTGGACTACGTCGCGTTGACCACGCGCGCCTATCGCGAGGCGGTGGATCAAGCCTGGGCCGGGCGTCAAGTGACGGTGTCGCCGGAACGCGCTCTGCAACTGGAGCAGGTCTATTCGCGCGGCCTGGGGCCGTTCTTCCTCACCGGAACGAATCATCAGGCCGTGGTGGAAGGCCGCGCGCCGCGCCATCGGGGCGTCCGCATGGGGAGCGTCGTGGCGGTCGGCGAGGATCACTTGGTGGTGTCCCCCTCCGCTGCCCACCGCATCGCGCCACTGAAAGCGGGTGATGGCCTAGTGTTCGACGCCGCCGATTGGCGCAGCCCACAAGAGCGCGAAGAAGGTGGGCGCGTCTACGAAGCGCGCACGCTGCGTGATGGGCGGCTGGAGTTGCGCTTCGCCAATCGAGCGCTCGATTTCAGCCGCATCGAAGTGGGTGATCTGGTGTGGCGCACGAATGATCCGGCGCTCGACAAGCTGGTCAGTGAGTTTGTGGCGCCCTCTTCACCCGTGCGGCGCCAGCCCGTGGATGTCGTGGTGGAAGCGACAGCGGGGCAACCGTTGCGAACTCGCTGGACACTGCCGGCTCGACCCGAGATCTCAGTTGAGCTGGCCACCGCCAATCCCCTCGGCGAGGCCGAACGCAGTGTGGTCACCGAAGCGCAGTTGCGGGAGCAGTTCGGGCGGCTCGGCCCCACGCCTTACGAGTTGCATGACCTCCAGGTGCGGCTCACGGGCCGGCCGTTTGTGCCCGTGTCGGTGCTGAACCAACTGCGGCGGGATGCCGTGGAGCAGTTGCAGGCGCGGCAATCGGAGCCACCTGCGGCACCGCCCACGATGGACCTGACGGAGCCCGGTTTGCTTGCTCGCCTGCGCCCGGCGGTTGTGCCGCAGAAGGCTATGGACGGAACGGTGCGCCTGCATCTGCTGGTCCGCACGCCGGAGCAGTTGAATGCGGCGTTGGCAGCCCAGCCTGATAGCATCACCCTCGACTATCTTGACCTCTACGGCCTGTGGCCTTCGCTTGAGCGGGTGAAAGCGTCGGGCATTGCCGTGCGCGTGGCGAGCCCGCGTGTCTTGAAGCCCGGCGAAGAGAAGATCGGCGAGTTTTTGCTCCGCCTCGACTGCCCATTGCTGATCCGCGCCGCGGGTTTGCTCGATGCCTTGCGCCGGCGCGCAGCACATCCGATCACGGGCGACTTTAGCCTGAATGCGGCGAATACGCTATCGGCGCAGGCACTGCTAGACCTGGGGCTTGCTCGCCTGACGCCCGCCTATGATCTCAATGCCGCGCAAGTGACCGCCTTGGCCAAAGCGGTGGGGGCCGCGAGCATTGAAGCGGTGGCGTATCAGCATCTGCCGGTCTTCCACACGGAGCACTGCGTCTTCTGCCGCTTTCTTTCGAGCGGTACCTCCTACAAGGACTGCGGCCGCCCCTGTGAGCATCATCGCGTCGCCGTGCAGGACCCCAATGGCCGCGTGCATCCCGTAATGGCCGACGTGGGCTGCCGCAATACCGTCTTTGGTGCTGAAGCGCAGCATGCGGCGGCGTATCTGGACCAGTGGCGCAAGGCCGGCATCGGTGACTATCGCCTGGAGTTTGTGCATGAGACGGAAGCCCAGGTGCGCGAAGTGACGGAGGCGTTCCGCGCCACGCTGGCGGGGCGTTGGTCGAGCGCGCAGCTCGTTCAGGCACTGCGTGAGATTGCACCCGAGGGCGTCACCGAAGGTAGCTACTTTGTTCCGAAAGACTATCTCACCCTGCCCATCCTGCAATGAAGGTGATTCGCAAGATCGGCCTACTGGTCCAGCGTGACGGGCGGATTTTGCTGTGCCGCAAGAAGCAGGGAACTCCGCTGCTGATCCTTCCTGGGGGCAAACCCGAACTTAACGAAACTCCGCTTCAGTGCCTGGAACGAGAGATCACGGAAGAACTGGGAGTGGCCGTCAAGTGCGCGGAGCCGGTTGGCGAATACTCAGACCGTGCCGCCGGGGAAGACGCTGTGGTGCAAATTGAGCTCTACATGGGCGAGCTGCTGGGAGAGCCTTCCGCCCAAGGAGAGATTGCGGAGCTCATGTGGTGGGGCCCAAATGACGACGAGGCCCAGCTGGCGCCGAGCCTCGTGAATCACATCTTGCCTGATCTGCGCCGCCGTGGCCTCTGGCCGCAGCGATAGCCTTACTTCTTCAACATCGGGAACAGCCGCCGGATTTCGGCTTCGGTGGGCTGGGCGCCGTATTCCGCCACTTCGAACGCTTCAAAGTGTTGGAACTTGGTGGCGGAGGGGCCGTACCACTTCTCGGCTGAACCTCGGATGGCCGGCGTCGCCGGGCGCATGCGCTTTTCGCGGAGCCACCTCTTGCGCTCCACCGGATCCTTGGGCACTTCGGCCAGCTTGCCTTCCACCCAAGGCAGCCACTCGTAGAACTGGCTGACGTGCGCGTCCAGGCCGTTCACCTTCTTCTCGAACGTCTCATCGATGGCGACGACAACGTCGGGCTTGAAGGGCTGGGGCTTCTGGAACCGGTCCTGGAAGTAGAGGAACACGGGGTTCTTCTTCAGTGCCGGCGTGTCGGAGGCGACGTTGGGCACCACCACCATGTAGGCGGCATCCTGCACCAGCATGCCGGTGTAGCGATGGTCGGGGTGATAGTCGTTGATGCGCGGGCCGATCACGACGTCGGCATTCCATTCGCGGATCTTGCGGATGATCTGCTTGCGGACTTCGTAGTTGGGCGACAGCTCGCCGTCGTGGTTGTCCAGCACGTCGTAGGTGATGCCCAGCCGCTTGGCCACTTCCTGGGTTTCGGCATACCGCCGCTTGGCCAGCGCGCCGCCACCCATTTCGTGATGTCCCGCGTCGCCATTGGTGACGGAGACAAACTTCACCTTGTGGCCCATTTCGGCAAACAGCGCCGCGGTGCCGCCCATGCCGATGTCGCAATCGTCCGGGTGCGCGCCAAACGCGATGATCCGCAGCGGCTGCTGGGCGAAAGCGCCCACAGCCAACAAGAATGCGCCCGCCAGCCGGCCGGAACGCCCAGTGAGTTTCATATGTTGGATTCTATCCCGCGGCAGGGGACGTGGGGGGCGGCGTGTGCTCTTGGGCTTGCTTCTGCAGTTCGGTGATCTTAAAGCCGGTCACCGACAGCGCCACAAATCCCGCCAATAGCAGCGGCAACGTGACGATGCCCCACAAGATCAAGGAGAACCGCTTGGCTTGCGCGGGTTCGACGCCGAACAGCGTCAGGCCCAGCACCGCCAGCGCCTGATAGGTGCCCAGATTACCCGGCGCGTTGGGGATCACGGTGCCCAGCCGCAGAATCACATTGATCACCGCCGCTTCGCCAAGGCCAATTTCGTCAAGGCCATAGGCCTTCGCGACGCAGTAGATGGGCAGGGTCATCGAAAGCAGATGCGGCAGGCTGGCCAACCAGGACGAATAGAACGAGCGCGAATTGCCCATCAGGTAAAGATCTTCCACCAGTACCAGCAGACGCGGGCTGTTGGGGAACATCCGCTTCACCCGATCCTTGTTGAAGATCACCCAGCCCAGCACCGCGGCGATCAAAGCGATCACCAGCATCAGCACGTTGCCGCCGCGTTCCACCGATTGCGGCAGATCGACAAACTGCACGGCCGCCGCCATGTAGAGCACCAGCCAGATGCCGTCAAAAATGCGTTCGATGAGGACGGATGAAAGCGTGACGCTCAACGGCAGTGCGCCCCAGCGCGACAGCAGGTAGCAGCGGATAATCTCGCCCGAACGTAGCGGCAACACTTCATTGGCGAACAGGCCGACGTAAATCGCGCGTATGCTCCGCATCAACGGAATGTGCGCCACCGGTGTCAGCAGGATGCTCCAACGCCACGCTTGCAAGACATAAACGGTGATGTCGGAGACGCTGGCGGCCAGCACCCATACCCAGCTCATCTGCCGGATCTCGCCGCCCAATTGATCGAGTTCGGCGCCCCGCAACACCCAGATCAGGCACGCCACGGATAACAGATTCGTAACAATCAGGAGGGCTTTGGCGCGCGCGGAGGTCAACTTCCATGTTAATCCGTCTGGCGCTGCCGGTGTGGCATTTCCGCGCCTACCGAACCCTGCTACGCTGGGAGCAATTTCGGAAAACCAATGAAATCGCTCCGTCGCGTCGCTGTTCTCGGTGCGGGCACTATGGGCTCGCGCATTGCCGGACACTTTGCCAATGCTGGTGTTCCTGTCCTGTTGTTGGATCTTCCTGGCGCTGCGGCCAAGGGCTTGGAAGCAGCGGTGAAAGGCAAGCCTCCCGCATTCTTCACCCCCACCGCGCCGACCTTGATCCAGACCGGCACGCTCGACGATCTGTCGGGCTTGGCGGGTTGCGATTGGGTGATCGAAGCCGTGGTCGAGAATCTCGACATCAAGCGCCAGTTGTGGCCTCGTGTGATCGCCGCCGCGCCTGCTGACGCGATTCTGTCTACCAATACCAGTGGCATCCCGCTAGCGAAGATTGCCGAAGGTTGGCCTGCGGATGCGGTACGCCGGTTCTGCGGCACGCACTTTTTCAACCCGCCGCGCTACCTGCACCTGCTGGAAGTGATCCCCGGTCCGGCCACCGATCCCGCGATTCTCGAATTTGTCAGCGACTATGGCGACCGTCGCCTGGGCAAAGGTGTCGTCCTCTGCAAAGACACGCCGAACTTCATCTCCAACCGCATCGGCAGCTTCTTTGGCTCCACCGTGGCCAAGATCATGGTGGAAGGCGACTACACGATTGAGGAAGTGGACCTGATCACCGGTTCGCTCATCGGTCTGCCGAATTCGGCCAGCTTCCGCTTGCTCGACCTGGTGGGCGTCGACGTCTGGGCCTTTGTCGGCAAGAACCTTTACGACGCTGTGCCCGACGACCCGTGGCGCGAGCGTTTTCTGCCGCCGCCGTTCTTGAGCGCGCTGATGGAGAAGGGCTGGTTGGGCGACAAGTCCGGCCAGGGCTTCTACAAGAAGGTGGGTCCGCAGAAAGAGATCCACGCCATCGATTGGAAGACGCTGGAGTACCACCCGGCCGTCAAACCCAAGTTCCCAGAGGCCGAGGCGGGCAAGCAGATCGAGGACATGGGCGAGCGGCTGCGGACCCTGGTGGCCGGCACCGGGCGTGTGGGCAGTTTCCTGTGGAAGCTGTTCTCGGACACATTCCTCTATTGCGCCGCCCGCATTCCGGAGATTGCCGATCGGCCCATCGATATTGATCGCGCGATGCGGTGGGGCTATGCGCATAAGTTTGGTCCGTTTGAACTTTGGGACCTGTTGGGCTTCAACGCGGTCTGTGACCGGCTGGAGAACGATGGCCGCGCGCTCCCCGAAAGCGTCATCGCCATGCGCCGCGCGGGCGCCAAGGGCTGGTATCAGCCCGATGATCCGTCGCGGAAGCTGAAGGGCGCGATTTCGCTGGCCTCGGTGAAGTATCAGCGCGGCGTGGTGAAGGCCAATTCCGGCGCTTCGCTGATCGATCTGGGCGACGGCGTGTTGGGTCTTGAGTTCCATTCGAAGATGAACTCGCTGGGCGCTGACACGGTCCAGATGATCTACGCGGGCATTGAAGAGACCAACAAGAACTACGAGGCGATGGTGATCGCCAACGAAGGCGAGAACTTTTCGGTGGGCGCGAATCTGGCGCTGGTGCTGATGGCGGCATTTGAACAGGAGTGGGATGAGCTGAACGGCGCCATCCACCAGTTCCAGCAAGCGATGATGGCCATCAAGTACGCGCCGAAGCCGGTGGTCGCGGCACCGTTCCAGCGGGCGCTGGGCGGTGGCTGCGAGATCGTGCTGCATTCGCGTGGGGTGCAGGCGGCGGCTGAGCTCTACATCGGGTTGGTGGAAGTGGGCGTGGGCTTGATTCCCGGCGCGGGCGGCTGTAAGGAGCTGATCACGCGCTTGAAGGATTCGCGCAAGGTATTCGACCTGATCGGCTACGCCAAAGTGTCCGGCTCCGCCGACGATGCCAAGAGCATGGGCTTGCTGGACAAGGCGGCCGGTATCTCGATGAATCAGGACCGGTTGATCGCCGACGCCAAGGCGCTGGCGCTCTCCATGGTGCCTAGCTACGTGCCCGGCACGCCGCGGACCGACATCAAGGTCGGGGGCGCTTCGGCCAAGGCGTTGCTGCGTGTGGGCGCGTGGATGGCCCGGCAGGGCAACTACATCTCGGATCACGACGTCGTGATCGCCGGCAAGCTGGCCCACGTGCTCTGCGGCGGCGACCTGACCAGTGAGCAGCTGGTGAGCGAGCAGTATCTGCTCGACCTGGAGCGCGAAGCGTTCCTGAGCCTCTGCGTGACACCCAAGACGCAAGAGCGCATTCAGGCGATGCTGAAGACCGGCAAGCCACTGCGTAACTAAGCCGCTGCGTAACCAGAACCACCAAGCACCCGAGTTTTGAAGAGCCAAAAGGTTGTTTGCGGACGCCGGTGGGCCGCTCCGGCCGTGGGTCGTTGCGCACGGTAAGGCCGGATGACCTGGCGGCTTACGTCATTCAGGCGCTGATGAAGAAGTACCCGCAGGTGCAGGGCGAGGACATCGACGATGTCATCCTGGGCTGCGCCGCGCCCGAAGGCGAATCGGGCATGAACATGGCGCGCGTGTCTGCTTTGCGTGCCGGGTTGCCGGACCAGGTGCCCGGCGTCACCATCAACCGCTTCTGCTCTTCGGGCTTGCAGGCGATCGCCATGGCCGCCGAGCGGATCCGCGCTGGTGGGGCGGAGATCGTGCTTGCGGGCGGAGCCGAATCGATGTCGATGATCCCGATGTCGGCGCAGCGCCTGGTGCCCAACCCCTGGATGGTGGACCACAAGCCCGAGATCTACATCAACATGGGGCTGACGGCGGAGAACGTGCAACGCAAGTACGGTGTCTCGCGCGAGGACGCCGATGCCTTCGCCTACCGCAGCCACCAGAACGCCATCGCCGCTCAGGCGGCGGGCAAGTTTGATGATGAACTGGTGCCGGTGGACGTTGAGCAGACCACGCTGAATGGCAGCAAGCCCGAAACCAAGCACTTCACCTTCTCGAAGGACGAAGGCCCGCGGGCTGATACGTCACTCGAAGCCTTGGCCAAGCTGAAGCCCGTTTTCCACGCCCAAGGTCTGGTGACCGCCGGCAACTCGTCGCAAACCTCCGATGGCGCGGCGATGTCGCTGGTGATGTCTGAATCGAAGGCTCGGGAACTGGGCCTAAAGCCGATGGCTCGCTTCGTCAGCTTCGCCGTGGGCGGAGTGCCCCCGGAGATCATGGGCATTGGTCCGGTAGTGGCGATACCGAAGGCTCTGGCGTTAGCGGGGCTGAAGATGGATGACCTGGGCGTCATCGAACTGAACGAAGCCTTCGCCGCACAAGCGCTCGCCGTGATCCGCGAAGGCGGCCTGCCGCTCGACCGCACCAACGTCAACGGCGGTGCCGTGGCCCTGGGCCATCCGCTGGGCTGCACGGGCGCCAAGCTGACGGCGACGATCCTTCGCGAGATGAAGCGCGAAGGGCACCGGTACGGTCTGGTCACCATGTGCATCGGCGGCGGCCAGGGCGCGGCGGGGATTTTTGAGAGTTTGAATTAGCGACCTTTGTTAAGCTGAGGTTATGGACGAGTTTGATCGCAAGATAGCTGAACTCGCTGCCCGCGGGGCAGAGACCGATGAGCGTGTCCGTGCGCTACTGCGAGTGGCGGAGCTGCATCAGGAGCGGATCGATCACCTGGATCAGGCCATGGCAACCTTGGCCGACTCGATGATCGGTATCCGAGAAGCCGAACAACGGGCGGATGAGCGAGTGGCGGCGTTGGTGAGCGCCATCGGTGAGTTTATCCGCCAGCGCCCGCAGGGTTAGGCCAGTTCGGGCCAGCGTAGAAGAGGCGGTCAAGAACGCCCTTACTTCTTCTCGGGCATCACACCCTCGGCCACATACCACTCAAACGCCTGTGTCCGCACCCAGCCCGCTTTGGCCATCGGCTCTTCGGCGGCGATCTTGTTGGCTTCGGCTAGATCGGGGTTGCGCAGAATCAGAATCGCGGCCATCTCTTTTGAGTTCATCAGTGGACCACCGGCGGCGAACTTGCCTTCCTGGTCGAGGCGTTTGGTGAAGGCTTGGTGAGCCTGCAGGGTGGGCGCGGCGGCAGAGGCGGTGAGGTCCGCGGGAGTCTTGTCCGTCTTCCAATAGACCACCAGTGCGTGCTTGGTCATGGCGTACTTAGCCTTGGGGTCAGCCTTCAACTGGGTGGCGAGGGTGTCGCCGATGCCGGGGGTGCCCATCCAGTCCGCCAGGTCCACTTTTAGGCGCTGATTGGTGACGACGGGGTCGTCGCTTGACATCTTCACCGCTTCGGCCAGCGTGACGCCCTTGAAGATCAGCACACCGCGCAAGTCGGGCGACCCGGCCAGCGGGCCGGCGCCGATCAAGGCTCCGCTTTGGGCCATCTGGTTCAGGTGGGCCATATGCTTCTCCTGAATCGCCTCCGCTTCCGCTGCCGGAATCTGCTTGCGGTTGGGGTTGACGCGCAGGAAGCCGAACACATAGGGCGTTGCCGTCTGAGCCCACATGGTGGCGCCCAAGGTGAAGCACAAGAGAAATCGCATGCGCCAATTCTATTCCCATCAAGTGACCCGGCGCGACGGCGTAGAATATTAGCGTCTCGCCCGTTGGGCGGTGAATCATTTGAGTCCGAGGTTTAATTCATGGCCACGCTAGCCGTTCCTGTCGTTCCCACCATCAAAGGTGGCGCCTTCCTTCTTGAAACCCGCACGCCGCAGGAGATCTATTCACCCGAAGACTTCACGGATGAGCATCGCGCCATTGCCAAGACCACCGAAGAGTTCTGGGCCAAGGAAGTAGGCCCCAACGTTGAGGCCATCCAGCAGGGCGATAAGGCGCTGGCCATTTCGATTGTGAAGAAGTCCGCGCAACTGGGCCTGACCGCCGTCACCGCTCCGGAAGAGTACGGCGGCATGGAGATGGACATGGTGGCGCAGATGGTGGTGGCCGAGGCGCTCTCAAAAGACGGCAGCTATTCCGGCTGGCACGGCGCCCATGCGGGTATCGGCACCACGCCGGTGCTGCTGTGGGGCACGCCCGCGCAAAAGGAAAAGTACCTTACCAAGCTGGCTTCCGCTGAACTGATCGGCGCCTATTGCTTGTCTGAGCCGCAGGCTGGTTCGGACGCCTTGGCTGCCAAGACCCGGGCGGATCTCTCCGCCGATGGCACGCACTACATCCTGAACGGTCAGAAGATGTGGATCACCAATGGCGGCGGGGCGGACCTCTACACGGTGTTCGCCAAGATCAACGGCGAGAAGGACAAGTTCACCGCGTTTCTGGTGGAGCGCGCGTGGCCCGGCGTCCAGCCCGGCCATGAAGAAAAGAAGATGGGCATCAAGGGCAGCTCGACGACGGCGGTCTATTTTGACAACGTGAAGGTGCCTGTCGAGAACGTGTTGGGCGAGATCGGCCGCGGCCACATTATTGCGTTCAATGTGCTGAACCTGGGCCGGCTTAAGCTGGGGCCGTTTGCGGTGGGCGGGTCGAAGAACGTGCTCTCGGTGTCGATCAAGTACGCCAAGGAGCGGCAGGCATTTGGCCAGCCGATCGCCAACTTCGGCCTGATGCAGCATAAGATCGCCGAGATGGCGATCAAGATCTTTGCCGCCGAATCGATGACCTATCGTGTGGTGGGCGACATTGAATCGAACTTGCAGGGCTGGAGCTGGAAGTCCGACAACGCCGCCCATACTTACCTCAAGGCGGTGGAGGAGTTCGCCGCCGAATGCAGCTACATCAAGGTATTCGCCAGCGAGACGCTGGACTACGTGGTGGACGAAGGCGTGCAGATCCATGGCGGCTACGGCTATCACCAGGACTATCTGGTGGAGCGCGCCTATCGCGACTCGCGCATCAACCGTATCTTTGAAGGTACTTCCGAGATCAACCGTCTGCTGGCCACCGGCACGCTGCTGAAGCGCGCCCAACGCGGCACGCTGCCCCTGGTGGCCGCCGTGAAGGCTCTGCAAGCGGAGTTGATGGCTCCCCCGGCGTTGAGCGCTGGAGCCTTGAGCGCCGCTGAAGAAGAGAACCGCATGGCCGCCAATGCCAAGAAGCTGGCGCTGCTGTGCCTGGGCGCCGCCTATCAACGCTTCATGGACAAGGTGGAACGCGAACAGGAAGTGATGGCGGGCATCACCGACATCGCGATGAATGCGTTTGCGATCGAATCCGTCTCCCTGCGAGCGCAAAAGCTGGCCGCGCTGGGCAAGGGTGAGATGGCGGCGGCAATGTCCGCTGTATTCTGCCGTGAAGCGATGGACCTCTGCGAGCAGACGGCGAAGGTGGTGCTTTCGGCCTGTGCCGAAGGCGACAACCTGCGGATCATGTTGGCCGCGGTGAAGCGCCTGGCTAAGTATGAGCCCGCGAACTCGATCGGCCTGCGCCGCCAGATCGCGGAAAAGCTGATCGCGGCGGAAAAGTACACCTTGTAGGGCCCTCGGAATGCTGCTGCCCGGGGCGCGAAAGGTACAACCCCGGCCAGCGTGACATCGGCTCTTGTGAGGCGCCTTCAGCGCACGCGGTCGCGGTAAGAATCGCCCACATAGATGCGGACCACCTTGCCGTCCTTTTCGGTGAAGCGCACGGTTTCGCCCACCGCACCACCGCCACCGGGCGCTTCCAGCCGGAACAGGCCGTTGCCCAGGGGCTCCAGGCGCTGCTCGGCGGAGAGCGTTTCGAGATCAGGGTCGATCATCACCAGACGCTGGTTCAGTTCGACTACTTCCAGCTCGCCTGACGGGGAAGAGTAGTGGCCGGCAAAGCGGCTCCAGGTAACGTCCCAGGGGATCGTCTTCTTGGGCGCGGCCCCGGCTTTGCCAACGGCCTCGCCCACGGTGTCCATCAGCCGCATGGCGATCGCGGCCGGACCCGCGTCGTCGCCGTTGGTCAGCACAACTACGCCCACTTTGCTGTCGAGCTGAATGAAGGTCTGCGTCTTGTAGCCCGGGTAGCTGCCGCCGTGGCCGACGTAGAGCTTGTCCTTCACCCGGTTGACGGCGAAGCCGATGGCGTTGCCGCGGGTCCAGTCATTTTCCAGGCGCCGGACCCGGTGCATCTCCCGCAGGGAGCCGGTGTTCAAGATCTGCGCGCCGCCGGTCTTGCCGGTGCGCATCTGCAATGAGACAAAGCGCGCCATGTCTTCGACGGTGGAGGTCAGCCCCGTGGCCGGGCCCATGGCCTTGGCATCGATAAACGGCAGCGTTGCGCGTGACCCGTCCGGCATGCGGCGGCCGTAGCCGGTGGCAAGACCGGGGACCTTTTGGTCGAAGCTCGAATCCTTCATGCCGAGTGGCGCGAAGATGTGGCGTTCGACGTAGGCGCTGTAGCGTTCGCCCGAGACGTTCTCGACAATCATGCCCGCCAGCGTCAGCGCGAGATTGGAGTACTTCCACCGCACCTCCGGCGAATAGGGCGCGCGGTGCGTAGCCAGGTACTGCTTCACTTCCGCCGCGTCAGGAAAGCGATAGTCCACCCAGTGCGAGCCGGCCTCGCGCGGCAGGCCGGAGGCGTGGGTCAGCAACTCTTCGATGGTAATGGCCGGATCATCCGGGTCGGCCGGCGTGATGGCGAAGCCCGGCAGGTACTTGGTGATGGGATCGTCCAGGCGCAGTTTGCCGGCCTCGCGGAGTTGCATGATCGCCGTGGCCGTGAACAGCTTGGAGTGCGACGCCATCCGGAACTTCGTGGCGCTGGTCAGCGGAGACTTGGCCGCGGTATCGGCAAAGCCAAAGCCCTTTGACCAGACCAGCTGTTGATCATGCACGACGCCCACCGCGACACCCGGCAGCGCCCGGTGCACCATCTGGCCATTCATCCAGGCCTCAAACAAGCGGATGGCGCCTTTCACGTCAGCGTTGTTGCCGACAGCGGCGGGGAGCAGGGCGGGGAACGAAAGGAGCAGTGCGAAACAGGCGAACCGGGACATGGATTAGACGGTAGCTGACTGCCGAGGTCAACGGCAAGTGCTCCGCAAAAACAAAGATGCCCGGAACCGTTGCGTGACGGCGCCGGGCATCGGATGATCGAACGATCGGACCGGACTAGAAGGTGACCTTCAAGCCGATCTGGACTTCGCGGGGGCCGTTGGGGGCGGCCTGGGCACCAGTGACCTTACCGAAGTTGGGGCTGGTGATGTCGCCGTTGGGGTTGTTGAACTTGGGCGTGTTGGAGGAGTTAAAGCTCTCCAGGCGCAGCTCAGCCTTAAACCTTTCGGTGACATCGAAGCGGCGGAACAGAGAGGCATCAATGTTGAATAGGCCAGGGCCGTTGAAGACGTTGCGGCCGATGTTGCCAAACGTTCCCGCGGCCGGTTGGGCAAAGCTGGCGGGATCAAACCACGTGGTCTGGGTTCCGATGCCCTTGGGGTTGCTGTAGGCACCCACCAGATTGGGGTCATTGGAGCTGCCGGGGGCGTTGATGATGCCACCGGGGACGCTCAGGTTGAACGGCGCGCCGGTCTGGGCGGTCAAGATGCCGTTGATCTGCCAGCCGCCGGCGATCCACGCCGCCGGTCCGGAGGTGAGCATCTTCTTGCCCTTGCCGAACGGCAGTTCGTAGATGTAGCTCTGCACGAACACGTGGCGCACATCGCCATCGCCGCGCGCCCGGTTGCGCTGCGGGTTGATGTAGTAGCGGAAACCGCCGTTGTCGGCGCCCACCGAATCGATGGCCTTGGCCCAGGTGTAGGCCGTGGTGAGCGCGAAGCCGTTCTTGAAGCGGCGGTCGAGCTTAGTTTGCATCGAATGATAGTTCGAACTGGTGCCGAAGAAGATGTTGTTGATCGCATCGCGGCGCCCGAACAACACGTTGAACGGTTGACCGGCGGCACCAGCGCCCACGGTTAATCCAGGGTTCATGTTCAAGACGCCCGTAATGCCGGTGCCCTTGTTGCCGACGTAGGCCACTTCCAAGGCCAACTGGCCAGGGAGCTGGCGCTGCACGGCCAGGTTCCAGCTCTGGACGTAGGCTTCACGCGCGTCGGAGCGGATGTAGTTGAACACTGAAGCCGGGGCGGGCGTGATGATGCCGTTTGAAGGAATGGGATACGGGACGAAAGCCGGGAAACCCTGGCGCATCGAACCGGCGGTGGTGAAGGCGCTGGAGGCCTGGAACGAATTGTTCTCGCGCACAGGGAAGTTGAACGCGTAGCCGTTGTCGGCCAGCGGCACCCAGCTGATGCCGTAGCCGCCGCGGAGGACGGTCTTCTCATTCCAGCGGTAAGCCATGCCGAGTCGCGGCGCAAAGCTGGTGTAGTAAGTCTTGCGGCCCAGGTTCATCGGGACGTTGCCGACACCGCCAACTTCCAGCGAGTTGGTGTAGGGGTTGAAGTTGGAGAACCCACGCGCGACGCGCGGCACGGGCGGCGGCCACAGCTCATGCCGCAGGCCGATGTCCACGGTCAGCTTCGAGTTCACCTGCCACTTGTCCTGCAGATAGCTGAAAAACGGGCGCTGCAGGAAGGTGGGGAAGATCAGCGGCAGGTCGCGGCCCATCTGGTTCGGCGCGTCCAGCAGGAAGCTGGCGAAAGCGTTCGAGAAGCTTTGCGCGGAACCGTTGCTGATCTGCCCGGCGGCATTGCGGACCGCCAGCGACGCTGTGCCTTCGGTAAAGTTGAAGCGGCCGCGCGGGTTGAAGGTCTGGTTCTGCAGCAGCTCATCACGATTGCGGCGGTAGTCGACGCCGAACTTGATGGTGTGGTTGCCGATGGTCTTGGTGTTGTTGACGATGAAGTTGAGGTTGGTCTCACCGCGCTCCCAGGGGAGGCTGGCGGAGTAGCCCACCACCGGGTTGGTGAACCCGTTGATTTGGATGTTGGTGACGCCGCCGGTGAAATCGGAGACGTTGACGCCGGGGATGCCGAGCTCTTGCGAAGTCTTCAACTCACTGTCTGCGTTCTTGGCGTTGTTGCGGTAGTACATCACGCCCAGGCGGACTTCGGTGATCATGGTCGGGCTCCAGACGCGGGTGTAGTTCAACGCGCCGTTGATCGCCTTCTGGTTGCCGGTGCCCGCGAAGTCGCGGAAGCCGCCGCCTTTGACGCCATAGAGCGGCGGGTCGTAGATGGTGGACTGTTGCCGCGAATAGCGGACGCTGATCCGGTCATTGGCGCTGATCTGGTAGTCCACCTTGCCGTCGCCGCCATCGGTGTCCTTCTGGCGGACGGTGGCGATGGCGAAGTTGTTCACCTCGCCGTTGGTGATCGGGGCCGGGATCAGGCCGAGAAGGCCGCGGGCGATCGGGCTGATGCGGTTGGCGGGAATGGTCCGGTTGTTGAACGGCAGGCGGCCGGTGCCATCAGCGGCGCCGGTGGCCGGGTCATAGATGTCCGTGCCGCGCGACCAGTTCAGGTCACCCTGGCGGAAACCCGCCGTGGGAATGGTGCCCTGGTTGAAGTCGCCACGCCGGTCGCGCACGCCCTGGTAGTCCATGAAGTAGAACAGCTTGTTCTTCAGTACCGGTCCGCCGAGCGTGAAGCCGAAGTTGTTCACCGTCGTCACGGGCTTGGTATTCGCAAAAAACGGACGCGCACCCAGTCGGCTGACACGGTTGAACTCAAACACACTGCCGTGCGTCTGGTTGGTGCCGGACTTGAAGTTGACGTTCATGACGGCGCCCCCGGCGCGGCCCAGCTCGGCTTCATAGTTCGACGTGGTGACGTCGACGGTCTGCAGCGCTTCAATGGGCGGGATCATGGCGGTCAACAAGCCGGTGCGTTGGTTGTTGTCGACGCCATCCAGCTGCACATTGTTCGACAAGCGGCTTTGGCCGTTGACGCGCGTTGAGAGCGAATCCTGCACGTTGAAAAACTCTGAGTGCGGCCGGAAGGAACGCGTGGCGCCGGGCACCAGGTTCACCAAGCTCTGGAAGTTGCGGTTGTAGCTGAGCGGCATGTCGGCCAGCGTCTTAGATTCGATCTTGCGGCCCGTGTCGGAACGGTCTGTCTGGAGCGCCGTCACTTCGGAGGTCACTTCGATCGACTCACTCACTTGACCCGGCTGCAGGCTGACGTCGACGCGGGCCGTGGAGTTCACCAACACATCCACTTGATCGCGGATCACTTTGCGAAAGCCGGCCATCTCGACTTCCACACGATAAGGCCCGGGCTGGAGGTTATTGAAAGAGTAGTTGCCACTCTGGTTGGTTTGGCTGCTAGTGGCGATGCCGGTTTGCGTCGCGGTCAGGCTGACTTTCGCACCTGAGACAGACGCGCCGGAAGAATCAGTGACGGTGCCGACTAAGGTACCGTTCACCGCCTGAGACCAAGCGCTGGCCGTGGAGGCGAGCAACATGGCCCACGTAAGAATGCATTTGTTCATCTGGGAACCCCTTCGTTACAGAACGACTGCGGACATTCTATAGCAGTTTGTGCCGCCTGTCTGGGCGAAGGTATGCGTTGGGTTGAGCAGCGCCGCGCAAAGCAGGCCCGGTGGCGAGTTCGCCGGACGCTGCCCATCGCGGAGCACCTGCCCGGTAGACCATAATCAGTTAAGACATGGCCCGCGAATTTTCCTTGATGCCCCGCCGCGTCGCTCCGGTGGAAACCAAATACCGCCGGATTGCGACCGCCTTTCCTGTACCGGAATCATTGCCGATTCTGGAAGCGCTCCACCGCACGGAGCCGATTGCGATGCAGGGGCAGCCGCCGGTGGTGTGGGATCACGGCGAAGGCTTCCGCGTCTTCGACAAGTGGGGCAATGCGTGGATCGATTGGTCCAGCGGCGTGCTGGTGACCAATGCCGGGCACGGCCGCCCGGAGATCATCGAGGCCATCGTGAAGCAGGCCCAATCGAAGCTGCTGACGAATTATTGTTTCCCTTCCGAGATCCGCTCCCGGCTGACGACGCGGCTCAGCGAGCTGATGCCGGAGCCGATGAAGAAGATCTTCCTGCTCACGACGGGTTCGGAGACGATTGAGTGCGCCATCAAGCTCTGCCGCGCCAATGGCGTCAAAGAGGGTGGCCGCCGTAAGAACGTGATCGTCAGCTTTGAAAAGGCGTTCCACGGACGCACATTGGGCTCCCAGCAGGCAGGCGGTATTCCGGCGCTGAAGGAATGGATCGTCAACCACGACCCCGGCTTTGTCCAGGTGCCGTTCCCGGATGGCTTCCGCACGCCCGATACTTCGTTTGACTACTTCCAGAAGTGCCTCTCCGATGCCGGAGTGCATGCGGCAAATGTCGCGGGTGTGATCCTGGAGACCTATCAGGGCGGCAGTGCCTCCTTTGCGCCGGTCGAGTACATGAAGCAGATGCGCGAATGGTGCACGGCCCACAAGGCGCTGCTGGTCTGCGATGAAGTGCAAGCCGGCTTTGGCCGCACGGGCACGCTGTGGGGCTTTGAGCATTACGACATCAAGCCGGACTTGACCACCTGGGGCAAGGGCGTGTCGAGCTCCTTGCCGCTGGCGTTTGTGGCGGGGCGGCCGGATGTGATGGATCTGTTTCCCGCAGGCTCGATGACCTCAACGCACACCGGCAACCCGATCTGCTGCGCGGCGGCGCTGGCGTCGATTGACGTGGTCTTGAAAGAGGACCTGGCCGGCAACGCTCAGCGCATGGGCGCCGTGCTGCATCAGCAGCTGCATGCGTTGAAGGCTCAGTACCCGCAGATCGGCTGGGTGGATGGCAAGGGTCTGGTGGCCGGTGTCGCCTGCGTCAAGCCCGGATCGCTGGAGCCCGATGGCGACCTGGCATTCGAGATCGTGCGCCGGGGCGTGGAGAAGGGCGTGCTGATGTTCTCGCCGGTCGGCTTTGGTGGCGGCACGGTGAAGATCTCCCCGCCGCTGGTGATCAATGAAGAGGCGCTGCTGGAATCCTGCGCGGTGCTGGCGGAATGCTTTGCCGAAGCCACGGCGGAGGCTCGGGCCTAAGTGCGGGTTAGCGTCATTGGCGGCGGGATGATCGTGATCGATCAGATCCTGCCGTCGCTCGACTATCTGCGGCGGTTGGGCGTGATCACCGACATCGAAGTTTGTGCGCGGCGCCCGGCGACGCTCGAAGCGCTAGCCGCCGCCCGTCCCGACATGCCTTTCCGGCCTCGCCTGGAGCCGTATGCCCAAGTGTTGGCCGAGTTGCCGCCGCGTCAACTGGCCGTGATCGCGCTGCCGGATCAGACGCATTTT
This sequence comes from Acidobacteriota bacterium, assembly GCA_026394055.1. GTDB lineage: Bacteria > Acidobacteriota > Terriglobia > Bryobacterales > Bryobacteraceae > JAPKYZ01. The sequence continues at coordinate 128,958 of JAPKYZ010000048.1, forward strand.
GATGCCGTGATGACGGCTCTACGGGCCGATCAGCATGTGCTGTGCGTAAAGCCGCTGGTGCGGACGCTGGCGGAATCCCACTTAATTGAGGCTGAGGCGAACAAGCGCGATCTGTTGGTGGCAGTGGAGTATCACAAGCGGTTTGATGATCGCGCGTTGATGGCCCGCCAGCGCTTTCGCGAAGGCCAGTTTGGCGAGTTCCGGTTGGGCACGGCGATTTTGTTTGAACCCTGGCTCTACCGTGATTCCAACTTCCAGAACTGGTTCACCAAAGAAGAGACCGACGCCTTCACCTACATCGGCTGTCACTATGTCGATCTGGTGGCCTTTATGACGGGTCTGCAGCCGGCCTCGGTCAGTGTGGTGGGCATTGCGGACAAGTTTCCGAACGGACACGAAGGCTGGCTGTGGACCGACGCGCGAGTGGTCTGGTCGAACGGCGCCTGCTTGAATGTCCAGAACGCGCTCGGTTATCCCGACCATGGCCCAGGGCCCAACACGCAGGGCCTGACCATGTGGTGCGACCGTTCCTTCCTGCGCCATTCGGACCAATACCGGGGCCTGGAATATTGCACGCTTGATGGCCGCTACAAGCAGCTTAGTCCGGACTACATGCAGATGGTGGAGACCATCAACGGCGGTGTGCGGCCGGTGGGCTATGGCTTCCGCTCCATTGAGGCGATCGCACAAACAGTGCTCGACCTCGAAGCGGGCCGCACGACGCGGGCGCTGGTCGAAGCCCAAGGACTAATCGCGACCCCGGCCAACAGCCGCTACAACGAAGCGGTGGTGGAGGCGGGGCGAAGGTCGATTGCGCAGGGCGGCATCGCTGTGGCCTGTGCCGATCTTGAGTGAGAATGGCAGACAGCCCGGGTGAAGGTTGAGACCGGCCGCTTTGCCTGCCGGACGCCGCTATTTTGGATTGCCTGAACGAAGGCCCGAACAAAACTGAGCAGAGGCGAAACGGGGTGCTCCAGTATTAGAGGAGCAACCGCTGATTCCCGTCAAGCCGAGGACTACTATCCTATTCGTTAGCAGCAAACATCCCCAAAATCGAACTGCGGGCCTTCGCAGTCCCAAAATAACAAGACTTGATAGCACGGATGCTCACAGCCCTGATATGTACAATATCCCCAGCAGTTAAAACCTATCGACGTATATGTAACGGCTCTAAGGGTGCCGTTTTGAACATAGATGGGGGGGGGACGGACAGTTGAGGCATTGAACCGTGAAGAAGCCTTCGCAGGCGGCGTCCACTGGCGAAACTGCCAGGATCACGGCCAAGATTGTTTGAAGGACCAACCTTCTCGCTGCTCTCATGACGGCCTCCGGTAGCAGCGCTTCAATCCGTTTGGGGTGAAGATAATGATCTCGTCTGCTGTCCACGCTACCGTGGACGGGCGGAAATCGACCCGGGCAACGGAATCTTCGATTGCCAGCCGCCAAGACTTCACCTCGGAACCGGTAGCGTCGTACTCGGTGACGCGGAAGCCCCCGTCCTCTCGCTTGTAAGGGACAAGCAGGGCGACAATCCCACCCTTAGCCGAGGGCGCCTGCGCCATGACGAGGCCTCGCCGAAAGTTGGGGCGACCGCTACCGCCGGGCCATTCTCTCGATTTCGCGATCTCCCGGCCCCCCAGTTGTCTTGAACTTCCGATCTTCAGAGTACCTCCCGAAAGGTCAAGAACGGTGAACGATGCCTCGACCATATTCAATATGACAGCTGAGTTGTTCGGGCCAATTGAGAGGATCTGCAACAGCGGACCCTTGAGCAAGCCCGGCGGTAGGGGGTACGCCGTCCTGGTGGCGAAGTTCGGACCGCTGAAAGTTCGCAGCTCCGGTGATCCCGCAGCCGAAACGCCAACCACTACAAGGCCGTTCCCGCCGAACGCCGCCGCGTAGGGTCGGAGATCGTCAAAGATGGTGACCGTCCGCCCCGAAGCGATCTCCATCACCTGAGCACCGCCAGCTTGACGGATGGGACCGGTCGTCGGGGCCGAACTGGTGAAGAATAGATGCGAACTTCCCACGGCCACTGGGTGGGGCAAAAGCCCAGGTACGGGGTACTCATGCTTGATCGAACCATTCTCCCAGATGATAAGCCGTGGGTTTTGGAGCGCCGCTCCTAGCACCGCCCCTGACTTCGCGCTGACAAGGGTAACATCCCGGCCGTCTCCGTCTGAACCAAATGCCAATATGTCCGTATCGGTGTTGATGGGCTTCTGGGATATTGCCGTCATGGTGATTGTTTCCTGCGCCCACACACTCGTGGCGAGCAGAAGTGGTAAGTAGAGATGCGGACAGTACAACATACGAACCTCCTGAGATGGAGTATACGAGCGACGGTATTCAGATGCAAGTCAAATCTCACAGTCCTTCTATGAATAGGGTTTATGCCCCCCATTTGTCATTTGAGTCGCCTATTCTTCGCCCGCGCCGAGTTCCGCACAAATCTCAAAGGACTGAGTACCCCGTCCGCCTTCGTCGATGCAACGCGTCTGACGCGCCAATGTCACCGAGCGCCGAGTTGTAACGTGAAAGGCCCCGAGTGAAGAGAGTTACTCAGGGCCTGTGCGGCAAGGAGGATCAGCGATAGGGCCAAGAGTCAGTGCCAGCCACCGGAAGTTACAGTCGGCGGCGCAGAGCCAGGGCGGTGAGGGCGGCCGCCAGGGTGAGGATTGTGATCTTCTGCATGATTCTGTTTTGCCGAGATTGAGTACACCTATGGATACCGTTGCCGCTGAAGCGGACAGAATGTAGCGGAAGTACCATCTCGTTCTGGTGCGGGCCCCGCGCGCCATCAGGCCCCGTCCCCCTGCGTGCCTGCGTGGTAGCATGGCGGCTCATGGACGTCTCCGCTGCCGCGACCTCACCTGCTACCACTGACCGCGTCACCGCGCTCGACGCCTTCCGCGGCTTCACCATGATCATGATGGTCAGCGAGGGCTTTGGCTTGCTGCAGTTGAGGGATATGGCGGCTCTGGCGCCAATTCTGGGCCAGTTCCACCATGCCGACTGGATCGGGATGACTAGCTGGGACATGATCCAGCCGTTCTTCATGTTCATTGTGGGGGCAGTCATGCCCTGGTCGTTTGCCAAGCGGCCGGATGCCGGTTGGAGCTTCGTGTTGAAGCGCAGCGCGCTCTTGCTGCTGTGGGGCGTGATCGCGCGCAGCATTCGCGCCGGGCGGCCGGTGCTGGATGTCATCAATGTGTTGGGACAGTTGGCGGTGACGTACCCGATTGCCTTTGCGGTGCTAAAGCGCGGGGAGCGGGTGCAACTGGGGCTTGCCGCGCTGCTGCTGGTGGCGCATACGGCGGCCTACATGGCCTTCGGCAACCCGTGGGTGCAGGTCGAGAATTTGGGCGAAGTGATCGACCGCGCGGTCTTCCAGAAGAACTGGGGTGGCCACTACGCCACCATCAACTGCCTTTCATCCGCCGCCAATACTCTGCTGGGCGTGGTAGCGGGTGAGATGTTGCGCCGCGGTCAACTGAAGAGGCTGGCGACGATGGGTGGCGTGTTGTTGGCCGGTGGGTTGGCGCTGAGCCCGCTGGTGCCGGTGATCAAGAAGATCTGGACGGCGTCGTTTGCCATGGTGAGTGGCGGCCTGACGATCTTTGCGCTGCTGCTGTTTTGGTATCTGTGCGAACACCGCGGCTGGCGGATGAGGTTGTTTGTGATGGTGGGCGCGAACTCGATCTTCATTTACCTGTTCCACGAGATTATGGAGGATTGGCTGACCCGAACCGCCAAGGTCTTCACCGGCTGGGGCACCGCTTACTGGCCCGCTCCATTGCTCGCGGTGAATGACTTCGTGGTGGTGGCCTTCCAGATCTGGCTGTGCGTCTGGCTCTACCGCCGGAAGCTGTTTTTCAAACTCTAGCCGCGCCGTCCAGCGGGAACCGCTCCTTGCGCCGCTGTAACCGCATTCTCACGCGGCAGGGTCAGGCTGCGAGATACACTTTGGGGATGTTGAGATTAGTTGGACTCTGGGCATTGGGGATTGCCGGTGCGTTGTCGTGTGCGGCGCAGGCGCCCATTGGAGCCATCGCGGGGACGGTGCGCGACGATTCGGGCGCGATCATCGTGGACGCTGCCGTCACGGTCACCAATGTGGAGACCGGCCTGAAACGCGAGTTGACCTCGAATGGTGAAGGCCAGTACAGCGCACCGGCGCTACCGGCCGGCCGGTATGAGGTACGCACCCAGAAGGCGGGCTTCCGGCAAACGGTGCGCGAAGCCGCCGTGGTGGTGGGCAGCACCACCACCGTGGAACTGGTGCTGCAGATCGGTGCCGTCACCGAAACCGTGACCGTGGACGCCGCCAGCGCGCAACTCTCCTTTGACAGCCACAAGATTGATGGCGTGATCGGGCGCACGCAGATTGAGGCGTTGCCGCTGAATGGCCGCAGCTTTCTGCAGTTGGCCTTTCTTGAGCCGGGCGTCGGCGTTGGCACGCAGAGCTTGGCGCAATACAACGCTCAATTCAGTGTCTCGGTACTGGGGGGCAGCTCCGGCAAGACGGCCCTGACGGTGGATGGCGGCAATGTCCGCAATTCTCTCGAAGGCGGCACGGCGCAGAACTTTTCGCAGGAAGTGGTGGAAGAGTTCCAGATCTCGTCCGCCAACTACGATCTCTCCACCGGCATCGCGGCCAGCGGGGCGATCAACATTGTGTCGCGCTCCGGTGGCAACAAGTTTCACGGCGGTGCGTACTTCTTCTTCCGTGACAACAACCTGTCCGCTTACCCGGCGCTGCGCCGCAACCCGTTTGCTCCGGACCCATTCTTTGCGCGGCGTCAAGGCGGCTTCCTGTTCTCGGGGCCGATCAAGAAGGACAAGCTGTTCTTCTTTTTTAACCTGGAGAACAACAACCAGGATTCCGTGGTGACGGTGCAGCCGGATTCGCCCTACTTCGCCAGCTTGGCGCAGAATGCCAACACGCCCTACAACGGCCGGCAGATCAGCGCCAAGTTCGACTACCGGCTGAACGCGAAGCACAACCTGTTTGCGCGCTATTCGCACGATGGCAACAACGGCTTTGGCCCTCGTAGCGGCTCCCCGCTGCCTTCTAACTGGCTGGTGAACCGCAACTGGGCGGACCAGAGCATTCTGGGTTGGACCAGCACGCTCAGCGCCTCTCTGGTGAACGACTTCCGCTTCGCCTACCAATACTGGAGCAACCGCAACCTGCATCCCACCGAAAAGGAGTGCCCCGGCTGCCTGGGCATCGGTTTGCCCGAGATGTCGGTGGTGGGCACCAATGTGCGCTTTGGCAACACGTCGAACGCGCCGCAGGGCCGCGACATCCGCCGCTACAACATCGTCAACAACCTGACCTGGCAGCGCGGTGCGCACCGCTGGCGCATGGGCGGCAGTTTTGAGAACTCGCCCTTTACAGGCTTCTGGGCCTTTGGTGATCCGGCGGCCGGCAATCTGTGGGGGCCGGACATCATGGTGGCCAACCGCATTCCGCTCTCTGCTTTTGGCCTGCCCAATCAGTTCACCACCAACGCCGATGTGCTGAAGTTGCCGCTGACGGCCTTCGCCATGGGCATCGGCGACCCATCCCAGCCGCCGCCCTACAACAAGGACAAGGCGGGCAACAACCGCCGCTATCAGGTCTACCTGCAGGACACCTACCGGCTGAACTCGAAGTTGACGCTGAACTACGGCCTCTCCTGGCAGTTTGAATCGACGCTGGTGAATGGTGACTTGAGCAAGCCCGCACTGCTGGCCCCGATCATGGAGAGCCTGGACCCCACCAAGCCCACCTACACCAACTGGAGCCCGTCGCTGGGCTTCGCCTACAGCCCCTTCAAGAACAACAAGACCGTCATCCGCGGCGGTGGCGGGTTCTACTACGACACCACCGAGATCTCGCAGCGGCTGGGCGAACGGGCCGCGATTGGACCGGTGGGCAACGGGCGCCAACAGATCGGCGGCCAGAGCATTGCCAACCCCACGGCCGGCATCGTCAACCCGATTCCCGGGGTGTTGCCCAACGTTGCGGTGGGCACGCCGCTCGATTTCCGGACGCTGCCCACGGGCTTCCGCCTGTCGGACTTGATGGCGATTCTGCCGCGTATCCGGGCCGCTTCAGAAGCGACTGTCGCCAACCCCAACCCGAATGACTTGAGCATTCGCAACATCAACATCTCCAAGCAAGGCACCGATATCTACCCTTACCGCTACGGGCCCGGCTATTCGCGCCACCTCACCGTCGGCGTGCAGCATGAGCTGCGCAAGGACCTGGTGGTGAACGTCGACTTTGACTACAAGCATGGCTTCCGCGAAGACTTAGGCTCGCTCGACTACAACCGCTTCTTCCGCGCCTCCGGCCCCGTGATCCCACGGTGTACTGCGGCGCAGGCCGCGCAGCCGCTGGCGAATTGCTCCACGGGTTCGATTGGTATCCGCACTTCCGCCGGCCGTTCGGTGTACCGCGCGCTGCTAGTGAAGGTGGATAAGCGATTCTCGAAGCGCTATCAGTTTCTGGCCTCCTATGCCTTCACCGCCGCCCAGGGCATGAATGGCGTCACCAACCTCGACAACTGGTTTGAGAACTGGGGTCCTAGCGGTGGTCAGCATGGCTTAAACGTTTCAGGCATTGTCGATCTGCCGTGGAAGGTACAGGCATCGTTTATCTCGTCCATCGGGCTCCGTGGCGCCTACCGGCCGCAGGTGGGCAGTGTGGATCTCGATGGTGACGGCAATGACACCGCGTTCCTTCCCGGTTGGAATGTGCCGGACCGGCACCCCACCAAGGAGCGGCTCGAAAAGGCGGTGGCCGACTGGAACGCCGCCTATCCGGATCTGCCCAACGGCCAACGCCCGCGCACCTCTCGTGGACAGACGATCCCGAAGCTCTCCCTGCCGTCGGACTATTCGTTCGGCGACAACTTCTCTTCGCAGGATATTCGCGTCACCAAGACCTTGCTGTTCCGGGATCGCTACAAGCTGAATCTCTTCATTGAAGGCTTCAACATCTTCAACATCGCCAATCTGGGTGGCATCAGCAACAGCCTCAACAACCCGGCCTCGTTCGGTGTCGCCACCAGCCGGGCCAGCCAAGTGTTCGGCTCCGGTGGCCCGCGGGCGTTCCAGTTGGGCGGGCGGTTTTCGTACTAGCGGCACATGCAGCCCGTACACTGAAGGTTGCCGATGCACCGACTCTCTCACCGACTGTTCCCGGCAGCTGCCGCCGGGTTGATGATCACGTTGTCTACGCAACTGGCAGGGCAAGAGGTCCTCCAACGAACGCCACCGAAGGCCGACGAACGCGTGACCTATGGCAGCGACCCGAACCAGTTCGCCGATGTGCGGCGGCCTACGAAGCTTGCGCCACGGCCGCATCTGGTGGTGATGATCCATGGCGGTTACTGGCGGGCCCGCTACAGCCTGGATCATCTAGGCCACGCCGCGGCGGCCTTGACGGCGAAGGGCGTTGTCACCTACAGCCTGGAATACCGCCGCATCGGGCAGCCTGGCGGCGGTTGGCCGGGGACGTGGCAGGATATCCAGGCGGGCATTGCCAAGGCGATCCGCGACGTGAAGCCGGGCCGCGTGACGATGATCGGGCATTCTGCCGGTGGGCATCTCACGCTGCTCGCGGGCAATGAGCCGGGCGTCGACCATGTAGTGGCGCTGGCGCCGGTGGCGGATCTGCGGCGAGCCTGGGAGATGAAAGCGTCGAATGGCGTGGTGGGCGAGCTGTTGGGCACGCCGCCGGACCCCAAGTTTGCCGAAGCCTCGCCAATGGAGCGCGGCCCGGTGCGAGCCAAGGTGACCATCATCCACGGCAGCCAAGATGACGTGGTGCCGTTTGAGATGGGTGCCGCCTACGCCAACAAGTTCAAGGCCCGGCTGATTGAGCTGAAAGGTGCGGGACACTTTGAAGTGATCGATCCACTCGCCAAAGAGTGGTCGCAGATTGAGGAGGCAGTGCTTGGATCTCGGCCTTAGGGATAAAGTCGCGGTAGTCGCCGCCGCGTCGGGCGGCTTGGGTTTGGCCGTGGCGATGGGGTTGTCGCGAGAAGGGGCGAAGGTGGCCATCTGCTCCCGTGATGAAGCCCGGATTCAAGCGGCGGCCGAGCAGATCCGGCAGCAGACGGGCGGGGAAGTGTTCGCGGCGGCGGTAGACGTGACGGACGAATCGCAGGTGCACTCATTTGTGGCCGCCACCCAGCAGCAGTTCGGGCGCGTCGATATCGGCGTCAGCAACTGCGGCGGTCCGCCATCAAAGAAGTTCGATCAGACGACAACGACCGATTGGGAGAAGGCTTATCAGACCAGCTTTCTCTCCACGCTCTATTTCGCCCAAGCTCTGTTGCCCGGCATGCGGGAGCGGCGCTGGGGGCGGTTCATCACCATCACCTCATCGGCCGTGAAGCAGCCGCTTGATGGGCTGATCTTGTCGAACTCCGTGCGCAGCGCGGTGAGCGGTTTGGTGAAGTCACTCTCGAACGAGTACGGCCCGGACAACGTGCTGATCCACAACGTCTGCCCGGGCTTCACGGCGACGGACCGGCTGATGTCACTGGCGCAGCAGATCGCCGGGCAGGAGAGCATCACCGTCGATCAGGTGGTGGCGCGCTGGGCGGGCGATACCGCACTCAAGCGCATCGGCACGCCGGAAGAGTTTGCCGACACGGTGGTGTTTCTCGCCTCCGAACGCGCCAGCTACTTGACGGGCACGTCGCTCGCTGTCGATGGCGGGCGCGTTAGAGGAGTGTTTTCGTGATCTCGCTGATCTGGCCGATCACCAGTTCCAGCTCTTCGTCTGTCGAATAAAAGTGCGGCGCAATGCGCAGCCCGGCACCCGGGCGGTAGTCCACCAAGACGTCGCGGCGCAGCAGTTCCTTGGTGACGGCTTTGCCGTGTGGAACGTCCAGCACCACGACGCCGCCACGCTGATTCGGATCACGCGGGCCAGCGCAGGGGAAGCCGGCTGCTTCGGCTAGCTCGACCAGCTTCGCGGTCTGGCGCTGCGATTTGGCGCGGATGCGATCGACGCCGATCTCGCCCACAATCTCATAGCCCGCCATTCCGGCATACATCGCGGGAACGTTGGGGGTGCCGTTCAGGAACTTGTAGATCGAGTTGGCGTAGTCGATCGCTCCGCCTTCAAACTCGAACGGCCGCGAGTGGGCCTGCCAGCCGATGGCGGATGGCGAAAGCAGCGGCCACAGGTCGCGGCGAACGTAGAGGTAGCCGTTGCCGGGGCCGCCGCAGAGCCACTTGACTGAGCCGCCGGTGGCGAAATCGACATTCAACGCTCGCACATCAAGCGGCACCGTACCCGCTGATTGATAGACATCCGCCACCACCATCGCGCCCACTTCATGCGCCCGGCGAATGATGGGTTCTAGATCAAGCAACGCCGACGTGCGGAAGGCGACATGGCTGACGGAGACCAGCTGCGTGCGGTCATCAATCGCTTCGACGATGGCGTTGACGTCCGCCGGTACCATTGCCAGTTCAGCGCCGCGGAGGCCGCGGTGGATGTATTCGTTCGAGGGGAAGTTCAGCGCGTCACTGACGATGCGGTTGCGCGGGCCGGTCCAGTCAAAGCACGAGAGCACGATCCACTGGCAGATGGAGACGTTCTGGTGCATGCAAACTTCGCCCTCGCCCGCGCCAATGATGCGGCCGATCAGGTTGCCCACTGTCACCGGCATGTCCCACCAGCCTTCTTCCCAGGCGCGGATGGAGCGGGCGGTCCATTCATCGGCGAACTGGTTGAGCAGCGTGCGCGAACGCCGGGGCATGGCGCCTAGCGAGTGGCTGATCAGGTGCGTCGTGTGGGCTAGGGTAGGGAATTCGTCGCGCCACCGGAGGAGTTCGTCCATTTCCTCAGGGTGACATAGAACACCGGAATCCCGGCCAGAATAATGCCCAGCGCCACCAGTGCCGGGCCGGTGCGCTCGATCAGCGTGTTCACGCAGAAGGCCGTGCCGATCAAGATGTAGACGGCGGCGGTGGCCGGGTAGCCCCACATCTTGTAAGGCCGCGCGGCCTGCGGCTGCTTGACCCGCAAGGCCACCAGCGCGACGCCCACCAGCGTGGCGAAGACCCACGTGGCAAACAGAGCGTAGTCGATCAAGGCCTCCCACACGCCCGTCAGCACCAGGATCGACGACCAGAAGCCAACCCCCAGCAGCGCCACCGACGGCGTGCGGAAGCGCGAATGGACGCGGGCGAAGGCGGGGAAGAACAGGCGGTCAGCGGCCTGGGCGAAGTACATCCGCGCCGGGGCCATGATCTGCCCGTTGGTGGAGCCAATCACCGAACACAGGATCGTCAGCGTCACCACCATGCCGCCCCATTTGCCCAGCACCCGCTCCGCTACCATCGACCCGGGCCGTTCCGCGCGAATGAACTCCTCCATCGGCAGCACCCGCAGATAAGCCATGTTCACCAGCAAGTAGATCACGCAGCAGATGGCCAAGCCCAGAGCCGCCGCGCGGAGCAGGTTGCGCTGTGGCTCACGCACTTCACCCGCGACGAAGCTCAGGTAAGACCAGCCGTCATAAGAGAGCAGACAGGCGATCATAGCCACGCCGAACGCGGACATGCTCCACGCCGGCGGCGCCACCATGATCGGTTGGGGATTCGGTGCCGCCAGCGCGCTCCAGATCAACATCGCCAGACCCGCCAGCTTCATCACGGTGAAGAAATTCTGGACCGACGCTCCCCAGCGCGTGCCGACATAGTTGGCTCCGCACAGAGTGAAGATCAGTGCGAGCGACACGGCCTTTGCCACCCAGCCGGAGAGCGGCACGAAGTAGCCCAGGTAGATCGAAAAGCTGGTGGCCAGGTACGCGGTCACTGATGGCTGAATGATCAGAAAGTACGTCCAGCCACAAAGGAAGCCGGCGACTGGCGCCAGGCCTTCGCGCAGGAACACATAGTGCCCGCCGGTTTCGGGCATCATCGCGCCCAGCTCACTAAACACCAGCGCCCCCAGCAGCGACAAGACACCCGAGAAGAACCACGCGGCCAGGATCAAGGTGGGCGAAGGAAGGCTTCGCGCGACCAAGCCGGGCACAACGAAAATGCCCGCGCCGAGGATGATGCCCACCACGATGGAGGTGGCGTCCCAGAGGCCCAGTTGCCGGTCCAAACGGGGTGGCACTGGGGGTATCGGCGTGGGTTGGGCGTGCGAAGTCATTGTGCTAGTATCGCTCGCATGGCCGATCAATCTGTTTCACGTCGTCTCTTTGTCGCGACTGCGGGCTTGGCTCCTGCTGCGGCTGCCGCTGGACAAGCCGGAGGTGGCAAGGCGGCCATCAATGAAACCTATCCCGGTGGCAATGCGAAAGCCACTGGTCCGGTGAAGATCGTCACCATGAGCAAGTTCGAACCCGCGGAAGTGGAGCGGATCGAGAAGTCCGCCGGCAAGCCCGTCAAGCTGGTGATGGCGGCCAATCGCGAAGAGTTCCGGCGCGAGTTGCGGGACGCCGATGTGGTGTTCGGCGATCTGCGCAAGGAAGATCTCGACTACGCGCCCAAGGTGAAGTGGATGCAGGCAGGCGGCGCGGGCATGGAAGGCGCGGACAAGGCGCTGATGGCCTCCGACATCACCGTCACCAACATGGCGCGTATCTTCGCGCCCGGCATTGCGGAGACCGCCTTCGGCCTACTGCTCAGCCTGACGCGCGGCCTCGCGAAGTACTACACGCCGCAGTTCGCCAAGCGCACCATGAACCCCACCGGCACCGTGAAGTCCAACCACTACTGGGAGCTGGGCGGCAAGACCATGGGCATCGTCGGCATGGGCGGCATCGGCACGGAAGTGGCTCGCCGCGCGCACTATGGTTTCGGCATGAAGGTCCTGGCCACGGACGCCAAGCCCTTGCCGCGTCCGGACTTTGTGGCCGAACTGCATGACCCCACCTTCTTCAAAGAGATGGTGCCGCAGGTGGATGTGTTGGTCTCCGCCGCTCCGCACACGGTGCACACGGACCGCATGTTCAATGAGCAAGTGTTCCGCTCGATGAAGAAGCACGCCATCTTTCTCGCGATGTCGCGCGGACGCCTGTTCGATGACATGGCGCTGGTGCGCGCGTTGAAGGAAGGCTGGATTGGCGGAGCAGGCCTGGACGTGATGCCGGTGGAGCCGCCGCCGTCCGATCACCCGATCTTCGATTGCCCCAACGTCGTCATGAGCGCCCACACCTCCGGCTGGGGCCCGGAGCGGCAGGATCGCCTGGTCGGCCACTTCGCCGAAAATCTCCGCCGCTACGCCAATGGACTGCCGTTGATGGCGGTGGTGGACAAAGAAAAGGGCTATTAACTTCACAGCTTAGCCCCATGCGTGAGAGTCTGTGTGAAAACCCGTAACCACCGGGCCCACAAAAGCGACTTAACAGGTATGAGCCGCTATGTGGTGTACAACCCGGATCAAGATCAGCTGCTACCTTCCAGTCTGCGGGAAGAGTTGGGGGA
>JAPKYZ010000064.1 GCA_026394055.1 Acidobacteriota bacterium
CCCGCTCCGCATTGGATAATACTCGATCCGTGTGACTCAGTACACTAGCTGCCACCAACATCAACAGGCAGGATCGGCGCGAGAGCGCCCGTCGGGATGTTAGACATTGTTTCGTTTCCTGTACCATGTTGAAGCTCCTGGTCCTTGTATTGCAACTGGTAGAGCCGGTAATAGATGCCCCGCAAGGCGAGTAACTCCTGGTGGGTACCCGCTTCACGCAGCTGGCCTTTGTGCATCACTAAGATCCGGTCAGCCCGCTGGATGGTCGACAGGCGATGCGCAATGATGATCGACGTGCGGCCCGCCACCAGATGGTCCAGCGCCTCGCGAATGCGCACTTCGGTTTCGGTGTCGACGCTGGAAGTTGCTTCATCCAGGATCAGAAACTGCGGGTCATGCGCCAGTGCGCGCGCAAAGCTGACCAACTGCTTTTGCCCGGTGGAAAGCCCGGCGCCGCGTTCCCGGATGGGATGCTCAAACCCGGCGTCGAGCGATTCGACAAACTCAAGCAAATTGACGCGCTCCGCCGCCAGCCGCATCTGTGAGTCTTCAATCGAGGCGGTGCCCAGGCGGATGTTCTCGGCGAGCGTGCCGGTAAACAAGTACGGGTCCTGCAGCACGACGCCAAAGCGCGCGCGCAGGTCCAGCGGGTCCAGGTCCCGCAGATCGCACCCGCCCACGCGAATCGCCCCCCGCTGCACGTCGTAGAAGCGCAGGAGTAGGCTGATCAGCGTGGTCTTGCCGGCACCAGTATGGCCCACCACGGCGATGGTCTCGCCCGGTGCGATGCGGAAACTCACATCGCGGAGAATCCAGTCCGCCTCCGCATAATCAGCCGCCTTTCCGGGCTTGTAGGCGAACCAGACCTGATCAAACTCAATCGCCTGCGGCCCCGCGGGCAAGGGCTTCGGCGCCACCGGAGCTGTAATGGCCACTTCGGTATCGAGCAGTTTGAAGACGCGCTCGGAGGCGGCCATCGCCGATTGCAGGATGTTGTACTTCTCGCTCAAGTCCTGGATGGGCCGGAAGAAGCGCAGACCGTACTGGAAGAACGCCACCACCGCGCCCAGCGTCACTTCGCGCTGCTGAGACGCATAGCCGCCATAGCTCAACAGCGCCGCCAGGGCCAGCATTGAGAGGAACTCCACCACCGGATAGAACCAGCCATAGGCGAACGTGGACTCCTTGAATGCGTCCATGTGTTCGCGGTTGATCTGCTCAAACGCCTGCTGGCTGCGCCGCTCGCGGTTGAACAGCTGCAGCACCGTGACGCCGTTGATGTGCTCCTGGAGGAAGCTGTTGATCTTGGCCACCGCCACGCGCGTGCGGCGATAGCTGGCCGACACCGCTCGGCGGAAAACCATCGTGGCCACCCACACCAGAGGCAACAACGCCAGCAGCATGGCGGCCATACCGGCGTTCAGGTTGAACATGGCCACAATCACCAGCGTCAGCATCACAAAGTCGCCAAAGATGGTGACGATGCCGGAGGTGAACAGCTCGTTCAGCGCATCAACGTCGTTGGTCAAGCGCGTGACGATGCGGCCCAGCGGCGTCTGGTCGAAGTAGCTGACATCCAGGCGCTGGATATGCGTGAACAGCTCGCGCCGCAGGTCGAACATGGCGCGCTGGCCGGTGCGGGTCATCAGAAAGGTCTGCGAGAACTCGACCACCAGCTCAATCGCCAGCGCTGTCAAGTAGACCATGGAGATCTGCATGATGCCCCGGATCGCATCGGGCGACAGCCACGCCGCGGCCCAGTCTGGCACGACGTCCGGTGATCTCAAGACGTAGTAGTCGATCGCCGTCTTGGTCAGCAGCGGCCGCAACGCCTCCGCGGCGGAGCCCAGAAACAGCAGCAGCACTGAAACCGCCACCGTGCCCCGGTAGGGCAACAGATACCGCGCCAGACGCCGCAATTGCTGGCCGTCGTAAAGTTTACCGCTAGGCTCTTCTTCCACTCGCCTCCTATTGTCGCAATGTGGGCTAGGGCCTCAAGCGGAGGTGGCCGCTACACTGGAACAAGATGACTGAACTTCCGGCGGCCCGTGTTTTGGACGCCAAACCCGTAGCCCCAACGCTTGATGGCGTGCTGGTGGTGATGAAGCAGGGCGACTGGACTTCGCACGACGTGGTGGCCAAGATGCGCGGCATTGCTCGCACCAAGAAGATCGGCCATCTGGGCACGCTTGACCCCATGGCCACCGGTGTCCTGCCGCTGGTGGTGGGCCGCGCAACGCGGCTGGCGCAGTTCTACTCGAAGTCCACCAAAGCCTACGACGGTGCCATCCATTTCGGCTTCAGCACCAACACTTATGACGCGGAAGGCGAACCGGCCAGTGAGCCGCGGACGCCCGAGTTTACTTCGAGCGAACTCGAAACCTGGCTAGCCGAATTTCGCGGCACCATCTGGCAAAAGCCGCCCGCCGTCTCAGCCAAAAAGATCAATGGAACGCCGGCCTACAAGCTCGCGCGCAAGAACATTGAGGTCGACATTCCGGCCGTCGAAGTCACCATCACGGAGCTCTCGATCACCTCGTTTGCTCTGCCCGAGGTTCGCCTGCATATCGAATGCTCGTCCGGCACCTACGTGCGCAGCATCGCCCATGATCTGGGCCAACGCGCGGGCTGCGGCGCGCATCTCACTGCACTGGTCCGGACCCGCTCCGGAGACTTCCACTTGGACGCGGCGCGGACGCTCGACGAGATGCAAGCGCTCGCGTCAGCGGGACGATTGGCGGAGGCGCTGATCCCGCTCGAGCAGATGCTGCCGCAGTTCCCGCTGGAGCGTGTCGATGACCTCACCGCCAGCCAGATCCGCCACGGCCGCGAATTCCGCGTCTCACCCTTCCGCCCCCAACCCGCCGCGCCTTTCGTGAAGGCCGTCGATAGCGCCGGCAAGCTGGTGTGCATCGGCGAGCAGACGCTCCCCAACGTCTACCATCCGATGCTGGTGCTGTAGCTCGGACTGAGCCCCGACCCGCGGGAGGGGCCCGCCCTCACCACGCACAACAGCTCGGACCGAGCCCCGACCCGCAGGAGGGGCCTGCCCTGGTCCGGACCGGTCACATGGGTGACAGTTTAGCCCGGTCACATGGGTAACACTTTTCAAAGCTGGCTCGATTTAGGCCAATGGAAACATGGGCTGGAAAGCGAGAACGGCAGTGCAAGA
>JAPKYZ010000009.1:0-33054 GCA_026394055.1 Acidobacteriota bacterium
ACACGCAGGTCCATGGTACGTTTCTCCATCCACGGCATCCTTCCACGATGCCGCTCCTGGACCTCCCGCACATGCCTCTGCCCTGCGTTTGTTACCGATGTCTCCGGATCATTCTGTCACCCATGTCTCCGGTTTGGACCCTCACGCTGAGCCGCGACAGAATGGAGCGGGGTGCCCTCCTGCGCACCGGCCTCGACCGGCCGGGCAGTTCTTCTCCGAGCTTCAGCGGCTCGCCGCTAGCCCGCGGCGCTCCAGCGTTGCATCACCGGCCAAGTGGCCTCCACGACATCTCCGCGGCAGGCATAGATGCGGTCATAGAGATTCACGGTCGGGTCACAGTGCGGTGGGATGAACTCGACGCGCTCGCCCAAGTTCAGCGCGGCGGCCTCCGCTGGGCGGTCCAGGTAGCCGAACTCGTCGCCCCCCCAGCGATACTTGAAGCCGGTGCGGCCCACCGGCTCTGGCCCGTAGCCACGGTCGGTTGAGAACGCCTTAAAGCCAGCGTCGAGCGTCACAAAGGCCTCATGATTGGCGCTGATCACGGTGGCCATCACTGTCAGCGCATGGGCAAAGTCCAGGCCCTCACGTGCATAGGCCAAGTCCATCAACACGAACGATCCGGCCTGGATCTCGGTCACCTCCGGCAACGCGAGATCGATCTCCCATGTGCCCGTGCTGCCGCCCGTGACGATCGGAGCCGCAAGTCCGGCCTGGGCCAACGCCGCCCGCGTTTCGGCCACGCCTGCAAAGGCGGCCTGCGACACCTGCTGCCGCTGCGCAAAGCCGCCCGCATGCGAACCCAGCACGGAATAGCCCTGCAAGCCACGCAATTCAAGCCCGGACGCGACATCAATGGCCTGGGCGATCTCCAGCGCCTGGGCGGTGGAGCGCGCGCCGGTGCGGTGGTCCCCCACATCAAGGTCCACCAGCACGCCCACCGTGCGGCCTGCGTCCACGGCCACCTGGCTGTACCAATCGACCTGCTGCCGATGGTCCACCACCACCATGGCTCCGGTGGCGACGGCGCGCGCCATCTTCGGCGGGTCAGCCAAGGGCGAGGTGAGCAGCAGCCCGCCGATGCCCGCCGCCGCCAGCAGCTCCGCTTCCGGGACGGTGGCCGCGCAGATGCCGCAGGCGCCCGCGGCCAGCTGCCGCCGCGCGATCTCGACGCACTTATGCGCCTTGAAGTGCGGGCGCAGCTGCTTGCCCGAGGCTTGCACGCGCGCCATCATGCGGGCGAGGTTCGTCTCAAACAGGTCCAAGTCCAGCAGCAGGGCGGGGGTCGGCAGGTGACTTTTGGGCAGCACGGCCCCATTATGGCAATGGCCAACGGGCTCGGAGATTCGGGCGCATTTGGTGTGGAATTGCGCTGCTACGGAAGCGGCTGGTATTCTCCACTCGTGGCCCCGCATTCTGGTTCCGTTGCGCTTCGGGTCGCTTCCCTGAGGCCCACGGCCGTGAATGCGATTCTGGGCGAGGTGAAGGCGCTGCAAGCATCGGGTGTGCCGCTGGCCTCCTTGATGCGCGGCGAGCCGGACTTCCCCACCCCCGCCCATATCGTCGAAGCATCGATCAAAGCGCTTGAGGCCGGACGCACGGGCTATCCGGACAACCGGGGCGAGAAGGCCCTGCGCGAGGCCGTCGCCCTGAAGCTGCGGCGCGACAACGGCCTCACCTACGACCCCGGCACCGAGATTCTGGTCACCACCGGCGCCACCTTCGGCATCTACGCGGCGTTGATGGCCTTGATCAATGAAGGCGACCAGGTACTGCTGCCGGACCCGGTCTATGATGCGTACCAATCCCCCGTGCGGCTGGCCGGGGGCGAATGCCGGGCCGTCACGTCCGCCATCCACGAGGGGCGGTTCATGGTGACCGAAGAGGCACTGGAGGCAGCCTGGACACCGGCGGCCAAGCTGCTGGTGTTGAACACTCCCTGGAACCCCGTCGGCACCGTGCCCACGCGGAGCGAGCTGGAAGGCATCGCCCGCTTCTGCGAGCGGCGCAACGTCTACCTGATCAGCGATGAGATCTACGAGGCCATCACGTACGACGGCCATACTCACCTGTCGCCCGTCGCCGTCGCGCCTTCGCTACGAGACCGGACCATTGTGGTCAACAGCCTGTCAAAAACCTATTCCATGACCGGTTGGCGCGTCGGCTATTGTGCCGGACCCGCGCCCCTGATTTCGGCCATGTATCTGGTGCTGGCGCAATCGAGCCGCGGGCCCGCGACGTTTATCCAAGACGCGGCGGCGGTCGCCCTGAGTGCGTCGCAGGACTGCGTGACGGAGATGGTGAACGAGTATTCCCGGCGCCGCGCCCAAGTGCAGCAGGCGCTGGCCGGGCTGCCCGATGCCGCCGTGCTGCCGCCCGAGGGTGGATTCTTCGCCATGGCCGATCTGCGAGCTTGGGGCATCGCCTCCAACGAGGTGCGGAAGCGGCTGTTGAACGAGTATGGCGTGGTCGTGGTCCATGGCGGCGCCTATGGGCCAGCGGGCGAGGGCACGTTGCGGATCTCGTTTGCCAGTGGTGGCGAGGCGTTCACCAAGGGCTTAGAACGGCTGGCGCAAGGTCTGCGCGAGATGGGAACAGCGCGCGGATGAGTCTGGTGCAGCTGAAGGGCGGTTCGGAGCCGCCGGACCCGTCATCCTTGCGCAAAGAGCTGGAAAAGGCCCTCGAAGGCGAAGTCCGCTTCGACCGGGTTTCGCGCGCCCTCTATTCCACCGACGCCAGCGTCTACCAGATCCAGCCGCTGGGCGTCGTCATCCCCAAGCACCGCGAGGATCTGCTGAAGGTGGTCCGCATCTGCTACAAGCGCGGCTGTCGTTATACGCTGCGGGGCGGCGGCACGTCGCAAGCGGGACAAGCGATCGGCGACGGCCTGCAAGTGGACCTGTCGAAGCACTACAACCGGATTCTGGAAGTGGACCCGATTGAGCGCTGGGTGCGCGTCGAACCCGGCATTGTGCTGGATGAGCTGAACGCCCAGTTGGCTCCGATGGGGCTGCGCTTTGCCCCGGATATCTCCACCGCCAGCCGCGCCACCATCGGCGGCATGATGGCCAACAACTCCTCCGGGGCCCGCAGCGTGCTCTACGGCAAGACCATCGACCACGTCATCGAGATGGAAGTGGCGCTGTCGGACGGCAGCGTGGTCACCTTCAAGGAGATCGACCGCAACCATATCCCCCAGGGCGACACGCTGGAAGCCCGCTGTTATCAGACCGTCCTCGACATGGCGGAAAAGCATGCCGGCGAGATCCGGCGGCGGTTCCCCAAGATCCTGCGCCGCGTCGGGGGCTACAACCTGGATGACTTTACCAACCTCACCCGGCCGGTGAACATGGCCCGGATGATGGTGGGCTCTGAGGGCACGCTGGGCGTCATCCTGGAAGCGAAGCTGAAGCTGGTGCCCTTGCCCAAGGCCAAGGCCGTGATGGTGATCCAGTTTAATGAACTGCTGGAAGCTCTATCGGCCACGCCCGTCATCCTTACGCACCGGCCATCGGCGGTTGAAGTGATGGATCGATCGATCCTCGACAACACGCAGCAGAACCCCGCCCTGGACAAGATCCGCCGCTCGATCATTCAGGGCAACCCGGGCGCCACGCTGTGTGTCGAGTTCTACGCCGAGACGCCGGAAGATCTGCCGCCGCGTCTGGAGGCGCTCGATAAAGAATTGCGGGACCGCCAGCTGGGCACGCACTACCACCACGCCACCGACCTGCAGCACCAGGCCCGCATCTGGAGCCTTCGCGAAGCCGCGCTGGGTCTGTCGATGGCCGTCAAGGAAGACGCCAAGTCGATCTCGTTTGTGGAAGACACGGCCGTGGCTCCGGAGAATCTGGCGACGTTCATCGAGCGCTTCCTGCTGATCCTGAGAAAGCACGGCACCACGGCCGGCATCTATGCCCACGCCTCCGTCGGCTGCCTGCATGTCCGCCCGGTCGTCAACATGAAGACCGAAGCGGGCGTGGCGATGTTTGAGGCCATCGCTCGCGAAGTGGCGGAGCTGGTGCTGGAGTTTGGGGGCGCGCTTTCTGGCGAACATGGCGACGGCCTGGTGCGCAGCCCCTTTATGGAGCAGATGTTCGGGCCCGAGGTCTACAAGGCGTTCCGGAACATCAAGAACGCCTTTGACCCGAAAGGCATCCTGAACCCCGGCAAGATTGTCCACGCGGCGCCGATCACGGCCAACCTCCGCTTCGGCCCGCTCTATCGCGCTGCCAATCCGGAAACGTTTTTTGATTTCTCTGACTACGGCGGGTTCGCCGGCGCCGTTGAGATGTGCAGCGGCGTCGGCGCCTGCCGCAAGAAGCTTTCCGGCACCATGTGCCCCAGCTACATGGCCACCCATGAAGAGGCCGATTCGACGCGCGGCCGCGCGAACGTGTTGCGGCAGGCGATGTCGGGCGTGCTGGGCCAAGCGGGACTGACGGACAAGGGCGTCTTTGAGACGCTCGACCTGTGTCTGGAATGCCGCGCCTGCAAAAGTGAATGCCCCGTCGGCGTCGACATGGCGCGCTACAAGAGCGAGTTTCTGGCCGGCTATTGGGCCAAGCACGGCACGCCCCTGAAGGTGAAGCTGTTGGGGCGGGCCAATGTCCTGGCGGAGTTTGGCAGCCGCTTCCCCAAGTTGGCCAACGCGTTCTCGGGCATGGCCGCCGCCTTGATGGGGGTTCACCCGCGCCGCACCCTGCCCCAGCTAGCCGAAAGCACGCTCGCCTCCTGGTTTGCCCAGCGCCCCCTGCCCACCAAGCCGTCGGTGCTGCTATTTGCCGACACCTGGACCAACTACTATCAACCGGAGATCGGCCAAGCTGCGACGGCTGTGCTCGAAACCGCCGGGCGCAGCGTGGCACTGGCGGCCAACATCTGCTGCGGGCGGCCGATGATCTCGCAAGGCTTGCTGGATGAGGCCCGCACCCACGCCCAAGAAAATACCCAGCGCCTGCTGCCTTCCGTGCGCGCCGGCAGCAAGGTGATCTTCTGCGAGCCCAGCTGCCTGTCCGCCATTCGCGAGGACGCCCCGGGTCTGCTGCGCGGCCAGCAGCGGAACGAGGCCGAGGAAGTGGCCTCCGCCAGCATGCTGTTTGAGGACTACCTGGAAGGCGAGCTCAGCGCCGGCCACGCGCGCCTGGACTTCCATGCCGGACCGGCCGAGATCCTGATCCACGGCCACTGCCACCAAAAGGCCATGGGCTTGTTGCCCAGCGCCACCAAGCTGATTGCGCGCATCCCGGGAGCTAAGTTGATCGACTCCGAGGCTGGCTGCTGCGGCATGGCTGGGTCATTTGGTTACGCCCGCGAAAAGTACGGCCTGTCAAAGAAGATTGCCGAAGCCAAGCTGGTGCCCGCCATCCGGCAGTTGACCGACAACGCCGCCGTGGTCGCCTCCGGCTTCTCGTGCCGCCATCAGGTGAAGGATTTCGCCTCGGCCCGGGCCGTGCATCCGGCTATTCTGCTCTCCGTGCTGATGCAGAGACCGCAATGAGCCTGGCCGTCATCTCACTAGCCGCCCTGTTGCTGGTGGTCATCGTCAGCTGCTTTTCCAAGCTCAACGTCGGCATCCTTTCCCTCGTAGCGGCCTGGTTGATCGGCGTTTACCTGGGCGGCCTGAAGTTGGACGTCGTGCTGGGCGGCTTTCCGGTGCCGCTGTTTCTGATCTTGACCGGGACCACGCTGCTGTTCACACAGGCCCAGAACAACCACACGCTCGATAAGCTGGCCCACCAGGCCGTGCGGATCTGCCAAGGCAACACTGGCCTGATCCCGGTGATGTTCTTCGTCGTCGCCGCCGCGCTGGCCTCCATCGGCCCGGGCAACATTGCCACCGCCGCACTGCTCGCCCCGATCGCCATGAATGTGGCCGAGCGCGCCGGCATCTCGCCCTTTCTGATGGCCATCATGCTTGGCAATGGAGCCAACGCCGGGTCCCTATCGCCCTTCGCCCCCACCGGCATCATCGTCACCGGTTTGATGAACAAAGCCGGAATTGGGGGCCATGAATGGGAGACCTACCTCTACAATCTGCTGGCCCACGCAGCCGTGGCCTTTGGCGGCTATCTCCTGTTCGGCGGCTGGGCGCTCTTCCGCCGGACCTACCATGAGCCTGAAAGCCAGCAGGCGCCGCTTGACCGCGCGCACTGGATCACGGTGGGCGTCATCGCCACGCTGGTCTTCGGCGTCACCGTGTTCAAGGTCAACGTCGGCATGGGCGCCTTCGCCGCCGCCATCGTGCTCGCCCTAACCAATGCGGCGGACCCCAACGCCGCTATCCGCAAGATGCCCTGGAACGTGATGCTGATGGTCTCGGGCGTTACGGTGCTGACAGCGCTGCTCGAACGCACGCAAGGCATGGAACTGTTCACCGATCTGCTGGCCCGCATCTCGACGCCCGGCACCGTCACGGGCTTGATCGCTTTCTTGACCGGACTGACGTCGGTCTACAGCAGCACCTCGGGCGTCGTGCTTCCCGCCTTCCTGCCCACCGTCCCCGGCCTGGTGACCCGCTTGGGCGGAGCCGACGCCATGGCCATCGCCTCATCCATGAACATCGGCTCCCATCTGGTAGACGTCAGCCCGCTCTCCACCATCGGCGCGCTCTGCATCGCCGGAGCTCAACCAGGCGAGCCCACCCGCCGCCTCTTCAACCAGCTGATGGCCTGGGGTCTTTCGATGACGCTCGTCGGTGCGGCGGGCTGCTGGCTGTTCTTCCGGTAAGGGCCGTCCGCAACGCCCGCTTCGTATACTGAGGGTTCGCGCCCGTTGCGGAACCACCACATGAAGCTCTTACTCGCCGCTCTATCCGCCACCGCACTGTTTAGCCAGACCTACGATCTGGTGATCTCCGGCGGCCGCGTGATGGACCCGGAGAGCGGCCTTGATGCCGTGCGCCACATCGGCATTCGCGCCGGCAAGATCGCCGCCATCTCCGCCACGCCCCTCAAAGGCAACGCCGAGCTGAAGGCGCAAGGGCGCGTGGTATCACCGGGCTTCATCGACCTGCATTCCCACGGGCAGACCAATCAGTCGAACGAATTTCAGGCGCATGATGGCGTCACCACGGCGCTGGAGCTCGAGGCCGGCGTGGTCACTCCCGCCGGGTTCCTCAAGCAGCGCGAGGGCCGCGCGCGGATCAACTACGGAGCCACCGTCTCACACGCCACCAGCCGGACCATCTCGATGGACAAGTTTGCGGCCGAGGCTCCACGCTGGCGGCTGCTGGCCAGTCCGGAGCCGACCAAGGATTGGAATCAGATCAACAACCAGGGCCGCAATCTGCCCCTGGCGCGCCCGGAGGAGCTCAGCCTGCTGGCGGCGACGCTCGAACGCGGGCTGAAGGAAGGCGCGCTCGGCATTGGCCTCACCTATCAGTACGTCCCCGGCGCCTCCCGCGACGAGATCTACCGCGTCTTTGAGATGGCCGCTCGCTGGAAGATGCCCATCTTCGTCCACGTCCGCACACGCGGCCTGGAACCGATGCAGGAAATGGTGGCCAACGCCGCCGCCACCGGCGCTTCGGTCCACATCGTCCACGTCAATAGCTCGAGCTTGGGCGCCTTGCCGGTGGTGCTGGATCTGATCGACGGCGCCCGCAAGCGCGGCGTCGACGTGACGACAGAAGCCTACCCCTACACCGCGTCGTCGACCTTTCTTGAATCGGCCATCTTTGACGAAGGCTGGCAGCAATCTACTGGCATCTCCTATGGCGACCTCCAGTGGGTGGCGACGGGCGAACGCCTGACCAAGGAGACGTTCGAGAAGTACCGCGCCCAGGGCGGCATCGTCATCGCGCATTCGATGAAGCCCGAATGGATCGCCCGGGCCATGGCCTCACCCGCCGTGATGATCGGCTCCGACGGCATGCCGTATGCTCCCGGCGCGCACCCCCGCAGCGCCGGCACCTTCTCCCGCGTGCTGAGCCGCTATGTCCGCGATCAAAAGGTCATGTCGCTGATGGATGGTCTAGCCAAGATGACCATCATGCCCGCCCAGCGTCTCGAGCCCGTGGCCCCCGCCATGAAAAGCAAAGGCCGCATTCGCATCGGTGCCGACGCCGACATCACCGTCTTCGACCCGGACCGCATCCTCGACACGGCAACCTTCGAAAAAGGCCTCAGCTTCTCCACCGGCATTGATCATGTCCTGGTGAACGGTGTCGCGGTGGTGCAGGATGGCCAGACGGTGAAGGATGCCCTCCCGGGTAAGGCCGTGACGGGTAACTACGGGCAGCGGCAGTAAGATTCTTTACTATCGGGCAGACATTAACGGGGCTTACGCCCCTTACGGGCGCCGCCCATCAAGGGGGCTCCGCAAGTTTATGTAATGTTTCGCTTCGGAACACCATTTCGCTCTAGAGGATGGGTGTGCCAGACCGGCAGACCCCTCAGATTCGAAAGGATGGTTTCCATGCGACTGATTCTCAGCAGGCTAGTACCTGTCTTGATCCTGACAGGTTCGGCCGCTCTACACGCTAGCGCCGTTCGGGATTTCAGCGGCTCCAGTTTGGCGGTTCTCGGGCCCAACGACGACGGTTCATTCGTCAACGTCCTGCTCCCGTTTACCCTGAACTTTTTTGGCAGTTCACAAAACATCGTCAGCGTTAACAACAATGGCAATCTAACCTTCGGCTTGAACAATAGCCAATCGATCTATACTCCTTATGGCCTCACGCAGCCTCTGGGATTCCCTATTGTGGCCCCATTCTTTGCCGACGTCGATACGCGGGGACCCGGTTCCTCCGTGGTGACCTTTGGCAACGTAACAGTGGATAGCCACACCGCATTTGTGGCCAACTACGTCGATGTCGGCTATTTCAACCAACAGACGGACAAGCTAAATAGCTTTCAAGCCCTACTGATCGACCGCTCCGACATCGGCCCCGGCGATTTTGACATCGAGTTCAACTACGACCGGCTGTTATGGGAGACCGGCAGCGCCAGCCGCGGCGTCAATGGCTTCGGCGGCTTTTCTGCCCGGACGGGCTTCTCGAATGGCTCAGGCGCGGCCGGGACCAACCTTGAACTGCCTGGCTCCGGCATCAATGGCGCTCTGCTCGACGGTGGCCCCAATAGCTTGATCGCCACCAGCTTCAACAGCCCTGTCCTGGGCCGTTACGTCTTCCCAGTCCGCAACGGACGACCGGCCCAGCCGGGTGATACTCCTGCGTTGCCGATCAATCCGAGCGAGCTCGTGCCCGGTGGCCCCGGTCAGGCACCGCTATTCGTCTTCAACAACCAGCCCTCCGGCCGTTGGTTTGACCCGCCGATCGTTTACGGATTCGAGTTCGACATGCTCTCTCCCGGCCAAAGCTTTGCCGAGTTGCGCCTGCCGGCGGGTTCACCCTTACAGGGGCTCACCCTCAGCTACGGCCAAACCCGCGTCGGCCCCTTTAGCGGCGATGCCTTCTCCTACCTGTTTCCGGCTGGTGTCACCGAGTTTCGTATTACTGGCATCAGCCCCCTGCTGGACCCGACTTCCCCGGGCTTCTCCTCCGCCTTCCCGGCGTGGCTAAGCTTCAGTTCGGCGACGGCGAGTTTTTCCATGACACCGCTGACCACACCGGAGCCCGGTACCTGGCTGTCACTTCTAGCTGGACTCGGTCTGGTGGTGATGCGGCGGCAGCGCGGATAGGTTGAATTTGAGTGACTCTCCAGTGGCTCCTTGAGCATCGCGGCCGTCCAGGCGGCGGTGGATCGAGGAGCCATTCTGCCGTTAGTCGGCCAACGCATTCCGAACGGCGGCCGGGTCACGATCGATCACCGTCAGGTACGCCCGGACCGCGCTGTCCGGAGTTGACCGGCCCTGTTCCCACTCTTGGACCGTGCGCGGATTAAAGCGGAACAAGCCCGCAAACTGTGCCTGCGAGAGCTTCAGCCTCCGCCGAATCGCCTTCACATCGACTCCAGGGCTAGCGGGCACCACCCGGGTCTCGAGCGCCACGTCGCCGCGATAGTAGGTGAGGGCTTCGCTGGCAGCCTCGATCAGATCACGGCCGATCGCGGTGCTTCTTGGGGTACTCGCTTTTGATCGCCCGGACGATCGGTTCAAGCTGGCTAGCTTCGGCATGGGTGATGTTCTCCTTCTCGTTCTTGGCGTAGATACTCTGTCGACAAGTCTGAGCATTTCAGAATTCCCGCCAAGGCGCCAAGGGGCCAAGGGATCTCTTTGCGGCTTTGCGTCTTAGCGGGAGAATGGCCAAGATCACAGGTCCTGGACTTCTGAAGCACTAGCTAAGCCGGAGCCACTCCCGAGCCGCACGATAGATCGCTGTCAGCGGTGCCCGCTCACCGGCACTCAGCGGAAAATCCGGTGGCGCGATCAGGTGCATTTCGTCCATGCCTTCGGCCAGGAATAGATACGCCGTGTTGTTGCGGTACTCGACATACTTGCCCGCTTCCTGAAACACGTACTGGTAGAAGATCTCCAGATCCACGTAGGAGCCCAACATGTCCGCCTGGGTGGGGATCGCGGTCGCCTTATCCTGATCTTCAAAGATCAGCAGACTGCTGAACGGCTTCACCTTGTTGCGGATGCCAAAGTTGGCCACGACCAGCGATGGCTTGGCGCGGCGGATGGCTTGCACTGTGGCCCATTCGACAAACGTGTTGTTGACCAACAGCGTGCCGTTGCCCGCCAGCAGGGTGGCGCGCACGAACTCGGACATCACCGGATCGCGCGAATACTCCGCATCACGCGGCTGGAGTGTTTTCAGCTTTTCACCCAACTGACGCGGGCCCCGGACTTCGCCCTTCTCGGCGATCTTCTGCACTTCTTCCATCAGCCGCTGGCGGTAGGCGCTCAGCTTCTCGTAGCTGAGCTGCGTGGCTTTGCGGGCGCACCCGGCGAGCGCTTCGCCGGTCTCGACCGACCACGCGCTGTAGGGTCCGCGAGCCGCCGCACAAAGGTCCAGCAAGCTACCAGCAAGATCGGGCACCGGCTTGCCCGTGATCGCCAGCGGCACATACTGCGAAAGGTCATCCGGCACGGCCAGCGAGACGCGGCGGCCCCGGCCCTTCAACCGCGTCCACATCCGGTCCGGCCCCACCGGCAGGTCTGCGGGGGCGATCACCATCACCAGTCGCGGTTGACCCTTGGCGGCAATTTCGCCGTCCAGCACCGGATTGATCTGATCAAAGATCTGCGTGATCACGCGCCGCCACTCCGGGTAAAGCGCGTTGCGGTTCAGAAAGTCGACTTGCTGCAGCGTGAACCGTCCGCGCGGCCACGTCTGCGGCGTAACGCCCATGCGCGGCTCAAGCTCGGCCAGCGATGCAAACATGGCCGGCGGTGCTTTTTCGAGATAGGTGCCCAGCCGCTCAAAGTACGCCTGCTCGGCGGGAAACAGCGCCTCCCAGCCGCGCAGCTGCTCGTTGAAGTAGGCGGCAAAGGTTACGGGAACATGCGCGAAGT
Organism: Acidobacteriota bacterium; assembly: GCA_026394055.1. Taxonomy (GTDB): domain Bacteria; phylum Acidobacteriota; class Terriglobia; order Bryobacterales; family Bryobacteraceae; genus JAPKYZ01. The sequence goes on from JAPKYZ010000009.1 coordinate 11,419, forward strand.
CGAAGCGGGGGACCGCCATGGAAGTCCCCCTTATCGTACCGCCGCCGCTAGTGGAGTGTGGCCCCGACCGCTCCAAAACTGCGGAGATTCCCGGCCTGGTACTGGCTCTGGAATCCTGCCAACAGCCGCCCGAATTCCGGACGATACCAGGGGATCTTGGCCGCTACGTCCAGATAGGCGACCACCGGTGCGGTGCGCCCCGCAGCCAGCAAGGCTTCCGCCAACATGAGGTTCGGTAGCTGCGTGGTGAGCGAAGCATCGGTGTCCGCGCCCAACGAATCGCGCAGATGCACGGCCGCGCCATCCAGGTCGCCTCGCGCCGCCGCCGCCAGGCCGAGAACTGTATGGGCGGTGTGCGCCAAGCCGGGCCGCGGTAGGGGCGGAGGCAAGCCAGGCAGCAGATCCAGCAGTTGCCGGGCGCGACGCTCCGCTTCCGCGCGCTCGCCCGTCCGCCACGCGCCGACGGCCAGGGCCTGCAGCGCAAACGGATCCTTGGCGTCGGCGGCGGCCCCCGTACCGAGCCTTCATCCCTTGGACGCGTTCCGCGGCGGGCCGCTTGTGATCGAGACCAACAATGCCCATACCCAGCGCGACGTGCAGGGTGAACGCCCTGGTGTAGTCGCGCCGCGTGAGAGCGTCGCGCATCTCCCCCAAGCCTTGCAGGATCGGCGCCGGCTCCTGGTACGACTGGACCATGGCAACATCCGGAAACGCTGGCTTGGTGTGTCGGCGGATGAACATCCCGATACCGGCCATCCTCTCCGCCGCAGCGGCGTACCGCGCATTGGTTACATCATCGATTACTTGGGCCGCTGCTTTTGCCGCCTCGCGATGGCTTTCTAGCGGTTGAGCGCTCACGCCGATGGCCGAAGCGATGAGTAGCGCCGCGAACAATGCCGGGACTGCTGTTGTCGTCCCATCTCTCATTGGCCAACGTTCGACCGGGATCTGCATAACGCCATCGTACGGGTAAATCGCGGCTCAATCAAGGGAAATGAGAGAGGTGGCCACTTACTGATGCCGTAAGTTGGCCTAGACCAAGATCTCACGCGCGGGTTGCCCCGCCAGCCCCTCGGGCTTTAAGTCGAGCATCGCCGCCGCCGTCGCCGCCACATCGACGTGCCGGATCGGCTTATCGGTGGCGCCTTTGGTGACGCCTGCGCCCAACGCCAGCAGCCACGTGTTGCGGCAGGACGGGTCGCCGCTGCGGTGGTTTAGAAAGCCGTTGGCGGTGTTCTGGTCGCCATCGCGGCCCAGTTCGGGCAGGATCAGCAGCGTCGTCTGGTCCTTGTACTTGGGGTTCGCTTGGATCTCATCCCACAGCATCCCGGTCAACCGGTCCGTGCGCGTGACGGCCTGCAAGTAGAGCGAATAGCTGCCCCAGTGCGCCACGTCCATGTCCCAGAAGTTCACCAGCATCAGCCGTGGCGAAAACTCGCGCATCACCTCGCGCGTGATGAAGTAAGTCAACTCATCGCCGGAGCTCGGCGCTTCGGGCCCGTTGATGAATTCGCCCAGCGCGCGCGTCAGCGTCGATTGCACGTGCTTGTCCATCTGGCGGCTGCCCTTGAAGATGGTCCAGCCGACGCTTTCATAGCCTTCCTGCAGAATTGTTTCGAGACGCCGGTGCACGGCGTCGCGATCAGACAGATTCGCGGCACTGGGCTTCTTGACGATGTCCTTCACCGCATCAAGCAGCAGCTGCTTGGGCAGAATCACGTTGGCCCCGTAAGGTGCACCGAACTCTCGCTGAGCACTGGAGCCCATAGCCGCGAAGCTCTTGTTGGTGGCGATCACCCAGGCATCGAGCGGCCCCGCTTTGTGCGCCTTGCGGAACTGCTCAAACACGGTGGCTGAGGCGGGTGCCTCAAAGCCAAAATCATCAACGCGCTGCCAGTTGCCGGTGACGATGCTGGCGGTGGAGTTAAAGTGCGACAGTACGCCCTGGTTCTGGCAGGTCTGATAGAAGAACCCATCGTGCTGCAGTTTCGCCAGACGCGGGATGTTGTGCAGGCCTTCGGGGGAAAACGTCTCGGAAGTCCGGACACCGCCGCCGAAGGTGACGAGGATCACCTTGCGGCCCTTAGCCTGCGCTTCCGCCGCTTGCGCCCACAAGCTCATTACACTGGCGGGGAGGATGCGCGAGGCGATGCTCAAGCCGGCCAGTTTCAAAAAGTCGCGCGTTCGCATGGGGCTAATAGTCCATGATCTCGCCGCCAGAGATTTTGCGCTTGGTCTTGCCGCCTAAATCGAGCGGGGTATCGTAGCCCGCCAGGATGCGCCCATCGGGCGAGTAGTACGGCCCAATATCGCACGCCATGCTGCCCTTGCCTTCTTCGACAAACGTGATGGCGGTGATCAGCTTGGCGGACTTGTAGCCGTACTTGGACGGGTCCAGCAGCCGCAGCGGCGCGCCGTGCTTATCGGGCAGCGGCTGGCCCCCGATCCCCAGCACCATCATCACGCGCGGGTTGGCCATCTCTTCAAGCGAAAAATACTCGTACCACTTGTCCGCGCAATCGATCCGGATCGCCTTGGCCTTCTTCGACGGCTTGGCGAGCTCCACCAACTGCGGGAAGCGGAAGCCGGACCACGTGGTCCGTGAAGACCAACACTGCACGCACTTCATCCGCGCATTCTGCGTCTCCTGCGGCAGCGCCCGCAATTGCGCCACCGTCAGCTGCTGCGGCTTCTCGATGAGGCCCTTGATCTGCAACCGCCACGTCTTCTGGTCGATCGGCGGCACCGGGTTGTACCACATCAACTTAAAATGCAGCTCATCCGGCTGATCGCTAGGCATCAGCAGCTTGGGCTTCGTTTGATCCGCCTGCGCCGCCCCCGCAGTGGCAGCGGCCAGGAACATTCTACGGTTGAGACGCATTGGTCAAATCCTTCAACGCTTTCTGCGCCACCTGGCTTTCGGGGCGGACCTTCAGCAGCCGCTCCATTGCCCGGCGGGCTTCGGGGAGCCTTTTCTGCTGCACGTAGATCCGACCCAGGTTCAAGTACAACAGCTCATCATCGGGCGCGGCGGCGATCCCCTGCTCGATCGCTTCAACGGCTTTGTCCGGCGCGCGCTGCTGCAGGTAGAGCACACCTAGATTGTTCCATGCGGCGGAATAGGCGGGTCGCAGGCGGACGGCTTCCTTCAGCTCACGCTCGGCTTCGGCCAACTGCCCGCGCTTGGCCATGGTCAGCCCAAGGCCCTGATGGCCTTCTGGGGAGCTGGGATCGGAAGTGAGCGCTTGGCGGTAGTAGTCTTCGGCCAGCGGCAGGCGGTTCAGCTTCTCCGCGGCTTGGGCCGCGTTCAGCAAGGCGTAGGTGAGCCCACTCTTGGCGGCCAGTGCTTGATCAAAGCACTCGAGCGCATGGCTGAAATCCTCGCGCGCCATGGCCAGCGCGCCCTGTTCATTCCACGCTTCCGCCGAGCCGGGCGCCAGCCGCAGAGCCTCGTCCACCAACGGCGCGGCCTTGGCAATCCGCCCCGCCTCGCGGTGCACCTGCGCCACCAGCACCATGGTCCGTACATTCGTGGGCTGCTGGCGGAGCACGGCTTCGAGATACGGCAGCGCTTGCTCCGGGTAGCCGCACCACAACAGAGAAGCGCCGAGCTTGAAGTAGTCGCGGCGAGCCGGAGCCAGCGCGCGCCCAGGGTAAGGCAACGCTGGACGTTGGTTGATCAGCTTCAAGTCCGCCGCTACTTGAGGCGCGTTGGGCACTTGGCGGTAGACCTTCACCGCGTGGCCTTCCGCATTCAGCAGGAACGCCAGCGGCAGGTCCAGCGGCGCGCGGTGCTCAAACAGGTAGCGGCGGAAGAGCGTGTAGGCAGCTAAGTGCGGCTGCGCGGCGGCCTCGGTGAGGACGTAGAGTCCGGGCCCGGTTTGCGGCATGGGCAGCGGCACAGGATCTTTCAGCCACGTGTCGTGCAAGCGCGGCTGATTGTCGCCCACAAGGACACTGGGCGCTATGGGCGAGGCGGCGGCGAACTTGCGCACCAGGCGGGCCGCGGACCCTTCCGTGACTTCGTAGAGCGCCCCCGCGTCCAGCTTCTCCAGCTTCTGCGTGAGGCCGCTGGGCCAGGTGATCTCGATCTGTTGCACTTGGCCCGCGCAGCCAAGATACAGCGTCTTCGTGTGCTGCGACAGATAGCCGGACCCAGCCGTGATCCACTTGGTCTGGCCGTCCAGCCGCACCTTGGCTCCAATGGCGTCGCGGTTGGACTTGGTGCCGATGAGGCGCAGCGCGACCCGCGGACGCCCTTGGCCGCAGCGGTTCTGCAGGACACGCAACTGCGGCCCCAGGCGATTCTTGAGCAGGATGTCCAGGCAGCCATCGCCATCAAAGTCGGTCACCGCAAAAGCGCGCGAGTCTTCGGCGAAGTTCAGGCCGGATTCAAGGGAAGCGTCGCGATAACGGCTCCCGTCGCGCACGTAGAAGACGTTGGGCTCATGCCCGTTCCAGCTATAGCCTTCTCGGATGAACTGGTTGATGGCATTCCAGCCGTTCTCGTAAGCGGCGTTGGGGCTGGCCGTGGCCGGAGTGCGAGCCACGACTTGCCGCCAGAAGAAACCCATCAGATCGGGCGACTTGTGGCCGCTCAGCATGCCGCAGGTGAGCAGCAGTTCCGCCTGGCCGTCGTTGTCGAAATCCACGGCATCGGCCGACCAGCCCCAGCGGCCCATCTCAAGGCCGAGTTCGCCCGCCACCTCCGCGAACTTGCCGTTGCCCAGATTGCGGTAGAGCGAATTGCCTTTGGTGTGCGTGCGCCACGCAGGCTGGTCGCGCAAGGCGAAGGCCGGGCTCTTGACCACTTGCTGCCCAGCGGCGGTCCACATGTTGGCGACATAGAGATCAGGCCGGCCGTCGCCGTTTTGGTCGAACCAGCAGGCACTCATGCCGGGGGCAAGATTGGCCACGCCCGCTTCGGCAGCGACGTCACGGAACTTGCCGCCCTGGTTGCGGTAGAGATTGCTGCGGCCGAAGTCGTTGGCCACATAAAGGCTGGGCCAGCCGGAGCCATCGTAGTCCGCCCAGGCCGGGGCGAAGCTGTAGCGGTTGTTGTTCTCGCTGAGCCCCACCGCTGCGGTGACGTCTTCAAGATAGCCCGTGCCATCCGCGTTCAGCCGGTTGCGGAACAGGAAGTTGGGCGGACCGTTCTGCGCGTCAAAGTAGGGTGTCGGATAGCGGAACTGGGCCTCGCTTTGGAAGAAGCTGTAGCAGCACAGGTAGAGATCCAGCTTGCCGTCGCGATCGAAGTCCGCGGCGGCCATGCCAGTAAAGCCGCCTTGCGGATCGGAGGCGAAGCGGAAGGCATCCGGGGCGAGCGTAAACTGTCCCCGGCCATCGTTCAAATAGAGCACCGGCGCGGAGCCGCGGAGCACCACCAAATCCTGACGGCCCAGATTTCGGAGGTCGAGAAACAGCGCGCTGGAGGTGTCGTCCAGCAGATCGACACCCGCCGCGGCAGAGATCTCTTCGAGGTGCTGATCCTTCCACCGGAAGAGCCGGTTGGGCAAACCGGCGGGCTGGCAGACATAGATCTCATCGCGGCCGTCACCATCGATGTCGCCCACAGCAATGCCGTTGTTGCCGTAGATGTCGATGCCGAGCGCTGGGTCGAGTCGTGCCACCCAATAGGGGATGCCGCGCGAGAGTTGCTCGCTGTCGAGCACGGTGCCGGTGATGTCGGCAAAGCGCCCATCGCGGCGCGGCGCGGGCGGCGGCATCACTGGATCGCGCGGGAACTCATCGTGGCCGCTTTCGATCAAGCCGATGTAGGGGAAGTAGGGCGGGTCATGCAGGTAGCGTGGTGTCGCGACGGGGGCCGACAACATCGGCTCCGAGGCGAGCGGCAGCAGAATGGGCAGTGAAAGCAGTTCACGCCGCGTCATCGCATGCCTTCCTTGCCACCGGCGGCTAGCAACTGCTGATGGATCTCCCGCTCCCGCGCGGCCTTGGCGGGTTGCGCAAGCCGGTCATAGACGCGGGCGAGACGGTAGTGCGTCTCGGGAACCTTGGCGTTGCTCGACAGGCTCGATTCATAAGCCCGAGCAGCGGCGGCGAAGTCGCGTTCGCGCTCCAGGATCTGGCCCAGCTCAAAAGTGAACTCCCAGGCATCGGCCTTGCGCCGGATCGCTTCCTGCACGAGCGGCTTCACCTGCGTGTCCGGCGCTCCGCTGGCGGCCAGGGCGCGGGCATAGACAAAAGGCGCGAACGCTTCGGTCTTCTCAGCCGCGTTCCAGGCTTCGGCCTTCTTCAAGATCTCTGGGAGCCGCGTGGGGAGCTGGTCGATCATCTTCGCGAGGAAAATGTAGGGCTGCGCGACGGTGGGGGCCAGTTCGATCACGCGCAGGAAGCTTGATCCCGCGTCGGCAAAGCGGCGCTGGGCGTAGTAGGCCACGCCCAAGGCGAGCGCAAGCTGCGGGCTCTTGTCGAACTTGCGGTGGGCGTCTTCCAGGAAAGCCGCCGCCTCAGTGAAGCGGGCCATGCGCAGCAAGGCTTGGCCGCCGCTCGAATAGGCATCTTCGTCGTAGGGCGACAGCGCTACTTGCGCGCGATAGTGCTCGACGGCCTCGTCCATCTTGCCGGAGGCTTCGGCCGCTTGCGCCAGCAGAGCGCGGGTTTGGGCCCGATCTTCCTTGGCGATGGCCAGCCGTCCGAACCGCAACACCTCGGGCCAGGCTTTCAGTTCGGCATAGAGCAAGGCAGCGCGCAAGGGAGCGGCGGCATCTGCTTCCTTTGATTCGGCGAACCGGCCTTCCCATTGAGCTGCCAGCTTCCGCTGACCGGACTGCGCGTAATAGAGCGCCAGCGCGTGCTGCACTTGCGGAGCAGCCGCCCCGGCGGTGGACGCCCGCAGCGCGGCCTGGGCGGCCTTCTGCGGCATTTTCAACTGGTGATAGACCTGGGCGAGCAATGCCCAAGCACGAGCATCCGCAGCCTGCGATTCCAGCAGCACCCGGGCTTCCGCCAACCGGCCTGCGGCCAGCGCGGCCTGCGCCATTTCAACCTGATCGACTGCGAGCAAATACATGACGGGAGAAAGAAAAACGGCCGCTTGGTTTTGAGCATACAAGATGCCCGAGCCAAGCGGCCGTAACACGGAGCAATCAGCCTAGAACATGAACCTCAACGCAAACTGCGTACGGCGCTGCGTACCGTCCTGCGTGGCGAAGATCTTGCCGAAGTTGGGGTTGCCTTGCTGGTTGTTCGGGGCGCCCCACTGCGGGGTGTTGCCCAGGTTGAACGATTCGGCGCGGAACTGAACCGCGAACCGTTCACTGATCTGGACCGCTTTGAACAGCGACAAGTCAACGTTGCGTTGGCCGGGGATCCGGTTGGTCTGGAGACCGAGGGAACCCGGGGTGCCGGGGGTCGGATTGGCGACGTTGGCGATATCCCACCACTGGTTGACGTTGCGGCCACCCGACGGGGCGGCGTTGGACGACTTGCCAGAGATGGCATCCGGTTGGCAGTTGTTGAAGCTGCCGACGCAGTTGTTGGTGGTCAGCGTGATGGGCGCGCCAGTACGGAACGTCATCACACTGTTGATCTGCCAGCCACCCAGGACCATGTTGCCGGCCTTGGAATTCAGGTCGAACTTCTTGCCCTTGCCAATCGGCAGGTCGTAGAGGAAGCTGCCGGTGAGGTTATGCCGGATGTCCCAAGCCGCGCTGGAATAGGCCGATGACCAGTTCCGCGGGTCCTTCGGACCGAAACCGCCGGAACCGCTGAGGGGCGTTCCCGAGGTGGCCAAAGCGTGACCCCAGGTGTAGGCCGTCAAGTACTGCAGGCCGTTCGAGAAGCGCTTTTCCCACTTCGCGGTGAGGCCGGCGTAGTTGCCGAAGCCGAAGGTGCTGGTGTAGTTGACACCACCCAGGTTCGGAATCGGGCGGCGGGCGTTGCACTCGATGTTCGGACGCGGGTCGTTGTAGCAGGCGTTCGGATCGGAGAAGTGCAGCTGGTGGGCCTGGCGGTTGCCCACGTAGGCCAATTCAAACGCGTTGCCTCCGCGGAACTCACGCTGGATGGAGAAGTTCCACTTGTGGACCATCGGGTTGCGGAAGTTGGTGGCGATGCTGCGCAGGCCAACAGGCGCGTTCAACGAGAAGATGTTCGACGGGAAGCCGCTCGATACGCCATTGGTTTGCGCAAAGAACGGATTCGGCTCAAACGTCGTGACACTGGTGGGCCGCACCAGAGTGGTCGTCTGGTTGAACGGTACGCCTTCACCACGGTTCGGGTTGCCGCCCTGGTTTTCTTCGCCACCGTAGAAGATGCCGTAGCCGGCACGGATCACGGTGTTGGACTTCCAGGCATAGGCAAAACCGATACGCGGAGCGATCGACGTCTTGTCCCACGGAATCAGGTACTGATCCACCTCACCGCGCGAGACCTTGACGTTTTTAAAGTCCGTCGCGAAGTTGGGCGGCAGCGGCGCATCCTGGTCCTTGCCCTTGGGGATGAACAGAGTCAGCTTGTCGAAGTCGAAGTTGGCTTGACGGCCGAACTTCTCACCGATCGGCGAGAACAGCTCATACCGGACGCCGTAGTTGATGGTCAGCTTGCTGTTCACCTTCCAGTCATCCTGCGCATAGAAGCCCCAGGCTTCCTTCTGCGACGAAATGAAGTTGGTGGTGGACATCTGGCCCTGCGACACGCGGCCGATCAGGAACGACGCATAACCGTCGCCCGTCAGGTTGGACAGGCCACCGGTGCCGTTGGGGAACGAGGTCTCGGTGCGGTTAAAGGTCCAGTTGCCGTGCGGGCTGGGGAACTGGAAGAACGGGAACTTGATGGGACGGTATTCCGCACCGAACTTGATCGAGTGGCCCTTCTTCTGGATGGCGATGTTCTGGATGAAGTCCCAGACGTTGTTGTATTCCTTCGAGGGCAGCCAGTCGGAGGCACCGAAGCCGCTGTAGCGGTCGATGTTGGTGGACGGCAGGCCGCCATTCAGCGGACCGGTGGGGTTGTAGCCACCGATGCCGAAGGCCTTGAACTGATCCACGTCCGGCAACGCCTGCGTGCGGGCGGTGACCAGGCGGGAGAAGGCGACGCGGGTTTCCGACACGATGGTGGGAGACCAGGTGCGCGTGTAAGAGAGCATCGCGTTGCGGGCCAAGGTCTGCTCCGTGTTCGAGGCAAAGTAGGTGCCATCGAGCGCGCCCGGCAGCGGCTGGCCGTTCAACTGATTCCGCTCCGACCAGCTGACGCTGCCGAAGATGTTGTCTTTGTCGGAAATGCGGTGGTCCATACGGATGTCGAACTGCTTGACGCCGTAGGTGCCGGAGGTGGTGGTGAAGTAGTTGTTCAGCGCGATGCCCGGGCCCACGTTGACGTTGGGCAGCGGGAAGGTGTCCATCATCTTCTTGGCCGCCGGGTCAAAACGGCTGGGCGGAATCTGATTGTTGGCAAACGGCAGACGGCTGAAGCCGGAACCGCCACCCGGATAGTTCTGGGTGGATTGCGTGGCCGGATCATAGATCATGCCTTCGCGCGCCGCGACGCCCAGTGAATTGGGGATGGAGGCGCCCAGCAAGTGCGAGAAGTCGCCATTGCGCATGCCGGCGTTGGGGATCGAGAAGAAGGCGGAAGTGCCCAGGCCGGGGACGGAGCCGCCGGTGGAACGGATTTCCGTGCCCTGGTAGTCGGCAAACCAGAACGTGCGGTTCTTGATCAGCGGACCGCCGACGGCCGCGCCAAACTGGTTCTGCTTGAACGGGCCGCGCTTCACATTGCTGCGGTTGTTCTCCCAGCGGTTGGCGTTCAACTTGTCGTTCTGCAGGTACTCAAACAGCGTGCCGTGCAGCTGGTTGGTGCCGCTCTTGATGGTGACGTTTACCACGCCACCCGCGCCGCGGCCGTATTCGGCGTTGTAGCCGTTGGTCATGACGCGCATTTCGCCGATGGCTTCGACAGACGGTCCAATCACGAACGAGGTCTGGTTCAAAAAGTCGATGACGTTGACGTTGTTGTCGACGCCATTCAACAGGAAGTTATTCTGGCCGTTGGAACGGACACCGTTGGCGGAAAAGCCGCCGCCTGTGGCATCGCGAGCGCCGGGCTCATTCGGCACCACACCGGGCGACAAGCGTGCCAGGAACGCAAAGTTGCGAGTGCCGCCCAGGGGCAGCTCTGACATCTGCTTGGCATCGACGCTGGCGCCGATGATGGTGGATTCGGTCTGCAGGACAGCAACTTCACCCGTCACTTCGACGTTGGTGGTGACTTCGCCCACTTGCAGCTGGAAGTCAACGCCGGTGCGGTCACCCGCCGTGAGCGGGACGTTGCGCCGGGTGGACTTTTTAAATCCGCCGGCTTCTACCGTCAGGACGTAGATGCCGGGTTTCAATGCCGGGCGGGCGAATTCGCCGCCGGCCGTGGTGGTAACTTCATACTTCTGGCCAGTGGCCTCTTCCGAGATGGTGACCTTGGCATTGGGAATGCCGGCCCCCGTAGGATCAGTGACAGTTCCCACAATCGTGGCCAGATCGCGTTGCGCAAATGCGCAAACGGCCAGCACAATTGTGGCAAAAAATACTCGCAACAGAGCGATGTTCATAGACGTGGAAGCTCCCCGCAGTAATAACAACTGCCACGCAAGATTATCACCGTCATAACCGTAATGCAATAGTGTAAAGTTTTGTCAGAGATCTTCTCGCGGCCCTCGTAGCGCATGCCAGCCCTTACTCGCCCACTTGTCCTTGGCCTCGCCGCGGCGGCTTTCGGAGCCGTCCCGCTGCAACTCATCGATGTGGCGGAGACACTGGGCTTGACTGCTCCCAATGTCTTCGGCGGCGTCACACGCAAAGACTACATCCTGGAGACCACCGGCAACGGCGTGGCGGTGGTGGATGTCGATGACGACGGTCTGGATGATGTGCTGCTACTCAACGGCACGACGCTCAACCGGGCCGCCGGCCGCGAGGCCGTATTACCGGTCTTTTATCGCCAGCAATCATCTGGAAAATTCATGCGGCAAGGGCCGGAAAGCGGCTTCAATTTCGAAGGTTGGGCGCAGGGCGTTTGTGCGGGCGACTATGACAACGATGGCCGCACGGACTTGCTGGTCACCTACTACGGCCACAACCGCCTCTACCGCAATCTGGGCTCCGGGCGCTTCGGCGATGTCACCGGCAGCGTGGGCTTGCCCGCCACCGGCACCCGCTACGGCTCCGGCTGCACGTTTTTTGACTACGACCGCGATGGCCGCCTGGATCTGTTTGTCTCGAACTATGTCGCCCTCGATCTCGACAAGACACCGCGGCCGGGCAAGGGCGAGTTCTGCGTCTGGAAAGAGATCCCCGTGATGTGCGGCCCGCGCGGATTGCCCTTGGGGGCGAACGTCCTTTATCACCAGGAACCCAATGGCACCTTCCGTGACGTCTCCGCCGCGGCGGGAATCCTCAAACCCGGCGGGCGCTATTCGCTGCAAGCCGTGGCCGCCGATTTCGACAACGATGGCTGGCCGGACCTCTATGTCGCCTGTGACATGACGCCCAGCCTGCTATTCCACAACAACGGCAACGGCACGTTCTCCGAACGCGGCGCTGAAGCGGGCGTGGCTTTCAATGCCGACGGCCGCCTGCAAGCCGGTATGGGCGTGGCCGTGGCGGACTACAACAACGACGGCTTTCTCGACATCGCCAAGACCAACTTTTCGGGCGACCTGACCTCGCTCTACTTGAATGAGGACGGTAAGTTTTTCTCTGATGTCTCGGGCGCCGCCAAGCTGGGCGTCCGGCAGTTGCTGGGTTGGGGCGTGGCGTTCACGGATCTGGATGACGACGGCTTCAAGGACCTGCTGATCGTCAACGGCCATGTCTACCCGGAGGTGGAAGGCGCCAAGGTAGGGGACCGTTATCGCCAAGAGACGCTGGCGTTCCGCAACCTGGGCAACGGCAAGTTTGAAGATCTCACCGCCACCGGCGGCCCCGCGCTTTCCGTGCCCCGCCCATCGCGCGGCCTTGCGCTGGGTGATCTTGATGGCGATGGCCGCCCGGAGGCCGTCATCTTGAACATGAACGAGCGGCCCGCAGTGCTGAAGAACGCAAGCGCGGGCGGCAGCTTCGTCAACCTGCGCCTGGCGGGGACGAAGGTGAACCGTTCCGCCATCGGAGCACGGGTGACGGTGGAGGCGGCGGGCCGCAAACAGATGGACGAGCTCTACTCCGGCTCCAGCTACTATTCGCAGCACTCCTTCGCGCTGCACTTTGGCCTGGGGGCGGCGAAGAAGGTGGACCTGGTCACCGTGCGCTGGCCGGGCGGTAAGGTGGAGACGTGGAAAGATCTCCCGGTGAACGCGCAATGCAGCTTGACCGAAGCAAAGCCCGAGCCATCATGCCGCGCCTATTGATCGCCGCGGCGTTGCTGGGTCTCGCTGGAGTGGGAGCGGCGCAGATCACCAAGCCGCCGGAGTTTCAGGAGAACCGCAAGATCCAGGCCGGAGCGGCGTCACTGGACGGATCAAGCCATGTCTCCGCTGAACGGACCGAGCTGCACCGGGCGCTGCTGGACCGGCTGCGAGCGCTCCCGCGGTATGCCGAAGGCGTGCGTCTGCTCGAAAGCCAACTGTTCGGCCCGGCGGAGCAGCTGTTTGAGAAGCAAGGCCTGCCGCTGGGCGTGGCGGTGACGCGCTTCATCTTGGGTCAGGCTGATTCAAGCGCCGAGCTGCTCTGCCGCCTCGCCACCCAACGGCCCACCGACGCGGCGGTGCTGGCGATGCTCGGAGAGACTGTGGGGGCGGCGCCCAATTGGTCCGCGCGCATGCTGGCCGCCATCCGGACGATGGCGACACCTGAGAGTGCCGATGGTGAGTTCTACTTGGCTCGGGCGCTGCTGAAGCAAGACCCGCCGCTCACGGCCGAAGCCTTGCCCCACTTGTCGCGATCAGCGGCGTTGGCTCCCAAAGAGACGCGCGCGCTGCTGGAACTTGCTCGCCAGGAGAACACCCCGGAGCGCCGGCCCGCCGCCATTGCGGCTCTCGAAGAAGCGCTGCGCCGCGATGAGAAGCTTTCGGTGGCGCACTACCGGCTGGCGCAGCTCTACCGGGCCGCAGGCCAACTGGAGAAATCGCGCGAGCACCTGCGCCGCTATCAGGAGCTTAAGTAGCCGCCGCTACTGCCGCTGGGCATAGTTGCCCATCACGGCCTTGCCCGGAAAGACATTGGGCACCGTTTGGCCGTCACGCACCACCGCGACGCCATTGACGAGCACGTGGTCGATCCCCGCGGAGAAGCTGAGGCCCTTCTCGAAGGTCGCGGTGTCGATCACCTTGTCCGCGTCAAACACCGTGATGTCGGCATCCGCGCCCACGCGCAGCCGGCCCTTGTTCTTCATCACCGGAGCAATCGCTTCGAGACGCCGCGCGGGCATGATGGTCATTTTGCCCAGGGCGTCCATCAGCGAGAGCACCTTTTGCTCTCGCACATAACGCCCCAGCACCCGCGTGAACGTGCCCGCACTGCGCGGATGCGCCAGCGGCGAATAGGGCATACCGTCGGAGGCCACCATGACAGCTGGCGACGCCATTGCCCGCTGGATCCATTCGGGCCGCATCATGTGCATGATCACGTAGCCGCCCTGGGGCCGGAACTGCTCGAAGGTTTCTTTCGTCAACCGCTCGCCCGTCTTCACCCACTGGATGTCGCCATAAGACATGCCCAGCCGCTGCTGCCAGCCATCGTCAAAAATTGTCGACTCAATAAACGTCGAGGCCGCGGTGTAAGGGTAAGCTTCCGTGGTGACATCAATGCCCCGCTTGCGTGCACCATCGATCAAGTCGAGCACCAGCGGGAGATTGCCCAGGCTCATGCTGTTGACGTGCACGATGTGCAGCGCGACGCCGGTAGCGGCGGCGTTGGCGATCACCTCCTGCATCGCATCGACGCCCATTGCGCGAACGTGCGTGTAGATCGGCACCTTCCACCGCGCGGCCATCTCAAACACACGGTAGATCTCCTCGCGCGTGGCGCCCGGGTAGTATTGATGGGCCACGCCCAGCCCCAGGCCGCCTTCCTTTAGGTTGCGCTCCATCGTGGCGGCCATCAGGCTCATCTCCTCGGGCCGGTTCAGCGGTTCGTATCGCCCCTTGCTATTGATCTCACTCCAACGCTTCGCTGTATCAGTGTCCGCGGCGTTTCGCCATGCGACGGCTTCGGCCTTGAACTTGTCCATCGACATGGTGCGGTTGGCGCCATGCGACGCGGTCGCGCCAAAGTTCAAGATAGCGTTGTTCTCGCGCAGCTTCAGGAACGCCCCCACCACCGGCACGCCCACCTCCAGCTCCAACGCCGTGGTGACGCCGTCATGAGCTTGATATTCGTTCGATTGATTGGTCTGCCCGTGCGCGTGCAGATCAATAAAACCAGGCGAGACGATGCGGCCCTGGGCGTTCAGTTCAGTCTTGCCCTTCAGCGGCGTGGCGGAGATTGCCGCGATCTTGCCCGCTCGGATGCCGATGTGGCGCACCGCATTCAAGCCGCTCTCCGGGTCCATCACGCGCCCGCCGGAAATGACAACGTCGTAGGGCGTCTGCGCGGCCAGAGTGGTCAGAAATAAGGCGGTGATGATGATTCGCATGGGGATTCCGGTTGGCTCTTGAGACAGTAGCAGACACGGTGGAGTCAACGGGCAGTGGGATCTCCGGCGGCTGATTCGCGCGGCCTCCACTTTTTTCCGATTTCAATCAATCCGTTCGTTTCAAGTTTGTCGTACGGGTGGGAAAGGGGAGGCTTCCGGCCTCCTCTCGAGAACATTCACAAGAAGAGGTTAGTCATGAACATCACCAACATCCTCGCGCTCGGAGCGCTGGCCGGAGTCCTCGGCCTGGCGCCCGTCCAAGCAGAAACCGTGTATGCCATTACCGACAGCAATCAGCTGTTGAGCTTCGACGCGAACACCCCCGGGATGGTCAGCCCGCTGCTGTCGATCACCGGCCTGCAGATCAATGAGAAGCTGCTGGGCATCGACTTCCGGCCTCGCACGGGGCAACTTTATGGGCTGGGCTCCACCAACCGGCTGTACATGATCGACCGGTACACCGCGACGGCCGCCCAAGTGGGCAGCGTGTTCTCCACTTCGCTGGTGGGCTCCAGCTTCGGCATCGACTTTAACCCCGTCGCGGACCGCTTGCGCGTGATCAGTAACGCCAACCAGAACCTGCGCATCAACCCCATCACCGGCGCCGTCACCACCGATCCCGACGTGCAGTACGCCGCCGGAGACCCAACTTTGGCCAGGATCCCAACATCGTCGGTGCGGCCTACACGAACAACGTGCCCTTTCCCGGCTCCACGCAGTTGTTGACGCTAGATTCGCAATGGGACACGCTCAACCGGAACGGCAGCCCTGCACCCACGTTTCAGAACATCACCACGATCGTCGGCCTACCTATCCTCACCAGTGACCAGGTGGGCTTTGACATTTCGGGCAGCACCGGCATCGCCTATGTGTCCGTCTCCCCGAACAAGTGGACCGACTTCTACTCGGTGGATCTGAAGACCGGCAAGACCTTCTCCCGCGGCATGATCGGCAATGGACTACGGATCGCCGACATCAGCCTGGCTCCGGTGCCGGAGCCCGCGACGATGGCGGTGGCAGGGCTTGCGCTGGCGGGCTTGGCGTTCCTGCGCCGCCGCTCGGCGGAGTAGTTCTCAAGCACTGATTGCCCCGAGTCTCGAGCATCACAGTGGAGTGGACCCACCGGGTTGTCGCCGACCCGGTGGGCCAGACCGCTACTCTATTGGCCTACTCCGTCAGGCGCGTAAAGCGGCCATCGTTCGACAGCACATACTGCCGCCCGCGCCAATCGATGGTGGTGCCGAAGAAGCCCGCCAGCCAGAAGGCGAAGCTCAACAGATCCTGGACCAGAAGATCAACCAGCGCCAGCGGTGCGCTCACCACTCGCAACGTGGCCATGGCAGTCGCGAGGCGCAACAGCGCCGCCAGTGCCGCCACCGGCCACCATGCCGGAGCGACCGCCAGCAGGAACAAAATCAGCGGCACCGGCATCGTGAACAGCTGCCCCACATAGCCCGCCGGCCGCGACCGGCGCGTGGACCTGTACCAACGCAGGCGATGCCCAAAGTTCACCGCCATCGGCTCACTGCCGATGCGATGCTGCACCAGTTGGCGCGACAGGCCGACTTTGAAGCCTTTCTCCGCCGCTCGGTTGCCGATGACAAAGTCCTCCGCGAGATACTCGCTCAACTCCTGCCAGCCGCCGATCGCCTCGATCACCCCGCGCCGGAGGTACATGGTGGGGCCGATGGCGAACTTCACGCCTTCCAGCAGCCGCGCCGTCACCAGGCCCGCCAGGAACTCCGTATTCATCCCCAGCGCTTCCAGTCGCGACCAGCTACTGGGGCCGCCGATGGCGCGATAAGGGCACGTGCCGACATCAAAGCCATCGCCCACGCCATGGAGGAAGTCGGGCGCGACGCGAATATCGGAGTCGCTGGTGACGATGAGTGAGTACTTCAATTCTCCCCACGCGCGGTGCATC
Organism: Acidobacteriota bacterium; assembly: GCA_026394055.1. Taxonomy (GTDB): domain Bacteria; phylum Acidobacteriota; class Terriglobia; order Bryobacterales; family Bryobacteraceae; genus JAPKYZ01. The sequence continues at coordinate 27,926 of JAPKYZ010000009.1, forward strand.
TGCCAGACCTTGGCGTTGTGCCATTCCGGCGCACCGGTGACGACCACACGCGCATCGACGTGCGGGTAAGCGGCGATCAGCTTCTCACAGAGAGCAAAGGCTGGATCCGAGACATCCTGCACGGTCAGCACCAGTTCAAAGCACGGGTAGTCCAGCGCAAAGAAGCTGCGGAGATTTTCTTCGAGACCCAGATCCACGCCGCGTAGCGGCTTCAAGATGCTGACCGGTTCCGTGTTGCGGCCGGGCACCTGTCTCAGATAGCTGCGGACGCCCAGTAGCGCCAGCACGCAGAAGACGCTCGCCCCCACCACCAGCGCGGCGGCCAAGCATTGGAGCAGGATCATGCGTGAACCCGCAGCCCAAAGATGCGCGATGGCTGGCCAGGATTGAAGTCCTGGAAGCCTGCGCCACCACGGACGCCGGCCGTCATCGGCTATTCCACCGGCGTCTTGTCTTCGATCAGCTTGCGGATGCTCGCCGCCACTTCGGCCACCGGCTTCGCCCCCAGGTCGCCCCCGCGGCGCGTGCGCACGGCCACCGAATCGGCCTCCGCTTCACGATCGCCAATCACGAGCATGAACGGCACCTTCTGCAGCTGCGCCTCACGGATCTTGAGGTTCACCTTCTCGTTGCGGGCGTCGATCTTGACGCGGATGTTGGCTGCTTCAAGACGCGCCACCACCGTCTTGGCATATTCGACATGCCGGTCCGTGATCGGCAGAACGACGGCCTGCACGGGAGACAGCCAAACCGGCAGCGCACCGGCATAATGCTCCAGCAGGATGCCGAAGAAGCGCTCGACGGAGCCGAACAGCGCGCGGTGCACCATCACCGGCTGGTGCTTGTGGCCGTCTTCGCCAATGTAGGTGATGTCGAAGCGGCGCGGCAGGTTGAAGTCAAACTGCACCGTCGAAAGCTGCCATTTGCGGCCAATGGCGTCGACCAGCTTGACGTCGATCTTGGGGCCATAGAAGGCCGCCTCATCGGGCATGGTCTTGACGGCGAGGCCGACACGCTCGACCGCGGTGGCCAGCGCGTCTTCGGCCATCTTCCACTGCTCGGGCGAGCCATCGTACTTGCCGCTCGTGCCACCGTCCCACGTCGAAAGCTCTGCTTCGTACTTATCAAAGCCAAACGTCTTCAGGGTATCGACCGCGAATTCCAGACAGCTCACCACTTCGTCCACCAGCTGGTCCGGGCGGCAGAAGATATGGGCATCGTCCTGGCAGAAGGCACGGACGCGCAGCAACCCGTGCAGCACGCCGGACTTCTCATAACGGTGCACCACGCCCAGCTCACCCAGCCGGATCGGCAGGTCGCGGTAGCTGTGCTGATCGTTGGCGTAGATCAGAATGTGGCCCGGGCAGTTCATGGGCTTGGCGCGGTAATCACCGTCGTCCAGCTCCATGGAGTCGAACATGTTCTCTGAATAATGCTCTTCGTGGCCGGAGACCTCAAAGAGCTTCTTGCGCATGATGTGCGGCGTGAAGACCAGGGAGTAGCCGCGCTTCAGGTACTGCTCGCGCATCCAGTCTTCCATCTCTTTGCGGACCAGGCCACCCTTCTCATGCCAGAAGATCAACCCCGGCCCGGCCAGTTCCTGGATGCTCAGGTAGCCCAGTTCCGTGCCCAGCTTGCGGTGGTCGCGCTTCTTGGCCTCTTCCAGGCGGTCCAGGTACTCCTTCAATTCCTTGTCGGAGAACCAGGCCGTTCCGTAGATGCGCTGCAACTGCTTGTTCTTGGCGTCGCCCTTCCAGTAGGCGCCCGCGACGGTCATCAGCTTGAACGCCTTCAGGCGCTTGGACGACGGCACGTGCGGCCCGCGGCAGAAATCGATAAAGTGCGGCCCCAGCGTGTATTCGCTGAAGATGTCGCCCGCGCGTTCCTCGATCAGCTCCACCTTCATCGGCTCATTCATGCCGCGATATTTGGTGAGGCCCTCTTCCTTGGCCATCAGCTTGCGCTCAAACGGCAAGTCCTGCGCGGCCAGCTCGGCCATCTTCTTTTCGAGCTTTTCCAGGTCCTCCGGCGTAAACGTCGTCGGCCGGTCAAAGTCGTAGTAGAAGCCGTTCTCAATCGGCGGACCGATGCCGAGCTTCGTTTCCGGATACAGCTCCAGCACCGCCGCCGCCAGCAAGTGGGCGGTGGAGTGACGGTAAACCTCGAGCGACGCCGGGTCCTTGGTGGTCAAGATCTGCAGCGCCACGTCGCCATCCAGCGGCCGGGTGAGATCCCACAGGTCGCCATTGACGCGCGCCACAATGGCATCCTCGGCCAGGCGCTTAGAAATCGATTGGGCCACCGAAAGCGGCGTGGTGCCCGCCGGGTAGGCTTTGCTGCTGCCGTCAGGCAGGGTAACGTGGATGTCGCTCATGAGAAAACTGCGGGTTCTCTTGAGGTTACCATCGGCGCCGGACTCTGGGCTGCCGTGATCCGACGGAAAGCGCAGGTCGCGCTTCCGCTTAGGCTCGCGGGTAGTCCGTGTAGCCCTTGGCGCCCGGTGTGTAGAACGTGCTGCCATCCGCCTCACTCAGCGGGAGGCCCTGTTCAAAACGCTCCTTCAGGTCCGGGTTGGCGATGTAGAGCTTGCCGTAGGCGATGGCGTCCGCTTGACCGGAGGCGATGGCTTGGGCGCCCGATTCAGCGGTGAAGCCGGCGCCGGCGATCAGCACGCCCTTCCACAGCGGGCGGAGCAGGGCCACATAGTCCGTGGTGGGCGAGGCGCGCATCACGTGCAGATAGGCCAGCCCCAACGGGTTGAGAGCGTTCACCAAGGCCGGATAAGTGGCCAGGTCCTGATCTTCAATGCCGTTGAACGCCATCTCCGGACTGATCTTGATCCCCACCCGTGCCCCGGACCCAGCGGCGGCGACCATCGCCTCCAGCGTTTCCACCACAAAGCGGATGCGGCCTGGTGCGTCACCGCCATAGGCATCGGTGCGCTGATTGACGTTGGTTGAAAGAAACTGGTGGGGCAGATAGCCGGAGGCGGCGTGCAGCTCAACGCCATCAAGGCCCGAGGCAATCGCGAGCCGCGTGGCCGCCGCGTACTCGGCAATCACTGCGGGAATCTCATCGAGAGCGAGCGAGCGCGGCTCGGCGTAATCCTGCAGGCCCGCCTGGTCGGTCCAGACCTGCCCGGGAGCGCGGAGGGCCGACGGCGCCACTGGCGTGTCCGGCACCTGGCGATTGGCGGCCGCTGCAATGCGGCCCACATGCATCAACTGCAGGAAGATCCTTCCGCCCGCCGCGTGAACGGCGTCCGCAATCACGCGCCACGCCGCACCCTGCTCCGGTGTGTGGATCCCCGGCGTCCGGGCGTAGCCTTGCCCGCCAAAGCTCGGTTGGGTGCCTTCGGTGATCAACAACCCGGCGCTGGCGCGGCTGGCGTAATACTCCGCCGCCAAGGGACTGGGGACGCCATCGGGCGTCGCCCGGCTCCGCGTCATCGGCGCCATCACAATGCGGTTGGGTAACTTGAGACCACCGCCCGACAGCGGCGTGAAAAGCTCGGCTACGTTGCTCATGCGCATTTGGATGAGAGCAGTCTGCTGAACGACGCAAGTGAATTGCCGGCGCAAATCAGGCAGTTTCGCCCTCTGTTGGCGCGCCACGGCAGTCCCGCCGCAAATTCCATTACGATACGGACATGCGAAAGATCATGTTGACCCTGGCCGCCGCGGCCGTGGTGACCGCGACGGGCGTCACACTGCTGCTGGAACCTGCGCCGGCCCAAACGGGCGACCCGTTGCTCGATGGCTTCTCGAAAGTGGCCATCGCCTCCGTGTCAGACGCGGTGGATCAGGTGGTAGGCAAGCGCGGCTTCATGTCGCACGACATGCGCCCCCGCATCATCGGCGCGGGAGTTCCGGAGCGGTTTGCCGGTCGCGCTCGCACCGCCGTGCTGCGGCAGACCACGCCCGATAAGGCAACCGCCGAGATCTCCGCCAAGCATTCCGTGGAGATGATCGACGGCGCGGCGCCCGGTGAAGTGGGCATCATCATCGTCGAAGGCACGCTGGACGTGGCGGGCTTGGGCGGCTTGATGGCCACCGCTGCCAAAGCGCGCGGCATGGCCGGGATCGTCATTGATGGCGCCGTCCGCGACGTGGTGGAGGTGCGAGGACTGGGTTTGCCCGTGTTCGCCCGCGGCGTCGCTCCGTCCAGCTCCGTCAGCCGCTGGGCCAGCGTCTTCAACCAACAGCCGGTGGAGTGCGCGGGCGTCACGATCAAACCGGGCGACATCATCGTCGCCGGCGAAGATGGCGTCGTCAGCGTCCCGCAAGACAAGGCCGCCGAAGTGCTGAAGCGGAGCCAGGAGATCGATGATCGCGAGACGAAGATGGTGCCCTTCATCAAGGAGCAGAAGTCGCTCTCAAAAGTGGTGGCACTGTTCAAGCGGATCTAAGTTGGGCTAGGCCGTAGCCAGCATCGGCGCGACCACCGGCACCAGAGCCTGCCCCAAGCGGGCATGCTGATCAGCATCCAGATGGACGCCGTCACCTTCACTGGAAACCGCGGCCGTGCCCGCATCAAAGAAAGCGCACCCCAACTGCTGCGCCACTTCGCGGTAGGCATCGGCCAAGCCAGCGGAGCGCTCCACTGCGCCCGAAAACTTCTGCCCCACCAGGCCCCGCGGTGTCAGCATCGGCGGCGGACACACCAGCAACACCGGCGGCACCGGCATCCCCGGCTCAATCGGCGCCGTCCGGATCAGATTCACCAACGTCGCCACGCCCTGGGCCGCTGCCCAAGCCTGATTGTGCGGCGTCGAGAACTGAAAGTCGTTGGTGCCCAGCAACAGGATCACCAGGTCCAGCGGCGAGTGGCTTTCCATCAGCTGCTGCAGGCCCTGCCGCCCATCGCGCCCCGGCTTGAACGGATCTTCCCAAACGGTCCGGCGCCCGTTCAGACAATTCTCGGTGACGCGGACCGCGAGACCCTCCGCCAGCAGCCCCGCCTCCAACACGCCCGGCCAGCGCTCAGAAAAAATCAACCGCTGCCGGGTACCCGGAATAATGCCCCAACTGAGCGAATCGCCATAGACGAGAATGTGCCGCATAAGGACCTTGAGGCGCACAGGGAGCTGATGTACAGCTCGACCTGCCTATCGCTGCTTCCGCTTACTG
>JAPKYZ010000009.1:33072-62256 GCA_026394055.1 Acidobacteriota bacterium
ATCGCTGCTTCCGCTTACTGCCCTTCGAATTCGGTGCGGGTGCTTTGCTCACTTCCTCGCTCGGACTCGGCAGACGCGGATCGTCTGACCGGCGAAGAAACGCTAACACAATTGTGGTTATTGATCCGACGCCCAGGATGGAACCACCCACTGCGGTACTAGTGGTCTGTGCTGACAATAAGACCCACGCCGAGAGCCCGAAACCCGTTAAGGCGATGAGCAGTGCGAAAAACTGACCCCGCTTGAAAGCACCGGCTTCTGCACGCCGGGTTTCTATTTCTGAATCCAAGTCCCTCCGCTCACAATCGTGCCGATGCGAAGCCTCGTTTTCCATCACGCGCAAAATGCGATCCGCAGCCCCTGAGCATGCAGACTCATAGTCGGCAAGTAGTCCGGGCGGGGGAAGCGGCCCAGACCAAGTCGCCGTTACCACGCCGGCTCTCTGGGAAGCTGGACTATCTGTTTGCGAGAGGGGCTGATTCGCCGGACCCGGAGTCATCAAAAGTCTCTTTCGAAAGAGCTATCTGAAAATCTCTTCCAATCTTGCGGAGATCATGTGACAGCGCTTGTTCCGCGGATACCTTTGCCCGACGGACCACTACTCGGTACGGCTTTGCCGGCGTGAAAGCAAAAGCTGAACTGAATCCCGCCCAAAAGGCCGAACGCGCTCTGGATTTCATGGTACGTTCTTGCGAATTCATTTTCCTACCACTCCTATTCCAGAGTCTCACAAACATGCCTACGGCGCTCACTGCACAACTCTCGCAGTCAGTGCCCGCGCCGTTAGACACCGACGGCTCCTAATCGCATAGCTCACAAGCAAAAACAACTACGAAAGCATCGTGAATATCTTGGGCTCGCCTCTACGCCGGAATCGCGCCCTTCTTGATCACGTCCTTCATCACCTCGATAAACGTGTCGATCTCTTCGAGGGTCGTGTAGACGTTGGGCGTGATCCGGAGGCCCTGGTATTCGCCGGGGGTGACGATGGCGACGGTCCAGATGCGCTGCTTGGTCCAGAGATAGTTGGCCAGCTTGGGCGCATCGATGCCATCGACACTGATGAAGCCGATGGCGCAGGACTGCTCGGGATCTTCGCTATTCAAAATCTTGACGCCCGGGAGGCTGCGGAGCTCATTCGACCAGCGCTTGCGCAGGTAGCGGAACCGTTCGGCCTTGCGCTCCCCGCCAATCGAGTCATGGAAGTTCAGCGCCTCGGTGATCGCGTTGCGCTGCGAAGCCGGGTGCGTGCCGATCTCTTCGAACTTGCGGATATTGTCGGCCATCGTTTCGGGCGACGCCATCATCGGCCAGATCTTTGAGATCTTCGCGCGCTTCACATACAGCATGCCGGTGCCGATGGGCGCCAGCACCCACTTGTGCAGAGACGTGCCGTAGTAGTCGCAGTCGAGGTCGGCCTGCTTGAACGGAAACTGGGCAAAGGCGTGCGCGCCATCCACCACCACTTCAATGCCGCGCGAACGGGCCATCTGGCAGATCTTCTTCACCGGGAAAATCTGCCCGGTGCGGTTGGTGATGTGGCAGATGTGGAGCACCTTGGTCTTGGGCGTGATCGCCTCTTCAAACATCTTCACCAGGTGATCCATCGACGGCGGCGGCACGGGGAACTTCAACTGCTTCAGGACGATCCCATCGCGACGTTCGCGCTGCTGCCAGGTGGTGATCATGCGCGGGTAGTCCTGATTGGTGGTGATCACTTCATCACCCCGCTTCAGCTCCATGCCCAGTTGCACGATTTCCAGGGCTTCGCTGGCGTTGCGGGTGATGGCGATCTCTTCCGGGTCGCAGCCAAACTCGCGCGCCAGGCGGCGGCGGACGCGCTCAATGCCGGGGTCGAGCACGTTCCACATGTAGTAGGACGGGCTCAAGTTCTCCATGTCCAGGTACCGCTTTTCGGTATCGGAGACCACCTTGGGCGACGGCGACACGCCACCGTTGTTCAAGTTGATCATGTTGCGGTCCACCGTAAAGGCGTGCCGGATGTTCAACCAGAAATCCTCATCGCGAGCCACCGTATCGGCGGGGCGGGCGCCCACGGCAGCAGTGGCCGATTGCGCCATCAACAAAGAATCCGGCCGAAAGGTCGCTGCCGCGGCGGCAGCAGGAGCAGCAGAGGAGAGAAAACGGCGACGGTCCATGAATAAAGGTAAGCGCGATTGGGGGGCGGGGTCAAATGGCACTTCTGGCCAACTCGCGCCATTGCTACGATGGGGCAAGCATGACTGGCACCAGAATCGAGATCAATCCTGCCGTGATGCTAGGCAAACCGGTCATCCGCGGCACTCGCATCCCAGTGGAACTGATCCTGCGCAAATTGGCGGAGGGTGCAACCACCGACGACTTGCTCGATGCCTACCCCCGGCTGGTCGAGGCGGATATTCGGGCCTGTCTCGCCTACAGAGCCAATTCCGTCGCCCACGAAGAACCTACGTGTTGAAGTGTGACTGCCCGAACAGCGACCAGCTCGGGGCCGCCCCGAAATTGCGGTAGCTGCTTGTTCTCAATTCTTTTTCGCGAAAGAGCTAGCTGATACTTTCCTAAGAGACGGCGGATTCGCGGAACTTATCTATCAACAATTACATAGAGTTACGCATTACCTCGTTTGTTCTCAAAAATCTCTATGCACCTGGTTCATCTCAGGTTTGGCGAGATTTTTTTTCGAGCGCAGTAATCTCTGGGTAGAATGGCAGCAGGAGTTACTCTTGATGACTACGATACACTTTAGACCTGTCTCCATCGGGGACCGCGTTAACGAGGCAGTTTACAAAGAACTGTTTGGGCCGCTGCAGGCCAAGATGCAATCCTATGGAGTTTGGACGACCCGCCTACCTAAGACCTTGTGGGAGATTTTCGACCGCCTCTCATGCCTCATTCGACGGGGCGACAAGCTGTCAGTCACCCAGGCGCAGGTGAGCCTCACCACATCTGAAGAGTCACTCGAAGGCTGGTACTGCTTCAGGCCATCTCGGTAGCCTGGTTTTGGCACCCAATACGGAGTTAGCATGATAAGCTCAGAGGCTGGCGAGCCTCTCTCGCGCGGTATCACACTCGCACTCAGGAGCCCCTTATGCTTTCCCGCCGCCACCTTCTCGCCGTTCCCGGAGCGTTGGCCGCCAGTGCCGCCACCACGCCCGCTCCCACCCTGCCCGACAAAGCCAACTTCCGCGTCCAGCAGTTTGAGACCTGCCTCAACAATGGCCGCTGGCACCCCTTGAGCAATGGTGCGCGGCAAGCGGCGGAGCAGTACCAGGAATACAAGCAGCGCGGGATTTGGGACCGCAGCGGCCTTTGGGCGCCCACCAATCCGAACTCGCACAGCGGCTCTCAGGTGGAAACCAAGCGGCTGTTCGCGCAGTTGATCAATGCCTCCCCCGATGAGATCGCCTTTGTCCAGAGCACAACAGCGGGCGAGAACCTGGTGGTGCGCGCTCTGGGCCTGCCCGCCAAGGGCGCCAACATCGTCACCGATGGCCTGCACTTTGAAGGCTCGCTCTATCTCTACGACGCACTCCGCCAGCAAGGGCAGGATGTCAGGATCGTCAGGCCCCAAAATTGGCACGTCGACTTGAAAGACCTGGAGCGCGTGATCGACAAGAACACGCGACTGGTGGCCGTCTCGCTGATCTCCTATATCAACGGCTTCCAGCATGACCTGAAACAGCTCTGCGACCTGGCCCATTCGCGCGGCGCGCTGGTCTATGCCGACATCATCCAGGCCGCCGGAGCCATGCCGGTGGACGTCAAAGCCACCGGCGTCGATTTCGCCGCCACGGCCACCTACAAGTGGCTGATGGGCGACTTTGGCCTGGGCTTCCTCTATGCCAAACAAGCGGCGCTCAACAAGCTCGAACGGCCCGCCTACAGCTATCGCCAGTTGAGCGGCTTTTCGAACCACATGTTCCCCTACGACGCTCCGTCGCCGAACCTGGTCCAGTGGAAGCAACTGGACAACGCCGCCGGATACTTTGAGCAAGGCACGCTGGCCAACGCCGTCTCGGAAACGCTGGCCTATTCGCTCAACTACATCCACCGCCTGGGTGTCGACCGGATCCACCAGCACTCGCAATCGCTGATCGCGCGCCTGCGGCGCGAAGTACCGCGTCTGGGCCACCCCGTCATCACGCCCGAGACGTCCCGCGGCCCCCTCGTTGCGTTTGAGCTGAAGGACCCAGCCAGCATCCAAGCCAAGCTAAACCGGGCCAAAGTGGACGTCACCATTTCAGACCACCGGATGCGCGTTTCACCCTCGGTCTACAACGATCAAGCCGACGTGGACCGCCTGCTCGAAGCCCTGTCGAGCTAGCCCATTTTCGAAGGACCCAAGGTTCGGTCCGCTATCCTGGCTCTGATGAGCCTTTTCCCACTCCGTCCGGTCCTCTGGGTCTTCGTCTCCGCGCTGGGGCTGGCCCAGACGGCACCCAAGCTCACGGTTGACCAAGTGGTGGAAGAGGCGCTCAACCGCAACCTGAAGCTGCTGGCCGACAAGTACGACATCGGTGTGGCCGACGCCCGCATCCTGCAAGCGCGCGCCCGGCCCAATCCGGTGCTCTATGTCCAGGGCCAATACATGGATATTCTGGGCGCGGGCTTTGGCCTGACCAACCCCGCCGGTCCGCCCGAATTCGACATCGGCGCCAACGTTACTGTGGAACAGCGGGGCAAGCGGACGGCCCGCATCGAGCTGGCTCAATCGGTGAAAGCGGTCACCGAAATGGAGTTCCTTTCGAAGACCCGCGCCTTGATCTTTGAAGTGCAAAACGCCTTCGTCGAAGCCCAGCTAGCCGAAGAGAACGCCGCGATCCTGCGCGAAAGCTCCCAGGCCCTGGAAACCATCGTCAAGCTGAACCAGGCCCGCGTCCAGGCCGGTGATCTCGCGGGTGTCGAACTGGCCCGCACCGAAGTGGCGGCGCTGCAATTCGAGAATCAGGTACTGCAGGCGGAGGCGCGCTTCCGGGCCGCCAAATTCCGGCTTCAGACCCTGATGGGCCGCACTGTGATGGACCCGCAGTTCGACATCGTCGAAGAGTTCCGCCGCGAAGATCTGACGAAGCTATTGCCCGAGATCCAGGCCCGCGCGCTGGAGAACCGGCCGGAGCTGCTAGCCGCCCGCCGCGACCTGGAGCGCGCCCGCGCCGACATCGCCTACCAGCAGAAACAGACCATCGGCGACACCACCTTCCAGCTGAACTTCAACCGCCAGTGGGACATCGGCATCCAGCGCGGCCGCGCCATCACGCTCGGGCTGTTGCAACCGATCCCCGTCTGGAACCGCAACAAAGGCGAGATCGAGCGGGCCAGCCAGGAGCGGCTCCAAGCCCAGATGCGCGTCCGCGCCATTGAGGCTGAGATCGCCGGCGAAGCCCAGAACGCCTTCGTCCGCTTCACCACCGCTAAGCAGCTGCTCACCAACATCGAAACCCGCATGCTCGACCGTGCACAACGCGTGCGGCAAACCATCGACTACTCCTACCGCCGCGGCGAAGCCAGCTTCATCGAACTGCTCGACGCCCAGCGCGCCTTAAGCGAGACCCGCCTCAGCCACAACGAGGCCCGCGCCGAATACTCAAAATCGCTCTACCTAATCGAATCCATCACTGGCGCCAGCGTCAAGCGACCATAGAAGAGTAATTAGCGATCCGGGTACGAGCCCGGAACCGAGCCGCGACCAGCAGGAGCGGTCTGCCCTCTAACCGAGCACCCTGCCGTGACGCGCCGCCGTCTTCAGAGCCGCGCCCGTCAGCAAGCGGTCTTCATAGCAAACGGGCAACTTCGCCAGTAAAGCACCCGTCCGCCTGAAACCCCGCCCCAAATCCGGTAACCTGGAAGTTGGCCAGTTTTTCACAAGCAATCCGAAGTTTCTTCTCGCTTTTGACCAGCGGGAAGCTCCCTGATGACGTCATCGCCGCGCTGGGCTTGGTCCAACGCGTCTCGGTGCCCAAACCGGCAGCGGCTCCGGTGGTGAAAGCCTCCGACGGCGCCCTCCAGGTGCTAGGCATCCTGCAGCGCGACGCCCGGCTGGTGGACTTCCTGATGGAAGACATCTCCGCCTACGAGGACGACCAGATCGGTGCCGCCGTGCGCAACATCCACGAGCAAAGCCGCAAGGCGCTGAACCAGTACCTGAAACTGGCGCCCGTGATCGATGGCGTCGAAGGTGCCTACACCAAGACTCCGTCCGATGCGGCGACGGTGAAGCTGATCGGCAACGTCCCCCCCGATGGCAAGGCCCCCGGCGGCACCCTCCGCCACCGCGGCTGGAAGGTGGAAGCGGTGAACCTCCCCAACATCCCGGCCAAAGCCAACATGTCTATCCTGGCCCCCGCCGAACTTGAGGTTGAGTAGGCACTTGGATGGTGGCGCAGGCTATCAGCCTGCAGCGGGAGTTCACTCCCGCCTATCGAACGCGAACGCAGTAAACCCATGACCATTGGCATCGACCTCGGCACCACCCATTGCGGCGTCGCCCATTCGCAGCCGGACACCGCTGTCGAAGAGTTCTCGATCGCCCAACTGGTCAACGTGGGCGAGGTCCGCGACGAACCGCTGCTGCCGTCGTTCCTCTACATCCCCACCGCCCAGGAAGCCGATGGCGCGCCCTATGCCGTGGGCTACTGGGCCCAGAAACGCGGCACGGAAACGCTGGGCCGGCTGATCTCGTCGGCCAAAAGCTGGCTCTCCTATTCCGGGGTGGACCGCACGTCCTCACTGCTGCCCTTGAACGCACCCGAGGGCGTCGCCAAACTCTCCCCCGTAGCCGCCGAATCGGCCTACCTGCGCCACATCCGGGACGCCTGGAACGAAGCCCATCCAGACGCCCCGTTCGCCCAGCAAGAGATCGTCATCACCGTCCCCGCCTCCTTCGACGCCGTCGCCCGTGAACTGACCCTCCGCGCCGCCGCCGATGCCGGGTATCCGAAAGTGACGCTGCTCGAAGAACCGCAAGCGGCGTTCTACGCCTGGATCGAGCACCACCCCGATTGGCGGCAGCGCGTCACGGCGGGCGATACGGTGCTGGTGGTCGACGTCGGCGGCGGCACGACGGATTTTACGCTGATCGCCATCCGCGACCAGAAAGGCGAGCTCGCCCTCGAACGCATCGCCGTCGGCGACCACATCCTGCTCGGTGGCGACAACATGGACTTGGCGCTGGCGCGTCTGGCCTCGCAAAAGCTGCCCAATACCAAGCTGGACCCGCTGCAGTTCCAAGCCCTCTGGCAGCAGTGCCGCATCGCCAAGGAACATCTGCTGGACCCTGGCTACGACAAAGACGACTACCCGGTGACCATCCTGGGCCGAGGCTCCAGCCTGATCGGCGGCACCATCAAAACCAAGCTCACCCGCGCCGAAGTGCTGGCCGCGATCGTCGAAGGTTTTCTGCCCCTCGTCCCCTCCACCGAAGTCCCCGAACGTGGCCGCCGTTCAGCGCTAGCCGAAATCGGCCTGCCGTACGCCGCCGACGCCCGCATCACCGCCCACTTGGCCGACTTCCTCGCCCGCAGCGGCGTCCGCCCCACCCATGTCCTGTTCAACGGCGGTGTCCTCCGCGCCCCTGCCATTCGCAAGCGGTTACTGGAATTCCTGAAAGTACCCGCGCTCGAAGGTGAGAACCTGATGCACGCCGTCGCCCGAGGCGCCGCTTACTATGGCCAAGCCCGCTCCGGCCGCGGCTTACGCATCCGCGGCGGTGTCTCCCGCACTTACTATGTCGGGATCGAATCCTCCCTACCCGCCGTCCCCGGCTTCCCCGCGCCCATGAAAGCGCTAACCGTCGCCCCCTTCGGCATGGAAGAAGGGACGCAAGCGTCCTTCTCCACCCGCGAATTCGTCGTCGCCGTCGGCCAAACCGCCGAATTCCGATTCTTCTCCTCCCCCCGCCACGACGCAGGCGGCGAACTATTGGAAGAACTCCCCGAAGACCTCACCGAAATGCCCCCCATGGAAGTAACCCTCACCGGCACCCCAGGCCTGGTCCGGGTGACGCTGGAGACAGTGGTCACGGAGACGGGAATGCTCGAGCTGTGGTGCGTGGCCAAGGACGGGCGGCGGTGGAAGCTCGAGTTTAATGTGCGGGAGAAGGTAAGGTAGCGGGGGCGGCCAGGTCTGCCGAAAGGCGTGATGTACACTGACGGCAGAAGGGAGGGCGCATGATGCAAACAGTCGAAGCCGCCATCGATGAGCAGCCCTCGCCCAACCCCTTGGAGGCCGCACTCCTGAGCGAAGCGGCGCTGGCAGAAGACTGGAATCGTCCGGAAGAGGATGCGGCATGGTTAGATCTGGGCCAGACGGGGTAAGCGGGCGTTACAATCAGGCAAGGCACCCGGCATGACCCTCACCGTCCCATTAGCCGCAGAACAGGAAGCTCAGCTCATGGCCTTGGCTCAATCCAAGGGTATTCCGGCAGACCGTCTGGTTCGGCAGGCAGTCTTACGCCTCCTCGATGAATCTCACGTAGCCGCAGCGCCTCGACCCGCGAAGAAGCGTTCCCTCGGAGTGCTGTCCCACCTGGGCAACGCGCCGTCTGCGTCTGAGATCGACCAGGCACGCCAAGAGATGTTTGCCAACTTCCCCCGCGAAATTGACTGATGGTCGCGTTCGTCGCCGACACCATGCGTTGATCTGGTATCTGTTCAATGACGTGCGTCTCTCCACACCGGCACGGAAGGCTTTCACTGATGCGGCTGATGCAGGACTAGAGATCGGCATCTCGTCCATCAGCGTGGCGGAGATCGTTTACCTGATCGAGAAGGGGCGCACACCTTGGATGAGGTGTTGCGGGTTCTCAACGATGCAGAGCGTGAACTGAAAGAGGTTGCGCTCACGGCGGACATAGCGAGCCATATGCGCGGAATCCCCCGCGACGAAGTGCCTGACTTGCCGGACCGTGTCATCGCGGCCACCGCCCGGCTTCTGGGGGTCCCCGTCATCACGCGCGATGGCCGGATTCGGTCATCGGTGCTCCAGACGGTTTGGTAGGTGTGGACAACGATTCCTGCTTGAGGAGGATGGATGATCCGTAGATTGCACGTCCCGCTGTTGACGCCAGAGGATGTAAAGCCTCACCTCGCAAAGCCCGAGCTTCATTGGAAAGCCGGATACTCCGCGCGTGAGTTAGCCTGGGCGTGGTTCAACGCCAAGAACGATTTTCCACCGGCTGTCCGGGCGGTTCTCTCGACGGTGCCCGAGTACTCAGCGGCTGAACTAGTAGATGGTTGCTTTGAACGAGAGGTCGCACTTGGGTCCCCGGGGCGCAACAGCCAGACAGATCTGCTCGTGATCGCTGGACTAGGACCAGAACGCGGAGTGATCGCGGTTGAAGGCAAGGTGGATGAATCATTCGCCGAGCGAGTGAAAGATTGGAACACAACTCCTGGCAGGCGCTTCCGTTTGGAACGCCTCTGTGAGACGTTAAACGTTTCCGTCGAAGATGTAGCAGACACTCGATACCAGTTGCTCCATCGAACCGCTTCTGCGATTTATGAAGCCAAGCGCTATCGATGCCGGCACGCAATGATGCTTGTTCATTCTTTCAGCCCAACCCAGTCGTCTCTAGTCGACTTCGCGAAGTTCGCGTCCGTGATCGGTATGCCGGTGAGTTCTCCTAACACCGCATCGGAAGCGAAGCAGTTCGATGGGCTAAGCCTGCGGCTCGCTTGGGTGGCCGATACTCGTAGTGTTCTGGCGTGACCGATGCCTCGCGGCCCAGATGGGCTGGACTCGCCCACCAAGATGACCCCGGACGACTCGGGGCGCTGCCTTACCGCACCACGGTGAACGCCCGCCGTCGATTCGGGCCAAAGCGATAGATTGCGAAATCCTGGTCAAACGAGGCAGCCCGGTCAATGCCCAAGCGGCGCATCACGGCGAAGCTGGTGCGGTCGCCCAGTGAGAAATCCTGGTCCGGAAACGTTAACCCGATCTGCCAGGCGGCTTCCAAATCGGCCGCGCCTACCATCTCAATTACGGCGACGCCGCGGCGGAGCCCTTCCCAGAATCGGTCTGCTGCTTGGCGGCGGATGCGGTTGCGTAGTAGGGTCCAAGTTTCCAGCAGCACATGGTCGGAGGTAACCAGCGCTTCGTCCGTTGTCAGGATGGCCTTGGCGCGGCGGTTGCTCGCATCCGAGGGATCGGCCGCTGCATACCAGACGGATGTATCGACGAACAGGCTCATTAGCCCGGAAGTCCCTTGCGACGGCGCGCCGGAGTGCGGGCGGTGCCAAATGCCTCAGCCAGCATGGCGTCCTTGTTGCGAGCAATGTCAGACCCGCCGGAGCTGCCCAGATCAAACACCATCGCCGCGCTGACTTTCGGGGCCGGTGCGCCCAGGTCCCGGGTGACCAGTTGCCGCACGTACTCGGCCAGGGAAACACCCAAGTCACTGGCGCGCTGCTTGGCCCGGCGCTGAAGTTCCGCTTCCAAGGTGATCTGGGTGCGCGACATCATGATGGCACCATCATAACAGCGGGCATGAAAGTACTTATCGTCTTCAGGACTGCTGCGGGCCGATCCAGCGCAGCTTGATGGCCGGCAACTGCTGCATTTCCGGATCTCCCGTCACCAGCGCGCAATCATGCCGTAAAGCGAGCGCCGCCGCGAAGCAATCCGCATAGGATGCACGATAGCCAGCCTTCAACTCGGCGGCTGCCCACACATCCACTGCGGTGACCGGCACGCATCGAATCGGTAGCTGCGGCAGCGCCTGCCGGAAGGCCTCAGCCCGCCGCACGCCCAGCTTGCGACTCAGCATGTAGAAGACCTCTCCGATGTTCACCCAGCTCATCAGAATTGCGCAGCGCCCCTGGGCCGCGTCTTCCAGCATCTGGCCCACTTCAGCCGCCGCGGCTTCGTCCTTCAGCCAACTCAGCAACGCCCAGGAATCAAAGACTAGTGTGCTTGGCATCCTCAGCGTCCAGTTCTTCCTGCCGGGCCGTTGCCAGCATTTCCGTCGCGGTCATTGAGTCGCGAAAAGCGCCGCGCAGGGTGCGCCAATCGAAATCCGTCGGAGCCAACGGGCGCAGCACTACCTGGTTGTTGATCATTTCGATCTCCAAGTCCAACCCCTCGCCCCAGTTCATCTGCTGCCGGATCTCGGCGGGGATCACAACTTGTCCGCGTGAAGAGAGCCGGGTGGTCATATTCGAATTATAGTCTTACCGCATAAGACGAAGATGAGCCACGCATCCCGTCTTGTCCGCCTACGCTAAACTGAACGTAGTGAGCGACCCCAAGCGCCCGTCGATGGCCGTTGGCATCGATTTGGGCACCACCAATTCCGCCCTCAGCTTTGTCGATCCCGCCGAAGCGGCTGATGCTGATTTTCCGCCGATTCATGTGCTGGAGATTCCGCAGGTGGTGGCGCCGGCGCGCACGGAGCCGCGGCGGACGCTGCCTTCGTTTTTGTACCTGGAAGGCTCGGAGACTTTTGTCGGCACCTATGCTCGGGAGCAGGGGGCGCTGGCGCCGACGAAATCGGTCTATGCGGCCAAGAGCTGGCTGTCGAATGCGGAGGTAGACCGTACCGCCAAGATTCTGCCCTGGGATGCTCCTGAGGCCGGGCGGCTGTTTTCGCCGGTTGAGGTTTCAGGCAAGTATTTGTCGCACATCGCGCAAGCCTGGCAGGACCAGCAGGGGACCGCGCTGGGCGATCAGGATGTGGTGCTGACCGTTCCGGCCTCGTTCGACGAAGAGGCGCGGGAGTTGACGGTGGCCGCGGCCAAAGAGGCGGGCCTGGGCGGCGAAGGGCGCAAGCTGACGCTGATCGAAGAGCCGGCGGCGGCGTTCTATTCCTGGATCGCCAACCACCTGTCGCAATCGCAAAAGTCGTTGACCGACGGCATGAACGTGCTGGTCTGCGATGTGGGCGGCGGCACGTCGGATTTCACGTTGATCCGGGTGAACCGCACGGGCGATCGCGTCGAGTTCACGCGCACGGCCGTCGGCAAGCACCTGCTGCTGGGCGGCGACAACCTGGATTTGACGCTGGCGTGGCTGGCGGAATCAAAGCTCGGCAAACAGCTTTCGCTTCGCCAGCGGAGCGCGTTGCGCCGCCAGTGCGCGGCCGCCAAAGAGAAGCTGCTGGCCTCCGACACACTGCCGAGCGTTGAGATTACGGTGCTGGGCGGCGGGTCGTCTTTGATTGGCGGCTCCATGAAGACGCAGCTGATGCGCGAAGAGGCGCTGGAGCTGGCGCTGGAAGGCTTTTTGCCGGCCTGCGCGCTGTCCGATAAGCCGCAGGACGATAAACGGAGCGTCTTCCGCGAACTCGGCCTGCCCTACGTCAGCGACCCGGCGGTGACGCGTCATCTGGCCGCGTTCCTGGAATCGGCGCACACGGCTCCGGATGCGATCTTGTTTAACGGTGGCTTCTTCATCCCGGCGCTGCTGCGGCAGCGCGTGGCCGATGTGGTGGAGAGCTGGTACGGCAAGAAGCCTCTCATTCTGGAGAACCAGGACCTCGATCTGGCCGTCTCCGTCGGCGCGGCGTATTACGCGCATGTGCGTTCCACCGGCCAAGGCGTCATCGTGCGCGGCGGCCTGCCGCGGACCTATTACATCGGCCTCGACGCGGGGCGCGCGGTGTGTCTGGTGCCGCGCGGGTCGGAAGAGGGCACGACGCTGGAGCTGGATCGTGATGGTCTGCAGTTGGTGGCCAACAAGCCGGTCAGCTTCCGGCTCTATTCATCGCTCACCCGCATTGACGATCAAGCGGGCGACGTCATCTCGCTGGAAGGCCAGGACGAACCGCTGCATGAGCACGCGCCGCTGGACGCCGTGATCCGCTTTGGCAAACCGACCGAGCAGCGGATGATCCCGGTGAAGCTGGGCGCGAAGTTGAGTGAAGTGGGGACGCTGGAAACCTGGTCTGATTCCAAGATCAGTGAGCATCGCTGGCGTTTGGAGTTCCAGCTGCGCAAAGCCCGTGAAGCTCGGGGCGCGCGCACCGCGGCGGTGATTGCCGATGAAGCGCTCATCGCGGCCGAGCAGGCGATTCGCGACGTGTTTACTGGCTCCGCCGTGCCGGAAGGCTTGCCCGCCAAGTTGGAGCAGGTGATCGGCCTGGGACGCAATTCCTGGCCCGTGTCAGCGATCCGGCGGCTGGCTGATGTGTTTCTGGCTTGTGCGGAGGGCCGCAAGCGCTCCGCCGCGCATGAGTTGCGGTGGCTGAACCTGGGCGGCTTCTGTCTGCGCCCCGGCTTCGGTTTTCCGGGCGATGATCTGCGCATTGAACAAGCTCGCCGCGTCTACGCGAGCGGCCTCACGTTCGCCAACGCCACGCAGAACGAGAGCGAATGGTGGATCTTCTGGGGCCGTGTATCCGGCGGCCTCAACCGCAACCAACAAGGCGACCTCTACCAGCGTCTCTCCGGCCTGCTGCTGCCTCGTGGCAAGAAGTTCACCCGGATTAACAGCAGCCTGCTGCGTGAGATGTGGCGCTGCGCCTCGTCGCTGGAGCTACTACCCAACGGCGTCAAAACCGAACTGGGCGAAACGCTGATCAAGAAGATCAAATCCGGCGACATCAACCCCAGCGATCTGTGGTGCCTGTCGCGCCTGGGCGCACGTAAGCTGTTCTACGGGCCGAATAATCAGGTGCTCCCTGCTGCCACCGTGCAGCGCTGGGTGGAGGCGTTGCTGAAGATCGAGCGGGCACAAGACGCCCTAGTCGCCATGTCCCGCATCACCGGCGACGCCGCCCGCGACCTGCCCGGCGGCACCGTGGAGCAGGTGAAACGCGTGCTCGGCGAAGATGCGGGGCTGCTCGAAAGCGATGAGCAGGACCTGGGCCGTGTGTTCGGCGAAGAGCTGCCGAGCGGGCTCGTGTTTGCGCCTTCGGCTGAAGGGTGATGGTTGTGCGGGCGGGCCGAGTTCGCTAGTGTGAGGGAAGGTATGGACTACCGGGACATCATCACGGTTGAGCCGGGCAAGCGCAGCGGGCAGCCTTGCATTCGAGGAATGCGCATGACCGTCCGCGATGTGCTGGAGTACTTGGCTGGTGGAATGACCTACGAACAGTTACTCGACGACTTCCCCTGCCTAACCAGGGAAGACATCTTGGCCTGCCTGGCCTTTGCCGCAGATCGCGAGCGCCATATCTTTCGCGGCACCATGGCATCGGCCGAGGCCCTGCTAGACTGAAATCGTCGGAGGCGCGATGTTTGACCGAATTACAGTTGACCCCAAGATCATGCAGGGCAAAGCCTGCATCCGCGGGATGAGGATCACCGTTAGTTTGGTCGTGAATTTAGTCGCCCATGGGATGAGTAATCAGGAGATTATCGAATCCTATCCCGACCTTGAGCCGGCCGACATTGAGCAGGCTCTGCTCTATGCTTCTGCCTTGGCCAACGAGGAGTTTCACGCATTCTCGCTACCGGCGGCCTAAAGTATCTCGCTGACATGGGCGTCTCGATGGTGACTGTCCGCGAGCTGCGCGAATCGGGAGTGGAGATCGTACATCTGCGCGAGCTGGGGCTGCAACAACTTCCGGACGATCAGATCCTCGGCAAAGCAGCCGCCGAGCAGCGCGTCGTCCTGACGTTTGACCTCGATTTCGGCCACCTCCTGGCAGCTTCCCGAGCCCCCTACCCTAGTGTGGTGATCATGCGCCTGAAGGATCAGCGGCCTTCCGCCGTCACTCCCCGTCTGCGGTTGGTGATCAACGAATGCGAGAAGCAACTGGCCGATGGCGTAGTGATCCTGGTGGCCGAACGTGGATACCGGGTCCGTCCACTCCCGATCCGGCCAGTATCTCGACAAGGTTGAGCCATGAATGAGCGCGCCCTAGTCCGTCAACTGGCCAAGCACTCTCCCCGCATCGGGGACGACTGCGCCATCATCCCGCACGGGCGCGAGGACCTGCTAGTCACCACAGACCAATACATCGAGGACATCCACTTCCGCCCCACCACGCACTCGGCCGCCGATGTTGGCTGGAATGCCGTGGCGCGGGGGTTGAGCGATATTGCCGCCATGGGTGGCGAAGCGCGGCACGTCTTTGTCTCGCTCGCACTGCCCCCCTGGGCTGAGCAACGCTGGGCGAACAACTTCTTTCGCGGCGTCCGGGCGCATGGGGTCGAACTGGCAGGTGGTGACCTGGGCCATGCGCCGCAGATCTATTGCGATGTCACGGTGATCGGGGTCTGCCCGCACGGCAAAGCTCTGCGGCGCGATGGGGCGCCGGTGGGTGACCACATCTACGTCACCGGACCGCTGGGCAAGCCGCGGAAGCGGTTTCTCCCGCGCCTGGAGATCGGACTCACGCTGCGCGGCGTGGCCAGCGCCTGCATGGACTTGAGCGACGGCCTTTCGCTCGACTTGGCGCGGCTGTGCGAGGCTTCGGGCGTGGGCGCGGAGCTCGACCACATTCCCGTTGCTCGTGGCGCCACGCTGGCCACCGCGCTGCATGGCGGCGAAGACTACGAGTTACTCTTCACGTCTCAGCGCGAGCTGCCGCACTTCCGCGTGGGCCAGATCGTCGCCCGGCGCGGCGTGCGCTTGAATGGGCGTACGCTGAAACCTCAAGGCTATGACCACTTCCAACAGCACGCCACAGCAGAACGCTCCTCCACTTCCTGACCCACGCCTGATCCTCGATTACATCGAAGCCTTCCGCCGCTCCAAGGTGATGTTCACGGCGGTCGAGCTAGGGTTGTTCGAACGCCAGCCGGAGACCGACACCGAACGGCGGCTCGCTGATAGCTGCGTGGCGTTGGGACTGCTCGAACGCGATGGCGAGACCTATCGCAACACGCCCGCCGCCGACACATATCTGCGCCGCGACTCGCCGGAAACGATGACCGGCTACATCGATTATTCGAACCGCGTGCTCTTCCGCCTGTGGCAGGACCTGGGCGGCGCCGTCCGCGAGGGCACACATCGGTGGCAGTCAACGGGCACACTGTTCTCGAACTTCTACGCCAGCGACGACGCCATGCGGACCTTTGTCATGGGCATGCACGGCTTCGGCCGCATCGCTTCGCCCTCGGTGGCCGCGGCTTTCGATCTTTCCGCCTTCACTCGAATGGTGGACCTGGGCGGGGCGACGGGACACTTGGCGATGGCGGTGCATGAGCGCTGGCCCCAGATTTCGGCCGCCATTCTCGACCTGCCGCGCGTGATCGAATTTGCCCGCACCGTAGCCACGGATGTCGACTTCATCGCCGGCGACTTCTTCGCCGATCCACTACCACCGGCCGATCTCTACGCCCTGGGCCGCATCCTGCACGATTGGAGCGAGGACAAGATCCGCGTGCTGCTGGCCAAGATCCACGAGTCCCTGCCCCCCGGCGGCGCGCTGCTGATCGCCGAGATCCTGCTTGATGGCGACCGCATCCCGGCGCACATGCAATCACTGAACATGCTGATCTGCACGGAAGGCCGCGAACGGACGCTCGAGCAGTACCGCGCGCTGCTCGAAGAAGCGGGCTTCGCGGCGGTGGAGGCGGTGGTCACCGGCAAGCCCGTCGATGCCATCTTGGCTCGAAAAGGCAAAGCCGTGAAATGAATGCCCCAGCCGTGAAATAATCCGGAGCAATGACGGTTGAGCAAACGCAGTTTGGCGCGTGGCAAGACGCCTATCGCCTGAGTAATGGGGAAGCTGAGCTGGTGGTAACCGCCTCAGCGGGGCCGCGGATTATCCGCTACGGTTTTTTGGGCGGCCAGAACTTCTTCCGCGTCTTTGAAGACGGCAAGGGGTTCAACCACCAATCAAAGTTGGGCGAATGGTTCATCATGGGGGGGCACCGCCTGTGGGCCGCGCCGGAGTTAGTGCCGGGCACTTACTACCCCGACAATGGACCAGTGGCGATCGAGGTCCATGCCGATGGCTTGACGGCGACGCCCGCGCCCGAAACGCAGGTGGGCTTGCAGAAGCAGTTCACCGTAAAGATGGCCGCCACGGGGTCTGCGGTGGAGGTGACGCACCGGATCACCAACATCGGCGGCTTCCCGGTGGAGATCGCCGCCTGGGTGTTGAGCGTGATGGCGCAGGACGGCCTGGGCGTCTCCGGCTTTCCGCCGCGCGGCACGCACCCGGAGGTACTGCCGCCCACCAACCCGCTGATCATGTGGGCCTTCACGGACTTTTCTGACCCGCGCCTGAAGCTAACCCAGAAGTACATCACGCTCCAGCAGGACCGGAAGAATGCGACGCCCCAGAAGCTGGGCATGTTCAACCAGGACCTGTGGGCCGCCTATCTGCTGCACGGCGAAGCGTTTCTGAAGCGCTACCAGGGTGACCCGGCGAAGGTTTACCCGGACTACGGGTCATCTTTCGAGATCTTCACCAACGCCGATTTTCTGGAGCTGGAAACGCTGGGGCCGCTCACTAAGCTCGACCCGGGCGAAACGCTCACCCACGTTGAGCACTGGTCCTTGCACCGCGACGTCCACGTCAACGAATTGACCGACGCCGCGCTGGACCGCGCGCTGCTGCCGATCCTGGCCCGCTAGCCGCCCCGCGGAGCGGCCATTTTCCGCCTAACGGCGCATTTCCGGCGGTTCACCCCAAACTGCCGCCGCATACCTTGACATTCTACATATCACGCCGATACTGATATGTAGACACACAAGGTATGGACCTCAAACGATCAGACCTGCTGCAGGGTACGCTCGACCTGCTCATCTTGAAGACCATTGAGCATCGCCCGCTCCACGGCTACGCCATGGCCCAGCGCATTTTGGAGACCTCGCGGGAGGTGTTAACCGTGCAGCAGGGGTCGCTTTACCCGGCGCTCCATCGCCTGGAACGCAAGGGTCTCATCACGGCCGAGTGGCGCGAGGCGGAGAGCAAGCGGATGGCGAAGTTCTATTCGCTCACCGCCTCCGGCCGCACGCAGCTGGCCGAAGAGATGGACCAGTGGCAACGCTACGCCCGCGCCATCCAGTGGGTGCTGCAGGCTCCGGAGGTGGCGTCATGAAGTGGCCTTGGACCAAGCAGGAAACCGAGCTGGACCGCGAGATCAGCTTCCACCTGGATCGCATGACGGCCGAGTACATGGAAGCGGGCGTCAGCGAGAAAGAGGCGCGGCGGAGGGCGCGGATCGACTTTGGCGGCCCGGAGCAGATCAAGGACGAATGCCGCGATGTCAGCCGCTGGCGGTGGCTGAATGATCTAGGCCAGGACCTGCGCTTTGGCGCGCGGATGATGCGCAAGGCGCCGGTGGTCACCTGGGCCGCGGCGATCTCGCTGGCGCTGGGTATCGGGGCCAACACATCGATCTTTTCGCTGATGGAGCTGGTCCTGTGGCGCAGCCTCCCCGTGCCGCGGCCGGAGGAGCTGGTGCTGGTCAACTGGCAGGCCCGGAGCTTCCCCCAAGGTCTGGCCAAAGGCGCGGCCGGAAGTATGTTCCCTGGTGGCGAAGGTGACGACATCGGTGACTTCTTCTCCCTGGACGCTGTCCGGAAGCTCCAGGCGGAAGCGTCCGGCAAAGCGCTGCTGGCCTCCTACAACTTCACCGAGCGGGTCAGCTGCAGCTACGACGGCCGGTCCAGCGTCGCCGATGAGCGTCCCGTGGACGACAAGTTTTTTCAGGTGTTGGCGATCAATGCCGCCGTGGGACGCGTCTTTCTGCCAGGCGACAACACCCCGCAAGCTCCGCTGACCGTTGTCGTAACGCACCGCTACTGGCGGGATCATCTGGGGTCAGACCCCCAAGCCGTCGGCCGCCGCCTGCGCATCAACAACCGGCTGCACGAGATTCTGGGCGTGCTGCCGGAAGACTTTACCGGCATT
Organism: Acidobacteriota bacterium; assembly: GCA_026394055.1. Lineage (GTDB taxonomy): Bacteria > Acidobacteriota > Terriglobia > Bryobacterales > Bryobacteraceae > JAPKYZ01. Next base: position 51,824 of record JAPKYZ010000009.1, read on the forward strand.
GCGCTGGGTGACCCGGCGGACCTCTACGTGCCCATCCGGCAGGGCGTCTGGATCAGTTCGGTCACGGGGATCAATCCCATGACCGATCCGCAATTCTGGTGGATTCAGATGATCGGCCGGCGGGCGCCGGGCACCTCCGCGGCGCACCTGCAAACGTTCCTCGATTCGGTCTTCCGGACCACCTGGACCGGCACCCCCAAGAACCCCAACTTGAACCTCCGCATGCGCTTGGATGATGGCGCCCGTGGCCTGGGAGCGTTGCGGCGCGAATACCAGAATCCGCTGCTGGTGCTGCTGGCGCTGGTCGGCCTGCTGCTGCTGATCGCCTGCGCCAATATCGCCAATCTCCTGCTTTCGCGGGCCACGGCGCGCGCCAAGGAAGTGGCTCTGCGGATGTCACTCGGCTGCAGCCGGGGCCGGTTGATGCGGCAGTTTCTCACTGAGAGCGCGTTGCTGGCCGGGCTGGGCGGCTTGCTGAGCCTGGCCGTGGCGTCGGCCACCACCAGCCTGCTGGTCACGCTGGTTCCGACCAATGAATTCAGCCGCATGCCCGAAATGGGCCTGGACTGGCGGTTGATCCTGGCCACGCTGGCCGCCAGCTTCATGGCGATGCTGTTGTTTGGCCTGTTCCCGGCTTGGCGGGCGTCGCGCATGGATGCCTCACCAGCGTTGAAGGAGGGCTCCGGCAGCTTGGGAGCGGCCGCGCGCTCCTGGTGGACGGCGGGCAAGGTGCTGGTGGTCTGCCAGGTGGCGCTGGCGGTGCTGCTGGTCTCGGCCGCAACGCTGTTTGCCCGCAATCTGCAAGGGATCACGCAACAAGATATGGGCTTTGAGCGGACCCGCGTGCTGCTGTTCGACATTGCCCCGGGCGAATCCGGCTACTCGGGTCCGCGCCTGGCCGCGTTCTACCGCAGCCTGGAAGCGCAGCTGCGCGCCACCCCGGGCGTCGTCTCCGCCGGCCTGGCCGGTATCCGGCCCATGAACATTGGCGGCGAATGGGAAGCACTGCACCCGGTCGCCGGCGGCGAAAAATACCAGACCGGCGTCAATCGCCTCAGCCCTTCCCTGATCCCCACCATGGGCATCCGGCTGCTTGCCGGACGAATGTTCGTCGAAGCGGACCAGCAGCCCAAATCCACCGTGGCGCTGATCAGCGAAGACCTGGCGCAAAAATTCGGCGGCATCGACCGCGCGCTGGGTGCCCGGTTCTATCTGGGCGACGAAGCCGAGGGCACCCTCTTTGAGGCCATCGGTGTCGTCGCCAGCGCGCACCAGACACACTTGAAGGACCGGCCCTTGATGGTCTACCTGCCGCTCAATCCCGCCCGGACCGCCGTGACGGTGATCGTCCGCACCGCCGCGCCCCCGGCCGGCATCCTGCCCTCCATCCGCGAGGCCGTCCGTCAGCTCGACAAAGATCTGCCGCTGATCCGCCCGCTCACCATGGAGGCGCAGATCAACGAAGGCTTGAAGCGAGAGCGCATGTTCGCCTATCTCTGTGGCGCCTTCGGCGTGCTCGCGCTGCTGCTCTCGGCCGTGGGTCTCTATGGCGTCATCTCCTACGCCGTCTCGCGGCGCCGCACCGAGATTGGGGTCCGGATGGCGTTGGGGGCCACCCGCGTCAGTGTGGTGACGCTGGTGCTCCGCGACGGCCTGGCGTTGACCGCCTTGGGCCTGGTGCTGGGAACCTGGGGTGCGGTCTATGCCACCCGCTTTGTCCAGAAAGACCTGCTCTTCCAGCTGAAACCGCTCGACCCGGCCAGCGTCGCCGCCTCGGTGATCCTGCTGGGCACCTGCGCCTTCGTAGCCGCCCTGCTGCCCGCCTGGCGCGCAGCCGCCGGAGATCCGACAGTCGCACTGCGGCAGGAATAGCTGATAATTCAGTTAGGAGCGCTGATAATTCAGCTAGGAACACTGGGCCATGGTCAACAGCCAAAGCATCGGACTGCCGGAAGAGGCGATCATTGAGATCTGCCGCCGATATCAAGTCAGCGAGCTGAGCCTGTTTGGCTCGGCCGCCCGAGGCGAGATGCGCCCTGACAGCGACGTGGACTTCCTGGTGGAGTTCCTGCCCGCCGCCCGTCCAGGGCTGCTGGGACTTGCGGCCATGACCCGTGAGCTTACCGGTCTACTGGGGCGTCACGTCGACGTGGCCGTCAAACCGGCGCTGAAACCCTTGATCCGCGCGAGTATCTTGGCGGAGGCCCGGCCGCTCTATGCGGCGTGACCCCCAGCGGCTTCAGGATATCCTCGACGCCCTTGACTGGATTGCCCGGGCAATCGCCAATCGCACCGAAGACGAGTTTGCGGCTGACGAAACACTCTGCTTCGCCGTGGCTCAACAGCTAACGGTGGTGGGCGAAGCGGCGGCCCGGTTGACCGATTCTCTGACTACCGAGAACCAGGATGTTCCATGGGCGGATATTGTTGGCTTAAGAAACATTCTGGTGCACGAGTACTTTGGCATTCATTGGCCCTTGGTTTGGCAGACCGCCGCCGATCACGCTCCGCTTCTCCGCATTCAGGTGGCCAGAATCCTAGACCTCGAAGCAAGCCGGTAGGCCGGGCCGATCGCTGAACACTCAGCTTTACAATCCCCACCGGGTTACCATCGGAACGGATGCGCTGGAAGACTGCACTCCTGGTGATGTTGGTGATGGCGGGGTTGGCCCTGCTGGTCAACCGCGAATCACCCATCGGCGCCGGGCTTAGCCGCACTATCTCCAAGGAGACCGGCGGGACTCCGGTGGTGGAATGGGCCACCCTGCGCGGCCTGGACAATCACACCGGCAAGTCGTCCACCGAAGTGGCCGCCATCGATGGCAAGCCGGTGAAGGTGCCGGGCTACATTGTGCCCCTGGACGACGACACGCGGGAGATCACGGAGTTTCTGCTGGTGCCCTACATGGGCGCCTGCGTCCACACGCCGCCGCCGCCGCCCAACCAGATGATCTACGTCAAGATGCTGAAGGGCCAGAAGGCGAGCTTTGGCTTGAATGACGCGGTGTGGGTGGAAGGGGCGATCTTTGTCGGACGCCGCAGCAGTCCGTACGGGCCTACGTTCTACGCCATGACCGCCCAATCGGTCACGGCCTACCAGTAAGGGCGGTTTCGGATACCATCCGAGGTCCCTCCAAAAGGTTCGTCAAAAACTCCTGCTCCATCGGGAATAAGCGGCGCCACTGGCGGCATTCCTGGTAGATGCTCTTCCCCCTGCTTCTGGCGGCCTCCGCCTTGCTAGCCGCCGATTCACCGTCGGACCTGAACCGTGTGGCCGTGGGCGCCAAGCCTCCTTCCTTTGAACTTCCCTCCGCCACCGGAGAGAAGGTTTCGCTGGCGACGCTCGCGGGCAAAAACGTCGTCCTGGTCTTCTATCGCGGCTATTGGTGACCCTACTGCGCCACGCAACTCGTGGAGTTGCATTCGATGCTGCCGGCGGACCGCAAGGCCGATACCGTGATCGTGGCCATCGCGCCCGACCCCATGGAGAAGCTGGGGGACATCATCCCCAAGGTGAAGAGCCGTACGGGCGGTGAGTTCATCGTCACCCTGTTGAGCGACGCCGACCACGCCGTCATCGACCGCTACGGCCTGTTGAACGAACAAGCCGCCGAACGCGGCCGGTTCCTGCCGCACCCCACCACCTATGTACTGGACAAACAAGGCGTCGTGCGCTGGAAGTTCACCGAAAAGGACTACAAGGTCCGGCCCACCAACAAGATGGTGTTGGACGAGCTCAACAAGCTGAAGTAGGCTGGGTGTTTGACCCAAGCTGACCAGTTGGTGAAGAGTGATCGGTGGCGCGTCTGCCTGTTCTGCGGCTCAAGCGCCGGGCGGCGGCCGGAGTACGCGCAGGCGGCTTCGAGTCTGGGACTCGAGCTGGCGCAGCGCGGTTTCGGGCTGGTCTATGGCGGGGCGAACGTCGGCCTAATGGGCATTGCCGCCGACGCCTGCTTGTCCGCTGGCGGCGAGGTCACCGGTGTGATGCCGCGCCTGCTGGTGGAAAAGGAAGTGGCTCACTTGGGGCTCTCCCAGCTGCACGTCGTCGAATCGATGCATCAACGCAAGGCCTTGATGGCCGAGCTGTCCGATGCCTTCGTAGCCCTGCCCGGCGGCTTTGGGACGTTTGATGAGTTGTGCGAGATCCTCACCTGGGCGCAGCTGGGGATGCACTCGAAGCCCGTGGGGCTGCTCAACGTGAGCGGCTACTTCGACGCGCTGTTGGCCCTGTTTGACCATGCCGTAGCGGAAGGTCTGCTGAAGCCGGTCCACCGGGAACTGGTGCTCACGGATTCGAGCGTTGAAGGGTTGCTCAATCAGTTGGAGCAGGCGCCACAGCGGGCGCCCGTAGGCAAGTGGCTCGATAAGATCTAGCGTCTTAAACCTTGCCCATCAAAAAGACCCACGTGGCATTGGTCAACGCGTGGGTCACCATGCCCGCCCGCACGGACCCTGCCGCCCGGAACGCCCGCCCATAAAAGACCCCGGCGCACATCGCCAGCAGCGCGAACTTCCAGTTCGGAAAGCCGCGAAAGGGCAGATGCGCCAGCCCGAACAACACCGCCGCCACCGGCAAGCCCAGCCACCGCTGGATCAGGCCCCGGAAGAAGAACTCCTCCCACAGGGCGACAAACCACAGAGAGCCAATGAACATGCCCAATCCGCTCAGGGCATTCTTGACCCAGTCCGGATTCGCCGGCAGCTTCCAGTAAGAGATCAGGATGCCCACCAGCCCGACCACCGGCAGCAGGTAGAGAAACTCTCGGGCGCCAATCCGCCACTCCTCACGCGTGGGCCAGAAGCCAAAGTTCAGGCCGGGCTCCTTGCCCAGATAGAGCACCACGATCATGCCGGTCCGCACCCACATCGCCTTACCCAACGCATCCGCCTTCGAAGCGGCATAAAGACCATTGAAGCCCGGCGAGAGCATCACTAGAGCCATGGCCGCAATGAACGCGAGATCCAGCCACCGGTTCCGCGGCAGCACCGCAAACCACAGCGACGGAATCAGTACCAGGCCCAGCAGCTGCCACCAAAGGTCATGCGCCTGCGGCAGCACCGCATACGAGAGCAAGGCCGCCGCCGGAAGAGCCACGGTCAGCCAGCGCGCGGGCAGCTTCGCCCAAACACCCATCGCCAGTGCGATGTAGCACGCCACTTCGACGGCATAGGCGGGCACCACCGGCAAAACTTTCTGAATGATCGGCGGCAGTGCGTCCATGGGCGGCTTCAATCATCGTATGATGCCGGAGGCATCAGCCGCCGGTGGCCAGCGCGAGAACCGGACCAGGAGAACCAAGCAGTGTCGCTCTATTTTGAAGACTTCAATATCGGCCAGGAATGGACCACCCGGTCCCGCACCATCACCGAGGCCGACGTCGTCCAGTTCGCCGGGCTCACCGGTGACTACACCTATCTGCACGTCGACGCGGTGAAGGCCGCCGCTTCACCCTTCGGGCAGCGCATCGCCCACGGAGCCATGATCTTCAGCTACTCCGTCGGCCTGATGACCCAACTCAACTTGACCGAAGGCACCGTGCTGGCCTTCTACGGCCTGGACAAACTGCGCTTCGTCCGCCCTACCTTCCTGGGCGACACCATCACCGCCCACAAACGCGTCGTGGAGCTGGAAGCTCGGGGCGAAGGCCGGGGCGTGGTGACGTATGAAACCACGGTGAAGAAGCAGACCGGCGAAGTGGTGCTGGCCTACGTCGACAAGGTGCTGGTCCGGGCGCGGAACTAGGCCCTGGGTATGTAGGCGAGGGGCCCCGCTGGGTCCAGCCGTCAAGACAGCTTCCGGTTGGGTAATGGCGCGAAGCTACTCTGGTTCGCGTCGAAACCAGTTCAGGACACGGATGGCGCGCAAGGTATTCCACCGGCTCGGGTGGCCCACACCCGCGTCCAGCTCGACCGGCATCACGCCCGGATACCGGGTCTCGAGCGGCCAACGTCCATCGCGGTCGCGTTTCGATGCCACCAGTTTGATCGCCTCGACCATCCGTTCGTCGTAGGCCACGCCCGCACTGCGCAGATAATCGAGCCCTCGCAGCACGTCGTAGTGCCACCACGTCGGGAAGGCAAAACTCGTCCAGGCAGCTCCGCCTTTGCGATCGCGTTCAATCACCTCGCCGGTCGAGAGGCGATGGAAGAGGCGCCGCTCGAGAAGGTACGTCTGCCCGCGGAGACGAGCTTCCGTCACCGCCGAACTATCTCCAGCCGAACGTTCATAGGCCAGCAACGCTTCGAGCACGCAGATCGTGGTGTTAAAGGACGAACGTGTTGACCCGTTGGCGGCCTCGCAGTTCCAACCGCCGTCGGGCAGCTGTTCAGCCAGGAGACGGGCGATGATGCTCGCGACATCTTGGCTAAAGTAGGCGCCAACGGCCGCGACTTGGGCATTGATACAGGGCTCCAGTTCACCTTCGAAAAAGGCATTGCTGTCGCACACCGGCGGGCCACATCCCTTCCAGCTGACCCGGTCACGGACGAGGTTCACCGCACGGCGCGCGGGGCCGCTGGCGGGATCAAGACCCAAGTCCCGCAGCAGCATCACCACGTGCATGGTCGAATCCCACCCGCGATTCCAGGCCGCACCGCCCCACCGTCCGTCGGCTCCTTGGAGAGAAAGCAGCTTCGCGCCAACGCCCTCAGCGGCAACTTTGGCGCGCTCCTCCGAGACCTGCTCGCCCGGCGCGCCGATCAAATCCCGCATCACCTGCCAGCGGATGGAAGGGTCGGAGTCAAGCAGCCATTCGATAACGGGCGCTTGCACTTGCACACCTTGCGGTAGATTGATCGCCATCCAGATAACCTTTTTCGATTGGACCACGCGTGGCGGGAAGTGAGGGAAGCGGCAGTTGCTTGTTGCTTCCAGCGCTGCGGAAGCAATTGGCCGCATCGCGCGAACCCCAAGGGCTGACTGTTGACGGTTCCGCATTTCATCCCGTAGCCTAAAGAAAGGTGGATCTTGGCTTTAGAGCGGGACCACTGTCTCTCCACCGGCGCTCTCGCCGGGCACCGTGAGCGTTTGAAAGGAATCCCCTGATGTCCCTGGTTGTCGTCGGTAGTGTGGCTTATGATGGCGTCGTGACGCCGCATGGCAGTGTCGAGCGGATGCTCGGTGGCGCGTGCACCTATATCTCGCTGGCCGCCAGCTACTTTACGCCCGTCCGGATTGTGGGCGTGGTGGGGCATGACTTCGCCGAAGAAGACCACCAACTGCTCACCGGCCGCGGCATCGACACGGCGGGCCTCGAACGCGCCGACGGCCTCACGTTCTTCTGGCAGGGCGAGTACTTCGAGAACATGAACCAGCGCCGCACGCTGCGGACCGATCTGAACGTGTTCGAAACGTTTGACCCGAAGCTGCCGGCGCACTATCAGGACGAAGATTACCTGCTGCTGGGCAACATCCAACCGACGCTGCAACGGCAGGTGCGCGCACAGATGAAGTCGCCAAAGCTCACCGGTGGTGACACCATGAACTTGTGGATCGATATCGCGCGCGAAGAACTGCTGAAGACCATCGCCGAATGGGACGTGCTGGTCATCAACGACGAAGAAGCGCACATGCTGTCGGGCGAGAAGAACCTGCGCAAGTCCGCCGAGAAGATTCTGGCCATGGGTCCCAAGACGCTGATCATCAAGCGCGGCGGCGACGGTGCGGCCATCTACCGGGCGGACCACTACTTTGTGGCGCCGGCCTTTCCGCTGGATTCCTTGTTCGACCCCACCGGTGCGGGCGACTGCTTCGCCGGCGGCTTCTTTGGCTATCTGGCCGGTATCGGCTTCGACCCGGCGTCGGACTTCGACAAGAAGGAATTGAACCGGGCCGTGGTGTACGGCTCCGTGATGGGCAGCTACTGCTGCGAGAGGTTCGGAGTTGACCGCTTCCGCACGCTCACGCGCGAAGAAATCGACGCGCGCTACAGCCAGTTCAAAGAATTCACCCACTTCTAAGGGCACCCTCGCGCTGCTGACCGCAGCCCTAGCCACGATCACGGCACTGAGCGGCTGGTGGTTCCACCACCAAGGCCAGTCTCTCTGGTATGGCGATGCGGAGGCGCACCTCAACATCGCGCGCCGCATTGTTGATTCCAAGACCCCCGGGTACGAGCAGATCGGCACCGTCTGGCTGCCCCTGCTGCATTGGCTGCTGATCCCGCTCGCCCGCATTGATCAGTTCTGGCAATCGGGACTCGCCGGGACCATCACCAGCGGTGTGTGTCTGGTGGTGGCCGCACTGTTCGCCTTTGCGCTGGCCCGTATGAGCTTCAAGTCGGAAGCGGCAGGAGCAGCGGCGGCGCTGGCGCTGGTGCTGAACCCGAATCTGCTGTATCTGTCTTCTGCTCCGATGACGGAGCCGCTCTTCTTTGCCTGCGAAATTGGGCTGGCGGCGGCGGTGGTCTGGTTTGCGCAATCGGGCAAATGGGTGGCGGTGGTGCTGGCGGGCCTGGCCGGATGCGCGGGCACACTGGTCCGGTATGACGGTTGGGTGTTGCTGCCGGTGGCGGCTTTAGCCATTGCGATCTCTGGGCGGCGCTGGGGGCCGTTTCTCACTTTCTGCCTGGTGGCTGGACTGGGACCCAGTTACTGGCTGGTCCACAATCGCTGGTTCTATTCCAGCTGGCTTGAGTTCTACAACGGCCCCTATTCGGCCATGGCGATCCAGGGCGACAAGCCCTACCCCGGCCGCGGCGACTGGCAGTTAGCCTTCCTGCAAGTGCGCACCGCCGCCGAGCTCTGCGCCGGTTGGGGCGTGTTGATCGCTGCTGGATTGGGACTGATCGGGGTCGTCATGAAGCGCACCGGTTGGGGCTTTCTGCTGCTGGCCACCGTGCCGCTGTTCTATGTGTCGAGCGTCCATTCGGGCGGCACGCCCATCTTTGTGCCCGGCTTGTGGCCGAACAGTTACTACAACACGCGCTATGGCCTGGCCATCCTGCCGCTGGCGGCCTTCTGCGCGGCCGGCTTGGTTTCCGTGATCCCGTGGCGCGCGGCGGCGCTGATGGTGACGCTGCTGCTCTCGATCGCCCCCTGGGTGGCGTACCCGCGGCAGGACAACTGGGTGGTGTGGAAAGAGGCTCAGGTCAACTCCGCCGCCCGCCGGTTGTGGACCACGGGCGCGCGCGACTTCCTGCGCAATGAATACCGGCGCGGGGATCAACTGATGGTCTCCTTTGGCGATCTCTCCGGCATCCTCCGCACCTCCGGCATTCCCTTCCGCAACTGCTATCACGAGGGCAATGGCCTGATCTTCGACGCCACTCTCGCCCGTCCGGACTTATTCTTGCGGGCTAAGTGGGTGATCGCCCGCGCCGGAGACAGAGTCTCAAATATGGCGCGGAGCCAGAAGCTCGAGTGTGTCAGAATCGTCGAAGTACCTGGCCAAGCGGCGCTGGAAATATTCCGCCGCAAGTCCGATTTTATTGAGCCCAAATGACCATCCCCTTCACCAAAGCCCACGGCGCACTCAACGACTTCATCCTCACTTGGAACGACCAAGTACCCGCCGATCTCAACCTCCGCGCGGCGGCCATTGCAATCTGTGACCGCAACGCCGGTGTGGGCGCCGATGGTTGGATTCTGGTGGAGCGGAGCCTGCCCGCCATCCGGTTGATCAACTCCGACGGCAGCGACGCCGAGATCTCGGGCAACGGCACCCGCTGCGCCGCCGCCTTGCTGGTCGAGGCCGGGATTGCCAGCGAAAACGTCGTCATCCACACCGGCGCCGGGGAGAAGCATCTCCGCCTGATGCACCGCGATGGCCACCGCTACCAGTTCGAGATGGACATGGGCCTGCCGGAGGTTCGCGAAGAGACAACGCTGGCCGGTTACCCGGCGGTGGTGATGTGGGTGGGCAACCCGCAATGCGCCCTGGTCTGCGATGAGATCCCGGAAAACTGGGTGGACCTGGGCCGGCACCTCGAATGCGACCCGCGCTGGCCCAACCGCTCCAACATCTCCTTCGTCCGCGCCATCGACCGCAACACCGTGCAAGCCCGCTTCTACGAGCGCGGGGCGGGCTGGACCAAGAGCAGCGGCACCGGCTCCACGGGGGCTGCCTTCGCCGCCATGCACCGGGGCTTGGTGGAGCCACCGCTGACGGTGCTCACTGAAGCTGGGCCGCTGGAGCTACGGCAGGATGGGACGCTCTATCTGACGGGTCCCGTAGAAGTGATCTCCCGGGGCGACTTTTTCTTTTCTGGTCACTAAGCCCATTTTTTCAAACTCGGCAGAGCCGCATCTTTCAGCCCCATGCGTGAGCTTGGGGCTTTCCTGCATCACCGAACAAGCCCCATGCGTCAGAGTCTGTGTGAGAACCCAAGCCAGAGGCTTAAAATAAACCCGCGCCGGGGGCGTTGGTGGGTTTGGATCGTAGATGGTCTGAGCCGGTGGGGGCGCGGGCGCGCCTTGCCGGTCAGGATTGCAGG
>JAPKYZ010000021.1 GCA_026394055.1 Acidobacteriota bacterium
CGCTGGCTAGCTACATGATCGAAGGTGGCCCCTCCCGCACCTTCCTGCGCACCAAGCAGATGATGTACCGCAACGAGACGTAGTGGCGTCGGCTGATGTGTAAGCTGGTGGACGTGTTGGGACCGTTCGCGCTGATGAAGGTGGCGGCGGGTGCCAAGGCGATCCAGGTATTTGATAGCTGGGTGGGCGCTCTCGGTCCGGACGATTACGTCCGCTTCGTCGCTCCGTATTCCCGCGCCCTGATCGAGCGCATCCGGACGTCCAACGTCCCGGTGATCCACTTCGGCACCGGCGTCGCGGGCTTCTTCAAGGAACTCCATGCCGCGGGCGGCGATGTGATGGGCGTCGACTGGCGCATCAACATCGACCAAGCCTGGATGGACATCAGCTACCGCTCGGCCGTCCAAGGCAACCTGGACCCGGCCGCCCTGTTCGCCCCCTTGCCGGAATTGAAGGCGAAGGTCCACGAACAGCTGAAACGCACGGGCACCCGCCCGGGCCACATCTTCAACCTGGGCCACGGCATCCTGCCGGAGACTCCGGTAGAAGCCGTGAAGGCTTGCGTGCAGATGGTCCGCGAGTTTCGGGCTTAAGCTAGCTTCCCATTAATCGTGCAGACCGAGCCGCGACCAGCAGGAGCGGTCTGCTCTCAAAACGCACATCAGCACTCGCTGGCGGTGAATTTCGACTCGGGACCAGCGCCCTGCGTTGGTCAGCATACCAGTTCAGTGGGAAAGGCCCCTCCTGCAAGTCGGGGCTCGGTCTGAGGCGCATTGGTTCCACGAGCTGCGGCGCGTCATAATGGAACTCATGGCGACTCTACATATGAGCGAAGCCGAACTCACCGGCGACGTCCATGCCGCCCTGGGCAAAGTGCAGGCGGGTGCCGAGATCATCATCGAGCAGGATCATCGCCCCGTGGCCGTCATCCATTCACCGTTCGAGACGCACTCTCCGGTCAAGGGCCGTTTGATCTCCGAATGCATCGCCTTGTCCGAAGCCCGTGGCGCCGCCACCGTGCCCGATGAGGGTTTCGCGGAAGACGTGGCCGAAGGGATCAGGGAACGGAGCCAGCCGTGGAATCCGCCCTCCTGGGAGTAGTTCTCGATTCCAGCGTCGCCATTGAAGCTGAGCTGCGACGACTCAATGCGACGGAGCTCCTGCGGCAGTTGGCGGCTCGATTCGGCGATTGTGAGATTGCCCTTTCAGCGATTAGCGTGGCCGAACTGGCCCACGGGATCCACCGGGCCACAACTCCTGAGCGTTACCGAACCCGGCGCGAGTTCCTTGATGATCTGAAAGCAGCTGTACCGGTCTATCCAATCCGTGCAGAGACGGCGGAACTGGCTGGTAAGATCGGAGCCGAATCGGCGCGTCGAGGTATAGTCATCCCTTTCGATGATCTTTTGATCGGAGTGATTGCGCTGGAGCGCGGATACGCGGTGGCCACTTGCAACACTCGTCATTTCGAGAAGATACCGGGCTTGGTGGTGGTTTCCTGGCCCGCCCCTCAACCGCTGCCCCCCGTCCGCAGCACCACCCTGTAGTCAGCGCCACCCTGTAGCCAGCGCCACCCTGTAGTCATCGCCCATTCCCTCCGATACCAGGGAGTGTTCGTGTCGACCCTATCACTCGTGCAGGACCTTCCGTGAGCCCAGATCAGTGGGAGCGGTTGGAGACCGCCGTTGCGGCGCTATTGACGCCTGCCGTGGGGGCTGACACTCAGCTTCGCGGGCTGGAACAGGCCGTGGTGGCGACTGCGGCGTCGGATTCGGGCTGGGAGCCGACGCCTCACGGTCTTGCGGATCACGCGGGGCATGCGGCCAAGCTGCGGCCGGGCGATCCGTTTGGGGAGTGGCATCTCGTGCGGGAGCTGGATGCTGGGCCGCTGGGGACGGCTTGGCTGGCGGAGGGCACTGAAGGCGGGCGGACGCGGCAGGTGGTGGTGAAGTTTGTCCCCGTCTCGCTGGTGGACCCCGAGTTGCGCCGCCAATTTGCCCGGGAGATCCGGCTGCTGGCCCGCCTGCAACACCCCGCCATCGCGGAGCTAATTGACGCCGGCATGGGCCCCGGTGGCAACGCCTATTTTGTGCTCGAATCCGTCGAAGGCACCCCGATCACCCAGTGGACCCAAGGGTCCCTCACCCGCCGTATTGAGCTGATGGTGGAAGTGGCGCGCGCGGTCCAGTTTGCGCATCGCCAACTGGTCCTGCATCTCGACCTACAGCCCAGCCGCATCCTGGTGACCGAAGACGGCCAACCCAAGCTGCTGGAGTTTGGTTTGGCGCGCCTGGAAACCGAGGAGATCAGCGACGCGGACGCACCGGTGATCTCCACTGCCGCGCCCAGTATCGAGTACGCCAGCCCGGAACAGCTTCTGGATCAGGAGGCCACCGCTTCGTCTGATGTTTACTCACTGGGCGTGATCGCCTTTGAGCTGTTCACCGGCCAGGCGGCGCACCCCTGGGCGGAACTGCCGGAGCGGCATCTGCTGCTCGAGGCCGAGACGTGGGCCTTGCCTGATTGCGACCTGCCCCGCCCGCTGCAACGGATCCTGGAGCGCGCCACCCACCCGGATCCGGTGCTCCGTTACGAAGCAGCGTCCACCTTCGCGGATGAACTGGAACGATTCCTTTCGGGCGATGCCGCGGCCCCGGCGCCCACCCCGGCGTCTTCCGATTGGCGAGGCCTTGCCCAACAGTACCGGCCCGTGTGGATGGGTGCGGCAGCGGTGTTGGCCGTGGCGGTGCTGATCGCATTGATCGCGGGATGGCATGCGATGCGGGCCACCAGCCAGAAGGAAGCCGCGTTGGCCAGCCAGCAGCAGGCCGAACAGACCGCCCTGCAACAGGCGCAAGCCCGGCGTGCGGCGGAGCGCGCCCGAGACCAGGCCGTAGCCAGCCGCTTGGCCACGCTGCAGCAACGCGACGCCGCCGACGCCCGGCTGGCCGAGGTGCTCGACCTCAGCCATGCCACCATCGACGGCACCTATCGCGCCATTCGAGACCTGCCCGGCGCCACTGCCGCCACCGCCGGCATCCTCCGGCAAACCGTTGCCACCATTGAGCAATGGGATGAGGACGACTCCGCCGATGCCCGCATTGGTGAGCTGTTAGCCGACACCTACGCCGGTCTGGCGGGTTTGATCGGGGCCGACAGCTCCAAGCCAGGTGAGCTGCAGGAGGCCTGGAACCTGCGCCAAAAAGAGATCGCCGTCCGCACTCGTTTGATTGAGCAGACCCGAGTGAAGCCGGACGCTGAGCAGCGGTTGGCGGAGGCGCATCTCGATCACTGGCTGCTCACCCAACGCCTGGGTCAACCGGTGGCCGCGGCGGCCATCGCCCGCTGGGAAGGCTCCTGGGTCCGCTGGCTGAAGGGCCGGCCGCGGGATGTCTCGGTGTTGCGTGGCGCCGGGCTTTACTACTTTGCCCGCTACCTACTGCTGCCCGGCGGCAAGCTGTCCAACCTCACCCACGCCACGCGCTACTGGGAACAGGAGCAGAAGCTGAGCGGTGGCAGCGACAGCAGCTGGCGGAATCTGGCGCTGGCCTATCGCTCACAAGCGGCGCTACCCGCGGTCCGGGCGGAGGCGCGCCGCCACGCCCTGGCGCAGGCGATCCGCTACGGGGAGAAGCGCCTCCAGGCCCAACCGTCCCAGTCCGCGGCCCGGCGCGAGTTGGCGCTGGATCTGGCCGCCGTCGGGGAGCTGGATTTGGAGGCTAAGGATTACGCTGCCGCCGCCACTGGGTTCCGCAGCGCCGCGGAGCAACTGCGCACTCTGGCCGCTCTCAATGCCGCCGAGTTCCAACCCGCGGCCCAGCTGGCGGTGCTGCGCGGTCTGGCCCGGAGCCTTTGGAAGGCGGAGGATTGGGCGGGGCTCGACCAGGAGGCGCCGCACTGGCGCGCCTTGGCGGCCAAGGACGCTCCGCCGGCCGACCAAGCACTTTCGGCCCTGATCGAGGGCGACCGCGCCCAGCAGCGTCGCGATCTGCCCCGGGCCTGTGAATTCTGGGGCCACGCCCGCAGTGCCGCAACTGAGGCCGCCCGGTCGGGTTTAATCTTTATCGACACAGAGGCGTTGCGCAGCCGGCAGGCATTGTGTCCTGAGCATCCGGCCCCGAATCCGTAAGCGTCCCCTGGAGACAGGATTGCCGTGACGATCAACCAGCCCTACCATCGAACTATGCAGCAGTTTGTCCACACCCTTTGTCCCTCTCGCGCCATTTGCTTCATCGCGGTCCTCGCGGCCGCACTCGTTTCGGCAGGTCCGGCCGCGGCGCAGTCCACCGTGGTCACCACGCCCCGCACGGTGACGGTTACCATTTCGCAGGACGTCAATGCCCCGGCCGATTCGCTCCGCATCCGGTTCCGCTACCTGGACGTGAACCGCTCCGTCGACGATGTGGTCGGCGTACTCGCCAGCAATCAGATCGCGGTCAGCAAGGACGACCTGGTGGATGTCGGCTATCAATCCTCCTCCACCACCACGGCCATCTACCCCTACTACTCGTTTGACATCGACGTCCCGGTGAGCGGCTTTGGCGACTTCTACACCAAGCTGGCCAAGGTCAACAGCACCCAGCAGAACTCCGCCGTTAGTATTGTGTCCACCTACGCCCGGGTGGCGGCGCTGAATGATGACAAGCGGGCCGCCGTGCTGGCCGATCTCGCCAAGCAAGCCAAAACTCGCGCGCAGGCGCTGGTGGCCACCATGACCGCCGCCGATGGCACCGCGGCGGTGTTGGGCGACATCCAGTCGGTGCAGGAGTTCATCTCCTTTGCCGGCTTAAAGGCCACCGTCTCGCTGAGCGCCACCTTCCTGGTGAAGTAACCCCGGGCGCCTTGCGCTCCGCCTCACCGCTCGGTCAAACTTGTCATAAGCCGCGCCCCTCCACCCGGAGTGACGGCGCGGCGTGGATCTTGACAAATAGCGAAGAAACGGCGAACATACAGAGGCCATGGCAACCAACGACAGCAAAGAGCGCGACCGCAATCTGACCAACGTACTCGGACAGCTTGAAAAGCAGTATGGCAAGGGCTCCATTGTCCGGCTGGGCTCCAAGGACGCGGTGCAGCCGGTGGCGGCGATCTCCACCGGCTCCATCTCGGTGGACTATGCACTGGGCGTCGGCGGCTTCCCGCGCGGCCGCATTTGCGAGATCTTCGGGCCGGAATCGTCCGGTAAGACCACCATCGCCCTGCAGCTGGTAGCCCAGGCGCAGAAGGCCGGCGGCATGGCGGCGTTTATCGACGTCGAACACGCTCTCGACCCCGGCTATGCCCAGAAGTTGGGCGTCGATATCGACAACCTGCTGGTTTCGCAGCCGGATTATGCCGAACAGGCGCTCGAGATCACCAATTCGCTGATCAGCTCGGGCTCGATCGACATCCTGGTGGTCGACTCCGTCGCCGCGCTGGTGCCCAAAGCCGAACTCGATGGCGAAATGGGTGATGCCTTTGTGGGCATCCAGGCGCGTCTGATGTCGCAGGCAATGCGCAAGCTCACCGGCACGGTGTCGAAGTCGAACACCTGCCTGGTCTTTATCAACCAGATTCGCGAGAAGATCGGCGTCATGTTTGGCAGCCCGGAAACCACGTCCGGCGGCCGCGCGCTGAAGTTCTACTCCTCCGTCCGCGTCGACATCCGCCGCATAGCCGCCATCAAGGAAGGCGAAGTAGTCAGCGGCAACCGCACCAAGCTGAAGGTGGTCAAGAACAAGGTGGCTCCGCCGTTCCGCGAAGCTGAGTTCGACATTCTCTACGGCGAAGGCATCTCCAAAGAGGGCGATCTGCTGGACCTGGGGGTGGCGCAGAACATCGTCGACAAGAGCGGCTCCTGGTTCAGCTACAAGGGCGATCGCATCGGCCAGGGCCGCGAGAATGTCCGCCAGTTCCTGAAAGACAACCCGGACATGTGCGCCGCCATCGACGCCGAAGTCCGTTTGAAGCTGGGCCTGCCCGCCCCCGGCATGTCGCCCAACATCGAGCATGAGCCGGAGCCCAAGGCCGCCAAGGCGCGCGGGTAGCGCCATGGGTCGGCAACTGTTGCGGGTCAGCCGGTGGCGCAGGCTTTCAACCTGCAGCGGGACCTTCAGTCCCGCCGGTTTACGGCATGCGGCCGACCCGAACAAGATTCTGTGTCCGAGCACTCACTCGGGGCGGACGGAAGCCCGCCTGCAGGCTGAAAGCCTGCGCCACCCTGATCTGAATCTCGCGCAACTGGACACGGTGGCCGCATGACGGAAGACAAGCTCTTTCTCGCGCCGGATGGCCAGCCGCGGTGCTGGTGGTGCGCCGCGGAGCCGCTCTATGTCGACTATCACGACCAGGAGTGGGGTTTCCCGGTCACTGACGACCGCCGGCTGTTTGAG
The DNA here is from genome assembly GCA_026394055.1 of Acidobacteriota bacterium. Lineage (GTDB taxonomy): Bacteria > Acidobacteriota > Terriglobia > Bryobacterales > Bryobacteraceae > JAPKYZ01. Next base: position 6,372 of record JAPKYZ010000021.1, read on the forward strand.
AAGATTTGCCTGGAAGGCTTCCAGTCCGGCCTCAGCTGGTTGACCATCCTCCGCAAGCGCCCCCACTTCCGCCAAGCCTTCGCCAACTTTGAGTTTCAGCGCGTCGCCCAGTTTGGTGAGGCTGACGTGGAGCGCCTGCTGGCCGACACGGGCATTGTCCGGCACCGCGGCAAGATCGAAGCCACCATCAACAACGCGGCCCGGGCGGTGGAGCTGGCCGGGGAGTTCGGCTCCTTGTCCCGCTACTTCTGGCGGTATGAACCGGCGCCGTCATCGCGCCCCACCCGGTTCACCCATGCGGAACTGGCGAAGATCACCACTTGCCCGGAAGTGGTGGCGCTGTCCAAGGACCTCAAGCGCCGCGGGTGGAAGTTTGTCGGGCCAACGACGATCTACGCCTTCATGCAGGCCATGGGTCTGGTGAATGACCACCTGGAGGGATGCGCCATTAGGGCCTCCGCGGAGCAGGTTCGCCCCACGGTTCGGGCCTGAGGACGGCCCTCAAGGCCGGGTAACCCCTAAAACATTCTCGTTTTGAAATGTTTTTGTGGATTTCATGCTGAAAAGCCCGGAAAATGGCTCTTTTTAGGGCTTTTCTCCCTTTACAGGGCCTATCGGGGCCTGTATGATGGGGACGAATTCGGACTTCTTCAGTTGAAGTCCACGGGAGAATCGGTAAAGGAGAAATATGGCCGAAAGAATGACACAAGCGCAGTTGGTATCCGCATTGGCCGACACCAACGGAATGACGAAAGCCCAGACGAAGGCTTTCCTGACCAGCATCTCAGATCTGGCCGTGAAGGAAACCAAGAAGAACGGCGAGTTCGTCGTTCCGGGCATTGGCAAGCTGGTCCGCCGCGAGACCAAGGCGCGCATGGGCCGCAACCCCGCCACGGGCGCGGCGATCAAGATCCCCGCCAAGAAGGTGGTGAAGTTCCGCGTCGCCAAGGCTCTCAAAGATGCCATCGTGCCGCCGAAGGCGCCGAAGGCTGCCAAGAAGGCGTAGGCTTAACTGACACCAGGGCCTGGCACTCCAGCCGGGCCGGTGCTCACGTCGCTCGATAGACTGCTCCAAATAGCAAAACCCCGCAGCTCCCTTTACGGGAATGTCGCGGGGTTTTTGTTTGCTTGAAACCGAATACGGGCTGCCACTTGGTACTGCGGGCGGCACCGGGAAGCCTTATGCCTGCTTCTTTTCCTCGGGTTTGTCTTCGCTCTTGAGGGCGTTCTTAAAGTTCTTGATGCCTTCGCCCAAGCCCTTGGCCACCTCGGGGATCTTACGGCCGCCGAATAGAAGTACGGCGACGGCGAGAATAATGAGCAACTCGGGCACGCCGAGCGGTCCCATAAACGCCAGCCGATCAATGGACTGCATAGGCCTCCTTCTTCAGACTCTCCTATTGTAGGTGCATGCACACCTTCAGCGCAACGCGTCTGACATGAGGCTCCTCTTGCCCGGCATCGGACCATCAGCCGCGCCAACCCTCCAAGGGGTGCCTATGCCGCCGGGTGCCGGTTGACGATAAGCTATCCGTTATGGCTTCCACCATCTGGAAAGGTCACATCACCTTTGGACTGGTCTCGCTTCCCGTTAAGCTGGTGGCGGCGGCGCGGCCGGAGACGGTGAGTTTCAATCAACTGCACCGGCCCACGGGGTCGCGCATCAAGCAGGTGCTCTACTCGATCGCCGACGACAAGCCCGTGCCGCGCAGTGAGCTGGTGAAGGGCTTTGAGTACGAAAAGGACCGCTACGTCATCATCGAGGATGAGGACATCAAGAAGATCCAGCCCAAGACCGCCAAGGTGATGGAGATTCTGGAGTTCGTCAAGACCGACGAAGTGGACCCCGTCATCCTGGAACAGAGCTACTACATCCAGCCCGACGAAGCGGGCGAGAAGCCCTACACGCTGCTGGTGGAGGCGATGCGCCGCTCCAGCCACTACGCCATCGCCAAGCTGACCATGCACAACCGCGAGCACATCGTCGTGCTGCGGCCCGGCAAGTACGGCATGATCCTGCACACGATGTACTACCGCGACGAGGTACGGGCCAGCGACGAGTTCCGCATCAACGAGGACCTGATCAACGACAAGGAGCTCAAGATGGCCCAGACGTTGGTCGACGCCTTGTCCGGGCCGTTTGAGTATGCCAAGTACAAGGACAACTACCGGGAGACGCTCCGCGGCATGATCGACGCCAAGATCGCCGGCAAAGAGGTGGTGGCGGCTCCGCAGGAGCAGGAACTGGCTCCGGTGATCGATATCATGGCGGCGCTGAAATCATCCCTGGCCGCGCTGCGCAAGCCCGCGGCCACGGCCACACCAGCCGCTGTAGAGGCCCTGGATGACAAACCCCGCCGGCGGGCGGGCGGGGCAAGGTAGAGCCCAAAGGGAGGCTCACCCCTGGTGGTGCCCGTTCGGACCGAGCCCCGACCGCAGGAGGGGCCGATTCCAGTTGAGCAGTGCCGCTGACCAGCGGGGAATCGGTCCGCACACCAGGCACGCCGATGATTGAGCGGGCGGGCCCCTCCTGCAGGTCGGGGCTCGGTTCGGCGCTGGTGTGAGGGCACTCCGCTCCATTCTGTCGCGGCTCTGTGAGCGGCGTTGGTGTGCTGGAACGTGCGGGCAGTCGCCTAAACGCCAAAAAGGGCCCGCCTTTCGGCGAGCCCCTTCGGGATTGAACTACTAGACCTTGAAGGTAAGAACTACGCGCGGCGACGGGCGAAGACGCCCAGGCCGACGAGCGCCGCACCGATGAGGCCGAAGGTGGCCGGCTCGGGCACGGGGGGGGTTTCCTTCTCGATCGTCAGGGTGCCGTTCAGGCTCAGCTGGTCACCCTTGGAGAGGATGGCAGTGAACGAAACACGGACGCCCATCATGCCCGTGACGGCCGGGGAGGGGCCGAACGGAACGAACGGTCCGATACCACCGCTGTTGGTGTTGTCGTCGCTCTTGCTCAGCGAACCCTTCACGCCAGTGGTGTTGGGAACGGTGACCAAGCCCTGGGGCACGATGGTCGTGTTGTAGGGGACGATCGCTTCAACCTTGAAGCCGGTGATGCCAGCGCCAGCGCTGTTCTTCGTGCCGGTGATGGCATAGCCACCCGAGTTGAAGATCTGGTCGTAGCTGCCGCCGACGACGGGGATGAAGAAATCCACCGACTGGAAGCCGTTGGTGATGGTGGTGTAGCTCCAGGACAGGGTGGGGTCAACGTTCCAGCTGAGGACCCACTCGTAGCCATTGGCTTCTTTGGTCGCGCTGCTGGAAGCGCTACCTTCTTTGGAGGTCACGCGGACCGACTCGGTTGCGGCTGAGGCGGTACCGATAACGACGGAAGCGCCGGCGTTACCGTAGCTGCCTTCGGGACCCGATGTGGACGTGATGGTGGCTGCAAACATACTGCCGGTCAACAACAGTGCGCCAGCCAGGATTTTGGTGATTTTCATTCGCTGATTCTGCTCCTTGTAATTTCTCGCTGAGTTCCATGCGAACACGGAATCCTCCCGAGCCAAACCTAGCTTAGGGCAAGTACTAAGGTGTGTCAAGAGGGAGGACGGGAGAAATCGCCGATGAGAATAGGTCGTTTAGTACTGGCAATACTACTCTTGCCCGTGCCGTATGTCCGTCATATCGGCGGAGGCATCGGATAGCAACGGCTTTACTGTTTTCCTTCGGCGTTGATTTTAAAAGCTTTAAAGCCACCAGTTTCATTAAATGACCCGAGACCCACCCGTCCGTGGGTGAGGCTGAGGTCTACCGCCTCCAGCGACGGGCTCTTTCGACCGTCCACTGCCACCACCACCCGGCCGGTGGCGCCGTCCCACGCCAGTTTGACATGGGTCCAGGGCGATTCCGCGTTCTGGGCCGTCCGCACCGGGAAAGAACCAGGACCATCCAGGGGTGAAATGCGTACCCGCTCTCCACCAAAAACGTGAAAAATACCGTTGTGCACGTTCACCGCCCGGGCGGCATCGGAGGATATATGGGCGTAGTTGAAGTGGCTCTCATCCTGCCAGGCATAGACGATTACCAGGGACTTGCCACCAGGCTGCAGATCGGCTTCAATCGTGACCTTCCGGTAGGGTTCAGTTTCGGCCAAAGCGTAGTTCTGCGGTTTGCGGGGCCGTCCGGGAATAGGCTGCCGGTCCTTGAGGAGCCGCAATACGCCATCCGCAAAGGACCACTCCGGCGCTGCCACCACCCCCCAACGCAGGCCAAACGCCTCCACCCTGTCGAGCCGTGGAACCTCCGGCGGCTGTTGCGCACTGGCCGGACGGGCTCCACCGGCGAAGCACAGGGCGATCAGCATATATACAGTGGCAAACGACGGCGTAGAGCGAGGCATCCGACAGAAACGGTAGCACGCGGACCGGGCTCGCGACCAGCCCCGCCATAGAGAGGGAGAGCTGAGATTACACTAGTCTTATGAGTCCGTACTTGTTTCGGGTGGCGGCTGCCTGGTCTTTGGCAGGAGCCATGCTGGCTGGCGCACCGGCGCAGCAGCAACAGCAGCAACCGGCACAGGCGCCACCGGCGCCGGGGCAATTGGTGGATGTGGGCGAAGGCCGGCTCCTCCATTTGTACTGCACGGGCGCGGGTTCAGGTCCCGTGGTGCTTTATTTGAATGGACTGCCGCGCTTCTCGTTCCACTACTCGATGCTGCAGAGCGGTACCGCCAAGTTGACCAAGTCCTGCGTCTATGACCGGGCAGGCGATACCTGGAGCGATGCCGCACCGGCGGGATATACGGTGGACACCATGTTGGCCGATCTCGACAAGATCGCCAGCATCACCTCCCCTTCGCGGCCCCTGGTCCTGGTGGGACATTCTTTTGGCGGTGTCCTGGCGCGGGCCTACACCAAAGCGCACCCCAGTCGGGTGGCGGCAATGGTGTTGATCGACAGCAGCCACCACAACTGGACCAGCTTCATGGTGGAGGGCCAACGCACGCGGCTCTCCGAGATGACGCCGGATCAGTTGAACGGCCTGATCAACAGCACTCGGACCAACTACCGTCCACCGGGCGGCATGGCGATGGTGGTGCCTCCGTTCGACAAGCTCTCTCCGGCGCAGCAGGAAGTGCATTTGTGGGGCATGAGGCGCCTATATTCCAGCTCCAAGGCGGATGATGTCGTGCTGGCCTTGAATACGCAGTGGAAGCTCTACAGCGGCCTGCGCGAGACCACCTTCGGCGACCTGCCACTGGTGGTGATCTCCCGCCCGGAGCCAGCCCCCTGGGTGGCCTCCCAGAAAGACATCGCCGCCCTTTCCACCCGCGGCAAGTTAGTGGTGGCTCCCGGAAGCGGCCACGACATCGAACTGGACGCTCCGCAGGTGGTGGTGGAGGCGATTGGGGCGTTGTTGGGGCAGCTGAAGTAGGGCCGAGAAGCCCGCGTTGAAATGGGGCAGCGGCCGGTGAAGCGTGTGGCGCAGGCTTCAGCCTGCAGCGGGACCTTTAGTCCCGCCGGTTCCCGGTAGATATTGCAGCCACAAGAGGCTTCCCGAAGACTTTCTCGGGGCGGACTGAAGCCTGCGCCACCTGGGAGTCCGCGCCTTCTCCGATCTAGCCAAGCTTCGCTTCCAACTCCGCCCAACGCATGAAGAGCTCTTCGGCGGCGTGTTGGGCCACCTCGACGTCCTTTAGCGCTTGCTGCAGGGCGGTGGGATTGGTGACGATGGCTGGGTCTTCCAGCGCGGCTTTCTTCGATTCCAGCAGCTGCTCAGCTACAGCAATGCGGGCTTCGATAGTTTCGTAGTCGCGCTGGTCTTTGTAGGAGAGCTTTTTCTTGGGTGCCGAGGCGACGTTGGGCACCAGCGGCGGCAGTTCGGCCGCATTGGGCGACGGGGCGCGGACGGGAGTCCGGTCGCTTTTCTGCCAGACGTCCCATTGAGAGAAATCGGCGAAGGCTTCGGTATTCCCCTCGCCATCAAGACCCAGCACGATGGTCGACACGCGATCCAGTAGGTAACGGTCGTGCGTCACCAGCACCAGGGCGCCGGGGAACTCAAGCAGGCTCTCTTCCAGGATCTCAAGCGTCGGGATGTCGAGGTCGTTGGTCGGCTCGTCGAGCAGCAACAGGTCGGCCGGTTCCAGCATCAGGCGAGCGATCAGGACGCGGGCGCGTTCGCCACCGGAGAGTGATTCGACGGGCTGGTTCAGTTGGTCGTTGGCAAACAGGAAGCGGGAGGCCCAACTGGCGACGTGGATCACGCGGTCCTGGTAGATCACTGAGTCGCCATCAGGAGCAAGCGCCCGGCGCAAGGTCTGCTTGCCGTCGAGCGTCCGGTTCTGGTCGAAATAGACAATCCGCAACTGCTCAGCGCGTTTGATGGTGCCCGTCTGCGCAGCGTACTCGCCACGGAGCAGGCGCAGCAGCGTGGTCTTGCCGCCGCCGTTGGGACCCACCAAGCCGACGCGCATGCCGGCAGTGATCACGAAATTCAGGTCGTTGAACAGGCGCCGGTCGCCGAAGGTCTGGGAGAGGCCCTCGATCTCGACGAGACGCTTGGTTTTGCGGTCGGAGGCGGTGAAGTCGATGTCGGCGGTGGAGGTGCGCATGCGCGAGTTGAGGTCCTTCAACTCGCCGATCATTTCGTGGGCTTTGGCGATACGGCTTTTCGACTTGGTGGTGCGCGCCTTGGGGCCACGGCGCAGCCATTCCATTTCGGTCTTGACGCGATTCTCGAGCGCGTCCTGGTGCTTGGCCTGCGCATGCAGATACTCGCCCTTCTTTTCAAGGAAGGTGCTGTAGTTGCCGGTGACGCGGAGCATGCCGTCGGGGTAGGCGCGATTGAGCTCGGCCATGACGGTGGCGACGTTTTCGAGAAAGTAGCGATCGTGGCTGACGATGACGGCGGCGAAGGAGGAATCGAGCAGCAGCTCTTCCAGCCATTCGATGCCCGCTAGGTCGAGGTGGTTGGTGGGTTCGTCGAGGAGCAGGATGTCGGGGGCGGCTACTAGCGCTTCGGCGATCGCCAAACGCTTACGCCAGCCACCGGAGAGCTTGGCGGCTTCCTGTTCGACATCGACAAAGCCCGCACGGCCCAGCGTCTCTTCGCGCCGCGCATCGCGCTCCAGTTCCGGCGCGTGGACGGCTTCCAGCGCCCGGTTGATCACCTGGCTGACCGATTCACCGGGCGCGAACTGCGAATCCTGCGCCACATAGCCCAGCTTGGCGCGCTTGCGAATCGCGACATCGCCCGAATCCGGCGAAACGATTCCGGCGAGCGTTTGCATCAGCGTCGATTTACCGGAGCCGTTGGGTCCGATCAAGCCGATGCGGTCACCATCGGAGATGGTGAAAGAGATACCGCGGAAAAGAGTGGTGGAGCCGAAGGATTTTTCTAATCCTTGGACGTTCAGAAGAAGAGCCAACTACCACCGTAGCCCATTGGCGGAGCCCGGCGCTGCCCGGCAGGTGGCGTTAGAGCAGTGCATGCCGCCGGTAGAACCAGGTTTTGACGCCCTGGACCAGTGCGAGATAGGTGACCGCCAGCAAGGCGATGGTGCCCATCAGGTGCCAGGGCAGCGGGGTAAAGCCCAGCCAACTGCCGAGCGGTGTGTAGGGCAGCAGGGCGCCGGTGAGCGAAACGGTGACGACGCTGATCAGCAGGCCGCGGCTGGGGCGGCTGGTGAAGGGGTTTCCTGCCGTGCGGATGATGAACACCACCAGTGTCTGCGTCGCCAGCGATTCGACGAACCAGCCGGTACGGAACAGCGCCGGGTTTTCGTGGGCGTTGAACAGGAACAGGAGGATGCCGAAGGTCAAGAAGTCGTAGAGCGAGCTGATGGGGCCGATGATCGTCATGAATTGCCGGATGAAATCGATGCGCCAGCGTTTGGGCTTGTGCAGCAACGCGGCGTCGACGTTGTCTCCGGGCACGGCCACTTGCGAGGTGTCGTAGAGGAAGTTGTTCAACAGGATCTGCGTCGGCAGCATTGGCAAAAAGGGCAGAAATAGCGCCGCCGCAGCCATGCTGAACATGTTGCCGAAGTTGGAACTGGTGCTCATGAGGATGTACTTCATGATGTTGGCGAAGCAGCGGCGGCCTTCCATGACGCCGTCGTTGAGGACGGAGAGATCTTTTTCCAGCAGGATAATCTTGGCCGCATCTTTCGCCACGTCGACGCCGTTCATCACCGAGATGCCGACATCGGCGGTATGCAGCGACGGCGCATCGTTGATGCCATCGCCGATATAGCCCACCACCCGGCCGCGAGCCTTCAGGCTGGTGATCACGCGATTCTTCTGCTCCGGGGTGACGCGGGCGAAGATGGCGCCATGCTCGGCTTGATAGGCCAGGGCGTCGTCGGTCATGGTGTCCACTTGATCTCCAGTGAGGATGTTGTCGGTGGCGAGGCCCACGTCGTGCGCCACCTTGCGGGTGACGTACTGGTTGTCGCCAGTGAGAATCACCACAGAGACACCATTGCCCTTCAGGGTTTCGAGCACCGCTTGAATGCCCGGTTTCGGCGGGTCAAGAAATGCCGCGAAGCCAGCCAGCGTCATGGTCTGCTCGGCGTCAGCGGAGTAGCTGGGAGCGGCTTCCAGATTGCGGAAGGCGACGGCCAGGGCGCGGAAGCCGTCTCCACTCAGCTGCTGAAATGTCGCCGTGGCCTGCGCGTGGCGGGCCTCATCAAAGGGCACCACGGCACCTTCCACCGATACACTTTGGCAGATCGCAAAGATGCCTTCAGCCTCACCTTTGGTGACCAGGCGATTGGCCCCATCGCGGCGCACGACGACCGAGAGGCGCTTGCGGCGGAAGTCAAACGGGATCTCTTCTACCTTTTCGTATTCGACAATGGCGGGCCGCTCATGCTTCAGGATGGCGTCGTCAAGCGGACTGTTGATGCCGGTTTGGAAGTAGCTGTTCACGTAGACATACCGCAGCACCTCGTCATCGTCATGACCCGCAATATCGACATGTTTGTCGAGCACGATTTCGCCTTCGGTCAGCGTGCCGGTTTTGTCGCTGCACAGGATCTCGACGCTGCCGAAGTCCTCGATGGCCGAAAGCTGCTTCACCAGCACCTTTTTCGCGGCCATGCGCCGCGCGCCTTGGGCCAGCGTGATGGTGATGATCATGGGCATCATCTCCGGCGTCATGCCTACAGCCAAGGCCACGGAGAACAGGAACGATTCGAGCATCGGCCGGTGCAGGGCCAGATTCACCAACAGCACAAACAGCACCAGCAGCATGATGACGCGCGTGATCATCAGGCCGAAATGGCGGATGCCGCGGGCGAATTCGGTCTCTGGGGGTTGAGCGGCCAGGCGTTGCGCGATCGCTCCAAAGGCCGTGGTCTTGCCGGTGCGGACGATCAAGGCGGTGCCAATGCCGGTCTGGACGGCGGTACCCAGGAAGACGCTGTTGGCGGCGTCGGCCATCGAATGGGCGCCCGCAGGTAGGTCCCCCGCGACCTTGTCCACGGCCAGCGATTCGCCCGTCAGCGCGGATTCGCGCACCCGCAGATCCTTCACATCGAGCAACCGTCCATCGGCGGGAATCAGATCTCCAGCGTTCAGCTTGATGATGTCGCCCGGCACCAGCTCCGCCACGGGCAAGGCCACTTCCTTGCCCTCACGCAAGACACTGGCCGTGGTGGCCACCTGTTTGCGAATATCCTCCACCGCGTGCCGAGCCTGGAATTCGGTATAGAAGTTGAGGCTGGCGCTTAGCAGGACGATCGCAATGATGATGGCGCCGCCGACGGCATCTCCCAGCACGATCGACAGGACACTGGCCGCCAGCAGGATTAGCACCAGCGGGTTGACGAAGAAGCCCAGGAACCCCAGCAGCACCGCAAATCGAGACTCGCCCGCCAAGCTGTTGGAGCCGAACTTCTGGCGCCGCGCTTGAGCCTCCGTGGTGGCCAGACCAGTGGACGTGGCGGCCAGTTCGGCCATCAGCTCTGGGAGAGGCCGGTCCCAGAAGTTGTCGGACGGTTTGGCGGACGGCATGATGGACGGGACTCCTCTGGCGCGAATTCTCACCAATCGGACTAGCAATTTCGGTACCGTTACCGTATGCCTACCTTTATCGAAAAGCCGACGCATATCCCGGTGCCGGGGAACAAGATCATTCACGAGTATGTGGGCCATCTGAATACGGGCGAGTCCGGAATCTCGATTGCCCATATGCGGTCACCCGGCGGATGGAGTGAGCCCGGGCAGCGGCCGGAGTTCATCGAGTACACCATCGTGCTGAAAGGGACCATGCGCGTCGAACATGAAGGCGGCGTAACCGAAGTGAACGGCGGACAGGCCATCATCACGCATCCCGGCGAATGGATCCGCTATTCGACGCCGGGCGCGGAGGGCTGCGAGTATCTGGCCATCTGCCTGCCCGCGTTCTCGCCCGCGACTGTACACCGCGATGCGTAGAACACTGCGACGCGTAGACACGGCGAACACCGTGACGCATAGACACTGCGACGCGGCGTAAGCTATACTCACAGTTTCATGATCGCTTTCGCTCATCGCCATCATCATCATTCCGGGCATGGCGTGCTCGTGCGGGCGACTTTCTAGCGATCTTGTATTTTTGTTTCTAGAGAGTGAAGGGCCCGCCAGGCAATGGCGGGCTTTTTCTTTTGCGAAGCACACTGAGGTGGCGGTTTAACAATGGATTTGGATTTCAAAAAACTCGACGGTCTGCTCCCGGCCGTCATCCAAGATGACATCAGCGATCGCGTGCTGATGGTGGGCTTCATGAATGAAGAGGCATGGCGGATCACGGTGGAAACCGGCGTGGTGGCGTTCTATTCCCGCACCCGGAACAAGCTGTGGATCAAGGGCGAATCCTCGGGCCACAAGCTGCTGGTGCGCGAGATCCGCACCGATTGCGACAAGGACACCGTGCTGATCCGCGTCGAAGCCATCGGCCCGGGTGTTTGCCATGAAGGCTACGAAAGCTGCTTTTTCCGCGCGCTGGACAAAGCGCGGCAGTGGAATGTCGTCGACCACCAGGTGTACGACCCGAAGATCGTTTACGGAGGCTCCAAGTAATGAGCGCAACAGTCATGAGCAAGTTGAAGCTGGGTATCCCCAAAGGCAGCCTGGAAACGGCCACCATCGACATCTTCCGGCGCGCCGGGTTCAACATCTCGACATCGTCACGTTCCTACTTTCCGTCGATTGATGACGACGAAATCGAGTGCATGCTGATCCGGGCGCAGGAGATGGCGCGCTATGTCGAAGATGGCGTGCTGGATGTCGGCCTGACGGGCAAGGACTGGGTGCTGGAAACCGATTCGCAAGTGGTGACGGTGTCGGACCTGGTCTATTCCAAGCAAAGCTTCCGCAAGGTGCGCTGGGTGCTGGCGGTGCCAGAGAACTCGCCCGTGCAGAGTGTGAAGGATCTCGAAGGCAAGATCATTGCCACGGAACTGGTGGCATTCACCAAGCGCTATCTCGCCGAAAATGGCGTGACGGCCAAGGTGGAGTTCTCTTGGGGCGCCACCGAAGTGAAGCCGCCCGATTTGGCGGATGCGATTGTCGAAGTGACCGAGACGGGCTCCTCGCTGCGTGCGAACAAGCTGCGGATTGTCGAGACGCTGATGGAGTCGAACACGCAGTTGATCGCCAACCAGGCGGCGTGGGCCAACGAATGGAAGCGCCGCAAGATTGAAGACGTGAAGATGCTGCTGGAAGGCGCGATCGCGGCGCTGGGCAAAGTCGGCTTGCTGTTGAATGTCCACCGCAACGATCTGACCCGCGTGTTGGGCGTCTTGCCCGCGCTCAAGAATCCCACCGTGTCGCCCCTGGCCGATGGCGATTGGGTGGCACTGAACACCATCCTCGACGAGACCACGGTTCGCCAGATCATCCCGCGCCTGAAAGAGGCCGGGGCGCAGGGCATTGTCGAGTATCCGTTGAACAAGATTGTGATGTAGCTATGTCTGAACAGCCTGTTGTCCGCATCCTCGACGCCAAATCCGCTTCTCGCTTGTTGAAGCGCCGGGCGGCGCGCATGGAAGAAGCCGAAACCACAGTCCGGCCGATCTTGGAAGCCGTGCGCAAACGCGGCGACGCGGCGGTGCTCGAATACGCGCGACAGTTCGACAAGTTTGAAGGCAAGTCGCTGCGCGTCAAGCCGACGATGGATGGCGTATCGAAGGAGTTTCGCGATGCCGTCGCTGTGGCGTCAAAAAACATTCGCGCCTTTGCGAAGCTGCAGTTGCCCCGCCCCACGTCGAAGCTGATCGCGCCGGGTCTGCGGGTGGGTCAAGTGATTCGCCCCATTCCAGCCATGGCCGCGTATGTGCCCGCGGGCCGCTACCCGCTGCCGTCGACAGTACTAATGACGGTGATCCCGGCGCAGGTGGCCGGCGTGCCCTCGATCTCGATTACGGCGCCGAAGCCGGTGCCCGAGATTCTGGCGGCCGCCGCCATATTGGGCGTCGAGAACGTTTTTCAGATCGGCGGCGCGCACGCGATCGCGGCCTTCGCCTATGGCACCAAGAGCGTCCCCAGAGTGGACCGCATTGTCGGACCGGGCAACATCTACGTGGCCGCCGCAAAGAAGTTGCTGGCGGGCGAAGTGGGCATCGATTTTGTGGCAGGCCCCACCGAGATCCTGATCATTGCCGCCGAAGGCCACCCCAAGTGGATCGCGGCCGACATGCTGGCGCAGGCCGAGCATGACACCGACGCCTCGGCCATCCTGCTGACCACTTCGAAGCGTCTGGCCGCAGCGGTGGAAGCTGAACTCGCTTGGCAACTGGAGTATCTGCCGACGGCACCGACGGCGCGCGTGGCGCTCAAAAAGAACAGCGCGATCCTGATTGTCGAATCGCTGGAGCAGGCCGTGGAGCTGTCGAATCAGTTTGCACCGGAGCACCTGTCGTTGCATCATCCGGAACTGTTGCCGGGCATCATCAATGCCGGTGGCGTCTTCCTGGGCGCCATGAGTCCGGAAGCGGCCGGCGACTACGCGGCGGGCCCTAGCCACGTGCTGCCCACTTCAGGCGCAGCCCGGTTGCGCGGCGGCTTGTCGAGCGCCGACTTTGTGAAGATGATCGCCACCCAGGAGCTGTCGGAGAAGGCGCTCGAAAAGCTGGCCCCGGCCATCACCACACTGGCGCGAGCCGAGGGGTTGGAAGCGCACGCGCGTTCGGTTGAGGTCCGCCGTGAGCCTTAGGCCCCGTCCCGCGGTGGCCCGCATGGCCCCGTACAAGCCTCCTGCCGATGGCCGCTTAGGCAAGCTGCGTCTGGATTTCAACGAGAACACGGTGGGCGCATCACCCGCCGTGGTGGCTGCGCTGCAGCGCGCGCTCACTGCGGAAAGCCTGACGGTCTATCCGGAGTACTCCGAGGCGCGGCCCAAGCTGGCACGATACTTCGGCGTCTCGCCGGATGAGATGCTGCTGTCGAACGGCACCGACGAGGCGATCCAGGTCCTCATCAATACCTACGTTGACGATGGCGACGAGGTCGTGGTGCTGCACCCTTCGTATGCGATGTACCGCTTCTATTCTGAGGTCGCCGGTGCCACCGTGCGCGAGATCAGCTACCAAGCCGGGACGCTCGAGTTTCCGCTGGCGGAAGTGCTGGCCGCGAAGGCGCGCGCGATCCTGATCTCAAACCCCAACAACCCCACGGGCACGGGCATTGGCCGGGAGACGATCCAGCAGATCCTCGAAGCTCATCCGGAGACTGTGGTGCTGATCGATGAGGCGTACTTTGAGTTCTCCGGCGTCACGGTGCTCGATTGGATTCGCCGCTACCCGAACTTGTTTGTCAGCCGCACGTTCTCGAAAGTGTACGGCATGGCGGCGATGCGCATGGGCTGCCTGTTTTCGAACGCTGAGAACGCCGCGTGGATGCGGAAGGCGCAGTCGCCCTACAGCGTGAACGCGCTAGCCGTGGTGGCGGCAGCGGCAGCTGTCGATGATGCGGACTACATCGCCCACTACGCAGCGGAAGCCATCGCCGCGCGGGCGGACCTGCAAGCGGGCTTAGCCGCGCTGAGCATCCAAGCCTTTCCCTCCGCCGCCAACTTCGTTCTATTTGAGGCTGGCACACGCGCCATCGAAGTTCGCGACAAGCTACGCGAGGCCGGTGTCCTGGTTCGTGATCGCAGCTATGAGATCGCCGGATGTGTCCGTGTGACCGCCGGCACGCGCGCCCAGGCGGCGCGCTTCTTGGAGGAGCTCCGCAAGATATGGTGACCAAACTATGGTGACCCGCCCTGACGTCATCGTCTTCGACATGGACGGCGTGCTGGTTGACGTCCGCGCGTCCTACCGCGATTGCATCATTGCGGCGGTGAAGCACTTCACCGGCCGCACGGTATCGCACGAGGACATCCAGCAGTACAAAAACCGCGGCGGCTTCAATAACGACTGGCTGCTCACCCAGGTGATGTGTGAAGACAAGGGCGTGGCAGTGGACTACGCCGTCGTGGTCGAGAAGTTCAACACCATGTTCTTCAGCACCTACATGCAGCGCGAGAAGTGGCTGCCTGCCGAAGGTCTGCTGGAGCGCCTGGCTGCTCGCGCCGCGCTCTACGTCTTCACCGGACGCCTGCACGAAGAGGCGCAGATCACGCTGCGGCGGTTTGAAGCGACCCGCTACTTTACCGGCGTCATCGGCGATGACAACGTCACGCGGTCAAAGCCCGCGCCCGACGGCTTGATCGACATTCAGGACCGCCACCCCGGCGGCCAGCTGCTTTATCTGGGCGACACCGTGGACGACGCACGCTCCTCCGCTGCCGCGGGAGTGCCGTTTGTCGGCATCGGGCCGCACTCCGGCGCTGCCATCGCCATCACCGACATCAACCAACTGGAGGCACTGCTGCCCTAAACGGGCCGCGCCACTTGCGCTATGCGACAAGCCACCATTGAACGCATCACCAAAGAGACCCAGATCACGGGCACGCTGAAGATCGACGGCAAAGGCCGCTACGACATCTCCACGGGCATCCGCTTCTTTGACCACATGCTGGAGCTGTTTTCGAAGCACGGCGGTTTTGACCTGACGCTGAAGGCCACCGGCGACCTGGATGTCGACCAGCACCACACTGTCGAAGACGTCGGCATCGTGCTGGGGCAGCTGTTCGCCAAAGCGTTGGGTGACCGCAAGGGCATCAACCGTGCGGGCTACTTTGTACTGCCGATGGATGAGACGCTGGCCGTGGTCGCGGTGGACTTAGGCGGCCGCCCGGCGCTGGTCTATCAGGACAAAGTGAAGACGCGGCTGGTGGGCGACTACATCACCGAGCTAAGCCCGGACTTCTTTGACGGCTTTACGGTGCACGCCGGCGCGAACTGTCACGTGAAGATCCTCTACGGCCGGTCGAACCACCACAAGATCGAAGCGATCTTCAAGTGCTTTGCGCGCGCGATGAAGTACGCCTGCTCAAAAGACGCGCGGCTGAAGGATCAACTGCCGTCCACCAAAGGACTGCTCGAGAAAACCGTATGATCACGATTTTCGATTACGGTGCCGGCAACCTGCGCAGTGTGCAGAATACACTGCAGGAGATCGGCGCCAAGTACAAGCTGGTGGATGATGCCGCAGGCCTGCGACAGGCGACCAAGCTGATCCTGCCGGGCGTGGGCCATTTTGGCCAGATGATCCGGACGCTCGATGCCATGCGCGTGCGGGAGCCGTTGCTCGAATTCATTCGCGGCGGGTCGCCGTTTTTGGGCATCTGTTTGGGCTTGCAAGCGCTATTCGCGGATAGCGAAGAGGCGCCGGGGCTGGCCGGATTGAATATCTTCCCCGGCACGATCAAACGCTTTGAGCCGGACCAGCGGGTGCCGCACATGGGCTGGGATCAACTGGAGACCGCACGCCCCGGCACGCTGCTGAATGGTCTGCCGGATGGCGCGCACATGTACTTCGCCAATAGCTACTACGCTCCGGTCATCGCCGAGACAACGGCGGTCTGCACGTATCGCACGCCCTTCAGCGCGGTCATTGAAGCGGGCAATATCCATGCGGTGCAGTTCCATCCAGAAAAGTCAGGACCGCTGGGCTTGGCCGTTGTCCGTAATTTTGTGAACCTCTGATGCTCGCCAAACGAATTATTCCTTGTCTTGATGTCACCCAGGGCCGCGTGGTCAAGGGCATCAACTTCGTCAATCTCCGCGATGCGGGCGATCCGGTGGAGTTGGCCGACCGCTACAACCAGCAGGGTGCCGATGAAGTGGTGTTTCTGGACATCACGGCATCAAGTGACAACCGCCACACCATGGTCGACGTCGTGTTCCGCACCGCGCAGCGCGTCTTTATTCCGCTGACCGTGGGTGGTGGCATCCGCAGCATCATTGATGCGCGCAAGACGCTGGTGGCGGGTGCGGACAAGGTCAGCTTCAACACGGCGGCGGTGAAGCGTCCGGAGCTGATCACGGAGTTGAGCAATGAGTTTGGTGCGCAGGCCGTAGTGCTGGCCATCGATGCGCGACGGCGCGCAACGGGCGGCTGGAACGTGTTTGTCAAAGGCGGCCGTGAGGACACGGGCATCGATGCGGTGGACTGGGCAGCGCGCGGCGAAGCGCTGGGCGCGGGCGAGATTCTGTTGACCTCCATGGATACGGACGGCGTGCAGGAAGGCTTTGATTGCGACCTGACGCGCACGGTCTCGCGGGCGACCAAGATCCCCGTGATCGCCTCCGGCGGCGGTGGGCGGCCCGAGGATTTTGAGCGGGTGCTGACCGAAGGCGAAGCCGATGCCGCACTGGCCGCGTCAATCTTCCACTTTGGCACTTACACCGTGGCCGATCTGAAAGAGTTTCTGTCGAAGAAAGGTGTCCCGGTTCGTCGATGATTATTCCTTGCATTGACTTGATGGGTGGCGAAGTGGTGCAGCTGGTCCAGGGGCGCGAAAAGGCGCTCACCGGCGGCACGCCGCAGGAGATGCTGGACAAGTTTGCGGGCTTCGACACGATCCAGGTGATTGACCTCGATGCCGCGATTGGCAGCGGCTTCAACGATGAGCTGGTGGAGTTTCTCGCCCGCCGGGCCAAGTGCCGCATTGGCGGCGGAGTTCGCACGGCGGAGCGCTTTTTTAAGCTGCTGGAGCAGGGCGCGGACCGTGTGATCGTGGGCACAGCCGCCTTCCAGGGTGACGGGTTGAACACCGAGTTTCTGAAGCAACTGGACGCCACGCGGGCGGTGATTGCCCTTGATTCCAAGGGTGGCCGCATTGTCGTGAAGGGTTGGCGGGAATCGACCAACTTGACGGCGGAAGAAGTGATCGCGCGGCTGACGCCCTACTGCTCGGGCTTTCTGTGCACCTACGTCGACAAAGAAGGCATGATGGCCGGGACGGACCTGGACTGGTTTGCCCGCCTCCGCGCCGCCACGCCGCATGAGATCACGGCCGCCGGCGGCATCACCACGCTTGATGACGTGCGAGCACTGCTGAAGCTGAACATCCACGCGGCGCTGGGCATGGCGATCTACACCGGGCGATTGTCGCTGGATGAACTGCGCGTGATGAATCAGATGGCGTAAGCGGGCACGCGAAGCATTGAGCGAAAGTGATTGATACACTCTTTCGCGTGACTAGACACGACAGCCGCCGCCAGTTTCTCCAGTGGCTGGCCGCGAGCCCCCTTGCTGCGGTCGCCCAAACCAACGCCCCGTCACCAAACGAGCCCTACCTGCTGAAGAGCCCGCAGGAGGCGATCAACGTGTTGGAGTTTGAGGCCGTGGCCAAGCAGAAGCTGCCCCCGGCTCACTTTGCCTACATGGCCACTGGCGTGGATGACGATGCCACGCTGCGCGCAAATCGGGCGGGCTTCGACAAGTTCAAGCTGCGGCCCCGGCGTCTGGTGGACGTGCGGGATCTCGATACGAAGCGGACGCTGTTCGGGTCGACGCTGGAATGCCCGATCATCATCGCGCCGACGGGTAACCAGATGGCGTTTCACCCGCAGGCTGAGCTGGCGGTGGCCAAGGCGGCGGGCGCCACCAAGACGCAGATGATGTTGTCCACCGTCACCAATACGAAGATCGAAGATGTGATGCGGGCCGTGGCCAGCCCCATCTGGTATCAGCTCTACGCGACGCAGCGCTGGGAAGTGACGGAGCAGTTGGTCCGGCATGCGGAGCAGGCCGGGGCAACGGTGATCGCGCTGACGATCGACACCAACTCCGGGCGACGCACGGATACGCTCGAACGGGCCAAGCGCTACGACACCCGGCAATGTTCGGCCTGCCACACGCCCACCTATGGGTTCAACCGGAAGCCGATGTTCGACGGCATCGACACCAAGGGGCTGACCACGGGTAACCCCGGGATGGATTGGAAGTTTGTGGACAAGCTGCGGCGCTTCACGAAGGTGAAGTTCATCTTGAAGGGACTGGAGACGGCCGAGGATGCTCGGCTGGCGGTGGATGCGGGCGTGGACGGCTTGATCGTGTCGAACCATGGCGCGCGGGCAACCGAGACGGGTCGCGGGACGATTGAGTGTTTGCCGGAAGTGATCGCCGCGGTGGAGGGCCGGATGCCGGTGCTGATCGACGGCGGCTTCCGGCGCGGTACTGATATTTTCAAGGCACTGGCGCTGGGGGCCAGCGCGGTGTGCGTGGGTCGCCCGTATTTGTGGGGCCTGGCGAGCTTCGGCCAACCGGGCGTGGAGCAGGTGCTCCGCCTGTTGCGCACGGAGCTGGAGTTGATCATGCGGCAGTGCGGCACCCGCACGCTGGCCGATATCAAGCCGGCGCACGTGATGCGGGGATAGGCGGCCTATCCAGCCCCATGCAGAGCTTGGGGCTTTTTCGCTAAACCGGGAGAAGCCCCAAGCTGACGCATGGGGCTAGGTGAGGGCGCGGCTACCGGAGTTCGTAGCGCACGAAGGCGAAGCGTTTGGAATCCGGGGACCAGGAATTGACGTTGATGGTGCCCTGCCCGCCGAATAGCTTTTTCAGTTCGATGATCTGGCCGCTCTTGCGGTCCATGCGGCGCAGGATGACGTTCTGATTGGCCGGGTGGCCGACGGTGCCTTTGGGGAAGCTGACAAAGACCAGATAGCGACCGTTGGGCGACGGGTGCGGGAACCAGTCTTCCAGTTCATCCGAAGTGATGCGCTCCGCTTTCGCGTCGTCCACGCCCGCACCATCCGCCGGAATGCGCCACACATCCCAACTGCCGGTGCGGAGCGAGTTGAAGTAGATCCACTGGCCGTCGCGCGTATAGTCCGGGCCGTCGTCGTATTGGGCATGAGTGGTCAGGCGCTGTTCGGCACCGCCATCGACAGGGATGCGGTAGAGGTCAAAATTGTCGCCGCGCTTGGCGCAATAGGCCAGCCACCGGCCATCGGGCGACCAGCCGTGATAGTAGCTGGGCGTCAACTGCGTCACCTGCTTGGGCGTGCCGCCTGTCGAAGGCAACACATACATCTGACCCGCTGAAATCGCAAACCATTTGCCGTCGGCGGAGATGCCATGGTCGTTGTTGATGCGGTCGACGGTGCCCGTGTCCACCTGCTGCGGCTCGCCGCCCGAGACGGCCAGCTTCCAGAGCTTGCCCCGCGAATTCAACAACAAATACTTCCCATCGGGCGACCAGTTGGGCGCTTCGAAGAGCTCGGGTGATGAGTAGATCACCTTCTCCCCTTTGCCATCGGCATTCATCAAGGTGATATGGCTGGTGGTTGGGGCCCGCTGCTGTTGGGCGAAGAGGGTGAGGGTGAGAAGGGCGAGGGTCACGGCAAGGCTAGGATATCGTGTGCGGGAAAGCCAGTGGCCGGAGACAGATTTCCCTCTCCAGTCAATACTGGGGCTTTCGGGTTCTATCCGAGCGGAGGCGCCGAAGAAAGTCGGTACAACGAAAGGCGGGCGCTTGAGGGCGGTGAACCAGATGGAGGCTGGGCCGGAAAGCCCGGGCAATTCTCTAGTAGCGGATACCCAATAAGCCGCCAGCCTGCCCTTCATCGGTGAGTTCAATTCTAATAAAGGGTTGCAAATCGAAGCCTTTGGTGAAATCGGTGGTCGGCACACCATCTGAATTAAGGCAGCAGATGTACTGGAAGCCGCACGCCTCGGAGGTACGCGCCGCGAGTTCTAGGGCATGCGCTTTCTGTCGTTCATCCACGTCGGCGAAGATCGTACTGTCGTGGATCAGGAACCCCGGGCCCGCCTTCCGTCCGGCCCAGAGCGAAGCGATGGTCAGGTCATAGCAGAACACCTTCATCTGCTCGACGCCCTGGCTGTCTTGACGCTCGATCTCGACGTTGAATTTGTATCCGCCATCGACCACATCGACCACCAGTTCGCCCGGTCGGCTGTAGAGCGACTGAGAGAACGAGTTGAAAAGTGAGATCGCCTTCTCGCGCTCTGCTCGACGCTCCTCATAGAACGACCGGGCCAGGATATGGAGTTGCTCCCGCTCGATCCGGCTCTGTGATTTGATCTCGTCGATCTTCTTCAGATTGGCGATGCGATCATGGACGGCTGCCAGCTTGGCTGTCTCATCACTTTGAAGCCTTTGGAGTTCCGCGTATTCGGCGAGAGCGCCGTGACTATTCAGAACTTCCATGAGCGCGGCGCGTCTGTCGCTCAGCGGGGTCACTTGGTCGGTGCGCAGGACGATGGCTCGCTCCAGCCTGGAAATCTCGGCTTCTAGAAACGCCTTTCGATTGCTGACCAGCCGCTCGTGGAATGTCTGAACGTCCTCAAGCCGCCGCTTCACCCCATCCGGCCAGCCGACTCCCGCTTCCTGGTAGACCTTGGCGAGTTTCACGGACTCTGCCGGACGCTCTTGCACCAAGCTCTCCTGGTAAAACGAAAGCATCGCCCGATCGGAAGCGTTCTCCTGATTCAGTTGGCGGATCGTGCTTTGCAGGGAATTGGCCTGATCCTGATACTCGATGTATTGAGGGTGGACCCGAAACGTACGCAGTTCCTCGGCGCGCCTGCGCGTTATCTCCTCCAACCTCACACGCTGGGCGTCCAACTCGCCAACGGTGCCAAGTAGGTCGGGGAACGTCCCCGCCTTGATCGCGGTGCGCAGTTGGCTCACCACTTTCTCCTGATCCTTCAACCGCTGCAATTTTGCTGGATACTCCCAGGACAAGCCCAACAACAGAGCGTTGTTCACCTGCTTGTCCCAGTCGAGTTGCTTCCGATAGTGCTCGAACGGCGTTGAAAAGGCATCCCGCCCTCGCCGGGCAAAATACGAAACAAGGCTACGAAACGAAGGCTCGAACGAATCCATCTTCGCCTGAGCGGCAAGATCAAACATGAGCCAGCCGAGTACGTCCGTCCATTGCGTCGCGGAGAGGACGTAGGCCCCAGTCTCTTTGTCCTTCTTGGGCTTCATCGGCCAATCGGCGAAGTCTCCCTCGACGATCACCTTCTTCGCCTCTCCGGTGCTGCGGCTGACCGTGTAGGGCTTCCCTCTCAAGTCGAGTTCCAGAGTGAAGGTCCACCCCTTCAACTGTTCGGCCATCAAGCGGTTCTTCCTGTCGGCGGAGGAGCCCAGGCAAAAATGAACGATTTCGATCAGCGTAGTCTTGCCCGCGCCGTTGCGTGAATCTTTATTGGTGGCGGCGAACGTCCGTGTCGCCAGGACGACGTTGAAACCAGGTTCAAATTCGACGTCTCGGAAGTTCGGCTGATCGCAACGAATCGCACGAATCATTCGTCACCACCGGATGACGCACTTGCGACTCTCCGCAGTGTGTCGCCCTCCAGATCGACGGCACCGAGCGAGAAAAGGAAACTTGCTGCAAGAGCGAACTGCTCGAAACTGGCATCGGCGTTCCCCGTCCGAAGCCGTTCCCACGTAGACGAGACGGTGCGCGGCCGATCCGCTAGGATTCCAAGGATCTCCCCGCCCAGGCCGACCAGCGACCGATTGACGGGCACGTGTTTGTTGGGAAGGACCATTGCGGATTACCGTCAGCGCTCGAAAATGTCACAAAGTTCAAAGTAGTGAGCAACGATGCCAGCCGCCGCCCAGTAGAATTTTTGATCGACGCGTTGCTCTCCCACTACGTAGTCTACAAGGCTGCCGAAGATCACGTCCGGGTCATCCGCGGATTCAGCTAGTTCGCGATACTTCGACGCAAGGTCGATGGCGATGACCTCCGAAAAGCTGGGATCAGGCATCTTCGTTACGTATTCCCGGACCAACCGTGCAACCGGCATGGCAGGCCGCACTGTGTTCGTCACTGCGGCGGATAGCCGGTTCCGGGCCAACTTGTCGCCAATCGCAGTCAGGTCGAAACTGGAATCGTCGGGAAGGTTGGCCGTCTGTTTGCCCAGGTGCTTCATCAACACTTGAATCTCAGCCGCTGTCGTTGCTGGAGCGGCCGATAGATCCGGAACGGGGCCAAGGATCGCGATTCGATCCACCATCGGCAATAGCTTCACGATCTGCCAAAGGCCTTCACGGCCGATGTGACCGATTGCGATGTGTGGGTGATTGGCCTTGAGTTCGGTAAGAACATTCACTACCTGCGGTGGAAGGGCGCGGGCAGAACTCCAAACGAAGGTCCAGGCGCGCATCTTCTCTTTCCAATGATCGCGACCGCCGGAGAAGTCCTCGATGATCTTCCTGGCCGTCTCTGGGCCGGTCAATTCCTCCGGCGCATAACACTGGAAGACAGTTCCGGTGTTGAGCGAGAACCCGTCCGATTTCCAGTCGCCCGCTCGCCCCATCGGTTTTACCATCAGAAACGACGGGTCGCTCTTCTGCATGATCTGTTCAAACAAATCCTGAAAGGCACGACCGACGCGGCGGTACAACTCAAGCTCTAACTTGATTTCGTGGTGGCTGAGGCTGAACTCTTCCGGTGTCATGGCAAGAAAAGATCCCTCAAAATTGTTTCACACGTCAAGTCTTCTCAAAACACATCCAAATCATTCCCAAACCGCACCTCACCCTTGTAGACCGCCGCGATCTCCTTCATGAGCTCCTGCTCATTCGAACTCCACAGCAGTTGGTGGTAGAGCACTAGCAACTTGGGCTTGGCCCGGTTGGCGATTTCGCCTAGCTGGACGGAGGAGGTGTGGGCGCGGGAGTGGTAGGTTTGCCATTGTGGGGGGCGCTTCTTGAAGCCCGCCACGCTGTAGACCTCGTGCAGCAGGATGTCGCAGCCGTTGCAGGCTTTGACGATGTTGTCGCTCGCGATGGTGTCGCCGGAGATGACGATGGTGCGGTCTGGGGTTTCAAAGCGGAGGGCGTAGGCTTCGCGCCATTCGCCGTGTTTGACCAGGAAGGCTTTGACGGTGACGTTGGCGTCCTTGTAGATGGTGCCTTCGCGGTATTCGTGGGCGTTGACGAGGTAGGCGCGCGGGTCGCCTTTTTCGTCGCCTTTGATGCGGACTTGGAGGTCCTGGCGGTAGGCGGCCAGGATGTGGCGGGCCATGTCTTTGATGCCTTTGGGGCCGTAGAGTTCGAGCGGGGCGTGACGGTCCAGCACGGCGGGGGTGAGGATCAGGTCCGGCAGACCGGCGGTGTGGTCCGAGTGCAGGTGGGTGGCGAAGGCGGTTTTCAGGTTGTTGACGGCCAGCGCGGTGACTCCCTTGCGGGCCGCGGCGGCGGCGCGGCGGACGACGCCGGGGCCGAAATCGACCAGGTAGGGTTGGCCGTTGACGACGACGGCGACGGCGGGTCCGGAACGGTCCGGGTCAGCGTTGGGGGTGCCGGTACCGAGGAGCACCAATTGGCTGGCGGGGGCGGCTAACAGGCCGAGGCAAATGACAGCAGAGAGCATCTGGGGGCATGGTACTGCATGGTGGGCGCCGGGTGCGGCGCGGCTCGGTTGGATCAGCGGCGGAGGAAGATTCGGCAGACCGCTTGCTGACGCGCGCGGCTCAGTCAAGCGGCCCGGTGGCGCGCGGTGGGGCTTGATATCATTCATCGTAATGACATTCCTTGCGCACCGGTGGGCCGGAGGCCTGATTTTGTTGACCGGCATCGCCTTCGGGGCTGATGAATCGGCGGAGAAGGCGGAGGCCATCTTCAAGGCGAACTGCTATTCGTGCCACGGCGCGGCGCTGAAGATGTCGAAGTTGGATTTGCGGACGCGCGAAACCATTCTCAAAGGCGGCGAGCACGGCGCGGTGGTGGTGCCGAACAACCCGGAAGCGAGCTTGCTCTACAAGCTGGTCTCCGGCGCGCAACAGCCGTCGATGCCACCGGGCAAGAAGCTGGCGGCGGCGGATATTGAGATGCTCCGCACGTGGATTGATCGCGGTGCACCCTATGACGGCATCGCCCCGGCGGATGAAGACAAGCTGAAGACGCTAGCCAAGCTGGAAGACCGGCCGATCCGGCCGGAGGAGCGGAAGTTCTGGAGCTTTCAACCGGTGAAGCGTCCGGCGGTGAAGGGCGCGGGCTCTGCTGCGGTGGATGAGCTGTGGTTGAAATCGCTGGCGGCCAAGGGGCTGAAGCCGAACCCGCAAGCCGACCGCCGCAGCCTGATCCGGCGCGCTTATCTCGACTTGATTGGGCTGGCACCGACGCCCGATCAAGTGTCCGCGTTTGTGAACGACAAATCGCCCAATGCGTGGCCCAAGCTGGTGGAGCAACTGCTGGCCTCGCCGCACTATGGGGAGCGCTGGGGACGGCACTGGCTGGACCTGGCGCGCTATTCCGATTCGGCCGGCTATGAGTTCGACCGCGACCGGCCCACGATGTTCCATTACCGGGATTGGGTGATTGAGGCCTTCAACCGCGACGTACCGTACAACGAGTTCGTGCGGTTGCAGTTGGCCGGTGACGAGCTGAAGCCCGGAGATCGCGAAGGGCGAGTGGCCAGCGTCTATTTGCGGCTGGGCCAGGAAGCCAACATCAAGACGGCGCAGACGCGCATGGATGAGCTGGATGATCTGTTGGCCACCACCGGTGGGTCGATGCTGGGCATGACGATTGGCTGCGCGCGCTGCCACAACCACAAGTTCGACCCGATCCCGCAGAAGGACTACTACCGCATGCAGGCCGTCTTCTTTTCGGCCAAGCCGGTGGAGGAGCCGTTCGCGGAAGCCGCGGCCATTGCCGCTCACAAGACGGCGCTGGCCGAATGGACCGCCAAGCTGAAAGAGCTGCGCATGGCCAAGGGGCAGATCGACAAGCCGTATCGTGAGCGCCTGCTGGAGGAGAAGAAATCGAAGCTGCCGGAGTTCTTCCAAGTCGCGCTGAAGACGCCCGCCGACAAGCGCACCGAAGGACAGCGGCTGAATGCCATCCAGGTAGAGAAATTTCTGGTGGTGGACGACAAGGAACTGCAGCCGCTGTTGAACGCGGATGAGCTGGCGCGTTGGACGAAGCTGAAGGAAGAGATTGCGGCGTTGGACAAGAAGAAGCCCGAGATCCCGACGCTGCTGACGATTGAGGAGCAGCGTTCGGATCCGTCTTACTTCCTGCACCACGGCAGCGTGGATTCGCCAGGCACGGAGATGAAGCCGGGCATCTTGAGCGTGGCGCATGAGGGCGAATGGCCCTTCCCGGAAAAGACCACCGGACCGGGCCTGGGCCGCCGGGCCGCGTTTGCTGACTGGGTGACGTCGCCCAGCAATCCGCTGTCGGCGCGCGTGATGGCGAACCGGATCTGGCAGCATCACTTTGGCGAAGGCATAGTGCGAACGACGTCGAACTTTGGCAAGACCGGCGAGTTGCCCACACACCCGGAGCTACTCGATTGGCTGGCGAGCGAGTTTGTGCAGCAGGGCTGGTCGATCAAGAAGATGCACCGGACGCTGATGCTGTCGCAGGTCTACCAGCAATCGAGCAGTGATCGCGCCGACGGCATTGCGGCGGACCCTGAGAATCGCTTGTTGTGGCGGCAAGCGCGGCAGCGCCTGGAGGCAGAGATTATTCGGGATCAGATTCTGGCGGCGGCGGGCACGCTGAAGCTGGACCTGGGCGGCCCGGGCGTCTATCCGTTTATTGATCCGTCGCTCTATGCCGGGTCCAGCGGACGCACGTGGCCGGGCAAGCAGATTGATGACCCGTCGACCTTCCGCCGCAGCGTCTACATCTTCCAGAAGCGCACCATCCAGGTGCCGATGATGGAGCTGTTTGATACGCCGAACGGCATTGGGTCGTGCTCGCGTCGCAATCGCTCGACGATTGCGACGCAGGCGCTGATCCTGATGAACAATGCGTTTGTGCTGGATCAAGCGAAGCGCTTTGCGGCGCGGCTGAAGCAGGAGGCGGGCGATCAGCCGGCGGCGCAGGTGAAGCGGGCGTTTGACCTGACGCTATCGCGCGCGCCGTCGCCCAAGGAACTGGCCGAAGCGGTCAGCTTTATCGGGTCCGCGCCGGAAGGTCTGGTCGACTTTGCGCAGACGATTTTCAATCTCAACGAGTTCGCGTACATCCCCTAGGAATTGATCATGAGCCAGCGCTTTCTTTCACGTCGTGAGTTGATGTTCCGGGCTGGAGGCGGCATCGCCTCGCTGGCTGTTGCCGACATGATGGCTTCGGCGGCCACCACCTCCCCGCTGGCACCCAAGCTGGCGCACTATGCGGGCAAGGCCAAGGCCGTGATCTCCGTGTTCTGCTACGGAGGCGTCAGCCACGTTGATACGTTTGACCCGAAGCCCGAGCTCGCGCGCCGTGCCGGGGAGGCACTGTCGGGCAAGGGCGAAGTGGTGGTGTCTCAGGGTACGCCCGGTGGCATTCTGCCGTCGCCATGGAAGTTTAAGAAGTACGGCCAGAGCGGCATGGACGTCAGCGAGCTATTTCCGCATGTCGCCAAGCACGTGGACGACATCGCCTTCATCCGGTCCATGTATTCGCTCTCGAATGACCATGCTCCGGCGCTGTTCCAGATGAACACCGGTAGCGTGCTGACCGGACATCCTTCGATGGGCAGCTGGGTGACCTATGGCCTGGGCACGGAGAATCAGAACCTGCCGGCCTACATCGTGTTTCAGGATTGGCGCGGCGGCCCAATTGGTGGGGCTCCCAATTGGGGCAACGGCTATATGCCGGCGATGTATCAGGGCACGCCGTTCCGCTCAACCGGCGATCCGATTGTCGATCTCAAACCGCCGGAGGGGATGACGCCCGAACGGCAGAAGCGCTGGCTGGGCTTTCTCGACAAGTTGAATGCGGAGCATGCGGCGAAGAACCCACAGGATTCCGAGTTTGCGGCCCGCATCGCATCGTTTGAGCTGGCGTATCAGATGCAGAAGCATGCCACCGACGCCGTGGCGATCAACACGGAGCCGCAGCATATCCGCGATATGTACGGCGTCGATGGCGAACGGACGCAGTATGTCGGCAAGCAACTGTTGATGGCGCGGCGCCTGGTGGAGCGGGGCGTGCGGTTTGTGCAGGTCTATTCCGGTGGCGGCAACTTCCAGGAGAGCTGGGACGCGCACTGGGACTTGAAGGCCAACCACGAGATGCACTGCGGCGAGACCGACCAGCCGGTGGCGGCGCTGCTGGCTGATCTGAAGCAGCGGGGCTTGCTCGATTCAACGCTGGTGATCTGGCACGGCGAGTTCGGCCGCATGCCGATCTCACAGCGGTTGGATGGGCGTGACCACAACCCGTATGGCTACACCGTGTGGATGGCGGGCGGCGGCATCAAGGGTGGTCAGGTGATTGGCGCGACGGACGAGTTTGGCTACAAGGCGGTGGAGAACCGCAAGTCAGTGAACGATCTCCACGCCACGATGCTGCACTGCCTGGGCTTCAACCATGAGAAGCTGACCTACCCGTACAACGGTCGCAATATGCGGCTGACGGATGTGAGCGGCAATTTGATCAAGGAATTGGTGGCCTAACGGTACGCGTTCTTCCGATCTGTCACGGCCAAGATACGCACGATTCGTTCTCCACTACTGATGTTGTAGACGATCCGGAAGTCACCAACACGAATACGCCACGTATTCTCAGTGCCCTGAAGCTTCTTTGTCCCTCGTGGCCGTGGGTCAAGGGCAAGCATCTCAATTCGTGGCAAAATGAGGCCCGACAGATAGGCTGGCAGAGCGGCCAGTTCCTTTCTGGCGGACGGCTTGAACCGGACCTCAAAATCTCGCATATGCCGCTCCTGCTCCGACAACGCTGGTCAAATCTGCGAAACTAGAGGCATGCAGGGCATCCAGTTTGTCGTCGATGAATCCAACAACAAGGTTGCCGTCATGATCGATCTGGCCATGCACGGCGAATTGTGGGATGACGTCTACGATGCGTACTTGGCCGCAGAACGGGCCAACGAGCCCGATGAGTCCCTGGAATCGGTCAAGCAGCATTTGAGAGAGATCGGCAAGCTTAGCTGACATCGGCTGATTCCTCCTTGACCCGGATATGCCGCAACGCTTCAAACAGACCTGTTAAGTCAAATGCGTTCGAGGAGTTTCGGCGGGGGATTCGCCTTAAGTAGCCTTTCGATTCGAGATGTTGAGCGTATCGACGTACCATTTTCTCGGATACGCCCATATAGTCAGCTAACCTCGCGTAGCTTGGAAACGGGGCTTCGTCACCCCACTTGAAGCTCATCACGCACAAAACAAACACAACCTCCGCAGCAGTCAGCGGTTGAGGCAGTTTTCGCCCATAGCCCCGCAGCAGACGGAGTGGCACCACCAGGAAGCCTTCGCTGAAGTCGGCCCCTCCTTGCCCCCATTGCAAGCTTGCCTTCCCTCCTCGAACCGGCGGTGGACTGGACCGCTTGGGCTTCTGGGAATCGCCCAAATCCGGGGCATTCTCCAATTCCAGTCCGTGATCTACCGAATAATCTCTTTACCCCAGTGGCCGTGTGTTGGTCATTGTGAAAATCCCCCTCACACGCTGTGTACTATCTATAAAATGTATATTATTCAAGTGGACAGTTTGGGGGGGGCACTTACTGGGAGGAGTTTTCCCTCAGATCGACCCCGAGATTGTGCGCGGGGCGGCCGAGTGCGCCGTTTTGACGCTGCCCCGGTCCGGACACCAGACCCGCCGCGCTATGATGCCGGGGTGAAGCGTCGCGTTTTCTTTCAGGCTGCCTTGTCGGCGGCTCCCATTCTTTACGGCCAACCGGCCCGCCGGTACAAGACGGCGCTGATTGGGTCCGGGTGGTGGGGCATGAACATTCTGCGGGAGGCGCTGGCTTCCGGGCAGTGTTCCGCGGTGGCGCTGGTGGACCCGGATTCGAGCCAGATTGCGAAGGCTCAAGCCGAGATCACGAAGCTCTCGTCTGATCAGCCGCGTGTCTACAAGGACTATCGCGAGATGCTGGCCAAGGAGCGGCCGGATATTGCCATCGTGGCGACGCCGGACCATTGGCACGCGTTGCCTACGATTGATGCCGTGAAGGCCGGGGCGCATGTCTATGTCGAAAAGCCGATCAGCCACACCATCGATGAAGGCAAGGCGATGGTGAAGGCGGCGCGGGCGGCGGACCGGGTGGTGCAGGTAGGTTTGCACCGGCGGCTAACTCCGCATGGGCTTTCCGGCATGGAGTTCTTGAAGTCCGGCAAAGTGGGCAAGGTGGGCATGGTGCGGATCTTCGCCAACGCCAGCGGCGGCGCGGGTACGCGGGTGCCGGATAGTGATCCGCCAGCGGGGCTTGATTGGGACTTGTGGCTGGGCCCGGCACCCAAGCGCGCGTACAACAAGGCCATTCATCCGCGAGGGTTCCGGCAGTTTCTCGACTACGCCAATGGAACGCTGGGCGATTGGGGCGTGCACTGGATGGATCAGGTGCTGTGGTGGACCGAAGAGACGCATCCCAAGACGGTCTATTCCACCGCCGGACGCATGGTGAGGCAGGATTCGACCGACGCGCCGGATACGCAGATGGTGACCTATGAGTTTGAAACCTTCCGCTGCCTGTGGGAGCAGCGCCACTATGCGGGCGAGGGTGCGGAGAAGCATCTGATTGGCGCGTACTTCTATGGCACCGAAGGTGTCTTCCACCTGGGTTACCGCGACGGCTGGACGTTCTACCCGGTGAAGAAGGGCCAACCGGCCATCCACGTAGAGCCCCAGTTGAACCAGCCCGACGGGCAGAACATCCGGGAGTTGTGGGCGGACTTTATGACCGCCATCGAGAAGCGGCGGAAGCCCGTAGCCGATATTGAAGTGGGGCACCGCGCCACGGCGGCGTCGCTGCTGGGAATGGTGAGTTGGCGCGCGGGGCGAAGCGTCCGGTGGGATGGGCAGAAGTGTGTGGGGGACCCGGAGGCAAACCGGCTATTGCGGCGCGCCTACCGGGCACCTTGGAAGTATCCCGAGGCTTGAACGATCGGCTCCGCCTCAGCGGATGTGCTTGTACATCCAAGCCAGCCGATGCGGGTTGACGCCCAGGGTGTAGCCCGCTTGGATCAACACCCAGACCGTTAGCGCATGCAGCAGGCTGCCATTCTTCCAGCGGCGGGGGGAGACGTAGATCTTCTGAGGGAGAAATTGCAGTGGCCCCGCCCGGTGCAGGCGGCGGGCGAGTTCGTAGTCTTCCATGATGGGCCAGGGGCGGTAGCCGCCGGTGCGAAGGAAGAACTCGCGGCGGACCCAGATGCCGGAGTCGCCGTAGAAGATACCGAGCGGCAGGCGGGCGCGGTAGATCCAGTTAAAGGTGCGGGCTACCCAGTCGTCGCCGCCGAAGTGGGTGTCGAAGTTGCCGCCAGCGATGGCCGGATCGGTTGCGGCGGCGCGGAGGGCGTCCAGTGCTCCTGGATCGAGCAAGGTATCGGCGTGGAGAAACAGCAGCATGCTGCCGGTGGCGGCGGCGGCTCCGGCGTTCATTTGGCGCGCCCGGCCGGGGGCGGTGGTGAGCACGACGGCGCCGGCGGCTTGGGCCAGCTCTACGGTACGGTCCTGGCTGCCGCCATCGGCCACGATCACTTGATGAGGGCCCTGGAGGCGCAGGCACGCCAGTAGATCGCCCAGCACGGTTTCCTCGTTCAGCACCGGGATGATGACGGAGACGGTGGGCGGCGAGGTCATGGTGGGCCTAGCGGGTTGACCGGTTCGCCAACCCCATGCGTGAGCTTGGGGCTTGTTCGCCGACCAGAAGAAGCCACACGCCTGCGCAGAGGGCTGGCAAGTGATCCGGGAGAAGCCCCAAGCTCACGCATGGGGCTGGTCCAAGGCGCTTCGTCAGAGTCGCAGCGTAGACCCTATGCATCCGGGCAAAGCACTACGTCCGGCCGCGGGGGCTCTCGCCGCGTCCTGCGACAGGTTTGACCACGCCCGGACCGCACACGGCAACACCAGTCTCGAGCAAGGCGCTTAAGAAGTTGTAGAGCACGGCATAGATCCCTTGCTCGTTCACCGGCTGGCGGCCCGGCATACGGAAGCGGGTTGAAAGCTCCTTGCTGACTTGCACCTTGATCGACCGGGTTTGCAGGCGGCCGGAGCGGTCTCGCACGTTGGCGACCGTAAACGGCGTCTGGAGCACCTGGCCCGATTTGCCATCCACGTAAAACTGGCAGCGCGAGAACCAGCCGGCGTTGCCCGCATCGGTGGCGTCAAACAGCAGCAGCGGAGAATCGCGGTCCGCGGCGTTGAGTTCCAACGTCAGGGCGCGGGGCGTATCGTCCAGCGGACGGACGTCGAAACCCAACTGGCGCGACAGATTATCGACGATCTGCGCGTCCAGCTCCAGCAGGAGCATCTTGTGTTCGCCAGCTTGAATGACCTGCATAGAAGTTGAACCCACTATTCTAGTGGATGTGGGGACTCCGCTGATCCTGTTCGATATTGACGGTACGCTACTGCGCCGCTCCGGGCCACATCACCGGCGGGCGCTGGAGGTGGCGGTGCGGGAGGTGACCGGCTTGGTGACCAGCACGGAATCGATTCCGGTGGCCGGCATGCTGGACGGCGTGATTCTCACGCTGATGATGAAAGCCGTCAAGTTGCCCGCCAAATCGATTCGCGAGGTGCTGCCGTCCGTGATGGCCCAGGCCCAGCGGATCTATGGCGAAACCTGCCCCGATCTGCGGCGCCGGGTCTGCCCCGGGGTCCGGCAGCTGTTGCCGCGTCTGGTGCGCCAGGGCGCGGTGGTCGGCTTGGTCACCGGCAACCTGAGCCGGATCGGGTGGACGAAAATGGAAAAGGCTGGCTTGCGCTCCCACTTCCGGTTTGGCGCCTTTGCGGAGATGGGCCGCACGCGGGGTGAGCTGGCGCGGCTGGCCCGGCGTCAGGCGATCGCGGAAGGTTGGATTACGCGGCGCTCCCCGGCGGTCTTGATCGGCGATCACATCAATGACATTCGCGCCGCGCGGGAGGCCAAGATGCGCTCGGTGGCGGTGGCGACCGGGGTTTTGCCGGTGGCGGAGCTAGCGCCGCATCAGCCTGATTTTCTGTTGGACGATTTGCGGTCATTTGACCTGGACGAGGTGTTGCGTTGAAGGTATTTGTTTTGCTGGCGGCGGCCATGCTGGCGGCGTGTAATCCGGCGTCGAATCAGCGGATTCAGGTATTGATCGGCGGCAAGCTGATCGGCCGGCCAGGGGCGGCGCCACTGGAACATTCCGTGGTGATCGTCGAGGATACAAAGTTCCGGGCCGTGGGCTCCCAGGTGCACACGCCGATCCCGCCCGCCTCAGTGAAGGTGGACGCCTCACCCTACACCGTGCGCGGAGCACTAATTGAGCCGGGGGCGGAGGCAAATCTAGAGCTCGTCGATGCGCAGGGCCAGGTTTCGCGCCGCATGGTGGCAGGCAAGTGGCAATAAGGCCGCCGGAAGCGCCGCGCCGGGATGAGGCCGCGCAGTCGTTTGACGTGAAGCGCGCGGAGGTGGAGTTCCATAACTTTGCCTCGTTGGGCGAGCCGGAACGCGCCTCCCGCATCTATCGCGAAGAGAACGTGCGGCGCGGGGCGGTGCTGAAAGCGCTCCAGAAGTTTGTGGGCCCCCTGACGCCGTTCCTCGAGATCGGAGCGAACGCTGGGCATACGTCGCTGATGCTCGAAAATGAGTTCGGCGCGCGAGGCTTTGCGCTGGATATCTCGGCCGATTCGCTGCGCCACGGCTATGCCTTGATGGACCAGTGGGGCGTCACCAAGGGTCCGGTGCGGATGGCGGGCGACGCGCTGCGTCTGCCGTTTCGCGATGGGTCGCTCCAAACGGTGTTCGCGTTTCAGATGCTCAGCCAGTTCATGGACATCGAGAGCGTCCTGGTGGAGGTGAAGCGGGTGCTGGCGCCGGGCGGCGTTTTCTTCTTTGCCGAAGAGCCCATGCGGCGCTGGATGACTTTGCGGCTGTGGCGCTGCCCCTACGAAGAGCAGATGAAGCCCTGGGAGCGCCGGCTGAACCGTTGGGGTGTGCTGCCGTTTTTGGTGCAGGACGTCATCGGCGCCGGGCAGGAGGAGAGCTTCGGCATCCGCCAGAACCACACCATGAACCTGGGCCACTGGCACGCCCTGATCCAGAAGCACTTCGGCGCGCAAGAGTACCGGCTGTTTGTGCCGGAGCGGGGTTGGCTGGAGCGGGCGGTGAAGAAAGCAGCGGTGCGCCTGGACCCCTATGGGTCGGAATGGCGCGCGGCGCGGCTGCTGGGTGGGACGCTCGCGGCGGCCTGCCGCAAGGCGGGCCCGGCCATTGCCCAAGGCTGGCCGGAAGTGTTCGAAGCGCTACTCCAATGTCCAGACTGTGGCGGCCAGCTCACCCGCGACGCAGCGGAGACGTTGGCCTGCACCGCGTGTGACTATTCGGCGCCGCTCGAAGGTGGCGTCTACAATCTCCTCAACAGCCGCGACCGGCATGAGCTCTACCCGGGTGACCGCCCCGACATCATCGACTTCTCGCGTCCGGGGCATGAAGCGGCGTTAGGTGAGGGCTGGTATGAGCTGGAGGGCGTCTTCGGCAACCGTTACCGGTGGATTGGCGCGGCGGCGCACTTCCATCTCACCAATACCAGCGGCGGACGCCAGCGGCTGCGGATTCGAGGCTACCGGCAGGACCGGCCGGAGCCCACGCGCTTGGCGATCAGCCTGGACGGCGTCCTGCAGAGTGAATGGATTTTGGATCGCCCCGGCCTTTTCGTCATCGAAAGCGTATTGCCGGAGCAGGCCAGCTATCCGTTGTCTCTCGCCGTCGCCCCGGTGGCCCGTGAACTTGGCGGGGACCGCGTACTGGGTGTAAATCTTAGCCTAATCCGGCTGCTTCCGCCATTGAACAATGGGCTTATCGCCGATAAGCCGTAGTTGGCGGGCTATGCCCGCTGTTTTCATGCAATCGAGTGTGAATCGTTCGGAAATCGTCCAGTCTGACCGGCTGATGGTTCGGCGTGCCCTGTTGGGCAGCCTCTCCCAACTGCTGGTGATGGCCGGCTTCTACCTGGTGACGAACCTTCCCAAAAGTCATCCCCAGGCCACCGCGATCTTTGCGGCCGCCGCACTACCCATCCTGGGCGTCCGCCTGCTGGTCTGCTTCCGGGTAAAGCCGGAAGACGAGGCCTGGTTCCGGTGGGGGCGCGTAACGCTGCTCACCAGCGTGGCCTTGCAGCAATCGGCGTGGGGCGGCATCCTGGCCTACAGTCTGCTGGTGTTGGGCGCCGTCAACGAATCGTCCACCTTTCTTTTTGTCAGCTCACTGTGCATCACCGGAGGCTCAGTGTTCGTGTTCGCCTCGGAAACGATGCTGGCCCGCGTGCTGGTGCTGGCGACGATGTTGCCTCCCGCGGCGGCGCTGTTTTGGATTGGGGAAGCGTTCGCTGTCCACATGGCGATCTGCCTGCTGCTCTACAGCGCGCTGATGATCTCGATGGCGGCGATTGCGGGCTCGGAGTATCAGCGCGCGGTCCGAAGTACTGAGCTGCTCCGGGCGCGGGCCGATGAACTGGAGATCGCCCACCACGCGGCGCAGCAGGCCAGCCAGGCCAAAAGCGAGTTTGTCGCCAACATGAGCCATGAACTCCGCACCCCGATGAACGGTGTCTTGGGAATGCTAGCGCTGGTGTTGGACACCGACCTGAACCGCCAGCAACGCGACTTCATCGAGACCGCCCACAACTCCGCCGAATCGCTGCTGGGCATCCTGAACGACATTTTGGATTTCTCCAAGATCGATGCCGCGGCCATGCGGTTGCAATCGCAGCCCTTCGATCCCGTGGCGCTGGCCCGGGAGCTGGAACGGGAATTTTCGGTCCAGATGGCGGGGCGTGATTTGGATTGGCAGGTGGAGGTGGCTCCCGATCTGCCTCCAGTTCTGGGCGACGTGGGCCGGTTGCGGCAGGTGTTGGTGAACCTGGTGGGCAACGCGATGAAGTATACGGAAACGGGCAGCGTCACCTTGAAGGTGGCCGTGGCCGAAGATGCGGGCCAGCCGTCGCCCGATGGCGGCACGATCACGCTGGAGTTTTCGGTTACCGATACGGGGATCGGCATCGCCCCGGAACAGCAACAGGCGATCTTTGATCCGTTCACCCAGGTGGATGGTTCGGTCACCCGGCGGGCAGGCGGCACCGGACTGGGGTTGGCCATCTCCCGGAACTTCGTCGCCCTGATGGGCGGCTCCATCAAGCTGACCAGTGAGCTGGGCCGGGGGAGCTGCTTTTCCTTCGCGGCGCCCTTCCCGGTCACCACGCTCACCGCTCCGGTGGGCCAGCTGGCCAGCGCACTCGCGGCACCCATCGAGGGCAGCGTCGTGTTGCTGGTGGAAGACAACCTGGTGAACCAGAAAGTCTGCTCGCAGTTGCTGCTGAAGCAGGGCTATCAGGTGGTGGTGGCCAGCGATGGCGAAGAGGCGCTGAGGCTTCTCAGAGACCGCGAATTCGACGTCATCCTGATGGACGTCCACATGCCGCGCCTGGGCGGGTTGGAGACGACGAGGCGCATCCGCGCCGCCGAGCAGAAGTCGGGCCGCCACATCCCCATCATTGCCCTCACCGCCAGCGCCATGGTGGAGGATCGTGAGCAGTGCCTAGCTGCGGGCATGGATGCCTACCTGACCAAGCCGATCCAGCGGCGGCTGCTGTTGGACGTCATCAACGCGCTCCGCACGGCGGCCCCGGAGGAGGAGTCCGCCCAGTCCGCCGCGACGGAAGCGCAAGTGGTTACTCAATAGCCAGCAACAGATCCTTGGGCTCGACGCTTTCGCCCGTCTTCACCAGCAGCTTCTTCACCCGGCCATCAATCGGAGCCGCCACCGTGGTCTGCATCTTCATCGCCTCCAGCACCAGCAACCGGTCGCCCTTCTTCACCGCCTGGCCCATCTCGACTGCAATGCTGGTGACCGCGCCCGGAATCGGGGCCGCCACATGACCCGCATGGGCCGGGTCCGCCTTCTCGCGCTGCGCCACGGCCACCTGCAATGACTTGTCGCGAATGCGGGTCTCACGCGGCTGGCCGTTCAGCTCAAAAAAGACCGTCCGCGTGCCATCGGGATGCGGCTCACCCGCGGTGAGGAACTTCACCACCAGCGTCTTGCCGGGCTCCAGATCCAGCGTCACTTCCTCGCCCCGCTCCATGCCGTAGAAGAACTGCGTGGTGGGCAGCACTTCCACATCGCCATAAGAGGTGCGGGCCTTGGCGAACTTGGTGTAGACGTCCGGGTACATCAGGTAGCTCATCAGGTCAGAAGAAGTTGGCTTGTGGCCCGTGCGCTTCTCCGCCAGCTGAGACGCTTCCTCCAGATTGACCGGCTTCAACGCGGCGCTGGGACGGCCCTTGATCGGCTTGGCACCTTTCAACACCAGCTTGGCCATCTTCTTGGGCCAGCCACCGTCAGGGATGCCGAGCGTGCCCTGGAACATCTCAATCACTGAATTCGGCAGCGTCATCGAATGGTCGTCGGGCAACCGCAGGAACTGCTGCACCGTCATGCCGTGGCCGACCAGGAAGATGGCCATGTCGCCCACCACTTTGCTCGACGGCGTCACTTTGACGATGTCACCAAAGGCCATGTTGACCTCGCCGTACGTCCGCGCGATCTCCGCCCAGCGCGCGCCGAGCCCCATCGCCTCAGCCTGCTCACGTAGATTGGTGTACTGCCCGCCCGGCATCTCGTGCAGGTAGAGATCGGCCAAGCCGTGCCGCGGACCCGTATCGAACGGTTGATACTGCGCGCGGACCCGTTCCCAATACTCGCTGCAGATCAGCAGCGCTTCGGCATCCAGGCCCGGGTCGCGCTTGGTGTTGGCCAGCGCGGCCGCAATGGCATTCAGGTTGGGTTGGCTGGTGGAGCCGCTCATCGAGGCGATGGCCGCATCCGCCGCATCCACTCCAGCGTCAGCCGCTTTGAAGATGCTGGCGGCGTTGATGCCGCTTGAATCATGGGTGTGGAAGTGCACCGGGATGCCCACCGCTTCACGCAGGGCCCGCACCAGACGCTCCGCCGCGTAGGGCTTCAGCAGTCCGGCCATGTCCTTAATCGCGAGGATGTGCGCGCCCATCTTTTCCAACTCCTGCGCCATGCGGACGTAGTAGTCGATGGTGTACTTGTCGCGCTTGGGATCCAGGATGTCGCCGGTGTAGCAGACGGCGGCTTCGCAGACGCTGGGGGTCTTGCGGACGGCCTCCATCGGCACCTTCATGTTGGGCAGCCAGTTCAGCGAATCGAAGACGCGGAAGATGTCGATGCCCTGCGCGGAGGATTCCTTGATGAACGCCTTCACCACGTTATCGGGGTAGGCCGTGTAGCCCACCGCGTTGGAGGCGCGCAGCAACATCTGGAAGCAGACGTTGGGAATGGCTTCGCGCAAGCGGCGTAAGCGCTGCCACGGGTCTTCGAGCAAGAAGCGCATGCTGACATCAAACGTCGCGCCGCCCCACATCTCAATCGAGTAGAGATTGTGCAGCCGGTGCGACACGAAGTTGGCAATCGCCATCAGGTCGTAGGTGCGGACGCGCGTCGCCAGCAGCGATTTGTGCGCGTCGCGGAAGGTGGTGTCGGTTAGCAGCAGGCGGGTCTGCTTGCGGGTCCATTCGGCAAAGCCTTCCGCGCCCAGTTGGTCCAGCAGTTGCTTGGTGCCCGCAGGCGGAGCGGTCAGGTCATGCCGCGGCACCTGGGGCGCGCGCAAGTTGGCCGGGCGCGGCTTGCCCGCCACTTCCGGGTTGCCGTTGACGATCACTTCGCCCAGATAAGCCAGCAACCTAGTCGCGCGGTCCCGCCGGACGTTGAAGCGGAACAGGGCGGGCGTTTCGTCGATAAACGATGTGGTGGCGTGACCGGCCTGGAACTGCGCGTTGTTGACGACGTTTTCAAGGAACGCAATGTTGGTCTTGACGCCACGGATGCGGAACTCGCGCAAGGCACGATCCATCCGCTGGCAGGCGTGCGGAAACTCGCGGCCCCACGCCGACACCTTCACGAGCAGCGAATCGTAGTACGGCGTGATCACCGCGCCGCCGTAGGCCGAAGCGCCGTCCAGACGAATGCCGAACCCCGCGGGCGAACGGTAGGTCTGGATGCGGCCGTAGTCCGGCGTAAAGTTCTGCGACGGATCTTCGGTGGTGACGCGGCACTGCAGCGCAAAGCCATTCAGCGGCACCTCCGCCTGCTGCGGCAGGTTCATGGCGGCATCATGCAGAGCATTCCCTTGCGCCACCTGGATCTGCGCGCGCACAATGTCGATGCCGGTCACCATTTCGGTGACGGTGTGTTCCACCTGGACGCGCGGGTTCACTTCGATGAAGTACCAGGAGCCACTGTCGACGTCGACGAGAAACTCCACCGTACCGGCGGAGTAGTAATTCGCCGTGCGGGCCAACTGAACCGCGGCGTCGGCCACTTCACGCCGGATGCGATCATCCAGATTTACCGCGGGCGCCACCTCCACCACCTTTTGGTGGCGGCGCTGCACGGAACAGTCGCGCTCATAGAGGTGCAGCAGGTTGCCGTGCCGGTCGCCCAAGATCTGCACTTCCACGTGCCGGGCGCGGCGGATGTAGCGTTCGAGGAACACCGCATCATTGCCGAACGCCGCCGCGGCTTCGCGCCGGGCATCTTCCAGCTTGCCCAAAAACTCGCTTTCGGCATTCACCACGCGCATGCCACGGCCACCGCCGCCAAACGCTGCTTTGATGATCAGCGGGTAGCCGATCTTTTCAGCAATCTTGAGTGCGTCGTCCGTGCGGCGTACGGGGTTGGGCGTACCAGGCACAGTGGGCACGCCGGCTTTTTCGGCCAGCTTGCGCGCGGCCGTCTTGTCGCCCAGCGACGCCAGCAGATCGGCACTGGGGCCGACAAAGGTGATGCCCGCTTTCTCACAAGCCTTGGGCAGGCCGGCGTTCTCACTTAAGAAGCCGTAGCCCGGATGGATGTAGTCCACGCCCTTCTCGGCGGCAAGTGTGACGATGCCGTCGATGTCGAGGTAGGCTTCCACCGGACCTTTGCCGTCACCGATCTGATAGGCTTCATCCGCCTTGAAGCGGTGGAGGCTCAGCCGGTCTTCCTTCGAATAGACTGCCACCGTCCGGAGACCCAATTCATTGGCCGCCCGGAAGATACGGATGGCGATTTCACCACGGTTTAAAGCCAGCAGTTTTTTCATGGATTCTTTTCAGTGTAGATTTTTTGTGGAACCAACGTGCTCTAGCCACGTATCCCTCATGAGGATCAACATACATGAACCGCCGTTTCTTCTCTGCACTGGCCCTAACGGCCATGATGGCCTCCAGCGCCTTGGCCTGGGATTCTGATCGCTACAAGGAAGATTTCCGCTTCAGCTACAAGCTGGCGCCCAATGGCCGGATCTCGATGGAAGGCTTCAATGGCTCGATCGACATCACCGGCTGGGATCGCGATGAGGTGGAGGTGACCGGGACGAAGTTTGCCTCGACGGAAGAGATTCTCAAGTCGATCCGGGTGAACATCGCCAACACGGCCGATTCGGTGACCATCAAGACCGAGCGCCCCTCTGGCGATCGCGGCTGGTGGAGCAACGGCGGCGGTGGCGTCAAGTTTGTCCTTCGCGTGCCGCGTAAGGTGCAACTGGAGCGGATCGCCAGCTCCAACGGCGGCGTGCGGGTGGAGGCGCTGGAAGGCAACATGCGGCTCACCACCTCCAACGGCACCATCCGCGTCGCCGCGGTGAAAGGGAGCCTGGACCTCAACACCAGCAACGGCGGCATCGAACTGAACGATGTCAACGGCGGCATGATGCTGCGGACCTCCAACGGCACCATCCGGGCCGACAACGTCAAGGGGGCCTTTGAAGCCTCGACGTCCAATGGCGCCATCCGCGCCCGCCTGGAGGCGGTGCCGCCCTCAGCGCCGATTCGCGCCACGTCTTCTAATGGCTCCGTCGAGCTGACGCTGCCCAACTTCAAGGACAACGACGTCCGCGTCACCACGTCCAACAGCGCCATCACGCTGCGCCTGCCCCCGGCGGCGAATGCTCAGGTCAAGGCCTCCACGTCCAACAGCTCCATTACGACGGATTTTGAAGTCAGCGTCCGCGGCGCCATCTCGAAGAACCGGTTGGAAGGCAAGATCGGCAATGGCGGTGCACTGCTCGACCTCAGCAGTTCCAATGGAGCCATCCGAGTCGTCAAAATGTAAGCATGCAAACTCTCGAGCGGGCCGCTGATCTCCAGTCGGTCCTGGACCGGCTGGGGCGGCTACGGCCTGACGCAAAGGCGCGCTGGGGACGGATGACCCCAGGTGAGATGGTCTGCCACTTGATCGACAGCTACCACGTGGTCACGGGCGACAAGCAGGTGAGCGCGGCGGCAAACTGGTTGACCCGCACCGTGATTAAGTCGATCGCGCTGTGGGCTCCGATGGAGTGGCCCAAGGGCTATGCGACGAGGCCCGAGATCGACCAGTCGTTGGGCCGCGGGACACGCCCCGCTGACTTTGAGCATGACCGCGCCCGGCTGCGGCAAGTGATTGTGGAAGTGGTGCAGTGGCCGGCCGATCGACCTTGGACTCCTCACCCCATCTTTGGGCCTATGACCACGCGGGAAGTGATGCGCTGGGGTTATCTACACGCGGACCATCACTTGCGCCAGTTCGGCGTGTAGCCTGCCAGGACCCGCCAGCCCAAACCGGCGAAAGCCTCTCAATGCAAAACGCCCCATCCGGAGCCGAGCTTTGATGCTCGACGCGGATGGGGCGCTCTGTCGTTTGTAGATAGGAGGGAGGCCGCTTGCTTAGCGCACCACTTGGCGGCGGAAGAAGGCCAGCACAGCCAAACCGCTACCCGCCAGCATCAGACCCATCGGCTCCGGTACGGCCGACGGAACGGTGTTCTTGACGCCCGAGATCTGGCTCTTGCCCACCACGTTCTTGCCAGTGTCCGGGTCGATCGCACCCTCTTTGGGGCCGCCATCGAGAATCAGCGTATTGCGGACGCTGACCAGGTAGGTCGGCTTATCAAAGGTGATGCTGGACTTCGTCTTAATGTCCTTGGTGGACTTGGTGTAGTAGAACGATTCCAGCGTGATCACCGGCGACTCTTCGTCGGTCAACAGATCCACACAACCCAGACTGCCGCCAAAGATGCCGCCCGCGCACAATTCCGTCTTATAGAGAGCGTAGCCGGGGAACACCGGGGTTTCGGTGAAGATGTCGGTCTCATAACCGGGGATCACCGACGGTGGCGGGTCGATCACGTAGTCAAACTGGAAGGTCAACCGCTGGCCCGCGGCCACTTCAAACTTGTTCGAGAAGAAGCCCAGCGCATCGCCCAGCTTGGTGGGAGCCGTCACCTTAATGTCGGTGTCGAACACCCGAGCAGGCAGCGCAACACCCTGAACGGAGCTCCGGAACAGGCGGAAGTTGACGTCGCGGATGGTGACATCGAACTGTTCGTTATTGACAGTGACCTTTGCAAACGAGCAGCCGTCCGGACCCAAGGCACGATAGACGGCGAGACTTACGTTCGACTGACAAGCGGGGAGCGGACCGTCCACCAACGTGGTACCCAGCGAGACCGCAATGCCGACCAGTTGGATTGCTAGCAAATGTACTGCTTTTTTCACTTCTTGTTTTCCTCCGAATCCTAACTTTCGCCAGAATAACACGTAGTATCGCGAGTGCAAGCCCTCTATGCAAGCCCTGATTTCACCTCAGCCATCAGGCGCTTCCCCGCCGCCAGCAAATGGCCCGCATCGAGACCCAGGGTAACGTACCGTATGCCTGCCCCAATCCAGCGCCGCGCCGCTTCCGGGGTGTCGGCATAGGTGCCCACCACGCGCCCTGATCCGGCTTGCTTGACAGCCTCGAGAATCGTGTTTTCTACCCTCTTATCAGCCACTTGGCCCGGAATCCCCAGCGCCTGCGACAGGTCGTAGGGCCCCAGGAACGCCACGTCAATGCCATCCAGCGTCAAAATTTCTTCCAAATCCGTGACCCCGCCACGGCCTTCAATGTGAATCACCACTGAAACATCCCGGTTTGTTTGTCCCAGGTACTCACTGGTAGGAAAGGACCGGTACCGCGCGCTGCGGACGTACGGCTGAAGTCCCCGTTCGCCCTGAGGGAAAAAGCGAGCCGACCGCGCCGCCGTGCGCGCCAGGGCGGTGGATTCGATCTGTGGCACGTGCACGCCCGCCGCCCCCCAATCGAGCGGCAGCCGGATGGCCACCGGATCACATTGCGGAACGCGGACCATCGCCGTCAGCCCCACCACTTCCGCGGCCCGAATCATCTGCTCGGTGGTTTCCGGGTTGATGGCGCCATGTTCGTTGTCGATGACGACAAAGTCGAACCCACTCAAGCCCAGAATCTCGACCACTTGCGGCGACGGAATCTGGACAAACGTTCCGATGACGTACGGCTGCGAGGCCAGCCGGTTTTTCAGTGACACCACGGCTACGGCAGCTCCTGGACGGCCAGGTGGCGGTGACGGAAGCCGCCCGCCTTCCACCGCTCACTCTTAGAACCAGGGCCGGCGAAGCACAGGATCAGATTGCGCATTTGGTGATGAGTATATGTCTTTGAGCAACCGCAAAACATCCGCTTAACCACCCAGCAGCGCTACCAACTCCGCATTCGCCGCCACCGGCAAACCGTAGCGCCGTCCGAGCGCCACCACCATCCCATTCAGCGCTTCAATCTCCAGCGGCCGCCCACGCTCGCGATCTTGCAGCATCGAGGTCCGCGTTCCCGGCGGATAGGACGCGAGCATCTCCAGCACCCGCGCGCCCTCTTCATCAGCCAACCGCGCGCCATCAAGCTGCGCAACGGGCAAGGCCTCGGCCAGGATGCGCCGCGCCCAGTCACGGTAGAGCGGTTCGGCCAGAATCTCAAGGCCTCGCCCGGTGAGTGCGGTGAGCGGGTTCGACACGCAGTTATGCAGCATCTTGCGCCACGCAGCGGTGTGGAAGTCCGGCTCCTCAAACACCGACAGGGCCGTGCCTGCGAACAACTGGACAAACGCGGCCGACCCGCCACCCGCCGGAACCGTAAAGTGCGCCCGCGGCGGCTGAAACGCCCGCAGCCAGCCATTCTGCGGTTCGACATAGACGTAGGACAGCACCGGGATCGCCGGGTAGGGCGTCACCCGTTGCTGATGATGGACCCCGTTCTGGATAACAGCGACGGGCTGCCCGGCAGAGCAAAGCTTTTCGAGCCACACCAGCGCGCTGGCCGTGTCCTGCGCCTTGACGGTGAGCAGCGCCAGATCAGCCGGTGGTGGCGAATCGAGAAAGTACGGGATTTCAAAAGGCTCAAAGCCTTCGACGCGCACGGCCTCCGGAGGCCGGCGGACACAAAAGAACACATCATGGCCGGCGGCACGCAAATGAGCAGCCAAAAACGTCCCCAAATTTCCGGCGCCGATGATGGCGATGCGAGACATGTCCTGATTTTTGAGTTTAGGGGATGGCCGACCGGACGCGGCGGCTGACGCTTGGCCCGGCTGATGCTCGGCCGGAAGGCAGGGCCCGCCTTTGCTGGCGCGGTCCAGTTACCATCAAGGAAGATTGCTCCCGCAAGAATTGAGGAGGCGCACGATGTCCGCGATCACCATTGACAGCACCCTCGAAGCCAAGGCGCACGAACTGGTGAGCCAGTTGGGCCAGGCGAAGCTGGCGGCGGTCGTCCAGTTGTTGGAAGTGGTGGTGGAGGGTGAGGACGAACCACTCTCCGAGTCGGATCGGCAGGCGGTCCTCCGCTCGCAAGCATACTTCGCCGAGGGCGGCCAGGGGATTCCGTTCGAGCAAGTGGTTGCCGAATGTGGCTTCACAATGGACGAGATCACAGGCGGTTCGCGCCCGGCCTAGCAGGCGGCATGAAGAAGATCCGGTTCCAGCCGAATGTGCCAGCCGAGTTACGCGCTATCAACCAGCGCGAGGCGATGGGCATTCTACAAGGCATCCATCGCTATGCCGCGACTGGGGCTGGGCGCGTCAAGCCACTCAGTGGCCAGTTGATGGGCTACTCCGGCTCCGTGTG
Source organism: Acidobacteriota bacterium (assembly GCA_026394055.1). GTDB lineage: Bacteria > Acidobacteriota > Terriglobia > Bryobacterales > Bryobacteraceae > JAPKYZ01. The sequence continues at coordinate 50,566 of JAPKYZ010000021.1, forward strand.
GGGGATCACCGGGTCCTGTTTGAAGAGACGGCTGAGACCATCACGATCCACCGCGTTGGTGCCCGGCGGGACGTCTATCGTTAGCCACTGCGGCACAGAGAAGCAGACGTCGCGCGAGCGGCTTTACTTCGTCCGCAACTCCCGCCGCAAGAACTTCCCCGTCGCCGTCTTCGGCGGTTGTCAACTCAGACCGAGGCACGAAGAACGCTGATCAAAGCCGAGAGCGCGGGCGGTTGCTGTCGCCGGCTTGGGTAGTACAAAAAGAAGCCTGGATAAGGCTGGCACCACGGTTCAAGCACGCGGACGAGCAAACCAGTATCAAGCTGCGACTGGACCTGGTACTCGGATAGAAAGGCCAAACCAACACCGTCCAGAGCAGCGCGAAGCACCAGTGCCACATCATCCACAATCAGTGGCCCCTGCACCGCGACGGACACGGATTTCTTCCCTTTTTGAAACTCCCATCGGTACACGCCCGCACTTCCGTGCCGAAAGTTGATGCACCGGTGTTGTAGCAGATCACGTGGCGACTTCGGCTTTGGATGTGACGCGATATATCCGGGTGAGCCCACGATCACCGGTTGGTGATCTGGGCCGACCCGCACGGCGATCATGTCCTTCTCGATGTATTCTCCCAGGTGAATGCCGGCGTCGAATCCTCCAGCAACGATGTCCATTCGGCTATCGTCGGTGGTGACGTCCAGAAGGATTTCCGGGTACTCCTGAGCAAACTGCCCCAGTTTCGGGCCAAGTACAGATTCCATCGCAAAACGCGGCAGGAGCAATCGGATTCGTCCCGCCGGTCTGTCACGAAGTCCCGAGAGTTCCTCCAGCGCTTGCCCCACCTCCGTCAGGGCAGGCCGAAGGCGTGCCAGCAGTTGTTCTCCAGCCTCGGTCGGCGTGACGCTTCTGGTCGTTCTCGAGAGCAGGCGAACGCCAAGGCGTTCCTCCAGGCTACGGATGGCATGGCTCATTGCCGACGGAGAAACTCCGAGCCGCCTTGCCGCGCCGGTGAAGCTCCTTTCCTCGGCCACTGTCAGGAAACCAGCGAGGATGCTCAGATCTTCACGCGCCATTTATGAATTCTACTCATAACGCTAGTGCATTCGAACAGCCTACTCAAAAGTGCTCGCGGGGAGTACTCTGAGAGTGGAAACGGAGACAAGCGGCCCAACCCTGTGGACATCCACCAATCAAAGAACACGATATGAAACTACTTACGACTCGTCGGCTCGTTGTTTCCTTGCTCACGGCGGCGAGCGCCCAACCGTATCAACTGAAAGGAAAACCCATGCGGAACATGAAAATAGCCCGGAGCGGCACGCAGTCGTTGAGCCAAGGGCTGCCCGAATACTTCTCCGGGTCCGTGCGCATTGACCCGCTTTTCTCCGCAGTCGAGCCCTCCCGGGCGGATGGAGCCCGAGTTACCTTTGAACCCGGCGCCAGGACCGCCTGGCATACGCACCCTCTCGGTCAAACGCTGATTGTGACCGCCGGCACGGGCTGGGTGCAGCAGGAAGGTGGCCCCGTCGAGGAGATTCGGGAAGGCGACGTCGTCCAGATTCCTCCTGATGTCAGGCATTGGCACGGAGCCACGGCCACCACTCGCATGACGCACATCGCCATTCATGAGCAGCTCAACGGGAAAGTGGTCGAGTGGATGGAAAAGGTGAGCGACGCACAGTACAGGCGCCCTTAAGCAACGGCAGTCAGGGGGAAAAGGAGAGATCTATGCGTGGCACAGTTCTGTATGGCCCCCGCGACATCCGCTCCGAGGAGCGGCCCGAGCCGAAGATCATTCAACCGACCGATGCCATTATCAGCATTGCCGCCACCTGCGTCTGCGGATCGGACCTTTGGCCTTATCGCGGCATCAATCAGTTCACGGAACCGACCCCGATGGGTCACGAGTACTGCGGCGTGGTTGAGGATGTCGGCGCTGCTGTTAAAAGTATCAAACGCGGTCAATTCGTCATCGGTTCTTTTGCGACTTCGGACAACACCTGCGTTGTCTGTCAGCACGGGTATCAGTCCTCCTGCCACCAACGCGAGTTCATGAATAGTGCGCAGGCGACCATGCTGCGGGTCCCACTGGCTGACGGCACGCTGGTGCCAACGCCCGGTCATCCCTCCGCTGGCCTGATCCCAAGTCTCCTGGCGACTTCCGACGTGTTGGGTACGGGTTGGTTTGCGGCTGATGCGGCCAATGTGAAGCCTGGCAGCACCGTTGTTGTCGTCGGAGATGGGGCGGTTGGCCTACTGGGTGTGCTCTCCGCAAAGCACATGGGGGCTGAGCGGATTATCGCCATGAGCCGTCATGAGGCACGGCAGAAACTCGCCCGCGAGTTCGGCGCGACGGACATCGTAACCGAGCGTGGTGACGAGGGAATCGCCCACATCAAGGAGTTGACCAAAGGTGAAGGTGCTGATTCCGTGCTGGAATGTGTCGGCACGCAGGAGTCAATGAGTCAGTCGATTCAATCGGCCCGGCCTGGCGGGTTCGTGTCCTACGTCGGTGTTCCGCATGGAGTGGAACTGAATGGGGAACAGCTGTTCTACACTCACGTTCACCTGCATGGTGGCCCCGCCCCGGTCCGCCGGTATCTGCCCATGCTGATTGACCTCGTACTCAAAGGCGAGATCAACCCCGGCAAGGTGTTCGATCTCACCTTGCCTTTAGAGCGCGTCGCGGTAGGGTACCGCGCAATGGACGAGCGCCGCGCAATCAAGGCGTTGCTGGTCCCCTAGCAGGCTGCGGAACAACGGCCTTTGGGGGGGCAAATCAGTATGCCGGATCGAATGCATGTCGGCTCGCTTATCGCTAGCCAGGGAAGGCACACCGTAGCGTGCCTCACGCGTGCGTCCTTACTTTCCCCGCAACTCCCGCCGCAAGAACTTGCCCGTCGCTGTCTTCGGCAGTGCTTCCAGAAACTCGATCATGCGGGGCGATTTGTAGTTGGCCATGCGGTCGCGGCAGAACTCGATTAGCTCGGCTTCGGTGGCCACGCCACCGTCGCGCAACGCGACGAAGGCCTTCACTGTCTCGCCGCGATAGTCGTCCGCCACACCGACCACCGCCGCTTCCTTCACAGCCGGGTGTTGGTAGAGGACGTCTTCCACTTCGCGCGGGTAGACTTTGAAGCCGCTGGCGTTGATCATGTCTTTCTTGCGGTCGACGATGTAGAACCAGCCCTCCGCATCAGCCGTGGCGACGTCGCCCGTTAGGAACCAGCCGTCGTGGAAAGCGGCGGCGGTGGCTTCGGGTTTGTTCCAGTAGCCCTCAAATATGTTCGAGCCGCGTAGGGCGAGCTCGCCGGATTCGCCAAACGGCAGCAGGCGCGAGGCATCGGTCGAATCGACCACCTTGCCGTCGCACTCTGGGATGATACGGCCGATGGCGAGCGCGCCGTGCACCGGGTCCACTGGTCCGCGTACCCCGAGAGGCGTGATGGTGGCGGGGGAGTTCGATTCGGTGAGGCCGTAGGTGTTGTGGATGTAGGTACCGAGTTCGCTTTCGAAGCGCTCGACGAAAGCGGGGGAAACCGGAGCGCCGCCGGTGAAGCACTTGGTCATCGACCGGAAGCGTTCGCGCGTGGCGGTGGGGTGGTTGAGGAGGGCGATGTAGGCCGTAATGGCGGCGACCGTGAAGGTGGGCCGCCAGCGTTCGATCATCTGCCAGCAACGCTCCGGCTCAAAGCGGTGGAACAGCACCAGCGGAGCGCCCGTGCGCGCCGAGAGAGCCATGTGCGCCACCAAGCCGGTGACGTGGAACAGCGGCGCAACGCCCAGGATCGTGTCTTCGCTCGACACCTGGCAGACCTGCTCAAACACGCCCGAAGTGAAGACCATCGACGCATGCGAGCACATCGCGCCCTTGGGCTGCCCGGTGGTGCCGGAGGTGTAGACCAGATAGGCCAACTGATGCGGCGCCTCATCAACGGCTTGCGGAGCGGCCACGATGGCCACGTCTTCAGCCCGCACCAGCACGCTCGCGCCAGAGTCCTGCATGGCGTAGGCGACCTCCCGCTCCTTGAACATCGGGCTCACCGGCACGACGATGGCGCCGCGCTTCCAGGCCGCGTATTGAGCGATGAGAAACTCCGGGTCGTTCTGCATCTGCACCGCTACCCGATCACCAGGGCCTACGCCTTGGGCCGTCAGATGCGTCGCAAAGCAGGCGGCGCGGTGGTTCAGTTCGCCCCAGCTGAGGGTGCTTTCGAAATGATGGATCGCGGGCGAGGCGGCGCGGGTAGCGGCCGCGGCGTGGAACTGGTCGAGCAGAGTGAGCGCAGGCATGGGCAACACCGCCGCAGCGGGCGGCGCACCAGAATTATATGTGGCGACCGGAGCCGCCGGGCGCGCTTAGGCGGTGGCCTTTAGGATCTGGGCCACGGAGCGGAGGCTCGATTCAATGGCGCCTTGGATCCAACCATGGCGTGAAGAGCAGTGCTCCCCGGCAAATAGGACGCGGCTTTCCGTGGCCATGGCGGCAGGCAGCAGCGTGTGGGTTGCGCCGGGGTCAGCGATGGCGTAGGCCCCGCGCGCGTAGGGCTGCTCATTCCACACCCAGCTGTGGCCCAATTCAAAGTTGTCCTGGCAGCCGGGATGGATCTGGTCAAAATAGGCGGTCATCTTTTGGATGCGCTCCTGGGGGCTTTGGGCCGCGATGCTCTGCGCGAGTTCCTGGTAGGTGTAGGCCACCAGCAAGCCACGCGGACCGGGCTGATCCCAGGTGGGGTGCCAGACTTCCATCGGCCGGTCCACGCGGGCAAAGCCAGTGTTGCCTTGCGCATTCCAGACTCGACGCTTGGTTTGGACATAGACGCGGCTGACGGCGCCGTACTTCATTTCGCGAATCGCCCGCTGCTTCGCTTCCGAGAAGCCGGGCGTGATCTCAATGTGGCGCAGCACGGTGAAGGGCAACGTGGTGATCAAGTAGTCGCCCGTCATCACCTGCTGGCGCCCGCCTTGTTCCACGGTCACCTCCACGTTCTGGCCCGTGGGTTGGATCTTGACGATGCGCGCGCCATAGGTGATGACGCCCGAGAGCTTCGCGGCCAACGCCAAGGGCAGCCGGTCATTACCGCCCGGGATCTTGTAGAGCTGGGGCACTTCGTGGCTCGCGAGATCGCGCAGGAAGTCGATGGCGGAGTCGGTCTCAAAGCCCGAACAGATCAAGGCCATGGCTGAATCGGACGCGCCCTTGGCCTTCAGAAAATCAGCAATGGTGACGCCGCCATAGCGCCTCAGTGAATCCTGTGGCCAACCAGCCGCTGTCGCTTGGCCACATTCGCGCACGCCGTCCGCCAAGTAGAGATGGCCCAGCCCATCGAGCCCCACCTCCTGCTCCCGCGCAGTGAGCTTGAGTCCGAACTGGGTGAGGTCCAGCGCCTTGCCCGGTTGGGCGACCTCCCGGTGGCCGCCCATGTAGACCACATCGGTGTTGGGCGACGGATAGAACGGCTTCAGCGGTAGGCCCAGCATCCGGACGTACTTCAGCGTGAGATCGTGCGTGTTAGGGATGCGGCCCGCGCCCGCTTCGGCATGTAGACCATCGGAGAATGGCGCCCGCAGCGTATGCACCCGTCCGCCACTGCGCGCGGACGCTTCCAGCACCAACACCTCATAGCCAGCTTGCCGCAGCTCCCAGGCCGCCACTAGCCCGGCCATACCTGCTCCCGCAATCAGCACGCGCCCAGGCTTGGCCGCCCGCGCCGGAAGGCATCCGGTGGCGGCACCCAAGGCGGCAAATCGAAGGAACTGGCGGCGGTCCATATGGCGAGTGTCCCACGGAGTCTGGCCTCAGGCCGGGAATGGGGGCCGCAAAACCACGTGGGCCGGGACCTCGTTTATGGCGTTGTTTCAGGCCACGGGTTGAACACCGGGATGTTGAGACCGGCGAAGTCCTTAACATTCCGCGTCACGAGGGTAAGGCCATGCTCCAGTGCAGTCGCCGCGATCGGACCGTCGGGCATGTTGAGGGGTTTGCCGGCAAGCTGCCGCAGTCCTTCCAATGCACCCCACCGCTCAGCAACTGATCGCGTATTTGGCATAATGCGTCCGGCAAATAGATTCGACAGGTCGGTTGCGATCCATGCTTCGAGTTCATCCCTTCGCTTTCCAGGTGACTTCAGCACGATGCCTTTGTGAAACTCGCCGAAGCTGACGGCGCTAATAAACAAGGCGTCGAGGGACTGCGCAGCAAATCCATGCGCTAACCAACGGCTCAGGCTGGGGCCGTATCAGTTCAGACGTAACGTTGGTATCCAGCAGGAACCCGCTCATTCGAAATCAACGGGTCGAGCAAAGGCGGGAGTGCGGCTGAACAACGTGTCAATCTCGTCATCCGTCACCAAGCCCCTGACCTTCGCACAGGCATCGATCAAGGCCTGACCGGTGCGCCTGGGTTCCGCTTGCAGATGAACGGCGTCTTCCAGCAACGTGGCCGCGTGGGCTTCAACGGCGCGGCCACGAGCGGTGGCTTGACGGATGAGTTCCGCCTCGACTTCGGGCCGGATATCAACAGTGATGGTCAAGCGAAGCCTCCAAAGTTCACCGTAACTCTGCCTCATGGCGAAGTCAACAATATAGAGCCCGGATGGCGCGCGACCAATCAAGCGCGGCCACGGCTAATATTGACCAAGAGACGGAGATTCGACACATGCCCTTGCCCGAACCATGGCTCCGAGGAACGCGACCCCATCCCCACCCCATTCTCCGCGCCGTGCTGCATAGCTTTGAGCAAGTCCGCGAAGATTTGGCGCTCCACACCGCCGGCTTGACCGACGAGCAGACGTGGCGCAGCTATGGTGCTGTGGCCCCGCTGGGCTATCAACTGCGGCACATCGCGGGCAGTGTGGACCGGCTCACCACCTATGCCGCCGGGGAAGCGCTGACCGAGACCCAGCTCGAGGCCGGAAGGCAGGAGGCGGTGCCCGGGGCCAGCTTGGAAGAGTTGATCCAACGGGTGGAAGCGGCACTGGCCGAAGCAAGCGAGCGCCTGGGCACACTCGATCTCTCTGATCTTGACGCGCCGCGGTTTGTCGGCCGGCAGCGATTGCCGGCGACGCTGGGCGGCCTGCTGCTGCATCTGGCCGAGCACACGCAGCGGCATCTGGGAGAAGCCATCATCACCGCCAAGCTCGCGCGGGCGTAAACTGGTTTTCGATGAATCGCCGACACTTTCTCTCAGCCGCGTCCGCTGCCGCTGCCGCGATGCCTGTTCTCTCTGCCAAGCCGTTTTCGAAACCGCTCGGCATCCAGCTCTATACGGCCCGCAGCACGTGGCCTGCGGACCCGGAGGGCGTGCTGAAGCGCGTGGCCGACATCGGCTACAAAGAAGTGGAGCTCTACGCCGCCGACCAGATTGAGAAGCTGGGGCCGACGCTGAAGAAGCTGGGCCTGGCCGCCACCAGCATCCACATCGCCGACGCGATCTCGCTGGCCGATGACGACACGAAGTTCAAGCAGACGCTCGACCAGGCCGTGGCAGCGGGCATCAAGTACGGTGGCGTGCCCTACGTGGCCCCGAATGCTCGCGGCCCCAAGAGTGGCCCGGAGCTGGGAGAGTTCTGGAAGAAGTGGTCGGCCAAGATGAACCGTGCAGCCGCCACGGCCAACAAGGCGGGCGTGACGTTCTTCTACCATCACCACGCCTTCGAGTTCGCAGGCACGGTGGGCGAGCGGCCCATCGACTTCATGAAGAAGGAGCTGGACCCGAAGCTGGTGAAGCTCGAGATGGACATCTTCTGGGTGGCCGCCGCCGGTGCCGATCCGATCGCGGTGATGAAGGAATGGAAGGGCCGGGTGGCCCTGATGCACTTGAAGGATAGGGCATCGTCAATGGCCACGATCGCCACCGAGTCTCAGGCCAAGCCGGGTGACTTCAAGGAAGTGGGCAACGGCTCACTCGACTTTAAGGCCATCCTCAACACCGCGCTTTCGACCGGCGTGGCGAAGTTCTACGTCGAGCAGGACCAGTGCCCGGGCGACCCGGTAGATAGCCTGAAAATCAGCTTCGATAACTTGAAGAAGGTAAGCTTGTAGCAGTGGCCAGCCTTCCCTCAATCCGGCCTATTCGTGCCGGTGGTTCCACGCATTTGCCCGCAGCATCGGCCTCGCCGGTGCAGCGGATTGAGCTGTGGGGCCGCAGTTGGGAAAGCTATCAGGCATTTCTTGCGCTGCAGCAGGAACGCTCTCCGCGCATTTCATTCGACGATGGGTGGTTGGAGGTCATGGTCTGTTCGATTGAGCATGAGGAACCCAGCCAGACACTGGCCGCCATTGTCGCCACGGTGGCCGAAGAGGCGGGCATTGATTTTGAACCGGCAGGCCGCCCCACCATTCAGCGAGCGCATCTGAAAAAGGGCTTTGAGCCCGATGCCGCGTTCTACTTCACGCATCTCGACCGGATGCGGAAGCCTCGTTTCAAGCCCAACGAGCTTCCCGCGCCCGATCTGACAATCGAGGTCGATTTGACGTCTGACTCGCGGCCTCGCCTTGGGATCTTTGCGGCCGTGGGCGTTCCGGAAGTTTGGCGGTTCTCAAATGGCGACCTGGAGTTTCTCACTCTTCTCGATGGCGCCTACCGCCCCGCGACACGGAGCCAATGGCTGCCGTCGCTGACGGCCAAGACGGTGATGCGTTGGCTGAAGCAGCGCGAACAGATGTCAAGACTGGCTTGGCTAAAGTCGATCCGCACCTGGACTCGCAGAAACGCCGGCTGATCGCGCCCGCGCCTACGCCAGCAACTTCTCAACCACACTGCCATGCACGTCCGTCAACCGGAAGTCCCGGCCTTGGAAGCGGTAGGTGAGCTTGGTGTGGTCAAAGCCCAACAGGTGCATGATGGTGCCGTGCAGGTCGTGCACGTGCACTTTGTCTTTGGTGACGTTGAAGCCCAATTCGTCGGACTCGCCCAGCACTAAGCCGGGCTTGGTGCCGCCGCCGGCCAGCCACATGGTGAACGCGTTGGGGTGATGATCGCGGCCATCCGCTTTCTCACCCGGGGTGCCTTGCACCATCGGCGTGCGGCCAAATTCCCCGCCCCACACCACCAGCGTGTCGTCCAGCATGCCGCGCTGCTTGAGATCCTTCACCAGGGCCGCGCAGGCTTGGTCGGTGTCCTTGCAGTTGGCTTGAATGTCCTTGGTCAGGTTGCCGTGCTGGTCCCAGGCTTCGTGGTAGATCTGCACGAAGCGCACACCACGCTCGACCAACCGGCGCGACAGCAGACACGTGGCGGCAAAGCTGGGCTTGCCGGGCTCGACGCCATACATGTCGAGGACGCTCTTGGGCTCCTTCGACAGGTCCATCAGCTCGGGTGCGGAGGACTGCATGCGGAAGGCCATCTCGAAGGAGTTGATGCGCGTCGCGATTTCGGGATCACCGGTCGCGTCCAACCGCATTTTGTTGAGGCGGCTGACGGTGTCCAGGGTTTCACGCTGCAACTGATTGTCGACGCCTTCCGGGTTCGACAGGTAGAGAACGGGGTCGCCGGTGGAGCGGAACTGCACGCCCTGATAGACGGTGGGCAGGAAGCCGGAACCCCAACAGCTATTGCCGCCGCTGGGCCCTTTTTTACCGGTTGAGAACACGACAAAGGCGGGCAGGTCTTTTGACTCGCTGCCCAAGCCATAGGTGGTCCAGGCGCCGATCGAAGGACGGCCGAAGATCTGCGCGCCGGTGTTCATCATCAGTTGGCCGGGCGCGTGATTGAACGCGTCGGTGACCATCGATTTGACGATGGTGACGTCATCGACGACGGTCTTGAAGTGGGGCAGCAGCTCTGAGATCAACGTGCCGTTCTGCCCGGCGGGGGCGAACTTGAACTTGGGGCCCAGCAAAGTCGAGTTGGGGTTGATGAAGGCGGCGCGGTAGCCCTTCAGCAGGTCTGCCGGCGGCAGGGTGCCGGAGAATTTTTCGAGCTGTGGTTTGTAGTCGAACAGCTCCAGATGGCTGGGCGCTCCGGCCATGAACAGAAAGATGACGTTCTTGGCTTTGGGCTTGTGATGCGGCTGTTTGGGGGCCAGCGGATCCGTTGCCGCCGCCATCAACTGCTGGAACGCCAGGGCGCCCATGCCGACGCCACACTCATTGATGAACCAGCGGCGAGAGAGTGCATTGCCGCGGAGTTGGGAAAGTGGTGGTTGCTTCATGGTGGCTCTAGTTCTTCGTGATCGTCTCGTCCAGGTTCAGCAGCACACGGGCCAGCGCGGTCCAGGCGGCTTGCTCACCGCGGGCTTTTTGTTTGTTCAGGAATGACAGCAGCTCATCGCGCTCAGCCGCATCCGGAGCGCGCGAGACGCAGCGCCGGAACGCGAAGGTGAGGCGTTCACTATCGGTCTTGCCACCCTCTTTCAGGGTCTTGTCGGCCAACGCTTGGGCCAGCTCGACAAACAGCGGCTCATTCAACGTGGTCAGTGCTTGCAACGGCGTGTTGGAGCGGGACCGGCGCACGCAGCTGATGTCGCCGTTGGGCGCGTCAAAGTTGGTCAGCATCGGATACGGCACGCTGCGGTAGCGGAACGTGTAGAGCGCCCGGCGATACCGGCTGCCGTCCTTGGCTTCGCTCCAGATCTTGGGGCCGTAGCTCGATGGCGGCTGGAACAAGAAGTCCGGCGCGGGCGGGTAGACGCTGGGGCCGCCCACCTGAGCGTTCAGCCGGCCACTGGCGGCCAGCGCGATGTCGCGCACAATCTCACCTTCCACGCGAAAGCGGGCACCACGTGCCAGCAGGCGATTGTAAGGGTCTTTCGCCAGCAGCTCCGGCGTGACGTTGGAGGACTGCTTGTACGTGGCGGAGGTGACGATGGAGCGGTGCAGCTTCTTCAAGCTCCAGCCTTGATCCATCAGATCAACGGCCAGCCAGTCCAGCAGTTCGGGATGCGAAGGTGTTTCGGCCTGCTTGCCCAGGTCTTCGCTGGTGGCCACCAGACCCGTGCCGAAGTACGACTGCCAGACGCGGTTGACGATGGAGCGCGCAGTGGTGGGCGCTTGGCGATCGGTCATCCAGCGGGCAAGCGTCAAGCGGTTGGTGGGGGCACCGGCGGGCAGCGGGTTCAGGAAGGAGGGCACGCCAGGCGTCACCGTCTTGCCGGGCTTCAAGAAGTCGCCTCGCATCAGCAGGTGCGTCTCGCGGCCGCCATCGCGGCTCTGCAACACCAGCTGCGAAGTGCCTTCGGGGTGCGCCGCCCAAAGAGCAGCCAGCTCCTCATTCTGGCGCTTCCATTCGGGCACCGTGGTGCGGAAGTTCGAGAACGTCAGCGCTGGGACGGCTTCGCCCGAGGCCGCGGAGGCCACTGCAAGGCGGAAGCGGCCCAGGTTGTGGTTCTGGTTGTCGTCGGAGTTCCAGCCGCCATGGTTCTGCTTCAAGTAGACGTGCAACACAGTGCCTTGCTCAAAGCCGACCGGCTTTTCAAAGACGAACACGGCCTGGCGCGGCTGATTGCGCGTGCCGGGGCCGGAATCGATGCCCCAGGCGGTGTTGGCATCGCCATCGATGGCAAAGTCAATCGGCCCGGTGACGCGGAGCCCTTGCTTCTGGGCGTCGCTCTTGTCGTGATACATCGCCTCCAGCGGCGTCTTCGGCAGGTTGACGTCGGCGCTGGCGCGGAGAATCTTGACCTTCTCTTTTTTGTCGGGCGCATTGGCCGGGGCCACTTCCACTTCGAACTCGGTGAGTGCCGCCGTGCCTTTGGGGGACCGGCCGGGGCCGCCCATGGGCAGATCAGGGTCCATCAGCAGTTCGAGCCGCACGGCGCCGACTTGCTTCAAATCAGTCTTCAGCGTCAGGTGCGCGCGATGCTTGGTGGGCGCATAGCCAGCCTGCAGCATGCCGTTGTCCGGCATTCCGATATAGCGCGCCCCACCGGTGGAGATGTCTTCCACTTCCGGCTTCACCACGGTCCAGGAAGGCTGCTTAGCAAGGAGCCCCTCTTTCCAGGCCGCGAAGCGCTTTTCCCAATCCGGGTTGCGGTGCTTCAGTTCGTCTTCCACTTCGCGCGTGCGGCGGTAGATCTCAGCGCGCTTCATCTCTTCGGCGGGCGTGAAGACGCGGATGGAGCCTTCGTGCGAATCGTTCAGGAAGGCGAACAGCTGGTAATACTCTTCCTGCTTCAACGGGTCGAACTTGTGGTTGTGGCACTGCGCGCACTGGATGGTGACGCCCAACATCGACTTGCCGACGGCGTCCATGCGGTCAAACATGCTCTCCATGCGGAACTGTTCCGGGTCGATGCCACCTTCTTCGTTCACCATTGAGTTGCGCAGGAACCCAGTGGCGACGCGCTGATCTTGCGTGGCGTTCGGCAGCAGATCACCAGCCAGTTGTTCAGTGATGAACTGGTTGTAGGGCAGGTCACGATTCAAGGCGTTGATCACCCAATCGCGGTAGAAAAAGACGTTGCGCTGCTTGTCCTTCTCAAAGCCATCAGAATCGGCGTAACGCGCTGCGTCCAGCCAGTGGCGCGCCCAGCGTTCGCCATAGTGCGGGGAGGCGAGCAACCGGTCGACGGCCTTCTCATAAGCGCGCGGCGATTTGTCGGCCACAAACTGATCCACTTCCTGCGGCGTGGGCGGCAGACCCGTCAGGTCGAGCGCGAGGCGGCGTAGCAACGTCGCTTTGTCGGCAACGGGCGATGGCTTCAAGCCTTCGCGCTCCAGCTTGGCCTGGATAAAACGGTCGATCGGGTGGGCCACTTTGCCAGCCGGTAGCGCGGCCTTCACGGGCGGCACAAAGGCCCAGTGCTTCTTTACCGTCGCCTCCACCGAAAGCTCGTCCGGCCAATTGGCGCCCTGTTCGATCCAGCGTTTGATCACGTCAATCTCGGCCGCGGGCAAGGGCTTGCCACCCATCGGCATGCGGGCCTGATCGCCCAAGCCAGCAATGCGTTGGTACAAGCTGCTGTCGGCCGCCTGTCCGGCGTGCAGCGTGCGGGCGGCCACTGATTTCGAATCGAGCCGCAGATTGCCCAGTTGCGCTTTCGCGCCGTGGCAACCGTTGCAGGCGCGGTTGAAGATCGGCTGTACGTCGCGGGCGAAGTCGACACGGGCGGAATCAACACGGGCAGAATCAACACGGTCCTGCGCTTGAAGGGCAGCCAGCGGAAGGAGAAACAAGATCCAACGCATCACCCCCTAATCTACACCCGCCGGTCTCGGAAAAGGGGCTCGCCACAGGGAGTGGTTCTGTGGTGGCGGCGAGGCTGATAAACTTCCCGTGATGAAAATTGTTGCCCTCCTGGCCGTCGGCCTCTTCGCGTTTGCCCAGCAGACCCCCTCCAAGCGTCCCGGCTATAAGGACGCACCGCCGATTCCGGAGCAGAAGTGGCTGGTCCACGATCAGGACCGGCCCTATCCCCGCCAGATCACGCCCGGCGCCACGCCCGGAGCGGCACCCTCCGACGCCATCGTGCTGTTTGATGGCAAGAATCTCGATGCGTTCCAATCGCGCAAGGGCGCGGCGGGCTGGAAGGTGGAGAACGGCTATGCGGAAGTCGTGCCCAGAGCAGGCGCCATCTTCACCAAGGAGGCCTTTGGCGACATGCAACTGCACGTCGAATGGGCATCGCCCGCCAAAGTGACCAGCGGCGACCAGGATCGCGGCAATTCCGGCATCGAGATCATGGGCCGCTACGAGATCCAGGTGCTGGACAGCTGGGACAACCCCACCTACGCCGACGGCCAGGCCGGCTCCATTTATGGCCAGTGGCCGCCGCTGGTGAACGCCGTGCGCAAGCCCGGCGAATGGCAGAGCTACGACATCATCTTTGAAGCGCCCAAGTTTGAGGGCGAAAAGCTCATCAAGAACCCGTACGTCACCGTGATCCACAATGGCGTGCTGCTGCATCACCGCCAAAAGATCGTCGCGCCCGTCGCCCACCGTGCCGTACGCCCCTTTGTCGCCCACGCAGCGGAGCTGCCCTTGCAGTTGCAGGACCACGGCCACACGGTCCGCTACCGCAACATCTGGGTCCGCCGCCTGCGCGGCTACGACCAGCCGTAAAACGGGTGGCCGCGATCAGTTCGCCGCGAGGCGAGCGAAATAGCCCCGGAAGATCACCGGCTGAGGCGTCGCTTCCCAAACCGGAGCCAGCGTCATGGCACACCAGCGGCGAATCTCCGCCAACGGTGTTCCGGCACGCACGGCGGCGGCGACGTTCGTTTCCGTCAACATGTAGTCGAGATAGAAGTTGGGGTTGAGCGTGACGGGGATCTCGAAATGCTCGGCAGCCCGCAGATGAAAGCCCGTCGCGACCGGTGCGAGCAACTCCGGGCTTAACGTTCGGCCCTCAAAGGCAGGCGCGGGATAGCGTTGCATGAACGCCTCAAACCAATCATCCAGACGGCTGTTGTCGGCAAAGCTGCGGCCGGGGGAGAAGTCGTACACCAGCAGTTGGCCGCCAGGAGCCAGTACGCGGGCCGCTTCGGGAAAGAAGCGGTCCAGATCGGCGTAGTTCAACGACCCGGCCGCGGCGATCAGATCCACCGAGTGCGCGCACAAGGGCAGCACTTCGGCTTGACCGGCGAGAAAGTCCGCCTCAGGAGAAACTCGGGGCGCCCACTTGAGCATGGCGTGGGCGGGCTCCAAGCCAATGCGGTGACGGGCTACGGCGGTCAGCGCTTCCGTCGAGATGCCAGCGCCGCAACCGACATCGAGCGCCCGCTGAAATGCGGTCCCCGGGCTGAGTGCGGAAAATGCTCGCTCCACTACCCGAGGATGCACTGGCGGCCGGGATAACGCATAGCCCGCCGCCATGTTGTCGGTCCCAAAGGGGTTCGCCATTCCTCGATTCTAAGGATGGACCATCAGAGCTACCGCTGCGCCGCGCCGGAGCGGCCCATGATCGGCCACACATCCACGATGTCGTTGCCTTTGGCGATGTAGTAACGGTCGTAGCAGTTGGTGCTCATGTCGAGGTTGCTGCAGTAGATCTCGACGCGGTCGCCCACCTTGATCTCGCCGCCGCCGTCTTTCCAGGTCAGCAGGCCGTATTCGGCGCCTTGCGTCGATACTTCCAGCCAGGGCATGCCCTTCACCGTGTCGGTGGGCTTGGCCAGCGCCTTGTTGCCGTAGTCGGTGGAGACCTGGCGCGCGTGGTGCTTGCTATCGACGGTCACCAGCACTGACAGGGAGCTTTCAAAGTCGGTGTATTCGGTGTCGTTCGACTGGCCGCCCACCTTCTTGTAGAGCGAATCCATGAAGACATAGGAGCCGCACTCGAGCTCGGTCAGCCCGAACTCCCGGTCCATGTTGTAGGTGCCGGTGGAGCCGCCGCTGACGATGTTCACCGGCAGCCCGGCCTTCTTGGCCAGCAGCATGGTTTCGTTCACGCCCGAGAGATCTTCCTGAGACTTCTTACGGCGGGCGGCGAAGCCCTTGGTGTGGGAGGCGTAGCCGGAATAGGCCATGAAGCCTTCAAACTGGATGTTCTTCGATTGGTGCAGCTTCTGCGCCAACTCCAGCGCCGGTTGGCCGTTGGCGATGCCTTGCCGGGTCAAGCCGGCGAAGACCGACGCCGCCACCCGCGCCTTCACCTTGGCGGCGCCCGCGGCTTCTTCCACCCAATCGGCCACCCGCATGTCGTCGACGACAAACATAAACGTGGGGTCCTTCTTGGTGAGCGCGATGGCGCGCATCAGGTTGTTGCGGCTGCCGGGCTGCTTGGTCCACAGGACACCCGTGATGCCACCACGAGACATCAGTTCCGATTCGGCGATGGTGGCGGCGGTGATGCCAATGGCGCCCGTGGCCATCTGCCGCTTGGCGACGTCGACGCTTTTGTGCACTTTGACGTGCGGCCGCAAGTTGATGGGCGCCTTTTTGGCGTAGTCGGCCATCGTCTTGATGTTCTTCTCGAACAGGTCAATGTCCACCACCATGCACGGGGTGGGCAGCACGTCCTTGGTCATGCCGCGGAAGTCTTTGCGGGCGATCCGCTGCTCCAGTTCGGCGTAGGGGTAGGTGGGGACGTCGGCCCGGGCGACGCGAGGTAATGCGGAGCCCGCCAGTGCGGCGGCGCTTCCCATGAAAAACTGGCGGCGAGTGGTCATACGTGAAGTTACATCAAATCGGCCACCCGATGCCAGTGCTGTTTTTCGCGAGCCCGCCGCAATGCCCACTGCGCTGTTTTTGGCGGCGGGCTGTAATGCCCGCCGGGGGAGCCGCCGATTGAATCACTGAGCGACGGGTCCGCGCCCATCGGGTGCCCCAACGCCAGGAGGCTACGACTGTGACTTGGAACAAAACGGCGGCGCGCAGCAATGGTGGCGGTAGTGGCAGTGGCGGCAGCGGTACGGCCACCGCGCCCACCCGGACACCGGTGACGGTGCGGAATGTGGTGGCGGAAGCGGCCCAGGAATCGGCATTGCGCCGTCAGGAGATCCAGGCCCTGCTGGAAGAGTATGCCCGGAAGCAGGAAGCATCCGCAGCCCCCAGTTCCGGCGGCGCCGCGGCAGCCGCCACTCCGGCCCCTGCTACCGCAACCGCTCCAAAAGCAGCTCCGGTTGTCGCATCCGCGGCGGCGCGTCCGGCGGCGGCGAAGTCCGGGACTCCGATGACTCCGGCTTCGATCGACCGGCGCCTGCAATCACTGGAGACCGCCATCGCCCGCATTGAGACCAAAATCTCGGGTGGCGTGCGGGGAGACAAGGTGGAGGAGATCGCCTCCATCGTCGAGGATCTGCTGGTAAAGATCCGTAGCCTGCGCGGGTAAACACCCGCTGAACCACCTCCGGAAGCGCGCGGCAGCCCCGATTTCAGGCGCCGCAGCCGTTAGTGGGCCCCCGCAACGGCGCCTTCCAGCGCCTCAGGCAGCTCAGCCAACAGCGCCTCATCCGGAGCCGGCGCCAGAGGCACGATCACTTCCGTGGGCGCAGTTAGGGCCGCCATGGCCATCTGAGCCAGATCCTCTAAAGAGGCCTGCCGCAACACCCCAGTCATCGCCAGTTCGGCATTGCGCCAGACCTGATGAGTCACCATGGCCCGAACCGGGGGAGCGTTTTGCAGCACCGCGAAGCGCGCATCCAGGTGAATCGGCCCCTCCACGGCTTCCACAATTTGTAGAAGATTGATCTCCGCCCCGCGGCGCGTCAGTTCAAAACCGCCCTGGACCCCGCGATAAGAATGCGTCAGGCCGGCTCGGGCAAGGCTTTGCAGTACCTTACCCAGAAACTGCACCGGCACCTGAGCACGTTCCGCCAGTTCATCCTTGGTCATCCGCCCGCCTCCTGGATTTAGCTCCAGTTCCAGCATGACGCGGACCGCGTAGTCTGCCGCACGTGTAAGTTGCATGGATCAACCTCCTCCAAACGATAAACGTGAAGCAATCTATCAGCCACAGTTCTATCTGGCAAGTTTTGGCCCGAAAAACCCTTCTTTTCTGGCCAGAGCAGTACGGTTAACCCCGGAGTACGGTGCGTGGGAAGACCCAAATCGGGTTTTTTGACACACACTTGTCACAAAGCTGGACACCGGCTGGTGCTCTTCGTCTCCCGCCCCCGAATTCCTGGGCTTCGGCGGCATACCAAACACTCAAGAATCGAAATGGTAATAGACTAGGCGCCGGGGAGAGCCCCGTATTGCGGCTGCATGACATCCAAGCCGTGCAGCTCACCTTCAGGAGGTCAACGATGAACCGATCCTATGTTCGCGCAGCGTCCGCGCGATTAATCCTATTCACCCTGGCGGCCACGTTGCTGCCGAACCTTTCGCTGGCTCAGGTCAACACATCCACCATCAATGGCGCCGTCACCGACGAGAGCGGCGCCGGGGTGCCCAACGCCAAAGCGCTGGTGACACTGACCGCCACGGGTCAAATCCGTGAGGCGATGGCCAATGGCGCGGGCGAGTTCGTGGTGCCGCAGTTGGCCCCCGGCGGGTACCGCATCAGCGTCACGGCGCCAGGCTTTCAGACCGCGGTGGTGGAGAACCTCACTCTCGCCATTGCGGAGCGGGCGACCGTGAACATTGTCTTGAAAGTGGGCCAGACCAGCGACCAAGTGACCGTGGAAGCCAGTGCCACGCCGCTGCTCGAATCGGAGACGTCATCGTTGAGCCAGACCATCACCCGGCGCACCATCAACGACCTGCCGCTGAATGGCCGCAATTACATCACGCTGGGCAGCTTGTCGCCGGGCGTGATCCCGCAGTTGCCCACGGGTACTGGGCCCTCCAGCTTTATTGCCTCCACCACGCAGCGCGCGGACCGCAGTTTGCTCGTGGGCGGGCAGCGGGAAAGCTCCACCAGCTATCTGTTTGACGGCGTCGAGATGCGCAACCCGCGTATTGGTGACAGCTCCATCACGCCGTCGCTTGATGCGGTGCAGGAGTTCAAGATCCAGCGCAACTTCTTTCAAGCCGAGTTCGGCAACGCGCCCGGCATCATCAACGTGGCCAGCCGCGGCGGCTCCAACCAGTTCCACGGGACGGCCTTTGAGTTTCTGCGCAACAACGCCATGGACGCGCGCAACTTCTTCGCCTCGACAGTGGAGCCGTTCAAGCGCAACCAGTATGGCGTGGCCGGCGGCGGCTACATCAAGAAAGACAAGATCTTCTTCTACGGCAACTGGGAAAGCTTCAAGCAGCGCCTGGGCGTCATCCAGCGCGGCATCTTCCCCACGCAGTCTCAGCTGGGCGGCGATTTCAATGGCGTGGCGTCCGTGATCAATGACCCGCTGACCTTCGACGCCAATGCCAACACCCGGCTGCCCTTTGCCGGCAATCGCGTTCCGGCCACGCGCATCAACCCGATCTCGAAAAACTTCTTCCAGTACATCCCGGTGGTGAACGCGCCGACGGTGAATGGCGCCAACCTCACCGGATCCCCGGTGCAGCGCCTGGATGATGATCAGTTCAACCTCCGCGGGGATTGGCAGATCAGCAACAAGCACTCCTTGTTCGGCCGCTATAGCTGGCAGAAGGCGCCGCTGTCCCCCGCCGCGCTGGTGCCGCTGGGCGGCGCGCTGGTGGATTCCAAGGGCATCTCGGCGGTGGCGCAGCTGACGTCGTCGATCTCACCCACCATCGTCAACGTGGTGCGCGCGTCCTATACCTACATGACGCTGTTCGGCAAGCAGGTGACGGTGGACAAGAACATCGCGCAGGACATCGGCATCACCGGTGTGTCGACCGCGCAGGTGAACTGGGGCGTCCCCAACGTCGGCTGGCAGGGCTATAGCGGCATCGGCAGCAATGGCCTGACGCAAGGCAATGTGCTGAACAACTATCAGGTGACCGACGGCCTCACCTGGATCCGGGGCGGGCACTCCATCAAGACGGGATACGACATTCGCCAGACGCGCTTCCTGCTGAACAGCGACAATGGCCCACGCGGCAGCTTCACCTTCAATGCCAGCTACACGGCCTCGCTCAACCCCACCACCGGTAACCCCGTGGCGAACACCGGCAATGGTGTCGCCGACTTCCTGCTGGGCTACCCCACCAACATGAGCGGCGCCGTCGGCACTTCCGCGACGCACTTCACCTTCTTCACGCACAACCTCTATTTGCAGGATGACTGGCGCGTCAGCAAGCAGCTGACCATCAACTACGGCCTGCGCTGGGAGTTCGTCGGCCCGGCCACGCCGATTGAGCAGGAACAGAGCCACGTCTACGGCTTTGACTTCCGCACCGGCAAGCAGCTGTTCCCCACCCTGGGCCAGATCCGGCCCTCGATCGTGTCGCCGGACTACAAGAACTTTGCGCCGCGCCTGGGCTTCGCCTACAACCCGAACTGGGCGCCCACCGTGGCCATCCGCGCGGGTGCGGGCATCTACTATGACCAGACCCAGATGAACGAGACGCAGTTCACCACCAACGGGCCGCCCGTGTTCACGCAGCAGAACCGCAATGCCACGGGCCGCGGGCTGCCGGAGTTTGAGTTCGGCAAGAACACGCTGCCGGTGGTCGTGGTACCGCCGGTGGATGCCAACTACATCACGCCGGCCGGCACCAATCTGTTTGCCACGGAGCTGGATGGCCGCAAACCGCGCGTCTACATGTGGACCATGTCGGTGCAGAAGTCGTTCTGGAAGGATTGGGTGGCCGAGGCGGCCTATGTCGGTTCACAGGGCCGGCGCCTGTCCAAACGCTACAACGCCTACGCCAACGTGACGCCGGGCGTGCTGTATGACGTCACGCCGGGAGTGGCGACGCAGTACCCGCGGTTGAGCGGGATGCTGTATTCATCGCTCGCGGGCAAGTCGCAGTTCCATGGCTTGAACCTCAAGCTGGAGCGCCGGTTCAACAACGGCTTCCAGTTGCTGATGGCCCACACGTATGCCAAGTCGATCGATACCGATTCGGCCGGTTCATTTGGCTCGCCCAACTTGAACCCGGCCAACTTCCAACTGGACAAAGGCCTTTCCGACTTCGACATCCGCAACCGCTGGGTAACCAGCCTGGTGTATGAGCTGCCGTTCGGCAAGGGCAAGGCGTTTCTGAATTCGATGGGCAAGGCCGGCAATCTGGTGGTGGGCGGCTGGCAGTTGAACACCATCGCCTCCTGGCAGTCCGGCGTGCACCGCAGCGTCACGTCGCCCAACGGCACAACGCTGGCCTTTGTCACGCAGCGCGCCGATGCCACGGGCCAGAGCCCCTTCGCCTCGTTCAACGGAATCACCCCGGGTGAAGACTTTGGCGGCGCCAACAAGGGCCGCTACTGGTTCAACCCGAACGCCTTCTCCGCCACGCTGCCGCTGAAGTTCGGCACCTCCGGCCGCGACATCATCACCGCACCCGCTTGGTGGAACTTCGACATTTCCGCCTTCAAGAACTTCACCATCAAAGAGGGCATCTCCGTGCAGTTCCGTGCGGAGGCCTTCAATGCGTTGAACAACGTGAAGTTCTTCCCGCCGGATATGAACGTGGTGTCGCCCACCTTTGCGACGCTCCAAAGTGCGGACCGCCCGCGCGTGATGCAGCTGGGGCTCCGCTTGACCTTCTGAGGCGGACCCTGGAATCAGGAGGCTCGCTCATCGAAAGTGAGCCTCCCTGGTCTTGAACTGGCGGCCTAGAGAAACGCCTTGATCAGCCGCGTTTGGATGTCTTTCAGCGAATCGTGGGCGTTGTCCAGGTCGCTGATCATCGCCTGAACTTGCCGCAGCAGCTGCGTGCGCTCGACGGCGCTGTTGACGATCATCAGCAGCTGGGCGTTCTCCCAGGGCTTTTCGAGGTAATGGTAGAGCCCCACCGCGTTGATCGCCTGGATCGCACTGCCTTTGTCGGCGTGGCCGGTCAGCAGGACACGGGCGGCCTCGGGCTGCAGTTCTTTTGATTTGGCCAGCAGCTGGATGCCGTTCATCTGCGGCATCAGGTAGTCGCTCACTACCAGATCGACCGGGTGCGTTTCCAGGTGCCGGATCGCTTCAGCGGGGCTCAAGAATGTGTGGACGTTGCATTCCGTTTCGAGCATCAGCAGCGCTGAAACGCTGGTCAATACCATCTCTTCGTCGTCTACCAGAACGATCTCCGGTTGCGGGTTCACTTAGGGCTCCTTGGTCGTAATCGGAATGCGGATTTCAAATGTCGTGCCGCGGCCGAGCTCGCTCGTAAACGTTATCGTCCCACGATGCTGCTCGGTGATGATGCGGTAGGTGAGCGGCAGGCCCAGACCCGTCCCCACACCCAGCGCCTTGGTGGAAAACGCGGTGTGGAAGATCTTTTGCTTCACTTCGTCCGTCATGCCGGTGCCGGTATCGGCGATCGAAATCAGTACTTGATCACCTTCCACCGCCGTCCGCACCGTCACCTGGCCTTCCGCCTCAATGGCCTGCGCAGCGTTCACGAGCAGGTTCAACAGCGCCTGGCCGATCAGCTGCGGATTGCATTCCACCGGCGGCAGGTCGCCCAAATCGGTGATGAAGGCGATGCGGCGCTTGTACTCGCTGCCCACCAGCAGAATGGAATCTTCCACCAGCTGGTTGAGATGGGCCGGGCACAGGCCCTCTTCTTCGCCGCGCGCGTGCAGCTTCAGCCCTCGGATGACGCCCGAGATCCGCTGGCAGGCCATCCGATCCACCTGGACCAGATTGCGCATCATCTTGAGCAACGCCAAAGCCTTCGGCGGACCCCCAGCGCCCAGCTGAGCTTCGATGGCTTCGAGCGATCGTTCCATCACATCGATGTTTGAAAAGATGGAGGCGATCGGCGTGTTGATCTCATGGATCACGCCCGCGGCCAGTTGGGCCAATACGGCGTCTTTTGAAAGCGCGGCCACCTGCGCCCGCAGGCGCTCCAGTTCGAATTCGGTGGCGGCGGCCGGTTCCATCGCTAGTTCCCAGCCAGTTGGCGGAAGCGGCGGACCAGCGTGGTGAAGATGGCGGCCGTGATCTGCATGTTGTCGCTCAGCAGATCATAAAAGTCACCGCGGCCGATCTTCAGTAGCAGCACGTCGGTTTCGGCCCGAGCCTCCACCGGCATCGGCTCCGGATCAAACAATGCCCAGGAGCCCAGCACTTCGCCTTGCTTGGCCGTGTGGATCACCTCCGTACCGCGGACCAGGGAAACGTCGCCATCGAGAATGACGTAGAGCGAATCCACTTCGCGCTTCGGCTCGAGAATCGTGCGGCCCGGAGCGATGTGCACCTGATGGGCAATCGAGGCGATGCGGGAGAGCTGCTCGCCCGACAGGTTCTTAAAGAGGTCCACCGCTTCCAGTGCGATGACTTTTTCGACGATGTTTAGTTCGGCCATGCGGCAATCAGGCGGTCCACTTCCAAGCCTGCCTTTCCATTGAGCGACAGGACATCCGCCTTCAAGGATGACATCTTCAACTCCGTGGCGGCGGCAATGGCGCAGCAGACCAGCCACGGGTCACCGGACCCGATCAGCTCCCGCAGGGCCGATTCCAGGGTGTGGCGTTGAATGCCATAGAGATCCTTTGCCCGGTCCAGGACGCGGGAGTGATCGTCCAGCAAGGGCATCAGATAGCGCTTCGCGTCGCGGTCGACCACCGAATCCAGGAACTCGATAGCGGCGGAATGATCTTCCGACGAACGGCCCTTCAGCGCCCGGTGCGCGGCATGGATCTCGGCCGCCGGATACCGCAGGCCCAGCAACTGGAACAGCCGCAACAGCGTGGTGCTCAACCGTTCTTCCAGCGTCGAAGCCAGCAAGCGCGTAGCGCCAGTAGCGGAGGTCTGTTGGCGGAACGGGTCAATGGCGGCGGACAGCACGTAGTAACGCTTCGCTTCGTCGAGGATCTCGCGATCCACCACAGCGGGGCCGAAGCTGAGTTCGGGTGCCGCGCGGCGCAGGCGGGAGAGTGCTTCCACGACGGCCGCGCGAAGGCTCAGGTCTGGCACCGAAAGCGCGGCCATCAGTTCATCGGCGGCACGCTGATCCCGCATATGTTCCAGCGCCCGCGGAATGCGGCGGCGGATGTTGGCCGGAAGCTGCGGGTCCTCCAGCAGGTCACGCAGCGTGCCCGCAATGGTGGAGCCATAGTTGGCCAGCGCATCCAGCGCCGGTCCCCGCAACTGGCTATCGGCCAGCCGCTGCACAATGGCCTCCAGATAGTGGCGCTTGCGGAGCAGGCCCGCCGTCATCAGCGCCGCCTCGGCAACCCCGGCTTGACCATCGGCCAGCAGCGAATGCAGCAGCGGCGTGCCGGTGTCGCCCAGGGTCCGCAGCGCAATGGCGGCCAGGCGGCGCTTGGCGGCGTCCGGGCTGGAGGCGAGCGAACTCACCCAGTCCAGCGTGAGCGATTCCGCCGGCTGCACCGCCAGCGCGGCTTCGGCCACGATGCTCGAAGGATGGTTCAAGAGCCGCAAAGCCAAATCCCGGCGCTCCGGCGAAACGGCGAGAGCGTAGTCCACCGCCGGCTTGATGGAGGGCGTCGTCGCGCCGGCCCGGGCGTTGCGGATCTCAGCCAGCGCCTGTGGCAGCAAGCTTTCGTCGCCCGCCTTTTCGGCCAACGCAAACACCCGCGCCCGGACATCGGGGAACCGGCTGCCCGCTAGTGTTGTGGCCAGCGGCACCGCGTCATAACCTTCGGTTTCCCCCAGCAGCCGCAGTGCGTACGCCGACTGGCGAGCATTGTCGCCGCGAGCGGTATGCTCCAGTAGCGCGATCACCTGCGGGTCACTCACGGAAATGCGGATCTCGTCGAAATCGAGCGTTCGGGATTCCAGGCGCCGCCGCACACTGCGTAGATATTCGCGCTGGGCCATCCAAGCAAGCACGCTCCAGCTAGCGGTGAAGAACAAGATCACCAGCGACAGTTCACGCGGCTTCACGGCCAACCACACGGTGAACACCTGCAGAAAGAGCCCACCAAAGCCGCGGCCGAAACGGTCGACAAAGATGTCGAGGAAGGCCTTGGTGCGATTACGTAAGTCGAGCGGAAGCGGCAGATAGAGCAGTTCCATGCCGGTGCGGTTGAAGGTGTAGCGGGTGGCCGCCTCCGTCAAGCGCGCCAGCGACGTGGAGAGCACCCCCGGCGCAAAGAAGATGCCGAGCGAGGTGAGCGAGATCGTGATCGGCATGATCTGCAACACGCCCCCCACGCCCACCCAACGCACCACCGCCGCCGTCAAGAAGAACTGAAAGACAAAATTGACCAGGTTCAGGTAGATGCCATTGAACGACCCCATAAAGGCGGTCAGCTCGCGGCCCTTGAACTGCGATTTGGCGAAGACCTGGAACTGGTATTCCACCGTCACGTCCACGATGAAGGTGAGCAGCACAATGCCCACAATCACCTGCAGGTGGCGATAGTGGCGGATGTCGCGCATGATGTCGCCAAAGCGGAAGGTCTCCTCCGGCTCGTCTTCGTGCGCTTTGGCCTTTTCCAGATTCACGCCCGGCACCCGGAGCAAGCCCACAAACATCAGGTACGCCAGCAGCGTCACCAGAGCCGAGAAGTAGATCAGGTTGTTCTCGCCGATCATGGTGACCGCAAAGGCGGTGAAGCTGCCGCCGAAACCCGCGCCAATCACGCTGCCCAGGCCCAACATGCCGTAGAGCCGCTTGGCTTCGCGCGTATTGAAGACGTTGGCGGCCAGCACCCAGCCCTGGGTGACCATCATGATCGAAAACATGCTCACCCAGATGTTGAAAACATAGTAGGTCCACACCCACTGGAACTTGATCAAGTACCCCATCAGCACCGTGAAGGCGATGGAGAAGAACGTCGCGGCGTTCACCGCGGCCTTCAGCGAGATCTGCATGGTGACGCGCGAATAGACGTAGGCCAGCAGGCCGCCGACGGGTGCGATCAACATGTACAAACCAGGGAGTTTGTCCGGGTCCATCCGGTCGACAAACAACGCGCGGGAGACCGGCTTCAGAATGTAGTACGCGAACAGAACGAACATCAAGTACAGGCTGACGAACAA
Organism: Acidobacteriota bacterium; assembly: GCA_026394055.1. Lineage (GTDB taxonomy): Bacteria > Acidobacteriota > Terriglobia > Bryobacterales > Bryobacteraceae > JAPKYZ01. Next base: position 75,904 of record JAPKYZ010000021.1, read on the forward strand.
CGTCCGGCCGTACTCACCTTCGCGGACATCCAGGAAACTTCGGCGGAATCGACTGAGCTGAGCCAGCATAGTATCAGGGGGACCAGACCGCACGCCAGTGTAGCATGGAGCCTATGCGTAAACCCGCAATGATGGCGGCTCTCGGCCACTACCTGGCCCCCGGCGCCGCCGAGCAGGATGAGGGCTTCCGCGAGGAGATTTTCAATCAGAGCCATCACGGCCTGCGCATGATCGCGGCCTTAACCGCCGGCGGAGCACTGCTGCTGATGGCCGGCTGGTGGCTGCTCTATCCGCATGGAAAGTCGACGGCGGCACGCCTGTGGGCCGACCTGCTGATCATCTCGTTGGGCGGGCTGGGGCTGGGCCTGTCAAAGTGGACGGCAATCTATGAGCGGACCCGCCTGGCCGCCTTGCTGCTGCTGCAACTGACGGCGGCCTGCCTGATCGGCGCGTCGCTCTATTTGAGCTCAGTCGAGCCTGCGGCCGAGGACTTTGTCGCCTCCCAAATGACGCTCACCGTCTTGATCGCCGTGGTCGCCTTGCCGCTGCGCCCGGTGCAGACGTTGCTGCATTGCGCCGGGATCATGGCGGTGTACGGCGCCGCCGTCGCGGTCGCGGCCCAAACGTTTCTTCCCGGAGCCACGGCGCGGCCGGAGTACTTCCTGTTCATGGCGGTGATGGCGTCGCTGGCGGTAGTACTGTCGGCGACGATGTACGCCGAGCGGCGGAACCTCTACTTTGGCCAAATGAAGACGTTGCAGGCCGTGGGCGATCTGCGGCGCACCCAGCAGCAGTTGGTGCGGTCAGAAAGTGCGGCCTCGATGGCGCGACTGGCGGCGGCGATCAGCCATGAGCTGAACACGCCGGTGGGAGCGCTCAAGAGCAGCGTCGACACGTTGCTGCTGTTGGCCTCACGCCAGGCCACCGCGCCGCCGGAGCAGATGCCGCGTCTGGTGAAGCTGCAGGCCGATCTGCGCCGCTCCATCCAGGAATCGGCCACCCGCTTGCAGGAGATCGCCGCTCGCGTGGCCCGGTTTACGAATCTCGACCAGGCGGAAGTGCAGCAGATCGGGCTGGCGGAGGCTCTGGGCGACGTGCTGGATCTGCTGCGGTCCAAGGTGCCGGCGGGCGTCGAGATGCGGCGGGAGTTTTCGGATGTGCCCCGCCTGGTGGGGAACCCGCAGCAGATCAGCGCGGTGTTCTATGACCTGGTGCACAACTCGCTGCGCGCGGTGGGCGATGCCGGACGGGTGACCCTGCGGCTCCGCATCCGCTCCGGGGCCGTGGAGGTGGAGATCGAAGACACCGGCCGCGGCATTGCGCGCGACAAGCTGGCCCACATCTTTGAGCCGGGCTTCGAAGAAAGCGCCGGCCGCATGTCCACCGGCAACTGGAGCATGTTCACCGCCCGTCAGGTAATTCGCGAGCACGGCGGGGAGATCATGATCGAAAGCGAAGCCGGAGCCTGGACGCGGGTGATCGTGCAGTTGCCCGTGGGTCCGGCAAGCGGCAGGATAAACAGCGGCGCCTAGATCCCCAGCACTTCCTTCAGCTCTTTCACCCGATCCCGCGCCACAGTCAACTCCGAGCGTTTGGCATCTTTCAGCCGTACCAGCATCCGGCCACCGAAGTAGGTGTGGAGCTCGTGAATATAGGCCAGGTTCAAGATGGTGGAGCGGTGGATGCGGATGAAGCGTTTAGGGTCCAGCTTGGCTTCCATCTCGGCGATGGTCGCATCGATCATGTAGTTCTTGGTTTCGGTGGCGGCGTAGGTTAGCTTGTCTTCGGCGAAGAAGTGGGTGACGCGCGAGAGATCGACAAACTCGACGCGGTCGCCGATCTTGGAGGCCACGCGCTCCGGGTAGGCGGGCTTTTGGTCGGTCAGCAGCTGGCGCAACACCTGGGAGAGATCAGGCACGGGCGCGGCCGCGGGGCGCGAGGCTAGTTTGCGGAGGGCACGGTGCAACTGAGCAGGCTCGATGGGCTTCAGCAGATAGTCCACCGAATTCACGTCGAATGCCTGGAGCGCGTATTGGTTGTAGGCCGTGGTGAAGACCACCAGCGGCTGTGGCTCCAGGCGGGCCAGCATCTCAAAGCCGGTCAAGCCGGGCATCTGGATATCGAGAAACAGGACGTCGGGCTTCAGCCGCGGCAGCTGCTCCAGCGCCTCCACGGGATCGGTGGAGCGGCCGACAATCTCCACCTGACCGGCCTCCTCAAGCAGCCGTTCCAGTCGCCGCAACGCCAGCGGCTCATCATCTAGGAGATACGCGCGCATGGGATCTCCGCGAAGGGGATTTCGAGGGTGACCGTCATTCCGGTTCCGTTGGCAAAGCGCATCGCGGCGCGGGAGCCGTACTGCACGGCCAGGCGCCCTTCCAGCAGATCCAGCCCGTGGCCCGAGGGCCGAATCTCCGGGTTGAAGCCCGGGCCGTCGTCCCAGACCGTGAGCTCAAAGCCGTGGCCTCCTTCGCGGGTGGCCCGGACGCGGATCAGGCCGCCTTCCCGGCGCGGAGACACGGCATACTTCACGCTGTTCTCGACCAGAGTTTGAACCGCCATGGGGGGCACGGCTTGGGCCAACACGGCCGCGTCTACTTGAATGTCGTACCGGAGACGATCGCCAAACCGGGTACGCTCAATTTCCAGATAGTCGGTGACGGTCTTCATCTCCTGCTCGACGGTGACCAGTCCATTGCCGCCTTGGTCGATGGCGAAGCGGAGGAAACGGGAGATGCGCTCCACTTGCTGCTCCGCGCGGTCGGGGTCCTCCCGAATCAAAGCCGACACGGAATTGAGGGCGTTAAAGAGAAAGTGCGGGTGAATGCGTGATTCCAGTGATGCCAGGCGCGCGTCGGAGGCCAGCTTCTCGGCCCGCTCCTTTTCAAGCTCACGGGTGCGCAGCTCAAGCGTGGTGGCCTCCAGACGGGTCCGCAGTGATGCATAGACCACTGACCCGATGCCGAACGCCTCGGTAAGGATCACCGCGATCTTGACGCTGTTGCGAAACGTCACCGTGATCTCGTTGAAGGGCACCACGCCAATCAACACCAGCAGCGCGGTGGCCAGGGCCGTGCCGCCCACCGCCACCAGCGCGAGCAACGCGGCAATCGAGGACCACCGCCGCAGTGTCGGCAGGCAGAAAAGCCGCGGGGCGATCATGGGCATGATGCCGGCCGAGATCAACCCGATGACGTTTGAGAAGACGTAGCTGTAGGCGAAGGTGATCATCAACGCGCGCCACCGGCCCCAGCCGCCAAACAGCATCAGCAGCAAGGGCGGAATGCAGGAGATCACCGCATTCAAGGCGAGCAGTTGCAGCCAGCGCTTCATCTACTTTCCACTATGACAGCCGAGGCAGCCGGCCTTTTGCGGCGCCAGCTTGCCGGTTTCCAGCCACTCCTTGGCGTTGCGGGCATAGACGGTATCCGGCAGCGATTCCACCGCGCGTTGATAGAACCGCTTGGCCTTCTCCTTGTCGCCCAGGCGATTGGCCGCGTCGGCGATACCCAGCAGCAGTTCGCCGCGCGGGTGGGTGCCGATCTGGTCGAGAATCTTTTCTTGAAGCTCGTAGGTATGCTGGTAGTCCGCCATCGCCCGGTCGAGCAGCGGCTCCACGTGCGGCCCTTGCTGGAAGCGGGTGGCGGTCAGCAGAACAGCGCCGCGGGGGATGCGGACGCCGATGCTATCGGGCGCCAAGGCCACGGCTCGGTCCATTTCAGCGATGCCCTTGGTGGAGAGTTCCATACCCTTCTGGGGATCGCCTTTCTGGAAGGCCTGACCAGCCTGATAGTAGAGCCCTGAGCCGTGCCACACCAGCGCCTCGGCGTGGTTGGGGTCGGCGGCCAGCGTGGCTTCGGCGGTGGTCATGGCGCGGGCGAACGCCTCCGCATTGCCCGCAAATCCCGCGAAGAAGTCGTTGCGAACCTGATGGTCGAATCGTGTGCCTTGGCCATTGGAAAGCGCACCAAACAGGAAGGCCGCCATGGCCGCAGTAGAGAGCAGGGTGAGACGTTGCTTCATGGTTCGAGTGTCAGGCAACTCCGCGTCCGGGTGGCAGATTTCTGGATGAACCGGCAGCATTTGCGGATGAAGGGTTAGACTGGGACCTTGCGCGGTGTGGCCGCCGCCCGCTTTCCCTCATGCTGCGACGCTGGATCCCTACCGTTACGATGATGCTGGTCTCAACGATCAGCTACATTGACCGCAATACACTTGCCCTGCTGATCCCCACCATTCGCCAGGAGACCGGCATCAGCGCGGAGCAGTATGGCTTTATCGTCTCCGCCTTTTCGATCGCCTACATGGTGGGCAACCCCATCTGGGGCGCATTGCTCGACCGGCTCGGGCTGCGGTTGGGCATGCTGTTGGCCGTGGGCTTGTGGACGGTGGCCTCCGGTGCGCATGCCTGGGCTGCGGGCTTCTTGAGTTTCGCCGCGCTGCGCCTGGTGCTCGGATTTGGCGAAGGAGCGACCTTCCCCGGCGCGCTGCGCACAGTGACGCAGACATTGCCGCCGGAGAATCGCGGACGCGGGGTCGCGCTCTCTTACAGCGGCGGGTCACTGGGCGCGATCATTACGCCGCTGCTGATGGCGCCGGTGGCGGCGTTGCTCGGGTGGCGGGGCGGGTTCCTGTTCACCGGGGCGATCGGCGTGTTGTGGCTTGCGTGGTGGAGCTGGCTGTCACGCCGGGACGACATTCGCGCGCTGCCGGTGGCGTCAGAAGATCAGCGCCCGCGGGTAAGCTTTCTCGATCGCCGGTTGTGGGCCTTTCTCTCGTCCTACGCGCTAGGGTCGGTGCCGCTGGGCTTTGTTTTGTACTACGGCGCGCTCTATCTGGCGTCGCCGCGCTTTGGCTTGACGCAGAGCCAGCTGGGTCAAGTGCTGTGGATTCCACCGCTGGGGTGGGAGGTGGGGTACTTCTTCTGGGGCTGGGTGTGTGACCGGCTGGGCGGCCGCTCGATCCGGAACATTCTGGCGTTGGCGACCGTGCTGAGCCTGCCGCTGATTGCCGCGCCGTACGTCCGGTCACTACCGGTGCTGATGGTGCAGTTGTTCTTTGCGATGTTCATCACCAGCGGCTTTATCATCCCTAGTGTCCACTACGCCACGCACACGTTCTCGCGAGCGCAGACGGCACTGATCGCAGGGCTTGGTGCCGGGTCGTTCTCGGCGTTCATTGGCGTGCTGGCGCCGCAGTTCGGCCGCTGGTTTGACCAGCAGAACTATGAGCTGGCGTTCCTGGTCGCGGGCCTGCTGCCGGGCGTCGGGTTCGTGTTGTGGATGGCGCTTACAGGCGGAGGAAGATCTTCCGCGAATAAAGAAACCAGCCCAGCAGTGTAAGAAGAGCCACTTCGCTCAGCGAGAACAGCAGCGATGCATTAGCCGGCGACGCCAGCGGGGCGTAGACGTTGGGCCAGAGCCAGGCGTGGGCTCCGGACAAATTCAAGATGCGGGCGAGGATGCCGCTTGAGACGTAGAGAGCCAGCGCGTTCATGCCCACCATCTCCATCGGACGGAAGGGTGTCCGCCAACCGCGCACATCCACCACATACCAGCACAGCCACAGCAGCATTGCGGCCAAGCCACAGGTGAACAGCACGTAGGACGAGGTCCAGATCATCTTGTTGATCGGGAACCAGCCGTCAATCAGCATTCCGGCAAAGGCGAGGACAGCCCCCAGCAAGGGGATGTCGCGCATGCGCTTCTCCCGGATCAGGTAGCCGGCGATGGCTCCCAGCAGGACATTGCAGACCGCGGGGAACGTGGACAGGATGCCTTCCGGGTCAAAGATTTTGGTGCCGGAATAGAGGTGACCGGCCAGCAGCTTCGCATCGATGTACTGTTCCAGGTTGCCTTCCGGCTGCAGCACGCCCGGGCCAAAGCCGGGCACCGGCACCAGCGTCATCGCCGCCCAATAGCCCGCCAGGATCGCCGCCGTCCACACCGCCTGGCCGCGCACGGAGTTGGTCAGATAGATCGCTGAGGCCAGCACGGAGCACAGGCCGATGCGTTGCAACACGCCAAAAATGCGGACGTGCTCCCAGTCAAACTTAGGGACCAGATTGAAGAGGAAGCCGATCAGGAAGATGATGCCGCCCCGCCGCAGGGCGTGGGCAAACAGGACCCGTTTGTCGGCACCCTGCTCCACGCGCCGGGCGTAGGAGAAAGTCATGGCGACGCCGACGATAAACAGGAAGAAGGGGAAGACCAGATCGGTGGGCGTCCAACCATGCCAGGGCGCGTGCTTCAGCATGGCGTAGGCATCTTTGCCGGAGCCGGGATTGTTCACGAGGATCATGAACGCCACGGTTAGGCCGCGGAAGACGTCAAGCGACGCCAGACGCGCGGGTCCGGTGGCGGGCGGGGGCAGGGCGGCGTGGGATCTCAAGGGCTATTTCTTCTTCGCCGTGAATTTACCTTCTCCAAGCTCCCCGTAGATGGCTTTGCCTTCCATCGTCGTCGCGCTGGTGAGCTTGCCTACGTAAGTGAGCCGGAGCTTTTCGCCGCTGTATTCGGCGTTGCCCACCAGCTCAATGGCATCACCATCCAGCTTGCCCACCAGCGGCACATCGCCCAGCGTGCCCGAGTACTTGCCAGTTATCTTGGTGCCGTCTTGCTTTAGCTCCACCGTGGGTGCGCCACTGCCAGCGGAAAGGTCGACGGTGAAGAACCACGTGCCGGTGACGTCGGCCGCAAACAAGGCCGCGCTGGTCAGCGCGAGCAGTAATAGTCGAGTAAACATTGAGTTACCTCCGTGAGTTGCGAGAGTGGCCGGGCCTCGGTTGAGGCGCGCGCCTACCCCTTGGACAGTTTACCTGCAAGTTCGCGCAGGAATTCCCAGGTGTAGATTCCAGTGCTGTGGTTGTCGTTCCAGTAGATGCGGATGGCGTAGTTGCCGATCGGCTCTACACTGTTGATTCGCAGCGCCGGCTTGTACATCTGGAATGGGCTGGCGGCGGGTGGGGCTGCTTCCTGGTAGTTGGAGCGTTGCGGCGGCGTGCCATGGGCGCCGGTGCAAGTGGCGCACGGGCATTCATCGCGGAGCAGGGCCAGCGGGTAATCCGCATGGTGGCCGTCTTTCCAATCGATGGCAATGCCGCGGCTTTTGGAGATGGCGATGTGTTCGGGGTCAGCGGGCATGGGTGGTTCGGCTTAATGGATTCGGTTGACGTCGCGGACGCCCGAGACGCGGCGCAGCGCGGCCATGATCTTGTCGAGGTGCTTTTTGTCGCGGATCTCGATGGTCATGTCGATGATGGCGCCCTCTTCCAGGTTCTTGTGATTGGTGTGCGCTTCCAGCTTCTGGATGTTGCTGTTCTCGGCGGCGAGAATTGACGTGAACTGCGCCAGCATCCCCGGCCGGTCCCCGGCATGAATCTGGACTTTGATGGGGTAGGACTCTTTGGGGGAGCGCCCCCACTTAACGTCGATCTTGCGCTCCGCCTCGAACATCAGGTTCTGGACGTTCTTGCAGCTGGTGGAGTGCACGGCAACGCCGCGGCCGCGGGTGACGTAGCCCACGATTGGCTCACCCCACACTGGGTCACAGCAGTTGGCCCGGAAGGTCAGCACGTCGGCCGCGCCGTTCACCGTGATGACGGGTTCGCGGCCGTCTTTGTACTCGGGCTTTGACAGCGTTTGCCGCTCAGCCTCGGTCTCGAGCGGGACCTGGTCCGGTGCCAGACGCTTGATGACTTCGCGTGGCGAGAAGCGGCCGTACCCCAGCTGGGCATGAAGGTCTTCGAGCTTCGCCAGGCCGTAATCCCGGATCACTTCTTCGGTGCGGGCCTTGGTGACACGCGACAGGGCGACGCCCAGACGGCGCGCCTCGGTTTCGAGATACTTCTCGCCGATCTCGATCGCCTTGGCCCGCTCCGCCTCACTGATGTGGTGCTTGATGCGGGACCGGGCGCGGGAGGTCTTGACGAACGCCAGCCAATCCTTCGAGGGGGTATGGGAGGCCTGGGTGAGGATCTCCACCACATCGCCGTTCTGGAGCTGATGCCGCAGCTGGACGATGCGGCCATTGACGCGGCACCCCACGCAGGTGTTGCCGATGTCGGAGTGGATGGCGTAGGCAAAATCCACCGGCGTGCTCTCATGCGGCAGCATGATCACGCGCCCCTGCGGCGTGAAGACGAAGACGTCCTCCTGCTGCTGGAGGTCCATCTTCATGGTTGACATGAAGTCGGCGGGGTCCCGCACCTCGCGTTGCCATTCCACCAGTTGGCGCAGCCAGGCGATGCGCTGGTCTTCGGGGGCTTGGCCGCGCTTGCCTTCTTTGTACTTCCAATGCGCCGCGATGCCGTCTTCAGCGATCCGGTGCATCTCTTCAGTGCGGATCTGCACCTCAAACATCTGTCCGCCGGGCACCATCACGGAAGTGTGGAGGCTCTGGTAGAGGTTGGGCCGGGGGATGGCGATGAAGTCCTTGATGCGGCCGAAGATGGGGCTCCATTCGGCGTGCATCACACCCAGGGCGGCGTAGCAGTTCTTCACTGAATCGGTGATGATGCGGAGGGCCAGCAGGTCATAGACCTGCTCAATTCCGATCCGCTGCTGCTTCATCTTCACCCAGACGGAATAGGGTCGCTTCAGCCGGGCTTCGACGCGGGCCGGGACACCTTCGGCCTGGAGCTTTTCTTCGACGGACGCCTTGATCTGGTTGAGAAACTCCTCGCTGGCGTTGCGGCTGGAGTGGATCTTATCGCGAATCTCGGCGAAGGCCTCTGGTTCGAGGTGCATGAACGCCTGATCCTCCAGCTCCGCCCGGATCTTACCCATGCCCAGGCGATGCGCGATGGGACAGTAGACTTCCAGCGTCTCCTGGGCGATCCGCTTCCGCTTCTCTTCATCGAAGACTTCCAGGCTGCGGATGTTGTGCAGCCGGTCGGCGAATTTGACAATGATGACGCGGATGTCGGAGACCATCGCCAGCAGCATCTTGCGAACGCTTTCGGCTTGGCGGTCTTCGCGGGAGTAGAGATGCAGCTTGCCGATCTTGGTGACGCCTTCGACACAGCGGAGCACCTCCTCACCAAACTGCGTCCGGATCTCCTCAGGCTTGGTGGCGGTATCTTCGAGCAGGTCATGGAGCAGGGCGGAAACCAGGCAAATCATGTCCATCTGCTGGTCGACCAGGATCTCAGCGACGGCGAGTGGATGGGTGATGTAGAGCTCGCCCGTCTTCCGGCTTTGGGTGCCGTGGCGCTGCTTGGCCAGCAGGTAAGCCTGGTCGAGGAGTCCCAGATCCTCCGAGGGGCGGAGCTGCGCCACACGGCGCCGCAGGGCCTGGTACTGGGCATCAGCGGCGGCAGGCCGGTCTAACTCCAGTTCGGCGGGGACAGAGGGGGGCATAAATTGAAAAACGGGCGGCTCCGTGAAGGGCCGCCCGTCTAATTATATCGGACTGAACTGACTGGCTGAAGGTTACTTCGCTTCCTCGGAAACGATACCGCCAGCGGCCTTCTTCTCCAGACGCTCGGCCTTGATCTTCTTGGCCTGCAACGCTTTTTGAATCCAGTCGTCCGCCATCTTCACTTCCGCGGCGCACTGTTCCTTGGTGTCGGCCAAGTCAGCCCGCTGGCGGTAGTACAGGTTCATGTAAGCCATCGCGTCGTCGTACTCGGGGTCGATCTCAATCGCTTTTTCGAGATCCTTGATGCCCTTATCCAACTGCGCGGCCCACTTCTCCTTCAACTCCTCGCGGACCTTCTTGTCCTTCAGCGGACCCGGCTCTTCCGGCTTCATGCTCAGCTTGTCGCGGACCTGCTTGTAGTCCGGATACCACTTCAGCCACGTGATCACGGCCAACGAGTACCAACCGGACTTCGCCTTGGGGTCAGCATCGACCAGCTTCTGGTACCACTCCTTGGCCTCGTCCAGCTTCTTCAGCTTTTCTTCGAGGCCCGGGATGCCCTGGGCTTGGCTGTAGCGCAGCGAGGCGAGAGATTCAATGGCAATCTTGTTGCCAGGTTCCTGTTGCAGAACCTTCATGAACTCTTCGTTCGCCTTAACCGCGACTTCCTTGTTCTCGGGCGACTCGGCGCCCGGAATGAACTGGCTCATGTAGGCCGTCGCCAGATAGAGACGGGCGGTCGGGAACTCGGGGTCCAGTTCTACCGACTGGCGGAAGTGATCCGCGGCATCGGCGAACTTGGCGCCCTTAAAGCTCTGCACGCCTTTGTTCAAGTGGTCGCGAGCGCGAAGCTTCTCGCAGCCAGTGGACAGCAGCGTGAGCGCGGCCACGGCCAGGGCGACAATGACATTGCGGGATGAGAGGATCATCGGCCTTCCTCCACGCCCTTGGTCATCAAGCCGACCTTATCGAGGGCGGCACCCTTGGCGATGTCGATCGCGCGGGCCACATACATGAAGTCCAGATCAGGATCGCCCTTAACGAACACCACGCGCTCGGCGCGGGTCTTGAAGATGCTTTCCAAACGTTCCTGGAGATTGGCCTCCAACACCGGCTCCTGATTGAGCTTCATCGACTTGTCTTTTTCGATGATGATCACCACCGTCCGGTCTTGATCCGGAGGCGGGGGCGGAGAGTTCGGTGGGGGCGGCTGCGGTACGACCGCTTCCAGTCCTTTCGGCGTCAGCGGTGTGATGACCATGAAGATGATCAGCAGCACCAGCAGGACGTCGATGAGCGGCGTCATGTTAATTGTCGACTGCGGGCCGCCGTCCCCGCCTCCAGCTGCCATTGCCATAGAGATTCTCCTCGAAAGATTCTTCCCGGTTGCGTCCGCCCAGCCTACTTGGTGGCGACCGCAGCTTCCTTATTCTTCTGGTCCTGCTCGGTGATCAAACCGATTTGCTCAACGCCAGCGGCGCGCAGGTTATCCACCACGTCCACCACAACCTCATACCGGGCACGAGCATCGGCCTGAATGAAGACCGTCTTATCCAAGCGGCTGGTCAACATATCCTTAACCTTCGCCGGCAGGGCATCGGGGGCGGTCTTGGTGGTCTTCAAAAACACTTCACCATTTCGCGTCACAGAGATCAGGACGGCATCGTCCTTGTCGGCATCCTGCATCGCGATCGGGTTCTTCGCCTTGACCTTCTCAACAGTCACACCCTTGGATAGCATGGGCGTGATCACCATGAAGATGATGAGCATGACGAGCATCACGTCGACCATGGGGGTGACGTTGATGTCATTCACGACTCCCTGGAGTTTTTTCTTCTTCTTCGACATCTTTCCTTCGCTCCTTCCAAACTCGCCCCGGCCGGATCCGTCTTTCAGGACCCGGCGCGGGATTCAACTCGTAGGGACCAGACCCAGGCTACTTGGAGGTCTTCTGAGAACGCTTGATGAAGTAATCGATCATTTCCGTGCTGGAGTTGCCCATCTCGACGTTGAACGCTTCGAGCTTATTGGTGAAGAAGTTGAACATCATAACGGCCGGGATAGCCACGAACAGACCGATAGCGGTCGTAACGAGGGCTTCCGAGATACCGCCGGCGACGGCGCCGAGACCGGTGGACTTTTCGGTCGAGATGCCCTTGAAGGCGTTGATGATGCCGACGACGGTACCGAACAGACCGACGAAGGGACCGGTGGAACCGATGGTGGCCAGGGCGGAGACGCCGCGCTTCATTTCGGCCTGAACGATGGCTTCGGCACGCTCGAGAGCGCGACGGGAGGCTTCGATCTCTTCACCCGAAATTTCGGCGCTCAGCTGGTGGGCGCGGAATTCCTGCAGGCCAGCCACGACGACCTTGGCCAAGTGGCTCTTCTTGTAGCTGTCGGCGATCTTGATGGCTTCGTCGAGCTTGTTTTCACGCAACGCGCCGGCCACCTTGGGGGCGAACAGGCGGGACTGGGTGCGGGCGGCATTGAAGGCCATCAGGCGGTCAATCATGACGCCGATCGACCAGGCGGACATGATGAACAGGATGATAACGACGACTTTAGCGAGCCATCCCATCTGGTTCCACATCGAGATCGGGTCAAAGGCGATTCCGCCGGCTTCCTGAAGGAACAGGAAAGCCATCTGTTGTGCGAGCAAAAGCATTGTTACTTATCTCCTACGAGTTGAATTGAGTTTCTGGTCTGGATTGGTCAAGGCCGCCGCGCCCCAGGGTAAGGGGCACGGCGCCCTCCTTACTGGCTCAACGTAAAGTTGACGTCGATCTGGGTGATCACTTCCACCGGGTCGCCGTTCAACAGCGTCGGTTGATACACCCACTGCTTCACCGCTTCAGTCGCCGACTGCACAAGCAGGGGGTGACCGCCGAGGAGTTGCAAATTCTGAATGGTGCCGTCCTTGCCAATGATGGCCGTGAACTTCACCGTACCCTGGATGCGGGCCTGCTTGGCCAGCGGAGGATACACAGGCTTCGGTTGCCGAACCAGTTTCGCTGCCTGCACGTTACCACCGACGCGGATCGGGCCCGAGGGAGGCTTGGGCTTTTCCTGCTTCGGAGGAGGCGGCGGAGGCGGAGGAGCCGCGTTCGGAATGCCACCAATGATGCCACCGAGAACACCGCCACCGACGCCACCAGGCACACCGCCCGGAACACCGCCCGTGACACCGCCCGAGACCGGCGGAAGTTCATCTTCCTTGATCATGGCGACGTCTTTCGGGATGCTCTTGGGGGCCATCAGGCGGCCCATATCGATCTGCCGCGGGGCAACCTTAACAATCTTGACGGCCGCGGGAGGCGGCGGAGGAGGGGGAGGAGGGGGCGGCGGCGGAGCCACCAGCGAGGCTGACAGGCTAGCCATCGGGAGCGCCTCAAAGTAGATCAGCGGAATGACCACCAGCACGATGATCAGGCCGATCTGAACAGCAAATGAGATCAGGAGGGAAGACGCCGCTCGCGTCTTATTCTTGTCTTCAATCAACGATTGCTCAAACATAGCTACCTTTCCCTGCTTTTAAACCGACTCACGCGGCCTTGACCGCGCGTACCCCATTGCTCACCTGGATCCCTTACGTCCGGCAGGCGCTGCCGCCACCGGGGCGGTAGGCGCCTTCTTCCGGCTCTCGAGGAAGTTTTGCCAGAATATCAGAAACGGGCTGGCGATGAACACGGAAGAATAAGTACCCACCGCGATGCCCGCCACCAGTGCGAACGAGAAACCATTTAACACCGAACCACCGAACAACCACAAGGCCACCGCGCTTAAAAACGTCAACCCGGAGGTCAGGATCGTACGGCTCAAGGTTTGGTTGATGCTGGCGTTGACCAGCTCTTCAAACCCCGTCTTGCGCGACCCGCGCAAATTCTCGCGAATACGGTCAAAAACCACGATCGTATCGTTCATCGAGTAGCCCACCAGCGTCAACAGCGCCGCGACGACCGTCAGATCCAGCGGCTTGTTGAACAGCGAGAACAACCCCAGCGTGATAATTGTGTCGTGGAACACGGCCAGCACGGCCGCAAACCCGTACACAAACTCAAACCGGAACCCAATGTAGACCAACATACCGGCGAGCGCCAACAACGTCGCCTGGATGGCCTTGGAGCGCAGTTCACTGCCCACCTTGGGACCCACCACTTCCACGTTGCGGATCGCAAAGGGAGCCAGATAGCACTCCTGCTTCACGGTGGCGATCACGGCCGGCGTCACGCCCGCGAGATTAGCCATCTCGTCAAAAGAGGCAATCAACCCGGAGCGCGGCGGCGTGTTGCGGAACTCCATCATTGCTTTCGCCAAATCTTGCAACTGCTGCTCTGACAGCGGCACACCGGCACGCTGCAGGGGCCCACGCAAGCGCTCCGCCAAGGAGGCCTGTGATGCATTATTGAAATCAAGCTTGCCGGACTGCGGTTGGCCGAATGTGGTATCGAGCGTCTGCACCATGGTGGAGCGCGCCGATTCCAGCTCTTTCTCGCCCTGCAGTTCGGTCCCGATCATGATCTCGTTCTTGCCCGAAGTGACTTCCTGGACGGAAATCTCACCCCGGATCTTGGCTCCAATTGCCGAGCGGACCTTGTCCACCTGCGGCGTCGAAGCGAAACGGACATTCATGACCGCGCCACCCTTGAAGTCGATCCCGTACTCCGGACCACCCTTTACAACCAGGCTCACCAAGCCGGCTGCCGTCAAGATCAGCGAAGCGATGATAAAGGGCCACTTCTTGCCCAGAAAGTCGAAATTTGAATTCTTAAATAACTCCATCGTTCAAGCCAGCTGGCTGTGCCCGGCTCGTTTACTTGTCTGAGCCATAGACACCGCCACTTCCTCACTGGTTCCCGGCAACCTGCCTGCGAACCTCTAAATCTCAGTGAACCCCTAAATACTGAGAGACTCCACCTGCTTCTTGCCAGACAGTTCCCAATCGAAAATCACCCGCGACACAAACACGGCGGTGAAGACATTGGCCAGCAGACCAATCACCAGTGTCACCGCGAAACCCTTCACCGCGGTGGTGCCGAAGATAAAGAGGAATGCACAGGAAACCACAGTCGTGACGTGGGTGTCAACAATCGTCCACCAGGCTTTTCCAAAACCCGCGTCGATCGCCACCGCAACCGCTTTGCCGGCGCGCAGTTCTTCACGGATACGTTCAAAAATCAGCACGTTGGAGTCGACCGCCATGCCGATCAGCAAGATGATACCCGCGATCCCCGGCAACGTCAGCACCGCGCCAAAGTAGGCCAGGCAGCCGATCAAGATTACCGCGTTCAAAATCAACGCCAGCGTCGCATTGATGCCGCTCTTCTTGTAGTAGAAAAGCATCACCAGTGTCACCGCCACCAGCCCGATCAGGCCGGCCTGCAAGCCCTGAGCGATAGAGTCCGCCCCCAGAGAGGGCCCCACGCTGCGTTCTTCGAGGTATACGATGCCCGCAGGCAGGGAGCCAGCCCGGAGCACCAGCGCCAAGTCCGACGCCTCCTGCTGCCCAAAAGCGCCCGAAATGCGGCCTTGGTCAGAGATGCGGCTTTCGATGGTGGCCACGCTGCGGATGGCGCTATCGAGGATCACGGCCAAACGCTTGTTGATATTGGCTTCCGTAAAACGCTCAAAGCGGCGGGCGCCGTCTTGCGACAACACAAAGTTGGTTTCCCAACGGCCGGTGGCGCCGTCCTGGCTGGGCCGGGCATCGCGCAGGTCGCGTCCGGTCACTACCGCGGTACGGGTTAACAGATACCAGCTTTCCGAGGCAGCGCTGGGGTCACCCGCGCGCGGCAACTGCTTCACCAGCCGGGTGTTGAGCGGCAACACGCCACCAAAGTTAGCCAGAGCGCCCTCACGCGTCGGGAATGGCCCTTCACGGACTTCAGAGATTTCGAGCAACGCCGCCGTTTGGATGATCTGCTTGATGCGGGCCGGATCGTCGACACCCGGCAGCTGCACCAGCAGCTCGGCTTCTTCTTCCGTGCGACCGCTAGGCTGCACCGAGGATTCCGCCAGACCCAGGCCATTGATGCGGTTCTCGATCGTGCTCTGGGCGCGAGTGACGGTATCCTTGCGGAGCGCCAGCGCCTCAGTGGGCTTCAAATTCATGCGGTAATCAGTGGAGTTGATCGCCGTCAGCGTCCAGGGCGCATAATTCTCCGTGATCACCTGACGGAAGGCACCGGCCTTGTTCGCCTCAACACCCTTCACCGTGATTTCGATCTTGGAGGCGTCGGCCAGCGTCTGCGGGTCGTTCCGTTCGAGGCTCGCGTAGTTGACCTGAGCCTTACCCAGCTGGTCGCGGAGATTTTCGATCACGCGGTCGGCTTCCGCCTTGAAGGCGTCCTGCACTTGCACTTGCAGCATCAGCTGGCTGCCACCGCGCAGATCGAGGCCCAACTTGATGTTCTGGTTCCAGTTGGCCACCAGCTCATCTTTCGACTTCGGCAATCCAATGATGCCGTACACGCAGACCAGGATGGTCGCCAGAATCACCAAAAATTTGACTTGTAAACTCTTCATCGCTAATTACCCTTGGGCCTCCGGCTTGGCGCTCATCATTCCAGCCACCGCACTCCGGGCGATTAATACCTTGACGCCGTCCGGCTTCAAGCGCAGAACCAGCGTATCGTTATCGGTGTTGATCGCGGAAACGGACCCGATCAGTCCGCCATTGGTGACGATTTCATCACCATTCTTCAACGCTTCCAGCATCTGCTTGGTCTGCTTCTTCTGCTTCTGCATAGGCAGGAACAAAAGGAAATAGAAGATCGCGAATATCAGCAGGACCGGCAGAAAGCCGAGGATCGGGTTTTGCGACTGCAAAAGAAAGGCCATGTCGGAAGTTCAATCTTAGAACGCGGTCGGAACAGATTGCTTGGCGGGAGCCCCTTAGAACGTACTATGCCTCAGGACTCGCCCTCGATCCCCAGCCGGCGGTTCAATCCACTGCGCCGTCCGGCTTCTTGGCACGGGAACGCATTGCCTCCAGGAACTGAGGAAAAACCCCAAGTACTAGAGACTCGCGCATTCCCCGGGCGATGTCAAGGTAATGGCGCAAGTTGTGAATGGTGGCGAGCGTCGAGAAAAGAATCTCGCCCGCCATGAATAGATGCCGCAGGTAGGCCCGGGAAAAGTTCTGGCAGGTATAGCACCCGCAAGCCGGATCAAGCGGTCCGGGATCGTCCGCATATTGGGCCCGCTTGATGGAGACGCGGCCCACCGACGTAAACAGCGACCCATTGCGCGCGTTCCGCGACGGCATCACGCAATCCATCATGTCGACGCCCTGCGCCACGTACTCCGGCAACTCCTCTGGCAACCCGACACCCATCACATAACGCGGCTTGTTCTTCGGCAGCAGTTCGGTGCAGGCGGCCGTCATTTCGAGCGAGAGCGGACGCGGCTCGCCCACCGAGAGTCCGCCGATGGCGTAGGCGGCGGCATCGAGCTCGATTAGCTGCTCGGTGCATTCGCGGCGGAGGTCGGCGTGCATGCCGCCTTGGACGATCGGCATCAGCAGGTGACGCTCCACCTGGTCCGCCCGCGGGCCGCGGTAGTGATCAAACGCATCGCGCGCCCACTTCACCGTGCGGCGCATGGCACGCTCGATCACTTTGCGCTCCTCCGGGTACGCCGGGCATTCATCGAGCACCATCATGATGTCGGAGCCCAACGCCAACTGGACGTCCACCGTCGACGCGGGCGTGAACTTATGCCGTGAGCCATCAAGATGCGACTGAAAGACCACGCCATCCTCGTGGATCTTGCGTAGCTCCGAAAGCGAGAAGACCTGGAAGCCACCCGAATCGGTCAAGATCGCGCGGTCCCAGTGCATGAATTTGTGCAGACCGCCATGGCGCTCGATCAATGCGTGTCCTGGGCGCAGATAGAGGTGGTAGGTATTGGCCAGGATCACCGGCGGATCCACTTCGTCCACCAGATGCTTCGGCGTCAGCCCCTTCACCGTCGCTTGCGTGCCGACGGGCATGAAGATCGGAGTGGGGATCACGCCATGGGGCGTGTGCAGGCGCCCGGCCCGCGCTCCGGTGACGGAGCAGACGGCATCGATCTCAAACTTCAACCGGGGATCCTCAAAATGGGGCCTGCAAACTCTTCCGGCCGCTCCAGAATCTCCACGCAGCGCTGACCGACAGCGGAAGCATCAATCCAGCCCGGTGCCGTGACGGCTTCCATGTCGCGGGTCCGCACCATCGAATAGATCATCAGCTCGCGGACATGCACGGGCGTGGAGGAGAATTCTTTGGCCACCACTTGGATCATCATGCGGAGAGCCGCCTGGCTGGTGGAGATGTGGCCGTGTCCGGGCCACGCAAAATCGGCCGAACCGCCGCCAATCGAAAGGTAGAGGCCACCCGGCTGGATGACCGGAATCAACGTCTTGGCCGCGATGAAGTGGGAGGCCAGATTGTCGCGCAGGCTCTCGATCAGCCAGTCCGCCGACTGGTCGACCAAGCGGCGCTCTTCGCGGGAGCGATTGACGGAGACGACGACGCCGTCAATCGACGGCAACTGATCGCGGAGGGCCGCCGCCGCCGCTTCCGTGGCGACTGATCCCACCATTGCGCGCGCACCTGCTGCTTCCAGCGACGCCAGCTTGCCCGTGTCGCGAGCGATCGCGATCACTTGGTAACCCGCCGCCAGAAACTGCTCCGCCACCGCGCCACCGACGCCACCGCCGGCCCCAATCACGGCAATCGTTTTCATAACGCTTTCCCTCTCTTCCCCGGCTTCCCTTAATCCGGCTTGCGGGCGGCTTCCAGCAGTTGCCGCAGCAACAGGTCCGAGAAAACACCGTTGGCCCGGAATCGCACTTGGCCTTGCCGGTCGAGCAACACCAGCGCGACACCGGCCTCTTTATCCTTACCGATTCCCAACCGGGCCCGCCAGGTGGCCTCGTCTTTCACCAACGGGATCATGCGGCCTTGGGCCTCCTTGGGGGTCTCCTTGCGCATCCCGGAACGGATGAGGCCCCGCACCAGACGCGGCGCGGCTTCGATCACGGGAAGCTGATAGGCCACGCCAGCAGCGCCGATCTCTTGCTCGAAACGTTCGGCGAACTGGCGCGAAGGCTTGGCCGAATCCTGGCTAAACCCAAACACCAGCAGCGCCACCTGACCCCGCGCCGCCTCCGGCAATTTCACGACGGCGCCGGAAAGCGATTCTCCTTCCACGGGTGGCAAGGCCGCCCCCAATTCCAGAATCTGTCCCGGAGCCACGGCCAGTGTCAATGCTATCCAGGCGGCGGAGCGCCACAGGATCCCCAGTAGAGTCATGGCTCCATTGTGGCGGGTGAGGTCGAGTTTTGTGAAGGTGCCTGGCCGTCTGGCTAAGACATGTGAAACTTTGCCGGAACTCGGCTAATCTGAGAGGTATGTGGCGCACTCTTGTTGGCTCGGCTGTGGTTCTCTCGATTTCGCTGCTGGTGATGAGCCAGCCCCCGGCTACGGTGCACAAGCCCTTTGCTCCTTTTGTTTTGACCGCGATGGCGGCGGGCGAATCGACGCGGGTGGACTGGCGCACGCTGCGCGGGTTGAACTATCGCACCGGCGAGAAGACCGAACCGCTGAAGCAGGTGGACGGCAAACAGGTGAAAGTGCCGGGCTTCATGGTGCCGCTCGAGGATGAAGACGAGTTCGTCACCGAGTTTTTGCTGGTGCCCTACGTTGGCGCTTGCGTCCACACGCCCCCGCCGCCGCCCAACCAGATCGTGATGGTGAAGATGGACGCGGGCAAGAAGACGAAGGTCAGCTTCTGGGACCCGGTGTGGGTGCACGGCAAGCTGGAAGTGCAGACGGTCCGCAGCCCGTACGGCGATGTCAGCTTCAAGCTGGGCGCCAATTTGATCGAACCCTACAAAGACTAGCTCGGTCCAGCCCCATGTGAGCTTGGGGCTTTTCGAGTGCAGGAGTAGCGCCATGCGTGAGCTTGGGGCTTTTTCCATGATGGGAGAGTAGCCCCAAGCTGACGCATGGGGCTGGCCGAGCCCGTTTCTCTGCGATGGGTATTTACCTGGGCGTCCCAATTCGATAATCTATTCTCACCATGCGCACGATCCGATTGTCCGCTTCTTTGCTGATTCTGCCCGTAGCCTTGCTGCTGGGCGCTGACGAAAAGCACAAGCACGACCACAAGAAGGCCGGCCACGGAGCTCACGTCCACGATACGGCGGAGGTGGACATCGCAGTGGAAGGCAAGGGCGGCGAGATCGAGATTCGCGTGCCCGCCATGGGCGTGGTCGGCTTTGAGTACGTGCCCAAGACAGCCGCCGACAAGAAGAAGCAGGCCGACGCGTTGAAGGCCGTTGAAACCAATATCGGCAGCCTGATCATGCTGGATCCGGCGGCCGGTTGCAAGCTGACGCCCAAGGGCAACGCCCACGTGGACCAGGAAGAAGAGGACCACGCGGAAGTTCACGCCAAGTTCACCGTGGCTTGCGCCAAGCCCTGGGCCGGAACCAAGGCGACCTTCGGCTTCTCCAAAGCCTACAAGGCCGTAGCCAAGGTGAAGGTGCAGGCGGTGGGCGCCGCTGGGTCAACGGGCGCGGAGATTGTGGGCGACAAGGGCTCCGTCACGCTGCCCAAGTAGAGTCGCTGGGTTTTGAAAAATCGTGCCGCCCGGTTGGCGACGGCGCGAATCAAGCACAATAGTGATCATGGCTGACGCAGTGTCGCTGGTTGATCTGAAATTTGAGTACCGGAAAGGCCGTCCGGTGCTGGATATCCCTTCCATGCGGGTGGCCGCAGGCGAGCGGGTGTTCTTGTTTGGGCCTTCCGGCAGTGGCAAAACCACCCTGCTCGGCCTGATGGCCGGTGTACTGCGCACCACGGTGGGCCAGGTGCAGATCCTGGGCCAAGACCTCGTCAAAATGTCGCCCTCCCAGCGGGACGCTTTCCGGGGCAGCCACGTGGGCTACATCTTTCAGCTCTTCAACCTGATCCCTTACCTGACCGTGGAAGAGAACATTACGCTTTCCTGCCGCCTGTCGCCCGAGCGGCGCAAGCGGCTGGGCGGCAAGTCACTGGAAGCAGCGGCGCGCGACGTCGCGGCCCGGCTGGGGATCGACGGCTTGCTGAAGGAGAGCGTGACGGCGTTGAGCGTCGGCCAGCAGCAGCGCGTGGCCGCCGCGCGGGCGCTGATTGGCACGCCGGAGCTGGTGGTGGCCGACGAGCCCACCTCATCGCTCGACCACGACCATCGCGAACGGTTCATCGAGCTGCTGTTTGAGGCGACCAAAGCGGCCGGGTCCACGCTGATCTTTGTCAGCCACGACCGGACGTTGCAGCCTCTGTTTGACCGGGCCATTGCGCTGCCGGAGATCAATCGCGCATCGAAACTGGAGGCAGCGGCCTAATATGGTGGTCCTATCGCTGGCGTGGCATTCACTCAAGAACCGCAAGCTGACTACATGGCTGACGGTGATCTCGATTGCTCTTTCGGTGGCGCTGCTGCTGGGCGTCGAGAATGTGCGCACGGGGGCGCGCGAAAGTTTTTCAAACACCATTTCCGGCACCGACCTGATTGTCGGCGCCCGTGGTGGCTCGTTGCAATTGTTGCTCTATGCGGTGTTCCGTATGGGCTCGGCCACCAACAACATCACCTACGCCAGCTACCAGCACTTCGCGGAACACCCGGCGGTCGCCTGGACCATTCCCTATTCGCTGGGCGATAGCCACCGCGGCTTCCGCGTCGTCGGCACCACCAACGACTTCTACCAGCACTACAAGTTCCGCCGGGACCGCAAAATCGAGTTCGCGGCGGGCAAGATGCCGGAAGGCATTTTTGATGTCGTGCTCGGCTCGGACGTAGTGGACGCATTGAAGTACAAAGTGGGCGACAAGATCGTGATCGCCCACGGCATCTCAACCAAGACGATTCAGGACCACGCCGACAAGCCGTTCACCGTGGTGGGCATTTTGAAGCGCACGGCGACGCCGGTCGACCGCAGCGTCTACATCTCGCTCTACGGCATCGAAGCGGTCCACATTGATTGGTCCGACGGTGGCCCACCCATGATCGGCGAAGAAGTGCCCGCCGACAAGATCAAGAAGGACGAGCTGAAGATCAAGCAGATCACCGCCTTCCTGCTGCGCACCAAGTCCCGCATCGACACGCTGCGCCTGCAGCGCGAAGTATCGACCTTTGAAGATGAGCCGCTGCAGGCCATCATCCCCGGCGTCGCGCTGGCCGAACTTTGGCGCACGATTGGCTTTGCCGAAGACGCGCTGCAAGTGGTGACGCTGTTTGTGCTGATTGTGGGCATGCTGGGCATGCTGGTTTCGCTCTACACCTCGCTCAATGAGCGGCGCCGCGAGATGGCGATCCTGCGCGCCATTGGCGCGGGTCCGATGAAGATCATCTCCCTGCTAGTGCTCGAATCCGGCCTGCTGGCCATCGCGGGCAGCGTGCTGGGTGTAGCCATCATCTACGGCCTCAGCTTCGTCGCCCAACCCCTCATCGAGCAGCAGTTCGGCCTCTACCTGCCCGTGCAGCCGCCCACCTCAACGGGCTACATCTACCTGGGCGCAGTCGTGATCTCCGGCATCCTCATCGGCTTCGTACCGGCGGTGAAGGCTTACCGGAATGCCCTGCTCGATGGGTTGAGCGTGCGGCTGTAGGCAACCGTCGGCCGAATCCGAGATCCGGGTAGTGGCTCCGAAATTGGCGCAAGCGAGGCCACAGCCGAGGCTTACGCTCGCACCCGCTCCTTCTGCAAGCGCTCCGCGAGGAAGACTTTCAGCAAAGACTGATAAGGCACATCGCGCTGATTGGCCAACACCTTCAGGTCTTCGATCATCGAGACTGGCAACCGCAGGGAGATTGTTCGAAGCGTCGGCTTCAAGTTGGGCAACTTCCGCCGCTCGGCTTTGGACCAGTCAATGAACTCGGTCGAGTCGTTAACCGCCCAAAACTCACGCTCCTCGTCTTCAGAACTGAACTTAGGTAGAGGCTTCTTCGTGTTGGGCATATGCTTTGTTCTCCTTTCGGTTCATGTCACGTGTGGAAATGACTCTAATTCGATCGCGGCGAATCGTGAAGGCCACGAAGAGACGGCGTCCGGTTCCGGTCTGCCCAAGGGCAAAGTAACGCTTTTCGCGACCTGAGTGCGCGAGGTCGCTGCGAATGATGAGTGGCTGATTGAAGAACACATCCTCCGCCTCTTCGGGCGTCACCCGATGCCGGTCCCAGTTCTTGCCGGTATTGGCTTCATCCCAATCAAACCCGGTGCAGCTAGCTAGCGGATCGCGGTGGGTCGCCACGATATCAGTATATGACAGGCATATACATATTGTGCGGGCTGTACCTATGCAAGGCTGTCAATCGTCCCCAGCGCCTGCGTAAAATCATCGAGCAGATCGCGCCAGTCCTCAATCCCAATCGAGACGCGCACCAGCCCATCCGTCACCCCAGCCAGCGCGCAGGCCTCTTCGCTGAAGCCGGAATGGGTGGTCGATTTCGGGTGACAGGCCAGCGTCTCCACACCACCTAACGACACAGCATTGCGGGCGAGCTTGACGGCGCGGAGGAACTGGAAGGCGGCGGGCTTGCCGCCCTTTAGTTCAATGGCGAACATGGCGCCGGGGAAGTCGCATTGGGAGCGGAAGATGCGGAGTTGTTCCGGGTCGGTGAACAGGGTGGGGTAGTAGAGCTTGGCTACTTGCGGGTGCTCAACAAGCTGCTCGGCGATGCGCTGGGCGTTCTTTGATTGCTTGTTCATCCGCAGGTGGACGGTGGGCAAGCGGCTGTCGAGAATCCAGCATTCATCGGGCGCGAGGATGTTGCCGAACAGGCTCCGCTTGCTGCGGACCGGGGCCAGCACGGCGGGGTCTTTGGAGATCGCAACCCCGGCCAGCAGATCGCTGAAGCCGCCTAGGTACTTGGTGGCGGAATAGAGCACAATGTCCGCACCCAACAGCAGCGGGTGCTGGAAGGCCGGGCCCAGGAACGTGTTGTCCACCATCACCAGGGCTCCACGCTGCTTGGCGGCAGCGGCGGCGCTGGCGAGGTCGGTCATCTTCAAGGTCGGGTTGGCCGGGCTTTCGAGCAGGACTACTTTTAGCTTGGGCGTCGTCGCGATCGTTTGGGCGATCAGCGCGGTCTCGCCCGCTACCACCGGGACGCCGATGATGCCCCACGGCTCCAGCACGTCTTCAATCAGGTGCTGCGTGCCGCCGTAGATGGGCACGGTGTAGACCAGAGCATCGCCGGGCTTCAGGTGCGCCATCAGAGCCGTCATAATCGCCGCCATGCCGGAGTTGAAGACCAGCGCGGCAGCGGCGCCTTCTTCCAGCGGCACCAGGTGATCTTCGGTGATCTGCGCGTTCGGCGTATTGAAGCGCGAATAGACCAGATCCACTTGTTCGCCCGGGTTGAAGGCGGTGCGGCCCGCCATCAGGTTGAAGGCGTGCTCAGCGGCCTCTGGGCTTTCGAACACATAAGTGGAACTGCGGAAGACGGCCGGGCGGGCCGAGCCCACCGAGAGTGTGGGGTCGAAACCACGGGTCAGGACTTCGGTGGTGGGGCGCAGGCGGCGAGGATGATCGGACAGAGAATGATCGGACACAGTGCCTCCACCGCCAAGTGTATGCCCTCCTGGCACACGCTACAGCTTGGCGCCCAGGATCGTCGTGGGCCCACGCCGCCAGAAGCACTCGGGCTCGGCAAAGCCTGCGGCGATCATGGCGAGCAACTCTTCGCGCACCGAGAAGTAGGTATCCTCTTCCGCCCAGTCGTCCAGGTTCTGAAAACCCTGCTCCAGCGTGAAGCCCTTGCTAGCCATGAAGGCTGCCCACTCCTGGCGGATCTCTAGCCAAAACGGCCCGGCCGTGGCGTCGTTGTTCAGGAAGACGCCGCCGGGGCGGATCGCTTGGCGGATGCGCGAATAGACGCGTGTCTTCTCATCAAGCTTCGGAATGTGATGCAGCGCGAAAGCCGAGAGCACGGCGTCGACCGTGGGCATTTCATCCGCAAAGGAGCCCAGGCTCAACTCCACGCGATCCCGGAAGCGCTCCAGGCGACCCATCGCGATGTTCAGCATCTCCGGGTCGATGTCGCGCACAATCACCGTCACTTGGGGGAACCGCCCCAGCACCGCTTCCGCCAGCGAGCCGGTGCCGCCGCCCAGGTCCACCACCACGGGACGTTCCGCCGTCAGCGCCGCCGCTAGCAGATCCAGTTGCACGCCGCGGCTTTCGTCGTAGTGCGGGATGTAAGTGCGGATAATCCGGTCGTACTCTTGGGTGTCGAGCCGGAGATGCGCGGAGACGGAATGTTCAGTGGCCATGGTGATCCCTATCCATCAGGATGCCATGGCCACCGGCACTCCACCGCGGAGCACGTGGAAGCAGTTAGAAGACAAACCGCAGGCCCAGCATCACGCGCCGGTTGCCGCCATCGGTGGGCCCTTCCAGCAGGAAGCTGGGCGAGGAATAGACCGCGTCCGGAATGCCCCAATCGCGCGTATTGGTCAGGTTGAAGAAGTTGGCGTGGAACTGCAGCGTGCGGCCTTCACGGACCCGGATGTTCTTGATCACCCCCAGGTCCAGCCGGTTGATGCCGTCGGCGCGGAGGATGTTGCGGCCCGCATTCCCGACGCCCGTGGGATGAGCGGCGGTGATGGCGCGGAACAGCGCCGCGCCACCGGCGGCCTGTACTTCGCGCACCGTCATGGAACTGAGATTAAGGCCCGTATTCAGATCCGGCCGCGTCGGCGTGCCGACGACGTTGCCGGTGGTGCGGCCCCGCGGGTCTACACCATTCAGCACAGTAAATGGCGCGCCGCCTTGGAAGGTAAGAAAGCCGCTCACCTGCCAGCCGCCGGTCACGCGGCCCAACAGGCCGGATTGGCCACGGCGGAAGGGCAGCTCGAAGACGCCATTGGTGGTGAACCGGTGCGGCCGGTCGTAAGTGGAGCGGGCCCGGTCCAGGTTGCGATTGGTGGGGTCCTGCGGAAAGGCGATCTCGCCGCGCGCCGAGGGGTTGAAGACTTCGCTGGCGCCATCAATGAAGCTGCTCCAGGTGTAGTGCGTAGCGAAGGAGAAGTTGCGCGACAGGCGCTTTTCGAGGCTCGTCTGCAGTGAGTGGTAAGTGGACGAGGTGCAGTTGCAGCGTTCGCGGATGACGCCGCGGTTGGGGTCGACCCGGCGGCCGTTTTGTTCGAGCACGGGCGCATTGCCGTCGATCGATTGGAACAGCCCCGTCCCTTTGGTGCCGACATAGCCGATGCTGGCCGCATAGCCGCCGCCCAGTTCGCGCTGGAACTGCAGCGAGACTTGCTCCGACAAGGGCGCGCGGAAGTCGGGCGACGTGATGGTGCGGATCAACAGATTCGGGTTCGACAGCGGCGGCACCTGGCCATTGCGAATGTTGTTGATCGCGTTAAATGCGTTGGGCCGCACCGAACCGGGCAGCGACGGGTCCACCGGGATGTCGTAGGCAAACACAAACGGGAACGAGCTGCCGATGTTCAACGGGATGTTGAGGTACATCGTGTCGTAGGTGCGAGAATAGCCGCCGCGCAGCACCAGCTTGCCGTCACCCGTCAACCAGCCCAACATGCCCGGCGCTTGGCCAAAGCGATAGTTGAAGCCGAACCTCGGCGCCCAGTTGTTGAGGTCGCGCTTGGGGACGGGGCCGTAGGCATAGGCGGGGTTGTTATTGTTCAGCGCCAACACCCGTTGGTTCTGATCCGCCAGATTCTGGAACGGGTTGCCCGGCGCTTCGTAGCGGATGCCATAAGTGATGGTGAAGTTGGGCCGGAGGCGCCATTCATCCTGGGCAAAGAAGAAGAAGTCGTAGTAGCGATAGCGCAGCGTCGACAACGCTCCGGGCAGTAGAGCGTTGATCTGCGCAGCGGTGGCGCGATCATCGGCTAGAGCTTGCAGGTTGGCGTATTCCAGGCGTCCGCGGAGCTGCGGGAGGAAGCTGCCGAACTGTTCCTGCCGCCGGAAGTCGAAGCCGAACTTCATGGAATGAGAGTTGCGGATCACCGACAGAGAATCCTGGATCTGGTAGCCGTTCACGATGGTGGCTTGCGGATAGTTGGCGGCTAAACCAATGCCCGTGCGGCTGGTGCTGGCGTTGAACTGCCGCAGGCCGAGATCAGGAATTTCGATGGAGGGGATCCGCTCAGCCACCGCTGGATTCTCCGCGTTGGCCGAGCTTTCATAGCGGTTATAGGAAGCCCGAAATTCATTCAAGACCGTCGGCCGCAAAGTGCTGGTGAAGGTGGCGATGGCGGACTTTGACCCCAGCGGCGTCACCGTCGTCAACCCGGCGGGTGTGGCTTGTCCCTGTCCCCCGGCGGTGGAATCGTCCACCATGAAGCGGCCCATCAGGCTGTGCTTCTGATTGAACCGGTGGTCGACACGGCCCGAGTATTGCCAGTCATCAAACTTGCCCGCGGCGGCGCCAGTGATGTTGCCCAGGGGCACGATGATGGTGCGTCCATCGGCGGTAATCATCCGCGATTGGCCGTTGGCCACGCCCGCTGGCAGATTGTCGAGCAGTGCGCGCACGGCGGGACGTCCGGCGGCGATGGATTCAAGCGCCCGCCGCCCTTCTTCCGTCGGCGCGCCATTGATGGTGGACCCCGAGCCCAGCACGCGCGTGGTCCAACGCTGGAGCGAGCCAAAGAAGAACGTCTTGTCCTTGATCACCGGGCCGCCGAAGGTGCCGCCGTATTGATGCTCGATGCGGAAGGGTGCGTCCGTGAAGCCGGCCGCTTTGTCGAGATTGCTCCGCGCGTTCAGCTTGTTGCCGTTGTAGAACCAGAAGCCGGAGCCATGGAACTGATTGGTGCCGCCTTTGGTGACGATGTTCACCACCGAGCCCGCGGCACGGCCAAATTCGGGCAGAAACTGGTTGGTGATGATGCGGACTTCGCCGATGATATCGGGGTTGTTCAAGCCTTGCAGCAGGCCGCCGGTGGAGCCGTAGTAGCTGTCCTGCCCGTCGATCAGGAAGGCGTTCGAACGCAGCCGGTTGCCGTTGGCGGAAAAGGCGGTGGAGGTACTCTCGGTGCCTTGGTTGCCCTGCGCGCCAAAGCCATTGTTGCCGGAGCTGATCACGCTGATACCGGGGACCGACGCGGCCAGGTTCAGGATGTTGCGGTTCGTAGAAAGCGGCAGTTCCGAGACACGTTTCGCATCAAAGTTAGTCGAGATCTCCGCATTGGTGGTGTTGATGATGGGCGATTCCGCCACCACCGTGACGGCATCGCGAACAGAGGCCACCTGAAGCTTCACCTGAAGTTCGGCGCGTTGGTTAAGGGCCAGTTGGACGGCCGGCCGGATGTATTTGGCAAAGCCCTCCTTCTCCACGGTCACTTCAAAATTCCCAATGGGCAGTTGCAGGGCGCGGAATTGGCCGTCGTCATTGGTGGTGGTTTCAGTCTTGATATTGGTTTCCAGCTGGCGCACAGCCACCTTGGCCCCCGCGACCGGGCCGCCGGTGGCGTCAAGGACTCGGCCCAATATTTCACCCGTGGTCCCTTGCGCGAAGGCGGATACGGCCGCGAGCAGAAGCGCGGCCGGAGTTACGGCTAACTTAATCATCGAGACAACCCCTTGTGGCGCGGAGATAATTTCGCACCCTTAGAGATAGGAAGTAACCCGGTTGTGGCGGAAGCGGTCACAAATTGTGGCGGGGTGCGCTACGGGGCTGGGCGAATCGGAAAATCGCGGGGCGAACGGGCGGCACCAGCGAGATCGAAAAGCGGGCGCGGCCGGTGGAAAGCTAGCGTTCGGTTTGCCGCAGAGTGCGCTCAATCCGCCGGTCCGGCACCACCCATAGCAGAGCGACACCGCAGTAGAGCGCAACCGCGATCCAGCCATTCACGTAGCCCAGCGGGATGGCCGCAATGTAGGCGAGCGGCGATAGCTTGCCCTTCCAATCGGCCCCCAGCGCCGCGGCCAGCAAGGAGCCATCGCCCTGGTGCGAGACAATCGCCCGCTGCAGCGTGAAGTACGCAATCGCCGACATCAGCAGCACAGCGCCGTAGAACGCCAGCGGAGCCGGGGCCAGAAAGTTCTGCCCCACCCACGCCGTGGCAAACGGCAACAACGACAGCCAGAACAGCAAGTGGAGATTGGCCCACAGAATACCCGCGCTGACGTGGTGGACGGTCTGCAGCAAGTGATGATGGTTGTTCCAGTAGATGCCGACGTAGAGGAAGCTTAAGACGTAGCCAGAGAAAACGGGCAGCAGAGCCGCCAGTGACCACCAGTCCGCGCCCCGCGGCACTTTCAATTCGAGCACCATGATGGTGATGATGATGGCCAGCACACCATCGCTGAAGGCTTCCAGGCGGTTCTTTTGCATGGTAATTGCCGGACCTTCCGGCCAAACTGCGTCAGCGGCGGCCCGTTTGGCCACTGTATCAATTCACGGCAGCAATTTGAGCGTGGGGCAAGGTGCGGTTGGCCCGGCCCACCACACCCGGCTATGCTGGCGAAGAGTGCCGATCCTCCAGGTCCAGCAACTGAGCAAGCGTTTCGGCAAGATTGCCGCGCTCGATGATGTCAGCTTTGCAGTGCAACCGGGTGAAGTGCTCGGGCTGATCGGCCCCAACGGCGCGGGCAAATCGACGCTGTTTGATTGCTTGGCGGGGTTGCTGCCCCATGACGGCGGCCGGGTGCTGGGGCCGCAGCTGCGGCCGGCTGTCCCGGCTGACTTACTGTTCTACGTCCCGGATGGCATCGTGCCTTGGCCGGAGCAGCCGCTGCGCTGGGTGCTCGATTTCGGCGTGGGCTTTTTTGGAGGCGTGGCCGGGCAGCGTGATGAGGTGGTGGCGGAGCTGGACCTGACCAACTTTCTGGATCAACCGCTGGGCGCGTTGTCGAAAGGTCAACGGAAGCGCGGGTTGCTGGCCTTGGGGTTGCTGGCGCCGCAGCCGCTGCTGCTGATTGATGAGCCGCTGGATGGCCTGGACTTGCGGCAAATGCGCGACGTCGCAGGGGTGCTGCGGAAGCATGCGGCGGCGGGGCGGACGTTGTTTCTTTCGATCCACCAGATTGGCGATGCGGCGCGCTTTTGCGATCGCTTCGTGCTGTTGAGCGGCGGCCAGGTGCGCGGCGAAGGGACGATTGCCGAACTGGCGGCGGTCGCCCGCGCCCGGCACCCGGAGCGCGCGTTCACCGATCTAGAAGAGGTGTTTCTTGCGCTCACCTAACGCCGCGGCGTGGCTGTGGTTGCTCCGCAAAGAGTGGCGGGAGCTGCTAGTCTCCCGTTCCGGGTGGATGTTGCTGGTGCTGATGGGACCGTTGACCGGAGCCTCTTTCATCGCGGCGATGCGCAGCTACGCGGAGATCTCCGGGGTGAACGGAGGCTTGGCCGGAGTGGGTGAGGCGATGGCCCCGCTGATCGGCGTGTGGGCGCCCACGTTTAGCGCGTGCGAACTGGCGGCCGTGTTCCTGCTGCCATTTGTCGCCATCAGGATGGTGGGCGCGGACCGGCAAAGCGGCGCGCTGAAGCTGGAGCTGCAGCGCAACATCTCACCGTTCGCGCGCATGGGTGCCAAGGTGGCGGTGGCGCTGGCGGGCTGGTTGATCGCGATGCTGCCGCCAGCCAGCGCTCTGCTGCTGTGGAAGAGCTACGGCGGCACGCTCTACGCCCCGGAACTGCTGACACTAGCCGGCGGTCACGTGCTGAACGCGGCGCTGACCATCGCCCTAGGGGCGGCAGCCGCGGCCGTGACGGAGCATCCTTCCACCGCCGCCATCGCCACCCTGGGCGTGACGGTGGGTACCTGGATGATCCACTACTTTGCCGCGCTGCAGGGCGGCCTGTGGGAGCGCGCGGCAGCCTTCACGCCGGCGGCCATCATCGGGGATTTCCAGCATGGCCTGCTGCGGCTGAATGCGGTGCTGGTGGCGGTTCTCTTGACCCTGGCCGGGCTCGCGATCGCGGCCATCTGGCAGCGGCTGGGCGTGCGGACGTGGCGGCGCGGCGCGGCGTCCCTCCTGGTGACCTTCGGCGCAGCCGTGGCGATTTTCGGCGCGGCGCAGGTCCGCCCCAGTTGGGATCTTTCGGAAAGCCGCGGCAACTCCTTTCCGGCCGCTGATGAGCAAGCGCTGCGCGGGCTGCGGGAGCCGTTGAAGATTGTGGCGCACCTGGCGCCGGAGGACCCGCGGCGGACGGATCTGGAACGCAGTGCGTTCGGCAAACTGCGCCGCCTGATGCCGAATCTCGAGATCGAGTACCAGTCCGCCACCTCCACCGGGTTGTTTGAGCAATCAAATGCCGGGTATGGCGAAATCTGGTATCTCTATCAGGGCCGCCAACAGATGAGCCGGGTGACCACCGCCGACGGAGTGCTGGAATCGATCTACGAGATTGCGCAGGTGCAGCTGCCGGGCGATGTGCCGGAGACGGTCTTCCGGGGGCATCCGCTCGCGGTGCTGCCCGCCGGAGCCAGTACTGTATTCTATGGTCTGTGGCCCGGCTTGACGCTTCTGAGTGGAATCTTGATCCGGCGCCAGCTGCAACAATCACCCCGTTAATCGATCCCGGAAGAAGGTGCTTATGAAGCCAATCCTCACTGCCAGCGTTGTGTTTTGCCTATCTCTCTCACTGCCTTTGGTGGCCGCGGAGAAGAAGGTAGATCTCTCGAAGGAGAAGCCCGGCAAGACTCCGGCGGCGTTCCAGCCCATGGTGGGTACCTGGGTGGTCGCCCAAGACGGCCCGGACAAGGTGATCATGCTGGACGGGCGGCCCTGGGTGGCCAGCAAAGACAACCCCACCAAGCTGCTGCTGCAAAGCGCCCGCCGCCTCTACGGCACCGCCAACGAAGAGTTGATGGACAACGCCAAGCAGTTCGCCTACTTTCCGGTGGCGGTGCTGACTGGCGTCGACAATTTTTCAAACGGGACCCTCAAGGTGAAGTTCAAGACAATGGGCGGAGAGACCGACCGCTGCTCCGGCATCCTGTTCAACGTCAAGCCCAATGGTGACTGGCTAGCCGTGCGCTTCAACGACACCGAAAACAACGTGGCCTTTTGGGAGTTTCACAACGGCATCCGCCGCAACCTGAAGTTCAGTGACCGCAGCAAGCCCTTTATGCTGGACCGGGCGGCCTGGCACGAACTGAAGCTGACCATTGATGGTGCCCAGCTAACCGCCTTCCTTGACGGCCAGCTGGCGCTGGAATACACGCTGGGGAGCGAGCCGGTGGCCGGCAAGAGAGGGCCGCCGCACGAGGATCTCTATCCCAAAAACAACCCCGTGCTGCGTCCGCCAGTGGCGGGCAAAGTGGGACTGTGGAGCAAGACCGACTCCACCAGCTACTTTAAGGACTACACGCTCGAAGCGAAGTAGTCTTCCTTCGCGAGCCCGCTAAAACAGCACCTTCAGCACCAGCACCACCACGCGGGGCTGATTGTCCTGCGCCGGATCCAGCTGGCCGAAGCGGGGGTCCTGGACGTTGTTGGGCCGGGCGACCAAGCGGCCAAAGTAGGCGTAGTCCAGCGCATTCTGGAAGTCGGCGCGGAGCTGAACGCGAGCTGCCTCACGGATGCGGAACTCCTTGTAAGCGGAGAACTCCCAGCTTTCCAGATACGGACTGCGCACATCGGGGAAGCGCGTGGGCGCATCCACCAGCGTGAACGGCGCGCGCGCCTGCGTCGGGAACAGCGATGTATCGAACCACTTGTCAAAGAAGGGGTTGAACTCGCTGCGGCCCTGCTTCTTAGCCAGTTCGTCGCGCTGGCTGGAGGTGAGCTTGGCGCTGCGGGCAGCGGTCGGCGAGGCGTTCGGGAAGTCGATCGGCTGGCCGGAGCGGATCATGTATTGGGCATTGATGTTCCACCCGCCAAACACGGCATTGCCCCAACCACCCATGTTCTTCAAGAACGGCCGCCCTTTGCCGAACGGCAGTTCATAGGAGAAGGCGGCCGACAGCGTGTGCGGAATATCAAACTCCACCAGCCGCTGCTCGAGCCCAGTCTGCGTCAGGTCACCCAGCGTCACATCCTGCGCATTCAGCGAGGCGACGCGTTCCAGCGATTTCGACCACGTGTAGCTGGCCTGCAT
This sequence comes from Acidobacteriota bacterium, assembly GCA_026394055.1. Lineage (GTDB taxonomy): Bacteria > Acidobacteriota > Terriglobia > Bryobacterales > Bryobacteraceae > JAPKYZ01. Next base: position 108,316 of record JAPKYZ010000021.1, read on the forward strand.
CGCGAACCCGCGGCTGTAGCGGCGGGTGGCCTTGGCTTGCAGCGAATGATAGCTTTGTCCACCAATGGGCAGGTTCGAGATACCGACCTGCTGGAAGTGCGGATAGGCGGCTAACAGCTGCTGGCGGGGCACGGTGGCTCCGTTAAAGGCCGACCCGGGCAGCAGGCCGCGCAACGGATTGGCTACCTGGGCATTGAAGTACGCCGCCCGCTCGGCGACGGGCAACCGGGTGAGCTCCGCGGTAGGAATGAAGTTGAGATTGGCACTGACCGGCAACTTCCGGGTGAGGTTGCCGACATAGCTGACATCGGCCACCCACTGGAAGGGCAGCGCACGCTGGAAGCCGAAGCTGAACTGGTGCGAGTACGGTAGCGGGCGATTCAAGATTTGGGCCCCGATGCCCAAACCCAGATTGGTGGCGAGGCCCTGGGAACTGCCAATCGGCTGCAGCAGGCCGGTGGGGAACAGCGACCGGGGGAACGGATCGCTCAAGTTGGCGGCGGGCGTCAGGTTGTTGTCGGTGGACACAATCATGTCGGTGCGGCGCGAGAAGCCAGTGTCGGGTCCCGAAGCGCTTTGGCCCATCATGAACAAGCCGTAGCCGCCACGGAGAACCGTCTTGGGCTGGATCTGCCAGGCGATGCCGGCCCGGGGCTGGAAGTTGTTCCAGTCACGATTGAAGGCCAACCGGTCGGCACCACTGCTGCCGGCGTAGAGCAAGCCACCCTTCACCGTCAGCCCTTGCACTTGAGACTGAATGGGGCTGGCCTGGTCGAACGCAAAGCCGCGCACCTGCCGGTTGTAGCGTTCCGCGATGGGGCCTTCGTAGTCCCAACGGAAGCCGAGGTTCAAGGTGACGTTGCGGGCGATCTTCCAATCGTCCTGGAAGAAGAGGGCGAAGTAGCTGTTCTGGTACGCCGGGTCCATGTTGCGGTCGACATAGCCCGAGGTGGGGTAGCCCAACAGGAAGGTGGCGAAGACGTTGCCGGAAGCGGCATCGGCGCGCTGCGGATCGGCCTGGGTCCAGTTGCGGCCAAACGTATAGTTGCCCGACGCGGAGGCAGGCCGGATGGCGTTCTGGTTATAAAGCCGCGCCTCGGCGCCGAACTTCAGCGCATGCTTGCCGCGGTAGACCTGCATGTTGGGTTGCAGGCTGTAGGTGTCCTGCGATTCATAGCCGGAGGTCTGGGTGGCGCCGAGCGGCGAGAAATTGTTGCCGCTCAAGTTGAAGCGCGGAAATTGCAGGCCGACAAACTGGCTGACCAAGGCGCTGGGAAAGCCCAACTCGCGCGGGTCGTAATCCTTGCCGAAGGTGTTGCCGCTGAAACCTTCATACCGGGCCAGACCAGCGCGCAGGTTGAACACCGAGGTGGGGCTGAGCGTCCAGGTCCAGTCCAGGCCCCAGTTGCGCGAGATGCGCGTCGAGGGGTATTCGCTGGACGGCTCCGCGGCGTTGGTGCCCCACTGGACACGGGCAAAGTTGTACCAGGGCGTTTCGCCGTACCGGCCGCTGACGCGGTGGCGCGAGGTGAGGTTCCAGTCCATCTTGCCCAACCACTGGTCATAGAAGTTCTTGGAGCTGTTCACGAACAAGTAGTTGTTCTGGCCGTCCAGCGATTCACTGACCCGGTTGGGCTTCGGGTAAAAGCTGGCGGCTTTGGCGGCCACCGGGTTGATTTGCTGGGCCGGAATGCGGTTGCCGGCAAAGGGCGTCCGGATGGTGGCGCTGCCTGACGCACGAGTGGTGGTCGGGTCATACATGGTGATCATGCGGCCCGCATTGTCGAGCGTGCGGCTGAAGTCGCCCCCCAGTTCCAGCGCCGTGGGCACGGTCCACAGCTGCGTTTGCGGGTTGCGTTCCCGCAAACCTTCCAGCGACACCATGAAAAACATCTTGTTGCGGCCGTCAAACACCTTGGGGATGAAAACCGGACCGTCCACCGTGAAGCCGAACGTATTGTTCTTGAACTCCGGCTGCTTCAGGCCCAGGGAGTTGCGCGAATAGCCGTTGGCGTTCAAATTGTCGTTTTTGAAGAACTCAAACAGTTGGCCGTGCAGCCGGTTGGTGCCCGTGCGCAGTGTCACCGACGTGACACCGCCGCCAAATCGCCCATACTGCGCGTCGTAGGAGTTGGTGAGCACGGTCACTTCCTGGATGGAGTTCAGCGCCGGCGCAAAGCTGGCCGACCGGGACGCACGCACCGAAGAGATGCCGTCGATCAGCGTTTCGTTCTCGCCGGAGCGGCCCCCATTGATGGAGATTCCATTGATGTTGCCAAACGCATACAGCTCAAAGGAGCCCCAGTAGCGGCTGGTCTTAATCACCCCCGGCTGCGAGAACAGCAGCTGGTAAAGGTTGCGGCCGCTGGTCGGCAGATTGTCGACGAACTTCTGTTCGATCACCGCCGAGCGCGACGCAGTTTCCGTGCTCAGCAACGGCACGTCGCCCGAAACGGTAATGCTATCCGCCACCGCGCCCAACTGGAGCGCAATGTCGATACTCAAGCGGTCCGCCGCCGACAGCGCAAATGCCTCCCGTACGGCCTTCTTGAAGCCGTCCTTGGTGACCGCCAAAGTGTAGTCGCCCGGTGCGAGAAAGCGGGTGAGATAGCGGCCGGATTCGTTGGTTTCGGTTTCGAACACGGATTGGCGCTCAACGCTGCGGACCTCCACTTTGGCTCCGGCCACCGGGGCGCCGGACGGGTCCGTCACCAAACCGGTGATGGTGGCCCGGAACTCCTGAGCAGAGGCCAAACCGCTGAGAACAAATATGAGGGGGAGAGCGAGTCGCCGCATAGGCCGTAGATTAACAGATCATGATTTCGACTGCATAACGACTGTATGACCGAAGTGGCTCTTCCATTGGGGAAGGCGTACGTCGTACAATCGGCGACGAATGGCAAACCTCGGATTTCTTGGATTGGGCATCATGGGCTACCCGATGGCCCGGCACTTGTTGGAAGCGGGACACCGGGTGGCGTTGTGGTCACACACCGGCTCCAAGGCGGTGGAACTGGCGGCCAAAGGCGACGGCATCGCCTGCGCTACGCCCGCCGAAGTGGGCGCTCAGGCGGACTGCATCTTCCTGTGCGTGGGCGACACCGCGATGTCGGAACAGGTGATCCTGGGGCCGAACGGAATTGTCGAGGGCGCCAAGCCCGGCACCGTCATCGTCGACGCCTCCACCGTGTCCCCTTCGGCCAGCCGGGCAGTGTCGGCAGCGGTCGCGGCTAAGGGATTCCATTTTCTGGATGCGCCCTGCACCGGCTCCAAACCGGGCGCTGAGGGCGGCCGGCTGACTTTTATGGTCGGCGGCGACAAAGAGGTGTTCGAGCGCGTGAAGCCCTACTTCGAACCGATGGGCAAAAATCTCTACTACTGCGGCGGGTCAGGCTTGGGCCTACAGGCGAAACTGACGCAAAACCTGATTCTTTCCAACATCATGCAGGCGTTCAACGAAGGCCTGGTGCTGGCCACCAAGGGCGGCGTGCAGCCGGAATTGATGCTGGACATCCTGGAAAACTCGGCCGCCAAGAGCGGTCTGGTGGCCTTCAAAGCGCCCTACATCTTCCGCCGCGACTTCTCCACCAATTTTTCCGTAAAGTGGATGCACAAGGACATCGGGCTGATGCTGGACAGTGGAAAAGAGCTGGATGTGCCCCTTCCGCTCACCTCTTTGACCCAGCAGATGTTCCGCGCGGCGATCGCCAAAGGCTATGGCGATGACGATATCTGTAGCACCATCAAGGTGTTAGAGGAGATCGTGGGCGTCGAGGTGAAGGGGACAACGTAAATTTACAGAAATCTGAAAAGATTTCTCTTGCAATTCCAAAATCCATATCCTAATATTGGAATCAAGCCGGGGAGGCAACTCCCACCAAAGCGAGACTAACCTCATAAGACCCCTGAAGCAAACCTTCCCGGCGCCCCTCGGGGTTTGGGTCTTAAACCAAAGAGGATAGTCTGATCTCGACCTTGAACGGCTTCCGTCGCTGAGCTGAACTGCTCGTTGATTCTCTCCCTCCCTGGTTCACTGTGCACCGTCGCCCGCGGTAATGCTCCGTCTACAAAAAGAAATTGCCGGCGAGCGCGAAGCCCACCGGCTGTTCAATCTGCTTGCTGATGCCTTTTTGTTTTGTCTGGCGGGTCCTTGGGAGAGGCAATGCGGTTTCCGCCAGCTTGGATGGAGAGGCTCCCTGATCCAAGATCCAATCTTCAATTGCCCTACCGGCTGAGGCGCACCCGGCGCGCCATCGCGATCAGGGCGATGGCTCCACTGCCGAACATGGCCATCGAGCCCGGTTCCGGTGTCGGGTTCTCGATATCGCCTTCCACGCGGAGGGCGTAGCGGAGACCAATGGGCCGGACCGTCCAGGGATCCGAGACACTGCCGGTCTTAACGGCCGTGATGCCCTGATCGCCGGTGTTGTTGAAGGCCCAGCTGCCGTTGTAGGTGTCAAAGCCAGAGGCGATAACCCAGATGTCGCTGTTGGCGGCGATATAGTTGGGGGGAAAGTCGAACCACACGGTCGGCGTTGTGGTGCCCACGTAGAAGCCGACACTGCGAATGTTGTTGCCAGGCACGCCGCCATTGTCGGTCCAAGCCTGGAGGAGGAGCTGGCCAAAACCCTCTTGGAAAACACCGACGTTTTGCACAACACCGACGGCCACCGTGATCTTCTGCAGAACAACGGGCGAGCTGCCCACGTTGATCTTCACGGCCTCACGCAATGGATGGTCAAGCAGGGTCACGTCAGGACCTTGCACGGCACGCCCGAAGGCGGCGGTCGAGTCACCTGGGCCGAAGTTGTCAAAAATGATCGCGCCTTGGGCGGCCAAGGAGCCTAGCGCGAAAGCTGTAGCAAAAGCTCGGACTGCATGAGCTGTGAGTTTCATAATGTTCCTCTTTTGGAATTTCGGATTCTTTTGGTTTCCGCTTTTCCGCACGGTGGTGCCGTGCGTTCGAATTGGAGTATGCCGTCCGATGGGCTGCTGAGTCCTTGCCAAACTCTTCCAAAGCCCTTACAGTTTGCTTCGCGGCGCCTAGTGCTGTTGCAGCCATAAAAAATGCCGGTGAGCGTGGGCCCACCGGCTTTGCGAATCCGCTGCTGGAAGTACTTCGCCAGCCTTAACGGGCCAGCCGCCACTTCCGGGCGAGCACGATGAGGGCGATGGCTCCGCCGCCCAACTGGAGCATCGAGCTCGGCTCCGGCACCGGATTCACAAAACGTCCTTCCAGGCGGATAGCGTAGCGGTCTTCAATGGGCCGGACATTCCAGGGATTGCCGTTGGTGCGGCCAGCCGTGATGCCCTGGTCACCGGTGCTGTTGAAGGCCCAGCTGCCGTCAAAGGTATCGGTCGCGTCGATGCTGAACCAGTAGTCCGTGTTGGCCGAGAGCAGCATCTTGGGCGACGTGCTGACCGTGGGCAGAGCCATGCCGGGTACAACGCCGCCAAACAGGAGGGCGCCGGGCGAGCCGGCAGCATCGCTGCGAATGCCGATGACCAGGATGCCATCACTACCTTGGATGGAAGATACCGCCATCGTGACCATGGTCAGAAACACGGGCGAGGCACCGATCCGGATCTTCACCGCTTGATCGACATCGCCGATGGTCCCTACGTCGGGACCTTGCACGAGTCGGCCTCCTGGGGCCGTGGCATCGCCCGGCCCGAAGTTGTCAAAAATAATGGCGGCTTGGGCCGCGCTGGTTCCGATGATGGTTAGTGCGGCGAGAGCGCGCACTGTTTGAAGGGTAGATTTCATAAGCTCCTCTGGTTGGTTGGATTTTCAGGGTCCGCTGTGCGGACCTTTGGCACGCTCTGGACGTGCGTTTCATGAGGAGTATGGCCTTGATGGGCACTTGGGGTCCTTGCCGTGCCCTTCCAAAGTTCTTACAATTTTCTTAGCGTGCCCCAATTACCCTTGTCTCGGCGGGAATACGTGTTTGCGGGGTTCCGGTTAAGTGCTTCAATTCTTGAGCACAAGGGCCGGCTGGTCCCTCTTTCGCCCAAGGCGATCGACACGCTGTACTATTTGGTGGCCCGGGCGCCGGAGATTGTCGGCAAGGACGAGCTGATGAACGCGGTCTGGCCGGATACCTTCGTCGTGGAATCGGGCCTGGCCCGCAACGTCTCGTTGATCCGCAAGACTCTGGAGGAGCACGGGGGTCCGGGAAGCTACATCGAGACCATTCCCAAGCGCGGCTACCGCTTTGTGGCCCCCATTGAGATGGCGGCAGCGGCCACCGAGGGAGTCGAGACCGCCCCAGAGACACTTGCCGATCCGGGCCCGGCAGCAATAGCCGCAACACCACCGTCCCCGGAGCCATCCCCGGAGCCACCGCCTTCGGCCCCGCCGCCTCCGCGCATGGGTCCAATGGCGCGCCGGGGGGCCCTGCTTGCCCTGGTGGCCGGAGCCTCCGTCGGAGGGCTCGCCCTGATGCGCCGGCTGCGGACGCCGGAGACGCTGCCCTATGAGGCGCCGGCCCGGATCGGCCGGTACCTGCTGGAAAAGGGTTCTCCCATGGAGGCTGAGCGGGCGCTGAAATGGTTTGAAGCAGCCGTGGTGGCCCAGCCACGATCGGCGGCGGCGCATGCCGGGCTGGCGGAGACACTGATTGCCCTGTATCGCTTGGCCTCGGGCCCGGAGGATGCGTTGTTGCGAGCCCGGACGGAAGCCGAGATTGCCGTCGGGTTGGACCCGCGCCTCCCGGAAGCCCATGCCACCTTAGGCGCGGCGCGCATGAGCCGGTTTGACTTTGTGGGAGCCGAGCAGGCCTTCGTCCAGGGGCTGAAGCTGGACCGTCTGTCCGTGCTGAATCTCTACTACTTTGGCCAACTGCTGAGCTACGAGCGGCGCTTTGAGGAAGGGGCCGGTCTGCTGAAGCGCGCCATTGTCCAGGACCCCGTCTCCCCCTACCTGGGGGTGCAATTGGGCCGCATCTATTACAGCCGGGGTGACTTTCAGCAGGCAGCCCAACAGTTCGGTCAAGTACTGGAGCGGGAGGAACATGACAGCCTCTCCCACTACTACCTGGGCCTAATCCTCGGCTTTCTGGGCCGGCATGCCGAGGCCCAGGCGCAACTGGAGCAGGCGCGCCTACAACCATCGGTGCTGCGGACCGACCGGGCCTGGTTGGCTTTGCAGAAGGGCGACCGAGGTCCCGCCGAAGCGGTCTACCTGGAGACGAAGGCTGCCATCGCCGCGGGCGACATGATTCCCACCGCACTGCTGCTGATCAGCGTGGCCATGGGCCGCTTTGATGAGGCGTTGGCGTTGCTGGAGGGGGAGACCCGACAGAACTCTTTTAGTTTGATCGACCTGCAGGCGGACCCCCGGCTGGAACCACTGCGCCGCCAGCCCCGCTATCCGGCCATCGCCCGGCAGCTGTTCGGCGCGGCGGCGGCGTTGTAGTTCACCCCTTCGCACCCCAGCGCGCGGGCGCTCTGGATACGGCCCTCCAGGCGCGGGATACTCATCAATGAGAGGTTGAATGAAGCAGATTACTATCCTCGGCTCCACGGGGTCGATCGGCTGCAGTACGCTCGACGTCGTGCGCCAGTGGCGAGACCGGTTTGGCGTCTTCGCACTGGTCGCGGGCCGGAATATTGAGCTCCTGGCCGCGCAGGTGGAAGAGTTCCGGCCGCAGGTGGTGGTGACGGCGGACGAGGCGGGACGCGATGCGCTGGCGGCCAAGCTTTCCGGTTCCGCGCACCAGCCGGAGCTGCTCTACGGCGCCCAGGCGCGGGTGCAGGCCTCCATCGCCCCGGAAGTCGGCTTTCTCATGTCGGCCATCGTCGGCGTGGCGGGCCTGGAAGCCACCTATGAGGCGATCAAGCGCGGGCTCCCGATTGGCTTAGCCAACAAGGAAGTCCTGGTAGCCAGCGGTGAGCTGGTGATGGCCGCCGTGAAGTCCGCTGGCACGGAGTTGCTGCCGGTCGACAGCGAACACAACGGCGCCCACCAATGCCTGCGCGCCGGGCGGCGCAATGAAGTCACCAAGTTAATCCTCACCGCTTCCGGCGGCCCCTTCCGCAAGACTCCGGCGGCAGATCTGGCGACCGTAACGCCGGCGCAGGCACTGAACCACCCTACCTGGAAAATGGGCCAGCGGATCACCATTGATTCCGCCACGTTGATGAATAAGGGCTTTGAGGTGATCGAAGCCTGCTGGCTCTTTGATTTTCCCGCCGGGGAAGTGGAAGTGGTGGTCCACCCGCAATCGAGCATCCACGCCATGGTGGAGTACAACGACGGCAGCGTGATCGCGCAGATTTGCGCCACTGACATGCGGATGCCCATCCAGTACGCGCTCACTTACCCGGAGCGCGCCACCGCCCCGGTGCCGCGCATGGACTGGCAGCAGGCCCGCCAGTGGGAGTTCTATCCCCCTGATTTTGAAAAGTTTCCGTTGCTCGGGCTGGCCTACCAGGCCGTCCGGCAGGGCGGCTCAGCGGGCTGCACCCTGAATGCCGCCGACGAGATTGCGGTGGAAGCATTTTTGCAGGGCCACATCCCCTTCCCCGGCATCTGGGAAACCGTGGCGGAAACTTTGTCCCGAGTACCTGTATCGAACCCGCGCAGTGTGGCCGAAGTACTAGAGATAGACCGCCGCTCGCGCGAGATCGCCCGTTCCATAGTGGCGAAACGCGCAACCGGAACCGCCCGCCGCGCGTAGAATGAAAGAGATAGACTGGCGCGCCCGGGTGAGCCCGCGGTCAAAGGAGAGTCATGGAGTTCATACAGAACGTTGGCGCGCTGTTGGTGCTGATCGGGATCATGATTCTGATCCACGAATTGGGCCACTACTGGGCCGCCATCTACTTTGGCGTGCGCGTCGAGGCTTTTAGTTTTGGCTTTGGTCCGCGCATCTTCGGCTTCAAGAAGGGCGACACGGATTTCCGGTTCTCGCTGATCCCATTCGGCGGCTACGTGAAGATGACTGGGCAGTCCGACACCGGCGAAGCCTATGAGGCGTCCGCCGACGAAGGCTCGTTTATGAACAAGCCGCGCTGGCAGCGGCTGATCATCGCGTTTGCGGGTCCGGCGATGAACATCATCCTCGCCGTGGGCCTGGTCACCGGCGTGTTCATGGTGCGCTTCCCCAAAATGTTGAACGTGGACGGTCCGGCCGTGATCGGCCACATCGCCCCGGGCTCGCCCGCCGCTCAGGCAGGCTTGCAGGAAGGCGACCGGATTGTGCGCCTGGAAGACAGCGCCAATCCCACCTGGGAAGATGTGGCGCTGCGGGAGGCCGGTTCGGTGGATATCCCGCTGGCCGTGATTGTCGAGCGCAAGACGGACAAGGGTCCCACGACGGACCGCTATGTCTTGACGCCCAAGCTCGATTCCAAGACCGGTTTGGGCTACCTCGGCTGGTCTGAGCAGAACGAGACTCTCGTCGCCGCCGTTTCGCCCGGCATGGGTGCCGAGAAGGCGGGCTTGCAGAAGGGCGACGTGATCATCGCCGTCAATGGCGTGCCGCTGCACTCGACAATGAAGTTGCATGAACTGGTGCGCGCCTCCGCGGGCAAGCCGCTGGATGTAGCCTACGCGCGGTCCGGTGAGCGGGCCAAAGTGGCCGTGACACCGACGTTTTCCAAAGACGACACGCCCGAAGGCCGCTGGATGATCGGCGTCCGGCTGGAGCCGCGATATGTCATCACGCAGCTCTCCTTCCCTGATGCGTTGTCGGAATCGGTGAAGCAGAACACCCGCAGCGCGGGCCTGATTTTCGGCTTTGTGCGCGGCATCGTGGAACAGCGCATGTCGCCCAAATCACTGGAGGGCCCCATCCGCATCGGCCAGCTTTCCGGCGAAGCGGCGCGCGAAGGCATCATCCCCTACGTCAGCCTGATGGCGATGGTCAGCCTGAATTTGGCGATCTTCAACCTGCTGCCGATCCCGATCCTGGATGGCGGCATGATCCTGATGCTGCTGATCGAAATGCTGATGCAGCGCGACCTGAGCCTGCGGGTCAAGGAGACCGTGTTGAAGTTCGGCTTTGTGTTCCTGATGGCGCTGGTGGTGTTTGTGCTCTACAACGACATCACCAAGACCATCGGCGGCTAGCGCGGTGGCGCATCTGGGCGCACGATCTGGCTGACCGTCTCGAACTGACAGCCTTGTTCGAGCAAAGCTGGAATCAAGCGCCGGACCGCCTCGATGGTATTGGAGATATCGGGCTTGGCGGTCAAGCTGCGGCCGTCGTGCAGGCAAACGATCAGGCCCGCGGCGGGCTTGGCCAACACCAGCTCCGCAATGCTGGCACCCGAAAGATCGGTCCAGTCGCGGCCGATGACGCCCCACATCACGTTGGTCAACTGATGCGTCCGCAAGGCCGCCCGTAACCCGAACCACCGCACTCCAAACGGCGCGCGGAACCAGTTCACCCGAGCATAATCGCCGAGTGTTTCCTGCGCCCGGTCGATCTCATCGCGGATGAAGCTACCGCTCTTGAGCCACAGCGCCGGATGCGTGTCGGTGTGGTTGCCAATCTCATGACGCTGGGCGACCTGCCGGGCGATCTCTGGCAAGCGTCGCGCATGGTGGCCCACTTGGAAGAACGTCGCCGGGACGTTGTATTGCGCGAGCACGCGCAACAGCTCCGGCGTTGATTCACTGGGGCCATCGTCAAAGGTCAAGGCGACCGACTTTCGACCAGCGTGCCCGCGCCAGACATTAGGGCTGAAGACCGAGGAACGAGGATGCCGAGTGGCCAGCGATCCGGCGGCGGCCACGGCGGCACCGGCGGCCAAGGTGGGAAGTAGAATCATTCAGCGCGCTTCGTTCGCAAGTATAGCGGGGACCACCCTGGGCCCGACACCCCGCCGGCCGTGATCACCCGCTTCGCCCGGCTGATCACCATGGAACGCCGATTACCATGGAGCATATGGACCGAACCGAATTGCTGCGCTTCGACGGTACCCTCGCGCACGATCCCCAGATCGGCCGGTGGTTCGACGAGCGTGCCGGTGAGTTAGGAGCCATCGCGCACCACTGGTTCGCGGTGATGCGGGAGTGTGGGGACGAAGTGCGGGAAGTACTCCATGACGGCTGTCCGGTCGCGTGTCTGGGCGAGTTCCCCTTCGCCTACGTGAACGTCTTCACCGCGCACGTCAACGTTGGGTTCTTTCAGGGAGCCAGCCTGCCAGACCCGGCCGGCCTGTTGCAGGGGACCGGCAAGTTCATGCGTCACATCAAGCTAAAACCAGGGACACCGGCCGACGCCATAGCACTGCGCCAACTGATCGATGCGGCCTACGTGGACATCAAATCGCGCGTCGAAAACGGTTATCGGAGCAGCGTCGGGCAAACAGGCGCGAACGGGACGGCAGAAAAGATTCGAGGCTCTATCGGGTAAGCGGAAGGCTGGGGAAATGGTGCGCCCGGCACGACTCGAACGTGCGACCTTTTGGTTCGTAGCCAAACGCTCTATCCAACTGAGCTACGGGCGCCAACCTTTCAATAATACCATCAGAGGGCGAGCCGATGCCATCGCCCGCTGGGCCATGGCGAAGGTAATTCGGTCCGGCAGTGAGGATCGCTGAGGTGCGCCAGAATGGAAGTATCCAGTCCGCTCACCCAGCACTGCTCGAAAAGGTCTCCCAGCTGCCCACGCAGCCGGGCGTGTACCTGTACAAGGACGGCGCAGGCGACGTCATTTACGTGGGCAAGGCGAAGAGCCTGCGCGCCCGGGTCCGCAGCTATTTCAACGATGACAAGCTGGGCGACACCAAGACGTCCACGCTGGTGGCGACGGCTCGGGACCTGGAGTACATCCTGGTCGACAACGAGAAGGAAGCGCTGGCGCTTGAGAACAACCTCATCAAGCAACACCAGCCACGCTTCAACATCCTGCTGCGGGACGACAAGACCTACCCCTATATCAAGTTGACGGCCGAGAAGTACCCGCGCGTCTACGTCACGCGGCGGCTGCGCAAAGACGGCGCGACCTACTTTGGCCCCTACTTTCCGGGCAACCTGGCGCATCGGCTGGTCCACTTCATCCACCGGCACTTCAAGGTGCCCTCCTGCAAAGTGGACTTCAACCGGACCCACAAAAATCCCTGCCTCCAGTTCCACATCCACCGCTGCCTGGGCCCGTGCGTTGAAGGGCTGACGACCGATCCGATCTATGCGCAGCATGTCCGCGATGTGCGCCTGTTCCTGGAAGGGCGCCACAAGGATCTTTCGCGTGAGCTGCGCTGGCGCATGGAAGAGGCGGCCGAGGATCTGCGGTTTGAAGAAGCGGCCAGCCTGCGTGATCTAGTCACCACCGTCGAGGAGATCGAAGAGAAACAGAAGATGGCCGCGGCCGAAGGCGATGACACCGACATCCTGGCCTACTATGCGGAGCCGCCCCTGGGCGCCGTCAACCTGTTCCACCTGCGGCGCGGGCGCATCGTCGATCGCCGCGAGTTCTTTTGGGAGGACCTGCCCACCGAAGACGGCGTCTTCTCGCCGGCGGAACTGTTCTCCTCGCTGCTACTGCAGCTCTATCTCGACCAAAACTATGTGCCGGGCATCATCCACGTGCCGGTAGACTTCGAGGATCGCGAAGTGATGGAGGAGCTGCTTTCCGAAAAGCGCGGCCGCAAAGTGGAGATCCACACGCCGCAACGCGGCCCCAAGAAGCAGATGATGGCACTGGCCGAAACCAACGCCCAGCACAGCTTCGCGCAACGCTTCCGGGTGCTGAAGCCCAGCTCCAAGCAGATTTCAGAAGCGATGGCGGATGCGCTGAACCTGGCCGATCCGCCCAAGCGCATCGAATGCTTCGACATCTCCCACATCCAGGGCACCGACAAAGTGGCCAGCATGGTGGTGTGGGAAGACGGCAAGATGAACAAATCCGCCTACCGGAAGTTCATCATCAAGACCGTGGAAGGCAATAACGACTTTGCCTCGATGCACGAGGTCGTCACACGCCGCTACTCGCGCCTGAAAGAAGAAGGCCTCCCCTTCCCCGGCCTGGTGCTGATCGACGGCGGCCTGGGCCAGTTGCACGCCGCGGCCGATGCTCTCGAAGCCATCGGCATCATCAACCAGCCGCTGGCGTCGATCGCCAAGCGCGAAGAGATCATCTACGTGCTGGGCCAGGAAGACGAGCCCGTCGTGCTGGACCGCTTTTCGCCCGTGCTGCACCTGGTGCAAATGGTTCGTGACGAAGCCCACCGCTTCGCCGTCACCTTCCACCGCAGCCGCCGCAACACCTCACGCATGACCTCCGAACTAGCCGAGATCCCTGGCGTAGGCCCGAAGACAATTCAGAAGCTGCTCACCGAGTTCGGCTCATTGGAACGCGTGCGGCAGGCGGAAGAGAGTGCACTGGTGAGGGTGCTCGGTGCAGTGGCGGCGCGCAAGGTCAGGCAGGCGCTGGGGACCTAGGTCGAGTGTTCGCAAGCCTCACAGATGCAGCGATACTTGGACACTACGGCCTGGCAGCTTGACTTGCGCACTCAAGCGATCTGCCCAGCCCAGAGAGAATCGAGAAAATGGGCGACCGGCATGATCTCAATTCCGTCGCTGGTTTGGCGCGGGAATCGTTCCTGGCAGACAACGATGCGGCGTTTCAGGCTGGTCTCCTCCGACAGCGCTCGCAGGCCCTTCAGGTCGCGGTCGGAAACTGAATTGGCCGCCTTCACCTCAATACCAGTGTGGCCTTGCAAGACGAAATCGACTTCGAACTGAGCGGCCTGGGTGCGCCAGAACGTCAGTGGCCAGTCCTTTTGGCGGTAGCTTAGCCAAGCACGCAGCTCGAGGTAGATCAAGTGTTCCAAGGCCTGGCCGTACTCGCGGGAACCGGCCTGCACGGCACCGCGATTCATCAGGTGATTCGCCACCCCAACGTCGAACAGGTAAAACTTGGCGGTCGAGACCGGCTTACGTTGGCGCCCCTCGCGGAAAGGCTCCAGCATCGAACCCAGCAGAGTGTCGTCCAGCAGTTGGAAATGCTCGCGCACCGTGCGGGCCGGAACCCCACTATCTGAGCCCACCGCTGTGAAGTTGACCAACTGTCCGTTTGACAGCGCAGCCACCTCCAGAAATCGGGTGAACGTCTCGATCGACCGGACAAGCCCCTCGGCTCGGATTTCCTCCTGGAGGTAAGCGCCGACGTATGCTTTCAGATCAGCATCGGGCTCATCGGAGGTGTAGACGGCGGGCAGGCTGCCGTACGAGAGCCGGCGGTCGAGGCCTTCGCCCGGCAACTCTGGCCAAACCAGCGGAAACAAACGAGCGATCCCCGCCCGCCCCCCCAACAGGTTCACGCCACCACGCCGGAGCGACCGGGCACTGCTTCCGGTCAGCACGAAGCGAAGGGTGCGATCACCGCTGAGCATGGAGTGGACCTCATTCAACAGAGCCGGCAAACGCTGGATCTCGTCCACGATCACCAACTTCTCCGGGCCCAGGCGCTGGCGGACAAGTTCGGGGCGCGCGGCGAGTTCGCGGAACGTATCCGCTTGAAGCAGATCGTAAAGCACAGCACCGGGGAAAAGCTGCTTAAGTAGGGTACTTTTCCCGGTTTGGCGCGGCCCGAAAAGGAACATTGAGCGCCGGGTGAGTTGCTCGCGGAGATTCAGTACCCGGTCATACATCCTCATCGATTATGCCGAATATGCACTATAATCCGCAACATCGTTGCGGATTATCGCCACACCTATCCCTTGAACCGCTCGTCAACCTCCACCTGATACCCCGTCACCAGCTTGTTGGTCTCATTGGCCATGCCGACCACGGCCATCAGTTCGCCAAACATCTCGGGCGTCATCCCGGCTTTGCGGGCGGCGGCGGAGTGGGAGGCGATGCAGTAGTTGCACTGGTTGGTGGTGGAGACGGCGACGTAGATCAGCTCCTTGGTGAGCGGGTCCAGCGCGCCGGGGGCCATGATCTGCTTGATCGATTCCCAGGTGCGTTTGAGCGTCGCCGGGTCATTGGCGAGGGCCTTCCAAAAATTGTTGATGTAGTCGGTTTGGCGGGTCTGCATGATGTCGTCAAACACTGCCTTCACGGCGGGTGAGGCGTCGGCGTACTCGATCAGTTGGGGCATCTCCTCACTCTAGCGGGCCGGACCGTTTCATGGGTCTACACTGGGGATATGAAGCGCAAGGCATCCATCGTGATCGAATCTGATGAGCAGGGCTACTATGCGCGCTGCCCGGAGTTGAAAGGTTGTCAGTCGCAGGGCGACACTCTGGACGAAGCGATGCGGAACATTCGGGAAGCGATCGAGTTGTACCTGGAGACGCTGCCGGAAGACGAGCGCGAATCGCGTCTGAGCCAACAAATTCTGACGGCGACGATTGAGGTAAATGCCTAAACTGCCTCGCTGGACGTCGGTTGAGGCGGAGGCTAGGTTGCGAGCCGCCGGCTTCGAGTTGATTCGCAGCAAAGGCAGCCACCGGATCTTCAAGAAGGATGAGAGACGCGTGGTCGTACCCTTCCATTCAGGGCGCATCCTTCATCCGAAGATCATTCGGGAAGTACTAGAAGCGATTGAGGAGGCTCCATGAGCAAGCTGGCCACAGCCCGCATCTACGAGACTCTGTCCGGCATTCCCCTCGAAGCCGCCTACACCGGCCATCCGCATCCGGCTGCTGCTCCGGGGCAGTTTCCTTACACACGCGGCATCCACGAAACCATGTACCGCGGCCGCTTGTGGACCATGCGGCAGTTCTCCGGATTCGCCACGCCGGAGGAGACGAATGCGCGTTATCGCTACCTGCTGAGCCAGGGGCAGACCGGGCTTTCGGTGGCTTTCGATTTACCGACGCTGATGGGTCTCGATAGCGATCATCCGCACTCGTTGGGTGAGGTGGGCAAGTGTGGCGTGGCGGTGTCGTCGCTGGAAGACATGGAGACACTGTTCGCCGGCATTCCGCTGGCTGAAGTCTCGGTTTCGATGACCATCAACTCCCCGGCGCCGGTGATCTGGGCCATGTATGCGGTGGCGGCGGAGCGGCAAGGGGCGGACGTCGCGGCGCTTTCCGGGACACTCCAGAACGACATCTTGAAGGAGTACATCGCGCAGAAGGAGTACATCTATCCGCCCGCGCCCTCACTGCGTTTGGCGGTGGATGTCATCGAGTACACCGCGCGTCGTGCGCCGCGCTACAACCCGGTGTCGATCTCTGGTTATCACATCCGGGAAGCGGGTTCCAATGCCATTCAGGAGCTGGCCTTCACTCTGCGGGATGGCATTGAGTATGTCGACCAGATGGTGAAGCGCGGCATACCCGTCGACAACTTCGCGCCGCGGCTGAGCTTCTTTTGGAACGCGCACAACGACTTTTTTGAAGAGATCGCCAAGTTCCGCGCCGCGCGGCGCATGTGGGCGCACATCATGCGGGATCGCTTTGGGGCGCGCGATGAGCGTAGCTGGAAGCTCCGGTGCCACGCGCAGACGGCGGGCTGCACGCTCACCTGGCAGCAGCCGGAGAACAATCTGGTTCGCACGGCCGTGCAGGCGATGGCGGCGGTGATCGGCGGCACGCAGTCTCTGCACACGAATTCGCTCGATGAAGCCTACGCTCTGCCCAGTGAGCAAGCGGCCACGCTGGCGCTCCGCACGCAGCAGGTGATTGCGCATGAATCGGGCATCACCGAATTTCCGGACCCGTTTGGCGGCAGCCACTTTGTCGAACAGCTCACCGACGAGATCGAGCGGCGCGCCCAAGCCTACATCACCAAGATCGATGAGCTGGGCGGCATGCTGCCCGCGATCGAGCAAGGCTACCCCCAAGCCGAGATCGCCCAAGCCAGCTACGACTATCAGCGGCTGATCGAATCAAAGCGCCTGCTGATCGCTGGCGTCAACGCCTTCACGGTGAAGAATGAGCACCCGCCGGAACTGCTGCAGATCAGCGGCGAAGCGACTGAACGCCAATGCAGTAAGCTGGCCAGCCTGCGGAAGCGCCGCGACGGCGCGGCCGTGGAACGGGCGCTCGAACGATTACGGGAAGCTTGCCGGGGCACGGAGAACACGATGCCGCACATCCTGGCCGCCGTCCGCGCCTATGCGACGACGGGCGAAATATGCGCGGCCATGGGCGACATCTTCGGCGGCTGGACCGAGACGAGCGTCCTGTAGGGCTGAATCTAGTGCTGTCCTGCGGCCGAGGCCGACAACAGAGAACACAGAAACTACAGAGTTTACAGAAATTACTCCATTGCGATAATATCGAAAAGATCGCTATACATCACGGACCCTGTCACCAATCCGTATGCGCCAGGAGCAGGTACGCCACCGCCCGAACTGGCCGGTCGGGATGCGTTGCGCGAACAGGTCAGGATCGCGATCGCACGGCATCGCCGCGGCAATCCGGCCAAGAGTGTTCTGATGGTTGGCCTTCGCGGAGTTGGGAAGACGGTACTGCTTGATCAGATGCGTAACGACGCCGAAGCCGCCGGTGTTTACACAGTACGGGTGGAAGCTCCAGAGGGGCGTTCTCTTCCGGCAATCCTGGCTCCGCTCCTGCGTCAGGTTCTGCTCCGGCTCAGCCGCATAGCCGCCGCCAGGGACATCGCAACCAGGGGCTTGCGTGCCCTGGCTGGCTTCGCCAAGGCCCTGAAGATCACCTACAACGACATCGAGGTTGGCATAGACTTCGATCCTGAGCCAGGCCTAACGGACAATGGCGACCTTGAAGGGGACCTAGCGTCGCTGCTCGAGCAGGTAGGGCTTGCAGCCCGCACGGCCAATACCGCCGTGGTGATCTTTATCGATGAGCTCCAGTATGTGAACGATGCCCAGTTGTCGGCCCTCATCTCCGCGCTTCATCGTTCAGCACAGCTGAGACTGCCTCTCACAGTGGTGGGAGCAGGGTTGCCGCAGTTGCGAGGAATGACGGGCGACGCCAAGTCTTACGCTGAGCGCTTATTTGAGTTCCCGGTTATTGGGCCGCTAGGAAACGCAGAGGCGGAGTTAGCACTGGCCAAGCCAGCGCGGGACCAGGGAGTGGACTTCGAGCCGGCGGCAATTGCCGCCATCATCGGGCAGACCCGCGGTTACCCGTACTTCCTGCAAGAGTGGGGCAAACATTCATGGGATGTGGCCAAGCAAAGCCCCATCACGGTCGAAGATGTCAAGCAGGCCTCTATCGAAACGGTGGCGGCACTCGACGAAAGCTTCTTCCGAGTGCGCTTCGATCGGCTCACGCCGACCGAGAGAAGATATCTTCGGGCCATGGCCGAACTGGGCCCCGGGCCGCACCGATCAGGAGGCGTGGCAGAGCAGCTGGGGCGCCCAGTGAACTCGTTAGGGCCTGTGCGGAGCAGCCTCATCACCAAGGGGATGATTTGGAGCCCCAGCCATGGCGACACTGCGTTCACAGTGCCGCTGTTTGATGAGTTCATGAAACGGATTATGCCGGGAACAGACTGGGCCTAAACGTCCCTACCCCAGTTGCACCAGCTCCTCAGACGTCATCCGCTTCAACTGCCCGCAAGCGGCGTAAATATCGAGCCCTCGGGGCTTGCGCAGGAAGCACGGCATCGCTTGCCGCACGATCTCCTGGAAGCTGGCGACGCGTTCCGGGGCGGGGGTCATGAAGGGGATACCGGGGCCGGGGTTGAGGGCGATCAGGTTCACCTTCGCATTCAAGTTCGCCAGCAGCTTCACGACGCGCCGGGCGTCGGCGTCGGTATCGTTGACGCCGTTGAGCAGCACGTACTCGAAGGTCAGCTTCTCCCAAGCCCGCAGTGGATAATCGCGGCAGGTGGCGATCAGGTCTTTCAAGTGCCACTTGCGCGTGATCGGCATCAGCTGTTGCCGCTGCTCTTCGTTGGAGGCGTTCAAGGAGATAGCCAGCTTCGGCCGGACCTCGGCCGCGCCCAGCTCTTCAATGCGAGGGATGATGCCGGATGTCGAGACCGTGATGCGCCGCTCCGACATGCCGATGCCCGCAGGATCGACCAGCAGACGCGTGGCCTTCAAGACGTTCGCCAGATTCAGCAGCGGCTCGCCTTGCCCCATCATCACGACGTTGAGCTGCCGGTCCCGCGGGTCCAGGCCATGCGCGGCCGCGACGTGGAGCACTTGCCCTACGATCTCACCCGCCGTCAGGTTGCGTTCCAGGCCCATCAGCGCGGTGAGGCAGAACTTGCAATCGACCGGGCAGCCCACCTGGGAGGAGATGCAAATGGTGTCGCGCCCCTCTTCCGGCATCATGACGGTTTCCACCGTCTTGCTGTCGGCCAGCTTCAGCAGATAGCGGACGGTGCCGTCGGTGGATTGATACTGGTGGTCGACCGAAGGCAGGCCCAGCTGCAGCGATTCGCGGAGTTGCTTGGGGAGCGTCGTGATCCGCGTGACATCCACTTCATGCTGGCGGTAGACGGCATCGTAGATCTGGCGCGCACGGAAACCAGGCACACCCAGAGCGCTGGCGATTTCGGGGGCGTCGAGACCGAGGAGACTCTGCAAACTTCTATTGTCGCAAGTCCGCATCGCGCGGAACTACATCAACGAATACCGCGACGCTATACTTGTATAGCAGATCAGACCCAAAGGACCACCGATGACCACCATGATCGCGCTGAGGCTTCCCGCAGAGATCGATTTGCGGCTTGAAGCGCTGGCCAAGCGGACGGGGCGCACCAAGACTTTCTACGCTCGCGAGGCCATTCTCCGTCACCTGGAAGACATGGAAGACACGTTCGTCGCGCTGGAGCGGCTCGAAAACCCTGGCCGCCGCTGGACCATGGAAGAGATAGAGAGTGGCGCTGACACCCTGGCGGATTGAGTGGGACGACAGCGCCCGCCGCGACCTGAGACGCCTGGGACGTCCCGAGCAGGAGCAGATCATCGCCTATCTCCGGGAACGCATTGCGACCACGGATGACCCTCGCCGCTTCGGAAAGCCGCTACGCGCTGATTTGGCGGGATTGTGGCGGTACCGGATCAGCGACTACCGCTTGATCTGCCGGATCGAGGACCATCGGCTCGTCGTGCTAGTGGTGACGGTCGGCCATCGCCGGGACGTCTACGGCTGAGGCCGGTCCGCCAGCCGCCCACTCACCCCAACTCTTCAATCACACTCTGCCCGCGCGAGCAGTCGCCGTTGGTCCACTGCCAGTACTCGTGCAGGCGTATACGCCCATCCGGCAGCAGTTCGGGAGCCGACCAGCATTCGCCCGTACGGAACTCGCCTGCTTCATTCAGATGCTGGTAGCGCATGTCGATCGCGCTGGTGCCCTCCACCTTGGCCAGCAGCGTGCCGTAGCGGACGCTACCGCCGGAGTAGGTGGCCCACACGGTGTCGCCCTCATGGCGATAGTCGAACGTGGTGGCTCCGGTGACATCGCCGTTGGCCGTGTTGGCAGCGCTCGTAAAGCGGCGGCCGGCGTAGTTAACGGGCGTCGCGGGCGGAGGCGGAAAACGCTTCTTGAAGGTGAAGGCCAGCGGAGACTCGCCCCAGCCATCCAGGAGATCCAGACGCCGGCGCGCGTCGGCGGGGGTGGGCGGGGTCCCAGCCGGCACCCACCACAGAGCGACTGCCCGGCTCTCCATGGCGTCGAACCACTGCTTGCGCTGGCGGAGCACCTCCGTGTGCGCACTACGGTAGGCGAACGCCTCCAGCGCCTCAACGGACTCCCACACCGACATGTTCACCAGGATGTCGTCGCCAAAGGGCCGCAGCGAGGTCGCGTCGCCTTCTTCAGATTGGAGCCGCCAGACAAAGCCGGGGCACGATTCAGCCAGCGCATTGATGGGGTCCAGTTGATCGACGAAGCCCTTCATCCGCGGGTCGTCCAACGGAAATTTGATGCGCACAATGTTGATCTGGGCGAGATGGAATGTACGGGTCATTGAGCAGAGCCTTTCCTTTGCTGACCGTCACAACTACCGGTCCCGTTCGAACAATTCGTTCTTACAGCCCCATGCGTCAGCTTGGGGCTTCTTCGCTTAACCGGACCAAGCCCCAAGCTGACGCATGGGGCTAATTCACAAACAAACTCTAGTGGCAGCCGAGACAAGTGAACTTACGGCCATGGCAAACCTGACATTCCTGCTTGGCCAGATTTAACTTGGCCAGCCCGGCCGAATGCTTGTCAAGAAAATCTGGCGTGTGGTGCACGGGTTTCAATTCACTGGCCGGTTGCGAGTGGCAAAAGCCGCAGGAGAACGGAGCGTCGATCTTGGAATGGCAGACCAAACAATCCCCCATCAGCGGCAAGCCCGCGCGGCGCTGGTCATCCTTCATTCCGGTGTGGCAGGCTTCGCACTGGCTCCCCGGCAGATGACCCTCGGGGCGCAGATGCGTTCCGCGCTCCCGGGCCATCTTCAAAATCGGCCCCAGATCGCCCAGCTTGAGGTGCGTCGCGTGACTAAACTTGACGGCGACCTTCTTCCCTATCGTCGCTTTCGCCGGGGAGGCCGGTGGCGCAGCGGCCGGTTGCGCGCACAAAGCCGCGGCCCCCAGCACCAGCAAAACTAACCCTTGTAGAAGATGCGCCACACCTTGTTCCCACCGTCGTCGGAGATCAGCAATGAACCATCAACCAACTGGTGCACTGCCACCGGCCGGCCCCAGACCTCGCGCTTGTCGGGTGCCAGCATCCAGCCCGACAGAAAGTCGCGCTGCGGACCCGCGATCTTGCCGTTCTTCATCGGCACAAAGGCCACCGCATAGCCAATGCGCTGGGAGCGGTTCCAGCTGCCGTGCAGCGCCAGAAACGCACCGCCCTGATACTCGGCCGGGAACTGTTTGCCGGTATAGATGGTCCAGTCGATGACGGCGACGTGCGCGCCCAGCAGATGGTCCGGCACGATGGTCTTCTTGACGAGCTCCGGCTGCTCGCCCTTGCGGCGCGGGTCTTCGTTGGGCCCGATGTAGCTGAACGGCCAGCCGTAGAAGCCGCCCTTCTTGATCGACGTAAAGTAGTCCGGCACCAGGTCGTCGCCCAGGCCGTCACGCTCCTGGACGGCGGCCCACAGCTCACCGGTGGTGGGGTGGAAGTGGATGGAGGTGGGGTTGCGCGTACCGGCAGCGAAGATCTCGGCGCCCGTGCCATCGGGGTTCATCACCAGAATCGCCGCGCGTTCCTTGGGCTCCCCCGCGTCGACATTCGAGCGTGAGCCGATGCCCAAATAGAGCTTCTCGCCCTTCGGGTCAAAGGCAATCGTACGCGTCCAGTGGCCGGCGCCGAAGTCCTTCATCGAATAGATCTGCTGGCCCGGGCCAGCGGTCTGCGTCGTGGCATCGTAGGGATAGCGCTTCACCGAAGTTGTTTCGGCGACATAGATCATGCCCTTGTGAATGGCCAAACCGAAGGGACGGTCGAGGTTGCCGATCAGCTTCTTCTTCGACTTGTCTTTGTTGATGATGTAGACGCTGCCGTTGTTGGTGGAATCGCTGATCAGCAGCTCACCGGAGGGGCCGGTGATCATGTAGCGCGGGCGTTCAAAGCCGGTGGCGAACTCCTCAATCTGGAAACCCTTGGGCAGCGCCAGTTGGGCTCCATTGGGCCGGTCCACTACCTGGGGCCGGTTGTTGGCCGAGGGCGTTTGGAAGGGCGCCGGAAGCTTTGACGGGTTGTTGGAGGCAACTTGAAGGGCCATCAACCCGCCCGCAAAGGCGAGCACGGCAACGGCGGCGACGGTGGGAGTACGCATAAGGGCTTGCTTCTAGTCTAGCGAGCGCAGCGCAGCGTTTGAATCGAACTCGCGCCCGAAATTGGCCCGGGCGGCCCACCCCTGCCGGGTAGCGGCCTGAACTCTTCTGTATAACTTTTCCGTCCGGTTGCGTCTACGCTATAGGCCCATGGCCGCCGATGTATTCTCTAGGTAAGTCTGCGTGGCACCCGCGCAGCCTTCTGCGGATAGGAGTTTCGTACGCATGTTGGCTGCTCGAAGAAATAACGTGACCCTTCACGGCCACGGCGAGACGACCATGATGTTGGTCCACGGCTTTGGCTGTGACCAGAACATGTGGCGGCTGGTCGCGCCCGCGTTTGCCGGCCGGTTCCGAGTGTTGTTGTTCGACTATACCGGTTGCGGCCAGTCCGACATTGCCCAATACGATCCGGTCCGCTACTCGTCGCTTGAGGGCTATGCCCAGGATGTACTGGACATTGCGGACGAGCTCGATATCAAGCGGATGGTGTTTGTCGGCCACTCGGTCAGCGCGATGATCGGTATTCTGGCGGCGAACCGTCAGCCGGAACGCTTCGGCCATCTCATCCTGGTTGGACCCTCGCCTTGCTATCTCAATGATGACGCTTATCACGGCGGTTTCACGCGGATGCAATTGGAGGATCTGCTTGATGTCCTGGACAGCAATCACCTCGGCTGGTCGCAGGCGATGGCGCCGGTGATTATGGGCAATCCTGAGCGGCCTGATTTGGGTGAAGAACTGGCCACGAGTTTTTGCCGGATGCGGCCCGACATCGCCAGCCGTTTTGCCCGCGTCACCTTTCTTTCAGACCACCGTCAGGACCTCTCCCAGGTGAGTTTGCCTTCGTTGATCCTGCAATGCTCCCAGGACCCCATCGCTCCGGAAGCAGTGGGAGAGTATATCAACCGCATGATCCCGGGCAGCCAGCTGGTGCAGATGGCCGCCACGGGACACTGTCCCAATCTAAGTGCACCGCGCGAGACGATCGCGGCCATACAGCATTACCTCGAAAGCCATGTCATCACTTGAAGCCATGGCCGCGGGTGTCGCGGCTTGGGAAGACCACCGGGAGGCGTTTGAGGACGCCCCGTTCGGCCATCTCTACACGAATCCCCAGGGCCGGATCCTCCGGGCCAACGCCAAGTTCCATCGCTGGCTGGGCGAACAGCCGGGCGCGCTCACCAGCAGTTGCTTTGCCGACCTGTTGTCACCGGGCGGGCGCATCTTTACCGAGACGCACCTCTGGCCCTTGCTGAGGTTGAGCGGGTACATCCACGAAGTGGCCCTCGAACTGATGCCGGGCGTGGGGCCCAGCCTGCCGGTCTTCGTTTCAGCCGTCGAAGTGCGCGACGCGAACGGACGGCCGGTCTTTTGCCGGATCGCCGCCACCCGTGGCCTTCACCGGCGGGTGTTTGAGCGCGAGCTGTTCGCATCCAAGCAGCAGGCCGAGGCCACGGCCATCGATCTTCAACAGCGCCATAAGGAACTCGCCGCTCTGCATCAGCAACTGGCGGCGGAGAAGCTCCGGCTGGTGGAGCTGCACCAGGAGAAGAACCGGCTGCTGGGCATGGCCGCGCACGACTTGCGGGGGCCGTTGGGGGCCATCGGATCGCTGGCCGAACTGGTGATGGATGACCCGGCCAGTAGGCTCTCGGCGGAATCGCGGGAGTTTCTCACCATGGCCCACCAATCGAGCGAACAGATGCTCCGGTTGGTGAACGATCTTTTGGATGTGTCCAAGATCGAAAGCGGGATTGTCCGGTTGAACCGGCAACCCACCAGCTTGCCCGATCTGGTGGAGACGGCGCTGCCCGTCCTGCGCTCCCTGGCGCAGAGCAAGGACATTTCGGTGCACTTCCAGACGCTGGGGCGGGTGCCGGTGGTCAACGTCGACCGCGGCAAGGTCTTGCAGGTGCTGAACAACCTGTTGACCAACGCGATCAAGTTCTCCTATCCGGGCTCTCCGGTGGAGCTGACCATGGAAGCAACGGGCGCCGATGTCGTGATGGCGGTGCGTGACCGGGGCCAAGGCATTCCCCAAAGCGAGATCGGAAACTGTTCCAACCGTTCCAAACCACCAGTGTCCGCGGTACAGCCAACGAACCTTCCCACGGCCTCGGTTTAGCCATCGTCAAGAAGATGGTCTTGGAGCACGGGGGCCGGATTGAGGTTGAAAGCGAGGTGGGCCGCGGGTCGGTCTTCACCGTCGTCCTGCCAGTCGCCGGGCCGGTGGACAGCCGAACCTCGGCGGAATCGGCGAACGGTGCTTTTGCGAAGACGGCCGCGGTCCGCCCCTGACCGCCGGGCGGTGCAGGCCGCGCACCAGTGATCTAGCGCGCCGGCGGAGCGCTCTCTAGCACCGGCGCAAATCCCTCACACAAGCGGACCGGCAATCTTGGATACTTCGGGAACCGCGGTTCCAGTTTGGAACGCTGGCACATCGTGAACTGCGAACCCTTATCCGACACGATGGTCTTAGAGAAGGTGCACTGGGTGCAAAGGCCGCCCGGCGGGATGGCTCGCAGTCCGATCAATGATGCGCCACCGACACGGAGTAGACCGGTGGTAGATATTCGCCCAGCACTCCCCACTGTTCGCCCGCATCGCGCGTATAAAACACGGTGCCGCCGGTGGTGCCGAAATACACTCCGGCCTCATCATGCTTGTCCGACGACATCGCCTCGCGCTGCACCAGCACGTGGGCGCTCTGTTGCGGCAGGCCGTTGGTCAGCAGGGTCCAATTGCGGCCGCCATCACGGCTGCGGGCCACGCGGAGCTTGCCTTCCGGGACATAGCGGGCTTCGGCGCCTTGGATGGGAATCGTGAACAACGTCTCCGGTTCTCCGGCCGGTACAGCCAGACAAAAGCCAAACCGCGACGGCAAGCCTTCCGAGATATCCACCCATTCCGTATCGTCAATTCCAGCCCGGTACACACCACAATGATTCTGCTGATAGAGCGCACCCGGCGTACGGGGATGGGCCAGCAGCTTGTGGACGCACTGCCCCACCTCTGGAAACTTGTCGGGGCTGAAGTCCGCCAGCACCTTGCCATTGAAGGGGGCCCACGTCTGGCCGTGATCGAAAGTACGGAACGCTCCGGCGGCCGAGATGCCCACAATCACCCGGCCCTGGCCCAGCGGCTGGATGGAATGGACCATCAGGCCACCTGCACCCGGCATCCACTTGTCACGCGTGGTGTGATGCGTCAGACCCTCCACCACCCGCCAACTGGCGCCGTTGTCCTCGCTGCGGAACAGAACGGCCGGCTCCGCGCCCATGTAGACCACACCCGGCTCATCCGCCGCCCCGGGCGCGATATGCCAAATGCGGCCCAGTTTCTTGTCAGGCAGCGCCGCCTCGGCCACGCCCGCCTCCGACTGCGCCCAGGTTTCTCCGCCATCAACCGACGCGTAGATGTGCGAGCCAAACCAAGCGTTGCCCACCGCCGCGTAGAGCCGCTTGGGGTCCCGCGGGTCCTGCGCGACATGGTGCACCTCTTCGCCTGGAAACATCGGGCCCGCTTGGGACCAGCTGTGGCGGTCAGTGCTACGGAACACAAACGCACCTTTCCGGGTGCCAATCCACACATGGGTCTCGGACATATCGGACTCAGAATAACGGGCCAGGCGCACGCGTGTCTACCTTGCGGCGTGGGACTTTTCACCAGCTCCGGCTGCCAAGTAAGTGGCGAGCAATCGTGACGAATCCGTCTATCTAAAACTGATTCTGACAGCGTGCCCGAAATGTCCCGCCGGTCTTAAGACTGAAGGCCAGTGGCTGCGCTGCTCGCTACCCAATCGTGTGCAGCTTCATCATGTTGGTGGTGCCGCGTTTGCCGATCGGTTGGCCGGAGGTGAAGGCGATCTGGTCGCCGCTTGACACCAGGCCGGCGTTCTTCAGCCGGTGCTCCATCTGCTCCATCATCTGGTCAGTGGAGAGCGCCTCGGCCTCAATCAGCGGCGTCACGCCATACACCACCGACATTTGCCGGGCCGTGTTTTCCGAAGGCGTAAAGACGAACAGCGGCACCGGCGGGCGGTTGCGGGAGACCAGGCGGGCGGTGGAGCCGCTGGCCGAAAATACGACAATCGCCGCCGCGTGCGAATAGGCGGCCGCGCGGAAGGCGGCATCAGCGATGATCTCGGCGGTGGAAGGGTCCTCGCCCATTTCATAGGGCTGGAAGCCGCGCGCCCGCAGGCTGGCTTCGGTCTCCGCTGCGATCTTGTCCATCATGCGGGCCGCTTCCACGGGGTACTTGCCCGCGGCCGTTTCGCCCGACAGCATCACCGCATCGGTGCCGTCGTAGATTGCGTTGGCGACATCAGAGACTTCGGCGCGGGTGGGCGTCCCATTGTGGATCATCGATTCCAGCATCTGCGTGGCGGTGATCACAAACTTGCCCGCCGCGCGCGCCTTGCGGATGATGCTCTTCTGGATGAACGGCACTTTTTCGAGTGCCATTTCGATGCCCAGATCACCCCGGGCTACCATCAAGCCATCGGACTCCTTGATGATGGCGTCCAGGTTCTGCCACGCTTCCGGCTTCTCAATCTTGGCGACCACCGGCACCTTGGCGTCTTTTTCTTCCAGCAAGAACTTCAGCCGCAGAACATCATTGGCGGTCCGGACAAACGAGAGGGCGACAAAGTCGATGCCCAACGCCAACCCAAACGCCAGATCGGAACTGTCCTTGCGCGTAAGCGAAGGCGCGGAGACCTTGACGCCCGGCAGATTGATGCCCTTGCGATCCCCAATGTCGCCCCCGCACACTACCTTGCACTTCACCGCGGAGCCATTGTTGGCCAACGCCCGCAATTCCGCCGCGCCATCATTGAGCAGGATGCGATCTCCCACCCGGACGTCGGTGGCAAAGTCGGCATAGGTGGTCGAGGCCATCTCTTGATTTCCGGTCACCGCTTCGGTGGTGATGGTGAACTCTTGCCCGGTCTCGAGCGTCAGGCGCCCGGTCTCAAAGGTACCCAGCCGGATCTTCGGCCCCTGCAGGTCCAGCAGAATGCCGGCATGGACGCCCAGTTCACTGGCCGTGGCGCGGACCACCCGCACCCGCTCCGCCAGCGCCTCCTGCGTTCCATGGGAGGCGTTCAACCGGAACACATCCACTCCCGCCTCCAGTAGGCTCCGCACCACGCCCGGGGCGTCAGTGGACGGACCAAGAGTAGCGACAATTTTGGTATTTGGCATGAATATCCTTAGAATCGATCCGCTGGCCCAAGCGTGCGGAGGTCAGGCCCCTACCTGCTAGGATGGCATTTCCCCATGCCGCTTTACCAAGTCATCGTTCTTTCCATCGTCCAAGGCATCACGGAACTGTTGCCCATCTCCAGTTCCGGCCATTTATTTCTGACTTCCTGGCTGCTGGGCTGGCAGGATGAAGGGCTGGCGTTTGATATCGCGCTGCACCTGGGCACGCTGTTTGCCGTGATCGTGTACTTTTTTCGAGACTGGCTGCAGGTGATCGCCCAGGGCTTTGGCGTCAACTTCGGCACCGACGAGCATCTGAAGCAGAATCCCCGCCTGCTGTGGATGCTAGCCGCGGCGTCGCTGCCGATCGGCCTGCTGGGGCTGAAGTTCAAAGACGCGGCGGAGACCTCGCTGCGTTCGCCCTGGGTGATCGGGATCATGCTGATCCTGGTGGGCTTGCTGATGTGGGCAGGTGAGAAGATCGGCGCCCGGTCAAAGAACATGGGGCAGGTGACGTGGCTGGACGCGATGCTGATCGGCGCCGGTCAGTCGCTGGCCATCATCCCTGGCACCTCCCGCAGCGGCATCACGATGACCACCGCCCTGTTCTGCAACCTGGACCGCGCCGCCGCCGCACGGTTCAGCTTTCTGCTTTCCACCCCCGCCGTCGCCGCCGCGGGCTTGAAGGCGGTCTACGATGCAATCAAGACCGAAGGCGCCGCGGCCCTGTTCACGCAGGACCTGTTTATCGGCATCGCCTTAAGCGGAGTCACCGGCTGGGCCGTCATCGCCTTTCTGATGCGCTACTTGCAGCGCTCCAGTTTGAAGCCGTTCATCTGGTATCGCATTGGATTTGGTATTCTAATTATCGCCCTGGCTGTTTTCCGCTCTTAGCGGATGAAATTTTTAGGCCCCTCACGTCACCCTCGGCTCAACGAGGTGGTGGCGCTCGTCTTGTTATTTGCGAGCGTCGCCCTCATGCTCAGCCTCATCTCGTACCGGCCAGAGGACCCGTCTCTCAACACCGCCACCGGCCCCTATCGCCCGCTGAATCTGCTCGGCTACGTCGGCAGCTACTTGAGCGACATGCTGTTCCAGGTGTTCGGCATGACCTCCTTCGTCATGCCCGGCCTGGTGGTGCTGCTGGCCTGGCAGTGGATGCAATCCCGCGAGATCGAATCGCCCGGCGTCAAAGTGCTGGGTGGCGCGATGTTCCTGTTGGGCATCGCCACCGCGCTCTCGCTCTCGCCCAGCTTGCGCGCCTTTGGCGGCCACATCCCCGCGGGCGGCTTGATCGGGCTGCTGCTGGCCGATGGCCTGGTGGCGCTGATGAACTTCACCGGTGCGGCGCTGTTCACCGCTGCCTGCCTGCTGGTTTCGCTCTACCTGATCTCGACGTTCTCGATGGCCGTGCTGGCCCGGTGGCTGGTGCGTCCGCGCGCTGCCATTGCCAGCATGATCGCCTGGTTCAGCGCCTGGCGTATGCCCAAGATCCGCTTCCCCAAGCGCGACCGCAAGGATGAAGCCGAGGGCCTGCCGTCCGCCGTGCGTCCAGCGATTGAAGTGGACGAGACCCCGGCCATCGTCAAGCGGACCCGCCGCTCCACCCGGGTACCGGAAGAGGCTCCGCTGGTGTTGGATGCGGCCCCGCCGTTTGAGCCGACCAACGCCGCCGAACCGGAGTTCTTCCACGCCGTTCCGCCGTACCATGAGCCGCCGCCCATCCCGGTGATGCCTCCCCCGATGCCTTCGCAGGCCGCGACGCCGGAACCCAACATCTTTGAGGAAGAGATCCCCATCCGCACGCTGGCGGAGCTGGAGCCCGACACCGATTCACCCATCCCGGCCGCTCCCGTCGCGACGCGCAAAGAGCCCAAGGTGAAAAGCTTCTGGAAGCTGCCGCCGACGGAACTGCTGAACCCGCCCGATGAGCGCAACGCCTTCGACACGGCCGAATTGAAAGAGACCGCCGTCCGCATCAAGGCCAAGTTTGAAGAGTTTAACGTGCTGGGTTCGGTGGTGCAGATCAACCCCGGCCCGGTGGTGACCACTTTCGAGTTCAAGCCTGAGGCGGGCATCAAGTACTCGAAGATCACCACGCTCACCGAAGACCTCTGCCTGGGCCTGCAAGCGGAATCGATCTTGATTGAGCGCATTCCCGGCAAGCCCACGGTCGGCATTGAGGTGCCCAACTCGCGCCGCGAAGTGATCAGTCTGCGCCAGGTGCTCGAAAGCGAAGAGTTCGCCTCCGCCTCGTCGCGCTTGGTGATGCCGCTGGGCAAGGATGTCAGCGGGCGCATCAAGGTGTCGTCGCTTGAAACCATGCCGCACTTGCTGGTGGCCGGCTCCACTGGTTCGGGCAAGAGCGTGATGTTGAACTCGATGATCATGTCGATCCTCTACAAGTCGACGCCCGAGGAAGTGCGGATGATCATGATCGACCCCAAGCGCGTCGAGCTGGGCATCTACGACAACATCCCGCACCTGCTGACGCCAGTGATCACGGACCCCAAGAAGGCCACCAACGCTCTGCGCAACGCCGTGCTCGAAATGGAGCGCCGGTTGAAGCTGATGGCGGCGCTGGGCGTGCGCAACATAGACGGCTACAACAAGAAGGTCCGCCAGATGGCGGCGGAGCCGCGCAGCTTGTTCACTGATGAAGTGGACCCGACGGCGCAGGAAGACCTGCGTCCGCTGCCCTACATCCTGATCCTGATCGATGAGCTGGCCGACCTGATGATGCTCGAACGGGCCAACGTCGAAGAGAGCGTCGCCCGCTTGGCGCAAATGGCCCGCGCCGTCGGCATGCACCTGGTGCTGGCCACCCAGCGCCCCAGCGTGGACGTCATCACCGGCTTGATCAAGGCCAACTTCCCCGCCCGCATGAGCTTCCGCGTCGCCACTCGTGTCGATAGCCGCACCGTGCTCGACGTCATGGGCGCGGAGCACCTGCTGGGCAAAGGCGACATGCTGTTCCTGCCGCCCGGATCGTCACGCCTGGTCCGCATGCACGGAGCCTTTGTGACGGAGGCCGAGATCAACGAAGTGGTCGAGTTCTGGAAGCGGCAGGCCGCGCCGGAATACGACCAGACCTTCCTGCTCGCCCCTCCCGGCGAAGATGCCGAAGGCAACGAGGAGTTCGAAGAAGGCGACGAGGACCCGATGTACGCGGACGCCGTCCGTGTGGTGCTGGAGATGGGCAAGGCATCCACCTCCACGCTACAGCGCCGTCTACGCCTAGGCTACGGCCGCGCGGCCCGCATCCTCGACCGGATGCATCGAGAGGGCATCATCGGCCCACCCGACGGCAGCCGTCCGCGCGAAGTGCTACGCGCACCCGATTGGTACAACCAGCCGGTGGGTTAGTTTGTCAGCCCCATGCGCAAGCTTGGGGCTATTTCGATAACCCCACCAAAGCCCCAAGCTCACGCATGGGGCTCAAACGGACAGCGCGCTTACTGGTTACGCCGGAAGCCGGACGATCTCCGGCTGGCAGGTCACCGGGAAGTTCACCGAGTTCGAGATAAAGCAATACTCGTGCGCCTTCGCGTGCAGCGAGCGCGCCACTTCCTCGTCGGAGGCCGCTGAGATCACGACGCGCGGCCGCAGCTCAACCCGCGTAAACCGGCCATTGCCATCGGCTTCGGTAGCCATCTGCCCCGCCGCCTGATCTTCATACTCCACCACGACCAC
Source organism: Acidobacteriota bacterium (assembly GCA_026394055.1). Lineage (GTDB taxonomy): Bacteria > Acidobacteriota > Terriglobia > Bryobacterales > Bryobacteraceae > JAPKYZ01. The sequence goes on from JAPKYZ010000021.1 coordinate 139,836, forward strand.
GTGATGGACGGCGCAGAAGTGCAGATACCAGAGCATGTGGCAGGCCGAAAGCGACGCCACCAGCAACGTCTCCGGATCATAGCGGGCTGGGTCGCCACGAAAGGCGGGCACCGATGAGCCCGGCAGGTCCGGACGGCCCGCGCACGAGATCACGTGGTCGCGTGAGTACGCCGTGTAGGCGGACGTGCCGGTGCCCCGGTTGCCAGTCCACCGGGTGGTGATCGCGAACTGATGCTGGTGGTCTGACATGGCCTAGGCGACGCGGTCCAGAAAGCGCTTGGCCGCGGCGATGCCTTCAAACTCGTTCAACCGCGTGCCCTCGTATTCGATGCCCACCCAGCCGGTGTAGCCGGATTTCTTGACGATGGCCATCAGGCGGTCGAGATCCCAGTTGGGGTCCTTGCCATCGGCGCCGAAGTCGAGACACTTGAAGCTGCAGCCCTTGGCATAGGGCATCAGTTTCTCGACCGCCGCGTACCGGTCGATCTCCTTGGGGAAGTTGCCGAAGTCGGGCAAGGTACCGAAGTTGGGGCGATTCACCATCTTGATCAGCGGGAGCACCACATCCGGATTGGAAGAAACGCCGCCGTGATTCTCGATGATTACGTTGATCTTGGCGCCCTGGGCATACTCAGTGAGCTTGTTGAAGCTCTCTGAACAGCGCTTCTGGAACTCCGCGATCTCGGCCGGGGTCACCGGAGCCTTATCCGGATACATGTTCGTCCGGATCGCCGAGCAGCCCAGTTCAGCGGCATAATCCACCCACTTAAAGTGGTTCGCCGCCGCCTGCAGACGCAGCTTCTGGTCGGAATGGCCCATCAAGCCTTCGTCGTCACACATGATCAACACGCCCGAAACTCCGGCGGTCTGCATGTTCTTCTTCAACCGCGCCAGATAGCCGGCCGTGGGCGATTGCCAGAGCGTATTCACGAACTCCAGGCCCTCAATGCCAAAGTGCTCGCGGGCAATGCGCGGAAAGTCCAGATTGGTGATCATCCGGCTCTGGATAGCCTTGTGGAGGGACCATTGGGCCAGCGAGGTGCGGAACCACTTGCTGGTTTGGGCAGGCATCGGGAGCGCGGCGGCCGCCGGAAGGGCCGCGGCCGCTTGGAGAAAATGGCGCCGGTTCATGAAATCCATCATAATTCAGCAACCATGTAAGCCAACCGGTCATCTACTGAAAGGCATGATTTCCCTTGCTTTATTGACGGCTGTGTTATGTCAAAACCCGGTGACGAATCCGGGTGCGCCGGCGGCTCCCTCCTCATCCACGGAGACGGCGGCCGATAGCCGCAATGTGGACGGCACGAAGGTGACCTACGTCTTCGGCTCGATCCTGCCGAAAGAAAAAGAGTGGAAGCCGCTCACGGGTAACGAGCGCTGGAAGATCTACGTGAGACAAACCTGGCTGAACCCAGGCGCCGTTTTCCGTGCCGCCGGTGCGGCCGCAGGAGATCAGGCAAGCAACCGCCCGCGCGAGTGGGGCCAGGGAGGACAAGCGTATGGTCAGCGCGTGGGCAGCCGTTTTGCGGTGTTCACCCTTCAGGACAGCATTCAAGCTGGCTTGGCGTCCGCGTTGAAGTACGACGTCCGGTATCTGCGCTGCAAGTGCGAAGGCTTCGGCCCGCGCTTTGCTCATGCGCTGAAGCAAGGCATCGTGACCAAGAATGAAAAAGGCCACTGGGTGCCGAACATCCCGCAATGGGCCGGCGCGGCCGGTGGAGCCGCGATTGGCGTGTACGGCTGGTATCCGGATAGTGCCCGGAACCACAATGAAGTGCTGCGGGCGGGTGCCACGTCGATTGTTTTTCCCATGGCCTTTAACGCCCTGGTGGAGTTTGGGCCTGAGATAAAACGTGTTTTCAAACGCAAATAAACTAGCGGCCTTGCTTGCCGTGCTTTCCCTTCCCCTGTTGGCGCAGGAGCAGCCCGCAGCCACAGCAACTCCGGCCCCCGCCGTGATCGAGCCCGCCGAAAAATCCCCGGTCGAAAAATCCCAGGTGGATCAGACCCAGATGCAGCCCTTGTTTGGGGCGCAACTGCCAAAATCGGGACACTGGCAACCGCTTACCCAGCAGGAACGCTGGAAGCTGTTCGTCAAGCAGGATTTCACCTCCCCCGTCACCGCCGTCCGCCCGATTATTCCCACCCTGCTCACCTTCGCCACGCGGAACCCTCAGGAATGGCCGCGGAACCTCAACGGCACCGCCAAGCGCTACGGCGCCAACTGGGTAGGCACGCTGGTGGGCGACTTTACCGAGACCGCCGGCGCGCTCGCACTGCGGCAGGAGACCCGCTATATCGCCTGCCCCTGCACCAGCGGCAAGGGCCGGATGTGGAACGCGGTCCGGCAGGTCGTGCAGACCTACAACGACCAGGGCCACTGGACCTTCGCCACCGCCCGCGTCGCCTCGAACTACACCAGCGCGGCTGTCGCGGTCTATGCCGTCTACCCGCAAGGGGCGCACCCGTTCCGGGAGTTCTTGAACTATGGCGGGTCCCAGTTCTACTACACCGCGATCGGCAATCTCTCACGGGAGTTTCTGCCGGATCTGCTGCGAATGATGCATAAGAAGAAGAACCGCGCTTCCCTGGCGCCTCCGCCCCCACCACCGGCAACCAAGTAGGCTTTAATCAAAGAGTGAAAACCGCACTCGTCACCGGCGCCAGCAAGGGCATCGGCAAAGGCATCGCGCTCGAATTCGCCCGGCGCGGCTATCGCGTCTTCATCAACTACCATTCAGACCGCGCGGGTGCGGAAGCTGTCGCCACCGAGACCGGCGGTGCCGCGATCCAAGCCAACGTCGGCGTCTCAGACGATGTGCGCCGGATGTTCGACACGACCGGACCGGTGGACGTGCTGGTCAACAATGCCGGCGTTCAGACCTGGAAGCCACTGCTCGAACTGACTGAGCCCGAATGGGACCGCGTGATCGACACCAACTTGAAGGGCTGCTTTCTGTGTACTCAAGCTGCCGCCAAACTCCTGGTGGCGGAAGGACGTCCGGGCGCCATCATCAACATCGGCTCCGGCTGCAACAAAGTCGCCTTCCCGAATCTGGTCGACTACACCGCTTCCAAGGGCGGCATTGAGCAGTTCACTAAGGTGGCCGCCGTCGAACTGGGCCAGTACAACATCCGCGTCAACTGCGTGGCTCCCGGCGCGGTGGAGATTGAGCGCACCAAGAACGAAGCGGGCGACTATGGCGCCACCTGGGCGGCGCTGACGCCGTTGAAGCGTGTGGGTCTACCGGGCGATGTGGCCCAAGCCGTGGCTTGGCTGGCGGGCGAGGAGTCCTCCTTTGTCACCGGGCAGACCATCTGGGTAGACGGCGGCCTCTTTTCGAAACCGGCGTGGCCTTATTGAGCCGTCACCGCCCGATGAACCGCGTGACCCAACCATGAGCGACCCCGCCGCACCGGCAGTCCTGACCGCCGTGTCCGGCCAGCGGCTGGACCAGTTTGTCTCCGCCGAACTGCCCCAGTACAGCCGCAGCCGCATCCAGGAGTGGATCAAGGCGGGTCGTGTCCTGGTGGATGGCGTGGCTCGCAAGGCGTCGCACGAGTTGCGTGGCGGAGAACAGATCGCCGTTCAGCCTGCGCAGCTCACGCCGCTGCATGCCACGCCGGAAGAGATCCCGCTTACCGTGCTCTATGAGGATGCCGCCGTGGTGGTGATCGATAAGCCGGCGGGCATGGTGGTGCATGCGGGCGCGGGCGTGTCGTCCGGCACGCTGACCAACGCGCTGCTCCACCGGTTTGAAACGCTGTCCACCGCCGGTGGCGACGAGCGGCCCGGCATCGTCCACCGCCTGGACAAAGAGACCAGCGGCGTCATCGTCATCGCCAAGACCGACCCAGCGCATCAAGCACTGGCGCAACAGTTTGCCAGCCGTGAGGTGGAGAAGATCTACCTGGCCATGGTGGAAGGCCGCATGGCCGCCGCCACAGGCACCATCACCAAACCCATCGCCCGGGATCCGCATCATCGCACTCGCATGACCACCCGCGTCCCCACCGGCAGCACCGCGCTCACCCAGTGGACCGTCCGGCAACAGCTGGCCCACCATTCGTTCTTGGAAGTGAAAATCGGCACCGGCCGCACGCACCAGATCCGCGTGCATCTCGCCTCGATCAAGCATCCCGTGGTGGGCGACACGCTCTACGGCGCGAAGCCCGCGCCGGTGCTGGGTGAGCGCTTCTTCCTTCATGCCCATCGGCTGACCTTCACCTCCCCCGCGACGGGCGAACGGGTGACCGTGGAAGCTCCCCTGGCGCCGGAGCTGGCGCACTTTCTCGAAACCCTTTTGATCTCAGTTTGAATTGCCGCCACGCATGGCATCCATCAGCCCCATGCGTCAGCTTGGGGCTTGTGCGGAGGCCGAAGCGTTCAATCTCAGGGGGCGACTACCGCACCGGTGAAAACGGCAAAGGCCGCAGGAAGCAGCTGGTGATGTTCGACACAATCTCGCCGTCGGACAACCCCGGCTGCGCGCGCAGCTTCAGCCACTCCGGGTGAGCAATAAACTTTTCCCAGTTCGCTTCGCGCGCGGCAAAGCTTTCATAGGCCAGCATGTAGACCAGGCACGGCTGGTTGGGCCCCACGATCATTTCGCCAAAAAAGACCGGGTCGAGTCCGGTCTTGCGGAAGACGGCGATCTCGCCATCGTTGAACATGTTCACTTTGCGGATCAACGTTTGCGGGTCATTCGACTGGTAGGTCCGTAGCTCAAACACGCGCGCCCTGGCCGCCGCCTGCACCACCAGGTCCGGTACGCCTTTGAAGGCCCGCAGCAGCTGCGTCTCCATGCGGGTGAACAGCAACCCCCTGTCGACGGTGGCCGTGGCCCAGGCCAGCACGTACGCCGGGTCGGCCTCCAGCTTGGCCAGGCCCTGCTCATAGGCGGCCAGCGACGGCCAGCTGCGCACGGCCAGCACGTAGGGAGCACTCACGGCCAGGTTGGCGCCGAAATAGGCCGACGCAGTAGCGCCGGCGCGCTGCGAAGCCGGGGCATCGGCTGACTTCAAGAATTCGTTCAGCCGGGTAGACATATTGTCCTTGGTGTTGCGCAGGTAGAAATACCGCAACTCAAGGATCGCCAGCTTGGCCGGAGCCTGGGCGGCGGCGGGCAAGGCGGCCACGGCCGGAAGGGCAAGAGCAGTTCGACGCTTCATCGTCCGCGATTATATCGAGGTGGCGGCGGGCGCAATCCTGTTTTCGCGATATCCTTTTGCGGAGAGGTTATTCCGATGCTTTCACGCCGTTCCCTGTTGGCCACTGCCGCCGCGATGCCGCTGGCGCTGACCGCCAAGCCCAAGCCCCGCCTGCGCCCCGCGCTCTGCGCCTACTCGTTCCGCAACGAGTTGCAGAAGGGCACGCTGAAATACGAGGACTTGATCCGCATCGCCGCCGAGCAGGACTTGGATGGCGTCGACCTCACCGTCTACTGGTTCCCCAACACCGAAGACAGCTTCCTGCTGCCGCTGAAGCGCGCCGCCTACAAGACCGGCATCGAGATCTATTCCATCTCCATCCGCACCGTGCTCACCAAGCCGGCCGGACCCGAGCGTGACGCCGCCGCGGCCGAGCTTCGCAACTGGATCGACGTCGCGGCCAAGCTGGGTGCGGGCCACATCCGCGTCTTCGGCGGCGCCGTTCCGGCGGGCGCGACCGAAGACGACGCGGCCAACTGGGTGGCCGAGATGCTAGGCCCGGCCGGTGACTATGCCGGCAAGCATGGCGTTATCCTGGGCCTGGAAAACCACGGCGGCGTCACCGACAAGGCCGACAACATCGTCAAAATCGTCAAGAAGGTGGATAGCCAGTGGGTGGGCGTCAACCTGGACACGGCGAACTTCAAGACGCGCATCTACCAGCAGATCGAACAGATCGCCCCGTATGCCGTCAACGTACAAGTAAAGGCGATGGTGAAAGACGAAGCTGGCCCGGCGCCTTCCGATTGGGACCGTGTCGCCAAAATGCTGACGGCCAACAACTACCGCGGCTATCTGGCGCTGGAGTACGAAGAGAAGGAACCGGCGCTGGAAGCGACGCCCGCGCTCTTCAAGAAGCTACGCGAAGTCTGCGCCCGGCATTCTTAAGTGATCGGGGCCGCGGCTGGTCAGGCGCCGCGCTCAGTGCCTTCATTGAGAATCGCGATGTAGGCTTGGTAGGCGTAGAGCCGGTTCCGCTCGCGGCCCGTCGTCTCGTGCACGATCTGGAGCGACTGCAAGCTTTCAAGGGCCGAGTTGGCTGTCGGAAACGAGAGGCCTAGCTCTTGAGCGGCGATCGTCACGTTCAAGATCGGCCGCACCTGCAGCAACTGGAAAACCCGTAGGACTGATGCCGGCGCGCCTGCATCCTCGATCGCCTTCCGGTCTTGCTCGATCAGGTCAAGCAGTCGCCTCGCTGCCGCGATCGCTTGGTCGGCAGTCTGCTTGATCCCAGATAGAAAGAATTCCAGCCATTGTTCCCACACCCCTTCCGTTCGAACACGGGTGAGGAGTTCATAGTAGGTTGCCCGGTGCTGCTTCAGATGAAGGCTCAAATAGAGAATAGGCTCCTGGAGCGCGCCAGCGGCACAGAGCAGAAACGTTACCAGTAGGCGCCCCAACCGTCCATTGCCATCAAGGAATGGATGGATTGATTCGAACTGCACATGAACCAACCCGGCCTTGATCAGCACCGGAAGGTCCGGCCGCTCTTCATGGAGAAAGGCCTCCAAGGCAGCCATGCAATCCACTACCTCCGCCGGCGGTGGCGGCACGTACAAGGCATTGCCGGGGCGGGTACCCCCGATCCAGTTCTGTGAGCGCCGGAATTCGCCCGGATCCTCCTCGCTACCCCGGCCCTTCTCCAACAGCACCCCGTGGATCTCGCGAATCAACCGCAACGATAGCGGGAAGCCGTCGCGCAACCGCGCCAACCCGTGCTGCAGGGCAGCGACGTAGTTGGAAACCTCTTGAACGTCATTGAGGGGCACCCCCGGAGTCTGGTGGTTTTCGAACAGCACCAGATCCGAAAAGGAGGATTGGGTGCCCTCAATTTGCGACGATAGCACCGCCTCCTTGCGCACATAGGCGTAGATGAACAGCGCTAAGTTCGGCAGCACGCGGGCCAACCCATCAAGGCGCCCGATCGCCTGGTTGGCCTGCTCCAGCAGCACCTGCAACCCATCCAGATGAATCGGCGGGTTGGGTGGCAAAGGCGGAGGAAGGTAGGCCCGCACTTCCTCTGAACCGCTTCGCGTGACCACGTACCGGCCAAGCCGGTGATTTCGCTCAGTGCTCAAGTGAATAAAATACTCTTTAATAGCCGCGACCGCTATTAAAGCATAGCGTCATTTTCTTTAATAACGCCCTCGCCTGAAACTGGGTCAGGCGCCTAGCGTTGCGCTGGCTGGCTTGGCGGAGCCTTCGGCGAGGAAGCGCAGCAGCTCCTGATTCACGATATCGGCGTGAGTCCAAGTGATGCAGTGGGGGCCATCGTTCACCACCACTAGTTCGGCGCCTTTGACCAGCTTGGCGGTGCGCATCCCGGAGGCGGCCAGCGGTACGATGCGGTCCGCATCGCCGTGGATCACTAGCGTCGGAATATCGATGCTGGCCAGATCCTTACGGAAGTCCTCGAGCCACGTCGCGACACAGGCCAAGGTGGCCGTCGCCGAGGCACCCGCGGCGATGTTGAAACTCGCTTGGATCGCCTGCGCGCTGACCCGCTTGCCCAGCAACAGGTCCGTATTGTAGAAGTTGTCGAAAAAGCCGCCGAAGAAGCCGTACCGGTCGGCCACGATAGCCTGTTGGATCCCTTCAAAGATGCTGCCGTCGACACCCTCCGGATTGTCGGCCGTCTTCAGCAGGAAGGGCGGCACGGCGCCCATGAAGATGGCCTGGCTGACCTTCGCTGACCCGTACGTCCCCAGATAGCGGGCCACTTCGCCGCCTCCCATCGAGAACCCCGCCAGCACAAAATCGCTCAGGTCCAGTTGGGTGACCAGCCGGTGCAGGTCGCGGGCAAAGGTGTCGTAGTTGTAGCCGGTGGCGGGCTGGCTGGACCGGCCAAAGCCGCGGCGATCATAGGTGATCACTCGATAGCCCGCGCCCAGAAGTGCCGCCACTTGCTTTTCCCACGACGCGCCGCTGAGCGGGAAGCCATGGATCAGCACAACCGGTTTGCCCGAGCCGTGATCCTCATAATAGAGGTCTACGTTGCTCGAGTTTTCTTTGTCGACCGTCACGAAAGGCATAAAAAGTGAGCTCCTGAATTCGAGTGTAGTACGAAAATCTACTTTCTCCGGAAGTAAACCAGCCGGTTCGGGGCGGAGCCGTTGAGCAGTTCGCCTTGATCGTTCAGGGCGACCGAATGCTGGCCGGTTGATTCCACCTGCCAGTTGATCTGGCCCGTGCGCGGGTCAATCGACATCAGCCAACCGGGCGAGGTATTCGGGGCGTTGCGAGGCTGGGTGCCGATGAACAGATAGCCCTTGTGGAACGTGATGGAGAAGGTCTTGCCCAGTTCCGGCCATTCGCCCAAGTACTTGCCATTCAGGTCGAACCTCTGGATGCGGCCGTTCTCGCGATCCGCCACATAGATGACGCCCTGCGGGTCCACCGCGATGCCATGCGGTAGGTTGAACTCGCCCGGGCCGGTGCCGTGTTTGCCCCATTCGCGCAACCGCTCACCCGTGGTCGAGTATTCGAGAATACGCGCGTTGCCGTAGCCATCGGCAATGTAGAGATGGCCATTGGGCCCAAAGGCGATATCGGCCGTGCCCACAAACTTGGTGCCGGCTTTCACGGGCTGTCCGCCGACGGAGATGGTCTGCAGCAGCTTGCCGTCGGGCGAGAACTTGTAGATGTTGGAGCTGGCGGCATCGACGGTCCAGACGTAGCCTTGCGGGTCAAGCCGGATGCTGTGCGGGATCTGGAACAGTCCCGCGCCCCAACTGCGCAGCACGCGCCCGGTTTCATCAATGGCGATCACCGGGTCGGCCACCAGGCCGCGCTGCAGCAGGTAGATGGTGGGCTTGGGGCCAGCCGAGACGGCCACCGACGAGATCATGCCCACTTCCCAGCCCGGCTTGGGCGGCCGCAAGGCCAGCTCCGTGCGCTTCAGCAACGATCGCGGCGCACGGTTGATCACCTGCCGCAACTGGTCGGTTTGCGCGTCCAATTTGGGGTCCGGCAGCGTCTGCGCCATCACCGCCCAACCAGCCCACGCCATCAGCCAAACCCGCATCGGAACTCCTTCTGGCTCGTGCCTCAGCTGCCCGCACTCTCGACTCCGCCCAGCTCAATGCTGCGGACATCCTGGGGGCAGTGTACTATTGCCTTCATGAAAATTGCTTCCGCACTTTCTGTTTGCACTGCCCTGCAGGTTTGCACAGCCCTGCTGCTTGCCTCGAGCGTTGTCAGCGCCGCTGACCTAGGCACCAAGAAGTCCATGACGCTGGCCGCCGCCAAGAAGATCGCCGCCGCTGCCGAGGCCGAAGCGGTCAAAAATAAATGGACCATGGTGATCGCCGTGCTTGATGACGGCGCGAACTTGGTCTATCTCGAAAAGATGGACGACACGCAGATTGGCTCCATTGACGTGGCCGTGGCGAAAGCCGCCAGCGCGATCAAGTTCAAGCGCAACACCAAGGTGTTTGAAGATGCTCTGGCGGGCGGCCGCCAAGCGATCCTGAAGCTGCCCGGCGCCATCCCGGTGGAAGGCGGTGTGGTGTTCATGGATGGCAACCGCGTCATCGGCGCCGTCGGCATCAGCGGAGCCACCAGTGCACAGGATGGCGTCGTCGCCGCGGCAGCGGAAGCCGAGTTCAAGAAGCTGCAGTAGCAACACCCAGTAGCGTCGACGGAGAGCCCGGCGGGCGGGATCGGGTAGCATGACCTCATCATGTCCACCGATCTCGCTCAGCTTTGGGAAGAACACACGCGCGATGAATTCATCACGCGCGACACGGAATCCACCTTGGACACCATGGTGGAGGACGCCTACGTCAACCACATCCCCGTCATGACCGGCGGCCAAGGCCGCGAGGCGCTGCGGCGGTTCTATTCCACCGACTTCATCCCTTGCATGCCGCCCGATACGGCGCTCACTCCGGTCTCGCGCACCATCGGCCAGGATCAGCTGGTGGACGAGATCATCTTCTCCTTCACCCACACGCAGGAAATGCCCTGGATGCTGCCCGGCATCCCGCCCACCGGCCGCAAAGTAGAGATCCCACTCGTCGTCATCGTCCACTTCCGCGACGGCAAGCTGGCGCATGAGCATATCTATTGGGATCAGGCCTCGGTGCTGGTGCAGATCGGCTTGCTGGATGCGGCCACGCTGCCGGTGTATGGCGTGGAGACGGCGCGGAAGGTGCGGGGCGAGGGGTAAAACGATGACTCGCAAGTATTCACTCGTCATTGAAGGAGCGGCCGGAGGCTACAGCGCCTACGTGCCCGAACTGCCGTCCATCCTCGTTACGGGAGCCACCAAACAGGAGCTGACCGCGCGAGCGGTCGAGGCAATCGGTGTCCATTGGGAGACAATTCGGCCCCCACAATCAGCCACATCGGACATTCATGAAGTCGAGGTGGAACTGCCGGTCTAGTGCTAAACTCCGCCCATGGCGCTAGCAGAGGTGATGGCTGAGCTGGAATCGCTCGGGACCGAGCAGAATCGCAAGACCTACGCGCGGCACAGTGGCGGCGCGAACATTTTTGGCGTTAGCTTCGCCCACCTGGGCAAGATCGCCAAGCGGTTGAAGAAGAACACGCCGCTGGCGGAGGAGCTGTGGGCCACTGGCAACTTCGACGCGCGCAATCTGGCCACCATGATCGCGGACCCGTCCAACATCAGCCGCCAGACCGTGGAAGCCTGGGCCCAAAGCGTCAACAACCGCAGCCACGGCGATCTGGTCGCCGCTCACGTCTCCTCCAAAGCGCCCTTTGCCCAAGAGTTGATGGAGAAGTGGCGCGCGGCCCAGTCTGATCACACGCGGCAGCAGGGTTGGGATCTGGTGGGCCTACTCGCCATGCACCACCAGCTCACCGACGGGCAAATGAGCGCCGCATTGGCCGAGATTGAACGCACCATCCACACCGCCCCCAACTGGACCCGCCACGCCATGAACGGAGCCTTGATCTCAATTGGCATCGCCAGCGACAAGCACCACGCCGAGGTTCTCCAAATCGCCTCCCGCATCGGTAAAGTGGAAGTAGACCACGGCCACACGGATTGCAAGACCCCCGACGCCGCGGCCTACATCGCAAAGGCACGTGCAAGGAAAAAGGGATGAAGAGAATCGCCATTGCCGCTGTGTTGTTGACCCTGGCGGCGGTCGCGCAGAAGCGGCCGTTCTGGGCGTTCCAGGCCGTCATCAAGCCAGCCGTACCCGGCAACGCCCCGCACGCCATTGATGCGTTCGTGAGGGCGAAGTTGGAGGGCAAGGGCCTGGCGCCCGCCCCCCGCGCCGACCATCGCACGCTGATCCGCCGCCTTTATTTCGATCTGACGGGTCTGCCACCGCGCACCGAAGATCTTACACAGAGCTGCGAGGCAGCCGTGGAAAAACTGCTCGCGTCACCCGAGTATGGCGAACGCTGGGGACGGCACTGGCTGGACGTGGTCCGCTTTGGTGAGACCGATGGCGGCGAGCATAACTTCGAACGCCCCAACGCCTGGCGCTATCGCGACTACGTCATCCAAAGCTTCAACGCGGACAAGCCCTACAACCAGTTCATCAAGGAACAGATCGCGGGCGACATCCTCGCCCCGCAGGACCCCAACATGGTGGCGGCCACGGGCTTTCTGGTCTCCGGCCCCTGGGATCAGGTGCAGGCCGAGATCAACAAAGACAAGGCCATGGCCATGACGCAGCGCATGGACGAGCTGGATGACATGGTGACCACCACGTTCCACACCTTCCAAGCCCTCACCGTCAACTGCGCCCGCTGCCACGACCATAAGTTCGATCCCATCCCGGCGAAGGATTACTACCAGCTCACGGCCGTGTTCGCGGGCGTCGGCTTCGGCAATCGTGCCGTCATTGCGCCGGAAGCGAAGGCGGCCTACGATGCCCGTGTCGCGCCGCTGAAGAAGCAGCTCGATGAGCTGAAGACCAAGCTGACGGACCTCGAAGAGCCCGCCCGCATTAAGCTGCTCGAACCCAAGTTCCGCGCCTTCGACATCGCCCGCCAGAATGAGCCGCAACGGCTCCCGGTGAACGCTTACTACAACCACAACCGATTCATGCCCGTGGCCGCGAAGAAGTTCCGGCTGGTGATCAACGGCCAGCTGGGCAAGGCCGCGCCGAAGCTCCGCTGGTTCCGCGCGGGTACGTTCCGGTTGGCGGATTGGACAGGCACCGCGCCCGCCACGCCCACCGCACCGCAGATCATCACGTTCGGCAACGCGGTGCTGAAGGAGATCGAATGGGCGGGCTCGCTCGGCGTCTATGAATTGCAGGCCACCGATGATGATCAGACCTGGCGCACCATCTGCTCGTCGCTCGACCACGTAGGCAAAGTGGAGCTCACCATGCCTTCGTTGACGGAAGCGGAGATCGACGCAAACGTGGATTCCGCCGCCCGGCATGCACTGCTTGACCAGCGCAAGAAGCTCGAAGCCGAGCTGGCCGCCATCCCCGCGCCGCCCCTGGTCTACGCGGCCCGGCCGCGGCCGGAGGTCGACAAGAGTTATCTGCTGGACCGCGGCAGCGTCACCAAACCGATCGCTGAAGTGAAGCCGGCTGCGTTGAGCGCGGTGCGCCAACTCCCGCCCGCCCTCCACGACGGCAGCGATAGTGACCGGCGGCTGGCACTGGCCAACTGGATCGCCGACCCGCGCAATCCGCTGACGGCGCGCGTCATCGTCAACCGCGTCTGGTATCACCACTTCGGCGCGGGCCTGGTGAACACCCCCAGTGACTTTGGCGTGATGGGCGACCGCCCCTCGCACCCGGAGCTGCTGGACTGGCTGGCGGCCGAGTTTGTCGAACATGGCTGGTCCATCAAGTGGCTGCACCGGCAGATCCTGTCGTCTCAGACTTATCAGCAATCGTCAGCGATGAATGAAAAGGCCTTCGCCATTGATGCAGGCAACCGCCTCGTGTGGCGCATGCCGCTGAAGCGCATGGACGCCGAGACGTTGCGAGATTCCGTGCTGTTCGCCTCCGGCAAGCTGAATTTGACCCAACGCGGTGGCCCCAGTTTTCTGCTGCAAAAGAAGGGCGACTCGGGCTCGTACATCTACAAGGCGCTCGACAATGATGGCCCGGAAGTGTGGCGGCGCGCGGTTTACCGCTTTGTGGTGCGCGGCGGCGAGCGCCTCATGATTGACAACTTTGACTGCCCGGACCCAGCGGTGGCCACGCCACAGCGCAATACCTCCAACACCGCCGTGCAAGCGCTCACACTGATGAACAATGAGTTCGTGGTGCGTCAGGCGGGCCTCGTGGCGGAGCGGGCGGGCAATGTCGAAACGCTCTATCAACTGCTGTTCCAGCGCCAACCGTTGCCGCGTGAGCGGGAACTGGCGGCGCAGTTCCTGAAAACTGAATCGCTGGCGGCGTACGCCCGGGTGTTGATCAATTCCAATGAGTTCGTTTATGTCCCCTAAGACCCCGCCGATGTCCCCTACGAAGTCGCGTCGTGAGCTTTTGTGGCAGCTGGGTGGCGGTGCCGCCGGTTTGGCGATGGCGCAGATGGAAGCGCTGGCCGCCACCCGGCAAGCGGGCACGCACTTTGCGCCGAAGGCCAAGAACATCATCATGGTCTTCCTGCCGGGCGGCCTTTCGCACATCGATTCGTTCGACTACAAGCCCAGCCTGGCCAAGTATCACGGCATGGAAACCAAGGGCGAGAACACGATCACGCCCTTTTTCGGCAAGCCTGGGCGGGTGATGAAGTCCCCCTGGGAGTTCAAGCCGCGCGGCCAATCGGGCAAGTACATCTCGGACCTGCTGCCCCATCTCGCCGGTTGCGCCGATGACCTGACCTTCCTGCATTCGATGGTCGCCCGCTCCAATGCCCACGGCCCGGCGCTGTTCCAGATGTCCACCGGGTTCATCTTCCAGGGCTTCCCCTCCATTGGCTCCTGGGTCAGCTATGGCCTCGGCAGCGAGAACGAGAATCTGCCGTCCTTCGTCGTGCTGCCCGATAAGCGCGGCCTGCCTCCGTGCGGCGTCGCGAATTGGGGCAATGGTTTTCTGCCCGCGGCGCATCAGGGGGTGATCTTTGGCGACATGTCGAAGCCGATCGCCGATCTGCGCCCGCCAGAGGCCGTGAAGGCGAGCACGCAAGCCGCGTCCTACGACCTGCTGAGCCAACTGAACGAAGAGCACCTGAAGGCCAACCCCGGCGAAGACGCGCTGGTGGCCCGCATCAAGGCCTATGAGCTCGCGGCCCGCATGCAGGTGAGTGCGCCGTCGGTGACGGACATCTCGGGCGAAAGCGAAGCCACCAAAAAAATGTACGGCCTGGACGACCCGGCCACGCGCGACTTCGGCTACAACTGCCTGCTGGCGCGCCGCCTGGTGGAAAAAGGCGTGCGCTGCATCCAGCTCTACAACGGCGGCCACTTCGGCGAGCCACGGGTCAACTGGGATGGCCACGAAGATATCCGCGCCAATCATTCGAAGAACGGCCGCATCCTCGACCAGCCGCTCGCAGCCTTGCTGAAAGACCTGAAGCAGCGCGGCATGTTGAAGGACACGCTCGTCGTCTTCACCACCGAATTCGGCCGCCTGCCCATCTCCGAAGGCATCGGCGAAGGCGGCCGGGACCACAACCCCGAAGGCTTCACCTCATTCCTGTGCGGCGCGGGCGTCAAGCCCGGGACCAGCTATGGGTCCACTGATGAACTAGGCTACAAGGCCGCCGACAACCCGGTGACCGTTTACGATCTGCACGCCACGATCCTGCACCTGATGGGCCTGGACCACACCCGGCTCACCTACTACTACAACGGCATCAACCGCCGACTGACTGACGTGCACGGGCACGTGCTGAAAGAGGTACTCGCATGACCGCACCATTCCCCGCCGCCCATATTCTGCTGTTCGCCGCTGGTGCCGCGCTCTGGTTCCGGCCGGAAGTGCTGTGCAACCGGTTGGCGGATTTCGAGACCGGGCTGAACCATATCGGACATCTGTTGAGGCATCGCCACCCCTCACTGCTTCGGAGCAATCCGGAGGCGTGGCGCACTGCGGGCGCGGTCCGTTTTGTGCAGGGCTTTGGGCTGGTGCTGGCGGCGAGCTCGCTGTTGCAGTTGTTGATGATGGCTGATCGCTGGTAGCGACAGTCTAACGGCTTGCGGAGACGCACTCGCCTTCGCCAGCATTCAGTTCACTCGGTCGCCGGTCCGCTCGAAGGTGTCTGCTCTTTGCGTTCGAGATCGGCTGAAAGCGCCGCTAGCACGGATTCGAATAGAGCCGCGTTACGAGTGACGAAGACGAGAGTCCACCCTTCACTAACGTAGGACTCAGGGTTCACGCGCTCCACTTCTTGCCAGAAATAGTCGATGAGCCATCGGAAGGTCGAATTCCACAGAGAAAACCCCATCCAGTTCACAAAAACGGCAAAGTCTATTGTGGGTGACGGGTGACGAAATACGTACCATTCGTGAAAAGATGCGTCCAGCCCCGCCTGTAGGGCTTCGGGCAGGTGGTCAAGTGAACGGAGCCGCGGGCCAAGGGCGGCGCCGCTACCACGGTCTTGCCGTGTATCATCCGGTGACCAATCGTAGAGCTTCCCGCCTGTCCTCCAGCCTTCCGCCTCGTCGTGCGGGGTCAAGCGTGGCGGTCCGGAATCCAGGGACGTTACCGCGAGAAAACGATCGACGAATGCACCGGGGCACAGCCGCGCAAAGTCATTCAGCGTGTAGTCAATCGTATTGAGCCATTGAAAGTCGCCGTGCGAGCCGATGATTCCTGGCACGCCGGATTCGGCGCGGGCCAACGCATAGAAGCCATCTTCACGCGCATCCCGCCACTTGGCGCGTTCGGCTTCTAGCTCTGCCTTCTCGGCCTGAGCCGCCGTTGTGTCCTGAGGTATCCCCTGGTTGAAGGCCTTCAACTGCGCGTCGCACTCGGCGATCATCCGCTCTGCTTCTTGAATGCTTTGCCGGGCTTGCTCGACAGTGATGGCCATCGCTAGCTTTCGCTCGCCGGGCCTGATTCTGGCGGGGCGGCGGAATTCTCCGACGCTTTAAGGTCAGCGGAGAAAGCCGCGAGGACGGAATCAAACAGCTGGGCGTCGCGCGTCATGAATGTCAGGAATTCCCACCACCCGTCCGATACATAGGAATCCGCATCGACCCGTCTCAGCTCGCGCCAAAATGGCTCGTTCAGCGGATACTGGCCCTGTTGCCAGAGGTTAAAGGCGCCCGAGTTCACGAACACAGAGAACTCCTTAGTCCGGGGAGGTTCATTGAATATGTACCATTCGTGGTACGAGTCGCAGCAGTTAATGTGAGTCTTGTTCGGCAGCCGGTCAAGGGACTCCAGGCGCGGGCTAAAGGCCGTGTGGGAATCCGGGCGAAGCTGGCGCGTGGGAATGTACTCGTACGTTTCGCAGCCCTCTCCAGTCCACCAACCCTCTTCCCGATCGGCGTCCGACAGGTCGAGCGATCCACTGTCGATGGAGGTCACCGCCAAGTACCGGCCGAGGAGCGCGGACGGACAGAGGCGGGCGAGGTCATGAAGGTCATGGTCCATGGTGCTCAGCCACTGGTACTCCCCGTTCGAACCGGTGATTCCAGGAGTTCCAAACTCAGCGCGGGCCAGTGCGTGAAGGGCCTTGTCGCGCTCAGTCCTCCATTGTCCCGACTCCCGCAATAACCGAAGTTCCTCCGGGTCAGCAACTTCTCGATGGGGGCGGTTGGGATCAAGCTGCCTGCGAAACTCATCGTACTGAGCGTCGCTCCGAGCCAGCATCTGTTCGGCATGTCGGACTCGCTCGCGGACTTGCTCCGGACTCATCGGCATTCCCTTATCTTACGGGCAAACTCACCGGTCGTCCCTCATTTCGACTGAATCCCCTCTGGTAGCCCTTCACCCGATAGAATGGCCTCTATGACCGGCCACGCCCTCACTCGACGCGCCCTGTTGCCTGCGCTCGCGGCTCCTTTCGTGCACACCGTCAGCAAGGCCCAAACCCGCAAGCGGCCCAACATTCTCTACATCATGTCGGATGATCATGCCGCGCATGCCATCAGCGCCTATGGCAGCAAGATCAACCAGACCCCCAACATTGACCGGTTGGCCCAAGGCGGCGCCCGGCTCACCAACTGCTTTGTCACGAACTCCATCTGCACGCCCAGCCGCGCCGTGATTCTCACGGGGCAGTACAGCCACCTGAACGGCGTCAAGACCTTGAGCGACAAGATCGACCCGGCCCGCAACACGGTGGCGAAGATGCTGCAAAGCGATGGCTACCAGACGGCGATGATCGGCAAATGGCACTTGGTGACCAACCCGGCGGGCTTTGACTACTGGAACATTCTGCCCGGCCAAGGCCTCTACCAAAACCCGGAGCTGATCGAGATGGGCCAGCGCACCAAGCACCAGGGCTATGCGACCGACTTGATCACGGACTTTTCGCTGAACTGGCTGAAGAAGCGTGACCCGAACAAGCCGTTCTTTCTGATGTGCCACCACAAGGCGCCGCACCGGGAATGGTCCCCCGCGGCGCGGCACGCCAAGCTGTTCGAGAACGCCACCATCCCCGAACCGGACAACCTGTTTGATGACTACCGCGGCCGCAGTGGCGCGGCGGAGCGGTCCCGGATGCGCGTCGGCGAGGACATGACCAAGACCGACCTGAAGATGGACCCGCCCCCGGGGCTCACCGGCATGGCGCTGCGCAAGTGGGGCTATCAGGTCTACATCAAGGACTATTTGCGTTGCGTGACGGCTGTCGATGAGAACGTGGGCCGGATGCTGGACTATCTGGACGCGGAGAAGCTGGCCGACGACACGATCGTCGTCTACACCTCCGATCAAGGTTTCTTCCTGGGCGACCATGGCTGGTTCGATAAGCGCTTCATGTATGAAGAGAGCATCCGCATGCCGTTCCTGATGCGCTATCCGCGCGGCATCAAGCCGGGCACGGTGAACCGCGATATGACGCTGAATCTGGACTTCGCGCAGACCTTCCTCGACTATGCGCAGGTGAAGGCGGACCCCGAGATGCAAGGCCGCAGCTTCCGCGCCAACCTGGAAGGCAAGACTCCCCGGGACTGGCGCACCGAGATGTACTACCGCTACTGGATGCACCTGGGCGGTGGCCACGATGTGACGGCCCACTACGGAATCCGCACTGAGAAATACAAATTGATTTATTTCTACGGCAAGGCACTGGGCTCGGCGGGAGCGGTGGACAAAGACACACCACCCGAGTGGGAGCTCTATGACCTGCAGAAGGATCCGCGCGAGATGCGCAACGTCTACAGCGATGCCGCCTACTCGCGGATTGCAGCGGATTTGAAAATCCGGCTCGCCCGCTTGCAGTCTAGCTACAAGGACACACCGGCTTAATTGGAGAAGGCGTGTGAACGGTGTGATTATGTAGTTTCGACTTGTAAATGCACCGAATCAGCTTTATCCTGGATTAACGCTCGATATCTGTGTGTTTAAACGATTTGTAGCCATGGTTCGCGTACTGCTGAGCCCTCATGGCCTTTCGGCTTTGACGGCCCAGGAGGATGGTCTGCGCCTCCAGGCAGAAAAGGATCTTGCCCGGCGAGCGTTGCCCGGGGCAATGATTTACTTCCTGGTAATTCTTATTGCCGGTTGGACTACGCCCATTGCCAAGGTCTATCCCAAGTTCTATCTTGCCTCCGCGATAGTCACCTTCAGTGTTGGGCTGTGGCGGGCGGCCAGCGCTCTCAGCGTTAACCGTCAAAAGGAACAGGGTGCCGCCGGGTCTGGGTGGCTTCGCGCGTCCACCTACACGGCGTTCGCTTGCTGGGGAATTATTCAGTATGGGGTTGCGCGGTACCAACCGCATGCGGCTTTGGACCTGATGCTCATTCTCAGTGGAGCGGGACTGGTGGCGGGTGCCAGCACCTCGCTGGCGCCGGAACCGCGCCTGGCATATCGGTCCATCTCGCTGATCTCGTTGCCAACCGCGGTCGGCTTCATGCTGCGTGGGGATGCCGCGGGGGTGGGGATGAGCATCATGACCGTCATTTACTACCTCTTTATTCTGGTCCAGACCCATCAGAACTCTGAGTCGTATTGGGGCGCCCTGCGGATGAGGGATTCGCAAGCGGCCCGGCTGGCGGCCGAAGCGCAGGCGCATGCGAAAGCGGAGCTGCTGGCGCAGATGAGCCATGAGATCCGCACACCGCTGCATGGGGTGGTAGGTACGCTTGACCTGCTGGGCGGCACAGCGCTGGACGCCCGGCAGCGGGAGTACGCGCAGATGGCGCGGACGGCGTCGCTGTCTTTGCTGGATGTACTGAACTCGATCCTCGACTACTCCAAGTCGGAGGCGGGCAAGATGAAGCTGGAGGCGATCTCGTTCCCGATGCGCCCCCGCATCGAGACCGCGCTAGGGCCGCTCCGGTTGGCGGCGCGGGCCAAGGGCCTCGAGTTTGTGATTAGCTGGGATTCGCAGCTGCGGCGCAGCTATATGGGCGATCCGCTCCGGCTGTCGCAGGTGTTGATCAATCTGGCGAGCAACGCCATCAAGTTCACCCGCAGCGGCGTGGTAGGGGTGCGGGTGCAAGTTACCGAGCGTCGGCCGGGCCTGGATATGGTCACCTTCACGGTCAAAGACACGGGTGTCGGGATTCCCGATGAGGCCCAGCGGCGCCTATTCCAGCCCTTTGAACAGGCCCGCCTCAGCACGTCCCGCAGCCATGGCGGCACCGGGCTGGGCTTGACCATCTCCAAGCAGCTGGTGGAACTGATGGGTGGGCAGATGAGACTGGCCAGCGTCGTTGGCAAAGGCTCAAGCTTTTCATTCATCATCCCGCTGCCGGTAGCGGAGGAGTTTTCCACCCCGCGGGAGCTTCCGGCTCTGACGCCGCTGGCCGGCACCCAGCCCAGTGTCCGCGTGCTGGTGGCCGAGGACAACCCGGTCAACCGCAAGGTGGTGGTGACGTTGCTCGAGCGGCTGGGCCACCAGGTGGACGCCGTGAGCAATGGAGAGGAAGCTGTCGTCGCCGCCGCGACCGGCGGTTATGCCCTGGTCCTGATGGATTGCCAGATGCCGGTGCTGGACGGGCTGGCGGCGGCCCAGCAGATCCGGGCCGCCGGTGTCGACATCCCCATCATTGCGTTGACCGCTTCCAGTGGCCATGAAGATCGAGACCGGGCGTTAGCCGCCGGCATGAATGACTACTTGGCCAAGCCCTACACCGCGGACCAGTTGGCCAACCTGCTGGCAGGCGTGACGTCCCGCCGGGCAGCGGCCCAAACGGGCCAGCCTCCTCGAGCGGAATGATCTAGGCGCGGGCCGCCTTCACGGCTGCCAGATACTGCTTGGCGCGCTCCACAAACACCTCATAGGTGCCGGCCTTAATGGTGGCCGCATCCACCAGCTCGCTCCCGACGCCCGCGGCGCAGGCACCCGCCTTCAGGAAGTCACCAATCGTCTCCAGATTGACGCCGCCCGTCGGCGCCATCTCCACCTGCGGCAGCGGACCCTTCAAGGCCTTGATGTACTTGGCCCCGCCCATGTTGCCGCACGGGAACACCTTCACCACGTCGGCCCCGGCTTCCCAGGCGGTCAACACCTCGGTGGGCGTCAGCGCGCCCGGCATGATCGCTTTGTCGTAGCGGTGGGCCATCTCGATGGTCGAGACCCGCAGCGCCGGGGTGACAAAGAACTCCGCGCCAGAGAGCATCGAGATGCGAGCCGTTTCCGGATCGAGCACGGTGCCCGCGCCCAGCATGATCTTGTCGCCAAACTTGGCCGCCACGGCCTCCAGCGCGCGCAGGGCTCCCGGAACGGTCATCGTGATCTCGGCGCACGGAATGCCACCCTCGACAATCGCTTCCACGCTGCGGACAGCCGCCTCGGCCGAATTCACGCGGACAATCGGCACAATCCCAATTTCCGCAATTCTGCGGACTAGTTCTGAACGTTTCATCCCCTCCAGTCTATGCTGGTGCGCGGCCGGAGGAAAGGCGAGCGGATGCCCGGCCCTCGTCGTCAGTCCTGCTGAGGTCACGTCCGGCGCCGGAAAGGGAAACGCAGGGCGTCTCTACGGATTGGCGGGCGCGGGCGAGAAATCCGGCACCCGCGAGAGGTCCACCGCAGCGGCGGGAACGGCGGCTTGCCCACGCCGCCATTCTTCCAGCAAGCCAATCAGTTGCCGCAACCGGTCCGGCCCCAGGTGTCCACCCAGGCCCGCCAGAAACTCAGCCAATGGCGTGTCGATGCCCGCCAATAGGGCGAGGCCGCTGGGAGAAATGGCCACCAAAACCACCCTCCGGTCCGCGTTGGACCGCTTGCGGACAATCCACCCGCGGCGCTCCAACCGGTCCATCAAGCGCGTGACGTCAGGGTCATGGTTCACCATGCGGGCGCTGACTTCAGAGCACTTCAGCCCTCCCTCGCCAGCGCCCTTCAAGATGCGTAAGACGTTGTACTGTGTATAAGTTAGATCGAACTGGCGGAGAAACTCGCCCAGACGCGTATGGTTGACTTCAAAGGTCCGGGCGAGGTTTAGCAGCGCCTCTTCTTCCAACGAACGGAACGGCCGATTCTGTTTAATTTCTTGTGCAAGGAGGCTCAATGCGTGAGCGTAGCAGAAACCACACAGTCATGGATCGTAAAGAATGCTTAAGGCGAAACGACTCGTGCCGGAGCCCAAAGTCCAGAGGGTTGCATACCCGAATCCATCGTTGCCGTCACCTCGTTGCCATCAATGGGCGAGGTGACATTTTGAAATACCTTGACAGCGTCGATAGTTCGAACGTATTATTTAAACGAACGTATGAACGACCCCTCGACCAAGGATCGCATCCTCGATGCCGCCGAACTGTTGCTGGCGGAACAAGGCCTGAATGCCACTTCCTTGCGGGACATCACGTCAGCGGCGGGCGTGAATCTGGCCGCCGTGAACTATCACTTCCGGACGAAAGACGAGCTGATTCTGGCCGTGTTTATCCGCCGGGTAGAGCCGATGAACCAGCTTCGCCTGACGCTGCTCGACGCCCTGGCGCCCGATGCGCCGCTTGAGGACGTATTGGGTTGCTTCTTCCGGCCGGTGGTGCATATGGCCAAGCACAAGGCACTGGTGGCGCGGATGTACGTGGAGCGGAGGGATCTGTTCCAGCAGATTTTTGAGACCCATCTTCGCCCCAACGCGCAACGCTTCGCCCAGGCCTTCAGCCAGAGATTGCCCGGCTTGTGCCGGGTGGAACTGGGCTGGCGGCTGCACTTTCTGGTGGGCCTCATGATTCACACTTTGGCGGCGGAGCCCGTGCTGCGGGCGCTTTCGGGCGACCCGGAGCCGCTGAAAGACCTGGATGCCGTGGTGGCTCGACTGGTGGCGTTTGGTGCCGGCGGCCTGCGGGCCGGCGCGGCGATGGTGGAGGATTTCCATGCCTAGATTGCTTCTTTCCGGCATTCCCCGCGCGTTGGTGCTGCTGGCCGCAGCGTCCACGCTGTTCGGGCAACAGGTGCTGGAGCTGTCACTCAAACAAGCGGTTGACCTCGCGCTGGCGCCCAATGGGGCAACGCGCACGCAACTGGCGCAGGAAGCCGTCCACGCGGCCACGGCCCGCCAGCGGCAGAGCTTGTCGGCACTGCTGCCCAATGTCGATGCCTCCATGGCCTATGCCGACCAGACGCGCAACCTGCGCACGTTCGGCCTAAACTTTTCGATCCCCGGCGTCGGCGCACTCCCGTCGCTCGCCGGACCCTTCAGCGTCTACGACCTCCGCGCCACCGTCACGCAAACCGTCTTCGACCTTTCGGCGATCAAGCGCTACCAGGCCGGCCGCCGCGGGACCGAGCAGGCCCAAGCCGAAGTGGACGCCGCCGCTGACCAGACCATCGAACGCGTCGCCCGCGCCTACCTGGCCGCACTGGTGGCCCAGGCCAACGTCGAATCCGCCGAGGCCAACGTCAATCTGTCGGAGGCGATCGTCAAGCTGACGCGCTCCCAGAAAGA
The DNA here is from genome assembly GCA_026394055.1 of Acidobacteriota bacterium. Classification (GTDB taxonomy): domain Bacteria; phylum Acidobacteriota; class Terriglobia; order Bryobacterales; family Bryobacteraceae; genus JAPKYZ01. The sequence goes on from JAPKYZ010000021.1 coordinate 162,958, forward strand.
CGCCGGCACCGGCACCGGCATTGAGATCACCCGCGCCCAGGTGCAGCTGGCCAATGACCAGCAGCGGCTGATCGTGGCCCGCAACGAACTCTCGCGGGCCCAACTGCGCCTGTTGCGCGAGGTGGGCGTTCCCATGAAGGACACCGTCCGGCTCACCGATAAGCTGGCCTATCAGGCAGTGGATCTCGCAACCGTGCCCACGCCGGAACGCGCCGACTTGCGCGCGCAGCAGGCTCGCGAGACCGCCGTGCGCTCCAGCTTCGACGCAGTGAAGTGGGAGCGGCTCCCATCCGTGGTGGCCTCCGGCGACTACGGCACCACCGGCCCTTCCTGGAACAACTCGATCCCCACGCGCTCAGTCGGCGTGGCGCTGCGGCTGCCGGTGTTTGATGGCGGCCGCCGCGATGCCCGGCGGGCCGAATCGGGCGCCGCGCTGCGATCGGAACAGATCCGCACGCGAGACCTTCAGCAGCAGATCCAGCTCGAACTGCAGCTCGCGGTCGATGGCGTCAAGGCGGCCGAAGGTCAGCTGAAGGCGGCCGAACAAGGCGCGCAGCTGGCGCAGAACGAAGTGGAGCAGGCCAAGCGCCGCTATGAAGCGGGCGTCACCAACTCACTGGAGCTCACCGACGCGCAGACAAGACTCGTGCGGGCGCGGGACAACTATCTGGCGGCTCTGTTTAGCCACAACGTAGCGCGGCTGGACTACACCGCCGCACTAGGAACCATCTCTCGGACGATTCGTTAAGGACACTTCCATGAAACGCGTGCTTCCTCTTGTAATCCTAGTGGCCGCCCTGGGTGGCGGCTATTACTGGTGGCGATCCACCCATGCGGCCGACGACGGACGGATTCTGCTCTCCGGCAATCTTGAATTGAAGCAGTACGAGATCAGCTTCAAGACCGCTGGCCGGCTGGTAGAGTTGACCACCGATGAAGGCGCGCCCGTGAAGAAGGGCGCCTTGCTCGCCCGCATTGATCCGCAGCAAGTGGAGCAAACGCGGGACCGCGAACAGGCCGCTGTCCGCGTGGCCGAAACGCAGCTGGCGCAATCCGGAGCGGCAGTGGAATATCAGAAGGCGGCCAGCGAAGGCGAGATCGCGCTGCGCCGCGCGGAGGTCGCTCAAACCCAAGCCGTGCTGCGGCAACTGGAATCCGGCAACCGCCCGCAGGAGAAGCGCTCTTCCCAGGCGGCGGTCGAAGATCTGCGCGTGCAGCTCAAGATGGCCTCCGCCGATTGGGAGCGGGCGCAGAAGCTCTACAAGAATGACGACATCTCCACCGCCCAGTATGAGCAGTGGCGCACGCGGCAGGAATCACTGACGGCGGCAGTGCGCCAAGCCGAGCAGCGCCAGGCGATTGTCGAAGAAGGCCCGCGCGTCGAAGAGATCGAAGCCGCTCGAGCCAATGTCGCTCGAGCCCAAGCAGCGTTGCGTTTGGCCGAAGCCAGCCGCATCTCCATCCGCCAGCGCGAGCAGGAAGCCTTAACCCGTCGCGCCGAGATTGAGCGCGCGCGGCTGAACGTGCAAGTGATCGAGACGCAGCTCTCCGACACGCGCGTCGTCGCTCCAGCCGATGGCGTGGTGATGGTGAAGAGCACGGAGCTGGGCGATGTAGTGGCCGCGGGAACGAGCCTCTTGACCATCGGCGACCTCGACCACCCGTGGCTCCGCGGCTACGTCAGCGAGACGCAGCTAGGCCGCGTGAAGTTGGGCCAGCGTGTGAAGATCACCACCGATTCCTACCCCGGCAAAGTCTATGAGGGGCGTGTGTCCTTTATCTCGCCGGAGGCCGAGTTCACGCCCAAGCAGATCCAGACCAAGGAAGAGCGCGTGAAGCTGGTCTACCGCATCAAGGTAGACGTCGACAACACCGCCCGCGAGCTGAAGGCGAACATGCCAGTGGATGCCGAAATCCTGATGGCGGAAAAGTAGCCCATCATGCCATCCGCCGTCGATCAAAAGCCCGCCATTGAACTGAAGAACGTCACGCGCCGCTTTGGTGCGTTGGCGGCCGTGGATGGCTTGTCGATCACGGTGGCTCCGGGTGAGGTGTTCGGCCTGGTGGGTCCGGATGGCGCGGGCAAGACGACGACGCTGCGCATGCTGTGCGGGTTGCTGGATGCCACTGAAGGCGAAGTGTTGATCGAGGGCGATGATGTCCGCACGCACCTGGACGAAGTGAAGGACAAGATCGGCTACATGGCGCAGCGGTTCGGGCTCTACACGGACCTGACGGTGGAGGAGAACATGATCTTCTACGCCGACCTGTTCGGCGTCACCGGAGCAGACCGCGAAGCTCTGATGACGCGCCTGCTGGCCATGACCCGCATGGCACCCTTCCGCTCGCGGCCCGCGGGCAAGCTCTCCGGCGGCATGAAGCAGAAGCTGGCCCTGATGTGCACGTTGCTCCATCACCCCAAGATCCTGATTCTCGACGAACCCACCAACGGCGTCGATCCACTCTCCCGCCGCGATTTCTGGCTGATCCTGGACGAACTGGTGGCGCAAGGCCTGACGCTGATGATCTCCACCGCCTACCTTGATGAAGCCGAGCGCTGCCACCGCGTGGGCCTGCTGCATCACGGCAAACTGATCCACTGCGATACACCGGCAGCTCTTAAGGCGATGTACGGCGTCAAGACGCTGGAAGGTGCCTTTGTGGCCGCCATCGAAAGGCAGGCCGCATGAGCGACAGCGCGGTTGTGATCGAGCATCTCACCAAACGCTTCGGCGACTTCGTGGCCGTCGACGACGTCAACCTGACGGTAAAGCGCGGCGAGATCTTTGGCTTCCTCGGCCCCAACGGCGCGGGCAAGTCCACCACCATCCGCGTGCTGTGCGGCCTGCTGGCACCCACCTCCGGCCGAGCCACCGTGCTCGATTACGACGTCGCCACGCAGCCCGAGATGGTGAAGAAATCGATCGGGTACATGTCGCAGAAGTTCTCGCTCTACGACGACCTGACGGTGGAAGAGAACATCGATTTCTTCTCCGGCATCTATGGCGTCGCGCCCGAGAAGCGCGAGGCACGCAAGGCCTTCGCGCTGAAAATGGCCCGCATTGAGGACCGCCGGCATGACATGACGCGGCTGCTGTCGGGTGGCTACAAACAACGCCTCGCGTTGGGCTGCGCCATCCTGCATGAGCCGCAGATCGTTTTCCTCGATGAGCCCACCTCCGGCGTCGACCCCATCGCCCGTCGCGGCTTCTGGGACTTGATCTATCAGATGGCCGCCGAAGGCAAGACCGTGTTCGTCACCACGCACTACATGGATGAGGCCGAATACTGCCACCGCATCTCACTGATGTACGGCGGCAAGATGGTGGCCCTGGGCACGCCCGCCGATCTCAAAGCGGCCCTATCGGCCAAGCAGCCAGAGCTTATCGAGCCCACGATGTCCGACGTCTTCATCGAGACCATCGAAGCCATTGAGGCGGCCAAAGCATGAACCTCCGCCGCTACCGCGCCATCGCCCGCAAAGAGTTCCTGCACATCATCCGGGACCCACGCAGCTTGAGCATCTCACTCACACTGCCGCTGGTGATCCTGCTGCTGTTCGGCTACGCACTCTCGCTCGACGTCAACCGCATCTTGACCGTCGTCGATGATCGTGACCGGTCGCCAGAAAGCCGCGCGTTGATTGAGCGCTTCGTCAGCTCCGGCTACTTTACCGTCATTGGCCAAGTGGGCGGGACCGGCCAAGTCAGCGGCACCCGCCAAATCGACCAGTTGATCAACAGTGGCCGCGCCATGGTGGCCATCGTGGTGCCGGAGAGCTTCGCCAAACAGATCGCCCGTGGGCAAGAGGCCGAAGTGCAACTGCTGATTGATGGCAGCGATTCGAACACCGCCTCCATCGCCCGTGGCTATGCCGAGAACATCGTGCGCCAGTTCGCCCTGGAGCAGCGCGAGCAGGCGCAGAACCTGCGCGGGCTCCCGAAGATGAAGCAACCGGTGGACCTGCGCGCCCGCATCGTCTACAACGATGACCTCCGGTCACGGAACTACATCGTGCCGGGCTTGATCGCGGTGATCCTGATGATCATCGCCTCCATGCTGACCTCACTCACCGTGGCGCGGGAATGGGAGACGGGCACCATGGAGCAACTGGTCTCGACGCCCATTCGCCCGATCGAGCTGCTGCTGGGCAAGCTAACGGCCTTCTTCGCCGTGGGCATGGTGGACATGCTGGTCTGCCTGGTGGCTGCGGTCTTCGTGTTTGATGTTCCACTGAAGGGCAGCTTGCTCGAGCTGATCGCCATCAGCATGTTGTTCCTATTTGGCGTGCTCTGCTGGGGCATCATGCTCTCCACGGTCGCCAAGAACCAGGCGATGGCCTATCAGATGGGCATGCTCACCAGCTTCCTGCCGGCGTTTCTTCTATCGGGCTTCATCTACTCCACTGAGAACATGCCCTGGCTGATCCAAAGCATCTCGTATCTGGTGCCCGCGCGCTACTTCATCACGATCCTGAAGGGCATTTTCTTGAAAGGCGTGGCGTTGCGGGTGATGTGGGTGGAAGTGCTGTTTCTGGCGCTCTACGCGCTGCTGGTCTTCATCCGGACAATGCGCAAGATGCGCCTAAAGGTGGCCTAATCCATGTGGGATCGACTGCGCTACATCATCCGCAAGGAACTGCTGCAAGCACTCCGCGAACCACGCATGCGCGTGATGCTGGTTCTGCCGCCCATCATCCAGCTGCTGATCTTTGGGTATGCCGTCAACCTGGATGTGGAGCATTCAAAGCTGGCGTTCATTGATAACGACCGCACACCCGCCAGCCGCGAACTGCGGGCGCGCTTTGCCGGGTCACGCTATTTTGCCGTGATCGACGCGACGGCCGAGTCAGACCCCGACCTTTTGCTCGACCGCGGCGAAGTGCAAGCCGTCGCCCGCATCCTGCCGGGCTTTGGGCGGGACCTCGCCCGCGGCCAATCAGCCAGCTTGCAGATCTTGATCGATGGCACCAACTCAAACGCCGCCTCGTTGATCTCTTCGCAGTCAGCCGGCGTGGTCGCTACCTATTCCGCCCAATGGCTGGCCCGTTGGCAGCGTGACCGCTTGGTCGGGCGCGCCGTGCTCGAACCCGTCAGCATCGCGATCCCCCGCGTTACCTCCGCCGACCGCGTCTGGTTCAACCCGGACCTGCTCAGCCGCAACTACTTCATCCCCGGCGTGATCGCCAACATCCTGGTGCTGGTCACCATCATGGTCACCGCCATGGCCATCGTGCGCGAAAAAGAGATCGGCACCATGGAGCAGTTGATGGTGACCCCCATTCAACCCATTGAGCTGATGCTGGGCAAGACGCTGCCATTTGCGCTGGTGGGCATGGTGAATCTGGTGATGGTGACCGGCGTGGCGTTGTTCCTGTTCAAGGTGCCGTTCCGGGGCAGCTTCGCCTTCTTGGCCGGGTCCACCATTCTGTTTCTGATGACCACCCTCGGCGCGGGCCTCTTCATCTCCACGGTGGCGCAGACGCAGCAGCAGGCGATGCTCTCCACGTCGATGTTCTTTCAGCCAGCCTTCATGCTGAGCGGCTTCACCTTCCCCATCCGCAACATGCCGGAGGTAGCGCAATGGATCACCTACCTCAACCCGCTGCGCTACTACATGGAAATCGTCCGGGGCGTCTTCTTAAAAGGCAGTGGCGCCGAGACCTACTGGCCGCAGATGCTGGCCCTGCTCGGGTTGGGGACGGTGATTCTGGCGGTGAGCGTGCTGCGCTTTAAGAAGCGCTTGGACTAGCGCTACCGCCCCGACGCAGTCAACACGCCCGGGGTAGAGAATGTGCGGCGGCTGTGGCTCATCGCCTCCATCAGGTCGTGCCGGACCTGCGTGATCACGGCCGCCCAGTCACCGCGGCGCGGCTGCCGGTAGAGCGTCATCGAGGGGTACCACGGGCTATCCGGCCGGTCGAGCATCCAGCGCCAATCCGGCGCGAACGGAATCAATGCCCACACCGGGCACCCCAGTGAGCCCGCCAGGTGGGCCACCGACGTATCCACGCTGATCACCAGATCCATCTGGCCTAGGGCCGCCGCCGTGTCCGAGAAATCGTTGAGATGCTCGGCCAGCGAGATCATGCCGTCCGGCGCGACAATGTCGGGCTGCAGCGTGAACCAGTGCGCATCAATCTCCAGCAACGGCGTCACCACGTCCAGAGGAATGGAGCGGTTGTGGTCATTCTTGTGGTTCGGATTGCCCAGCCAGACCAGCCCGATCCGTGGCCCGTCGAACTGGAGCAGCCGCTCTTCCCACTGCTTCTTGCGCTCCTCCGAGACGGCCACGTAGGGCACATGGGCCGGGATGGTTTCCAGCGTTGTGCCGAACACCAGCGGCAGGCTCATCAACGGAATCTGGGCTTCGATCAGCGGCAGTTCCGCCCCGATCGGGTAGACTTCGCCCACGCCCGGCACGGTTTCAAACAGGGGCACCAGTTGCGAGTGGCATTCCACCACCACGGAGGTACCTCGCGCCTCCACCATCGGAGCGTAACGGATGAACTGGAGCGCATCGCCCAGCCCTTGTTCCGCCCACAACAGGACGCGTCCGCCGCCCAGACCCTCGCCGGCCCATCGGGGATGGTCGCCATGACGCCTCACGCTGCGTACTTGGTCAAAGCGCCATTCAAAGCCCCGCCAACCGGCCGCCAAGTCGCCTTTCAGCAACCGGACCAGGCCCATGTTCCAGTTGGCCTCCGCATGCTGCGGATCAAAGGTCAGGGCGCGCTGGTAACTGGTGACCGCCCCCTCAAGGTCGTTGGTGGCGAGCAGAACGTTGCCCAGATTGTTGTGGGCCTCACGGTGATGCGGCCAATCAGCCAGCAGCCGGCGATACGTGGCCGCCGCATCATCCAGGCGGTCCTGCTGCTGCTGCGCCAGCCCCAGGTTGTAGCGCGCTTCGCCATAGTGTGGCGCGTAGTGCAGCGCCCGGCGATAGGAGGCCACGGCGCTATCGAGGCGCCCGCTGGCGTGCAGCAGAATACCCAGATTGTTGTGCGCGTCTTTGTGATTGGGGGCGAGCGTCAGCGTTCGCTCATAGCAGCGCAAGCCGTCGGCCGGACGGTTCAGCATCGTCAAGGTGACGCCCAGGTTGAACCACGCCTCTGCATGCGTGGGAGCCAGCACGGTGCAGCGCTCATAGTGTTCGGCGGCTTCGTTCAGCTGGCCCGTGCGATGCAGCAGGTTGCCCAGCCTCCAAAGGATGCCGGCATCTTCCGGCTGTTGATCGAGAGCCTGGCGATAGCAGGCGATGGCGCCAGAAAGGTTTTGTTGGTGCTCCAGGATGGCACCTAAGTGGGAACAGTAAGTGGCCGTGGGGCCGCCCAGGCGAATGGCCTGAGCAATCAGAGTGCAGGCCCGCTCCGCCTGGCCGCTTTCGGCCGTAATCACCCCCAGCAGGTCCAACGCGTCCGGGTCGTCCGGGCGCTCAGCCAGAATGCGTGAAAGCACGCGTTCGGCTTGGCGCAGCCGGCCGGACCGGTGGTGGGCCACGGCGCGATGAAAGTTGGCGCGATGGGGTGAGGGAGTCACGGAATTCCTTAACGCAGCATTCCAGAGTGCAGTCGCACGACAAGAGACGAAACGCCAGAGCTGAGGCCGCAAAGCTGCGCGGTCCCAGAAGGGCGTTACCGGTGGGTAGATGGAGATGGCTAGCTGCTGCCAGTCCGCTCCGCCAGAGCTGAATGGAGGGTCATCCGGCCGGGCTCAGGAGAGGGCGCGTCGAACGCCCTCCCTTTCAAGCCAGACCGGATGAACCACTCAATTAGCCGCCGAGCTTAACCCCGGAGGAGGGCCAGCACAGCCTGCGGGGCGGAGTTGGCCTGCGCGAGGGCGGCAACGCCGGCCTGCGAGACAATCTGCGCCTTGGTGAGGTTGGCCGCTTCCGCCGCCAGATCAGCGTCACGGATGCGGGACTCGGATGCCGCCAGGTTGGTCAGCTGAGAGCTGGCCAGGTTGACGGCGAAGTTCAGCTGGTTCTGACCGCGGCCGACGACGGCTTGGGCATTACCGAGGGCCGAAACTGCGGCCGACAGCGCACTAACCGCGTTTTCGGCGGCCGACTGGGTGTCGATGGCGCTGTTGGCGCCCGATCCCACGACAGCCGACTTGTCGATGCCGCCCGTGGGCTGCGTGAAGCCAGTGGCGCCCGGCGTGGAGCCGACACCCACTTCAAAGCCGCCAACGGTGCTCAGGAAGCGGATCTTCTCGGCGCCGCCGGTGTTTTCCTTGACGGCCACAATCTGCTTCAGCGTGGCGTTGTTGGACTGTTGCAGCGAGTCGTTGATCGCCTTCACAGCATCGTCAATGCTGCGGGCATTGCGGCCGCCGGCATCATTGCGGAGCGTGACACTCAAGCTCTGCTTGGCGCCGGAGGAGTCGCTGGCCGTGATGGTCACCGCCTGGTCGTCACCACCAAAGGCCAGATCGCTGTAGGTCAGCGCGGTGGTGGCATTCGCACCCGCCGCGTTCACGGTCGCGCTGGTGGCCGAGGCGCCCTGGGCCAACGGTCCGCTGTAGCTGCCGCCGGCCTTGCCGAACCCGAGGTCGGTGTTGCCAAAGGCAGTCAGGCGGAACGAGGTGGCGTTGTTGGACGCCACGACGAGCTGGTTGGAACCATCAAAGCTGGCCTGCAGGCCGGCGTTGCGCAGGTCGGAATTAGCGGCAATGGCCGTGTTGATCTGATCGGCCACGTCCTGGCGGATGGTGGCGGCGCTGCTGCCCACGCCCACCTGGCCCAGGGTCAGGCCCAGGTCGGAGAGGGTGACGCTGCCCGCTCCGGTGGTGACCACCACCGACGAGCTGGTGCCCGAGTTGTTGGACCGGATGCGCAGAGTGGAACTGGCGCCGCTGCCCACCACATCGGCGGTGACACCCACGGCGGCCGCATTGATTTCGCCGGCCAGCTGGCTGATCGTGTTACCGGAGGTGAGGGTGATGGCCGCGGCGGCCGTACCGTCCACCACCAGGTAGAGGCTGGTGGTCGCCAAGGTGATGGCGGCCGCGCCCACGGGGGCTGTTCCCGTCACTTGTCCGCGGTCGGACAGCTGGGTAACTGTGACGGCATTGCCCGAACTGGCCGCGCCATTCAGCGAGAACTGCAGCGTGCCCTGTTGCGATGTGTTCGCCGGATCAAACGTTCCGGCGAATACCGAGCCGGCCGTGATGCTGGTGTAGTCAAACGAAGCGCCGCTGCCAGCCTGGAAGGATCCAAAGCCCAGCTTGTTCTGCGTGTCGCCCGTCACGGAAACCTGGAAGCTCTCGCCATTGGAGCTCTTAAACACCAGGTTGTTGCCCGCCACCGCGGTGGTCAGGGAGATGCCGGCCGCCAGCAGGGAGCTGTTGTTGGCCACCTTGCTGACCAGGTCGGTCAACACGGAGGAGACCGTCGTGCTGCCCGCCGTCGCGGCGTTCAGCGATACATCCACCGGGCTGTCCAGCCCGCCGCCCTGGAAGCGGAACTTGATCGTGTCGCTGGTCTGGAACGTGTTCGAGGTGCTGGTGCCCGCGGTGAAGCCGAGGTTCACGTTGGGGTTGGTGGCCGGGGTGTTCACCGTGACGCTGTCGCCCGAGTTGAGCGCCGTCAGGGTGATCTTGTTGTTGGCTTCAACGGTCGCCGTCAACTTATTGGCCAGGGCGCTGGCGGCGATCTGTGTGTTGATGTCGGCGGCAATCTGAGCCTTGGTGAGGCCGGTGCCGGCCGTCAGCGACAGGACCGCATTGGTGCCGCCCACGGTCAGATCCAGATTGTTGGTGGTGCTGGTGATGTTCAGCGTGGCGGTCCCGTCGGTGCCGGTGACATTGGCGCCACCAGGGACGGCCCGGTTGCCCTGCACCCGCGTGTTGACGTCGGCGCCGGTTGAGGCGGCCGCCGCCGTGGACGTGGTGGTGCTCAGGCCCAGGCGAGTGGCCAGGGTGCCACCGGTGATGGCCACCGAGGAAGAGTTCGAGTTGCCCTTGGACTTAATGACCACCTGGTTACCTTCCAGGTAGGCCGAAGCGGCCGCGGCAAAGGTGCTGTTCGCATTCAACTGCGACACAATGGAGCCCTTGGATGTGGTGCCGCCGGCACCGTTGTCAGCGAACGAAACGGTGATGGCGGAGCCGCCGTCAATCGCCACCTGCAGTGAGGTCGCAGTGTTGGTGTTGACGCCAACGCCCGTATCGGAGCCCGTCAAGGAAGCGTTGCGTTCGTACTTGCCCAGCAGGGCGTTCGCCGTACGGTCACCCGCTTCCACCTGGAAGGCGGTGGTGGAGGAGTTGAAGGCCAGCTGCTGCTTGCCGGTGGAGTCCGTCACGACGGAGGCGCGGATGCCCGCGTTCTTCAGCGCCGTGGCCGACTGCGTACCCACCGCACCGGCGGCATCAATGGCGTTGTTGATGTTGGTCACCAAGTCGGCCGTGCTGCCCACCGCGTTGGTGTTGACGTCAATGTTGACGCCCTGGCCGGAGAAGCCCGGTCCGCGGAGGGTGAAGCGGGTCTTGTTGGCCGTGGCCAACGAGGCGGTGTTGGTGGCGTTGCCCAGGATCTGCGCCAGGCTGGTGGTGGCTGAGCCGGTGCCGATGTCAGTGCCATCGACGCCCTTGGCCTGCACGCCCTTCAGGCCCAGGCTCTTGGTGTCGACGGTCGAAGCCGACAGATCGACCGCGACGGCGCCGTTGCTGATCTGGGTGATGCCGCCGGAGGCCTTACCACCGCCGATGAAGACCGACAGTGACTTGGCGAACTCGCCGGAGGTGTTCAGGCCGATGGCCTGCGCCTGACGATCAATTTCACCAAGGACGCTCTGGAATTCGCTGTTCAGCACAGTGCGCGAACCGGTGAAGGTACCGGAAGCGGACTGGGTGGCCAGGGTGCGGGCGCGATCGAGCAGTTTCGAAATGTTGTTGATGCCGCCGTCGATGATCTGCAGCTGGCTGAGACCGTCGTTGGCGTTACGGATACCTTGAGTCAACACCGCCTGGTCGGAACGGAACCCGTTGGCGATGGCCAAGCCCGCAGCGTCGTCGCCGGAGGCCGTGATGCGCAAGCCGCTGGTGACGCGGCCAATGGTCTTTTGCTGGAAGTCGCTGTTGACGCGCAGATACTCTTGCGCCTGCAGGGCAGCGATGTTGGTGTTGGTGGAAAATGCCACTGTTTTCTCTCCGTGAAGTGTAGGTTCCGCCCGGCGGCTTCGCCGTCCGGCGCGAGATCAAGGCGGGAATCCTTTCCCGTCAGTTCTGACCTCACGGGGCATATCGGAACCCAATCAGACGGTGTGAGAGAAATTTTGCGGTTTGCTTGACAGCGGTAGGCGGTGCGGGGTGAGACCAGTGTTTCCGCGACAGGGCATAGTGACGATATCGGCACGCGGGCGCGGCCGGTGAGGAAGCGGGAAAAGGGGCGGAATCGCGGGCGGCGGCTACCGGAGCCGTTCGAGAAGTCCCGCCAGGCCAGCAGGTACCGCGTTGCGCGCCGCGGAGCGGTTCGCCTGAGAAGTCTCGTAGATCTCTTTGCGCAGGATCAGGACCTCTTTCGGGGCCCGGATCCCCAGCTTCACCTGTGAGCCTTCAATCTCCAGCACTTCCACTTCCGTGTTCTCTCCCAGCAGGAGAGTTTCGCCCGCACGCCGCCGGATCACAAGCATGTTAGGCCGCCCCCGGAAATAGCGGTTGTGAGGCGGAATACGCCGTATCATCGCGCACGGCCTGCACCGCCACCCGCGCGGTGCGGTGCACGACGATCGGCCCCAGAAGATTGGCCGTCGGTATGCCGGCATCGGGCATGCACACAATGGCCAGCGTCAGCAGGTCCCGCGTCGCCTCTTCGGCAATGCCCAGAATGCGGCGGTACTCGTCGCTGAGTTTGAGGTGATAGCCGCCATCAATCGTTTCCACCGGCAGCGTGACAAAGAACAGGCCAGGGGTCTGAACGCTCTGCAAGAAGACCACGGGCTGCGAGTGGGGCCGCTCGATCGCCACAAAGGCCGTCTCATACTCAAAGCCCGGCAAGCCTTGCGGGAAGTGAATCACGTCTTCTTCCGCGCACTCGATGGGCCCGAACGAGTTGGTCTCTATCCTCATGCAGCTAGTGGGCTATCGGCAGATCCCCAGAAACTCTTCAGCGCAATCGCATCGCAAGAAAAAGACAAATGATTTACGAGAATCTGCCCGCGGCAGCGCCACTTGCACTCTATGGAGGGTTTCGCCTATGCCCATGAGTGAGGAGCGCCGGCGGCTGATTCACCAGGCGCTGGTCCAGATGGAGAAGCAGTTCGGCAAGGGCGCGGTGCATCAATATGGCACGGGCACAGTGGTTCCCGTCTCCGTGATCAGCTCCGGGTCGGTCTCGCTCGATGCCGCGCTGGGCGTGGGCGGTTTCCCGCGAGGCCGCGTGATCGAGATCTTTGGCCCGGAGTCCTCCGGCAAGACCACGCTGGCGCTGCATGTGATCGCCGAGGCCCAGAAATCCGGGGGCGCCGCCGCCTTCATCGACGCCGAGCATGCCCTGGACCCCGACTATGCCAAGCGGCTGGGCGTCGAACTGGACGAATTGCTGATCGCCCAGCCCGATTCCGGTGAGCAGGCGCTCGAGATCGCCGCCACAATGGTGGCCACCGGGGCGATCGACGTGCTGGTGGTGGATTCCGTCGCCGCGCTGGTGCCCAAGGCCGAACTGGAGGGCGAAATGGGCGACTCCCACATGGGCCTGCAAGCCCGCCTGATGTCGCAAGCCCTCCGCAAACTCACCGGCGCCGTCTCCAAGACCAACTGCTGCCTGATCTTCATCAACCAGGTTCGAGAAAAGATTGGGGTGATGTTCGGCAATCCGGAAACCACCACGGGCGGCCGCGCACTGAAATTCTATGCCTCCATCCGCGCCGAAGTCCGCCGCTCCGGCCCGATCAAAGAGGGGGAAGCGGTCATCGGCAATCGCACCAAGGTCAAGTTGGTGAAGAACAAAGTGGCCGCCCCCTTTCGTGAAGCCGAGTTCGACATTCTCTACGGCGAAGGCATCTCCCGCGAAGGCGACCTGCTCGATCTGGCCGTAGCCGAGCAGTTGGTCGAAAAGTCCGGCACCTGGTACAGCTACCGGGGGGAGCGGCTGGGGCAAGGCCGCGAGAACGCGCGGCAGTTCCTGAAAGCGAACCCGGCGCAGCGCAATGCTCTCGACAAAGTGCTGCGAGACCGCCTGGCCGCCAAACGCGCGGAGCAGTTGGATCGGATGCGGGCTCTCCCGGACGAGGCCGCCCAGGCGGCGCGCGCATAGCGCCGTTCCAGCGCGACATACTACACTGCAATTACGGGCCGCCCTCCAGAGGGGCGGGTGCCGGGAGAAGTCCTGGCCCTCCACCCGGTTTGAGGAGACAAGCGTTCTGATCACCACTCCGGGGGCCCTCGCCCAGCCGCGTTCGGTCCATTTTGAGTCGCTGGAATCGAAGATCAAGAGCCGCACGGCCAAGGTCGGTGTGGTGGGCTTGGGCTACGTGGGGCTGCCCTTGGCCGTCGAGTACGCCAAAATTGGCTTCGAAGTCATCGGCATCGACCTGGCGGAACGCAAAGTGGAGGCCATCAACCGCGGCGAGTCCTACATTCAGGACGTGCCGTCGGCCGAAGTGGCGGAGTTGACCCGCGCTGGCAAGCTGCGGGCCACCACCGATTTCGCCGCCGTGGCGGGCCTCGACACCATCAACATCTGCGTCCCGACGCCGCTGCGCAAAACCAAAGACCCCGACATGAGCTTCATCGTCGCCTCCTGCGAGGCGATCGCCGAGCATTTCCATGCCGGCATGCTGATCATCCTGGAATCCACCACCTACCCCGGCACCACCGACGAACTGGTGCGGCCCATTCTCGAAAACGGCGGGCTGCAGGTGGGCCAGGACTTCTTCCTCTGCTTCTCGCCGGAACGGGTGGACCCCGGCAACCCCCAGTTCCACACCAAAAACATCCCCAAGGTCGTCGGCGGCACCACCAGCGCGTGTGGCGAACTCGGCCAACTGTTCTACTCCCAGGCGCTGGACCGGGTGGTCGGCGTCAGCTCCACCCAGGCGGCGGAAATGGCCAAGCTGCTCGAAAACACCTTCCGCATGATCAACATCGGCTTGGTGAATGAACTGGCAGTGATGTGCTCCCGGATGGGCATTGATGTCTGGGAAGTGATCGACGCCGCGGCGACCAAGCCCTTTGGATTCATGCCGTTCTACCCGGGCCCGGGCCTCGGCGGCCATTGTATTCCGATCGACCCGTTCTACCTTTCCTGGAAGTCAAAGCAGGCCGGCATCGAGGCGCGTTTCATCGAACTGGCGGGCTATATCAATGGCCAGATGCCGCATTTCGTGGTCGACAAGATCCAGTGGGCACTCAATGAACAGTCCAAGCCGCTGAAGGGCTCCCACATCCACATCATGGGCGTCGCCTACAAGCGCGACATCGCCGACGTGCGCGAATCGCCCGCGCTCGACATCATCCACCTGTTGCTGCGGACCGGCGCCCGGATCACCTACGAAGATCCCTACGTTGCCACCCTGGAACACGAGAACCTCCCCTTCGCCTCCCAACCGGGCCTGGCCCCCGAGGCCGACTGCGTCGTCATCGTCACCAATCATGAGCGGTTCAACTACCCCGCCCTGGTGGAACAATCCCAACTGATTGTCGACACCCGCAACGCCTGCAAGGGCTTGCACTCCGCCAAAATCGTCCGGCTTTAACGTACTGCGGCAGATCTTGGCGCGGCCCGGGGTGGCGCAGGCCTTCAGCCTGCAGGCGGAATTCATTCCGCCTCGGGCAAGGGAAAGTGGAATAGGCTTTGATCTGAGGCGTCCGCAGTGGCCCTCCCCGAGTCGGCACTTGCACTACACAAGCCGCCAGCGCCGCGCCTGTCCCCGGGTGCCCAAATCTGGTCCTAGAATGGACCATGCGGCTACTCATCATCGGTTTGTTTGCTTCTCTGCTTTCGGCCCAAACCTCGCGCGAACTCAGCTCCATCAACTGGATGGAGTTCCGCGAGCTGGTGCCCAAGAAAATCGAAACAGTTCTTGTCCCGTTAGGCACTCTCGAAGCCCACGGCGTCACCGGCAATGGCACCGACATTACGGCCCCGGTAGCCATCTCCAAGGCCATGGCGGAGCGGGTGAACGCGCTGGTGGCGCCCGTCGTTTCGTACGGCATCACCGGACGGCTCGATGCGTTTGCCGGCGGCTTCACCATCAGTGACGAGGCCTACCGCGCCTACGTGGGCGACGTCCTCCGGGGCATGGCGCGCATCGGGTTCAAGAACATCATCCTGGTCAACGGCCACGGCGGACAAAGTGCCGTACTGGCCGACCTGGCCGAAAAGATCGGCCGCGAGAAGAGTGTCCGGATTCTGTCCATCGATTGGTGGAGCTACTGCTCCGATGTCACCTACCGCACCTTCAATGAGGACGGCGGCCACGCCGGCTGGAATGAGACGGCCATGATCCAGGCCATCGACCGCGCCCAGGTGCGGCAGGATCTCTACGACGATTCGCTCGCCCTCCCGCGCCAAACCGCCGGCACCTGGTCCGCCTACCCCTTCCCCGCCTCGATCATCCTCTATCAGCCCAAGCAAGGCTACGTAAAATTCGACCAGGGCAAGGCCGACGCCTACTTCAAAGGGGTGGTGGACAAGTTGGTGGATCTGACGAATTCCACGGTCAGACTGTGGGACAAGGCGGGGATCTTTAAATAGAAAGCGTCGCCGGTTGGCCGCCAGGCGACAGGCTGCCGAATCAGCGGCAAGGCTCAAATAGTACAGGCCCTCAACCCCGAAGGGCAGAGGGCCTGAGAAATGCCACCGAAGAATTCGGTAACGCCTAGTTGGACTGGCTGATGATAACCGCCGTCGGGATGGCGATCGCCGTCGCGATACCGACGAAGACCATTGTCTTGGTGAAAACGCCCAGCGCAGCCCAGCTACCCGCGGCCGGTGCGGGAGAGGGAGCCGGGCCCGGAACGGGTTCGTCGGTCAAACGGTTCAACCGGGCAACTTCAATCACCTGGGTGGACCGGTCAGCCGATGCTTTCGGCGCACCGGACACTTCAATCCGGCGCCCGATCTCGCGATCCAGGCCTTTGCCGGTCAACTCCACCTTCAAACCGGAGGTTTCGTCCGGCAGCACAAAGCGGCCGTTCTCCTGCCCTAGCCGGCCCGTCATGGTGGACGTGGCGGACCCTGACGTAGGCTGAAGCCCCAGTGCCCGGCCCGGCGTGACATTGGCCACCGGAATGCCATTTCCATCGGTCACCCGAACGGTGCCGGACAGCGCCGCCACGATGATATAGTCCTTCTTCATATCAACGCGAGCCTGGGCGCCATCGCCCGTCACGCGAAAGCCCATCGCTTCAACGGCATAGGCATTCTTTCCGGCCAGCTGGCCAGCGCCCCGCTCCAGCACCACATGGTCAGCGAAAATCTTCGCTTCCGACTCACGATCCAAAGCAACGTTGGATCCGTTGGTGAGGTGCAGCATTGAGGTGGAGGCCGATGTTTTGACGGATGTTCCCGCCGAAAGATTGGCATTGCCATCCACCACCGTCTTGTTCACTTCAAGACGGCCCTGCGAAACCGCCACGCCGATCACTGGACCGGCGGCGAAGGCTGTCCCGAGTGCTGTACAGAAAACCACAAAGATTTTTTTCATTCCAATAACCCATTTTTCCTTCGTCCGGCATATCGCCGGAAAACTCCGCCACGCCACCCTAGATGTGCGAGCATCGAACCAGATTCGTCCTGCACAGAAAGACTTATCGTCCTGAACAGAAAAATAGTTGGGGCGCGCATTAAGCCCTCTACTACGGTATTATCGACACTTCACCCCCAAAACACAAGTGTAATCTTGGGGTTAAGTTGCGAAAGTTGGTCGCTGACAGCACTTCGGCAGCTTCTGCGAAAACATGAGGATTTCTCCGATATTTTTGCGCCTATCTGCCCTCGCGGCCGCGGGAATTCTCCTGCGGGCGGTGGCGTGGTCGGTACAATTGGGCTGGGCGGACCAGTTGCGGCGTCGTCCGGACCTGGCGAGCGTCACCCGTTCCACGGAACTTGACCCTCTCAATGCGCAGGGATTCCGCGCGAAGGCCCTTTATGAGGAGCTGGCCGGGCTGGAGGCGCGGGGCAGCTGGCGAGCCGCCACGCAATTGGATCCGAGAAATCCGCGCATCCTGATTCCGGCGGGTGTGTACGCCGAGATAAAGGGCGACTCGACCCTGGCGGAGGAATACTTGAAAACCGCGGAAAGATGGAATCGCCTGTGGCTCCCTCGATGGACTCTGGCGAACTACTATGCGCGGCGGGGTGATCGCACCAAGGTGATCGACTGGATTCGGTCAGCGCTGGCCCGGTCGTATGGCGAGACAGCGGCGGCCTTTGAACTCGCCCGTTCACAAGATCTTACGGATGCCGAAATCGCCGAACAACTTTTGCCCCGCGCTGCCCATGCCTACGCTGAGTTCGTCGCATTCCTCACTCGAACCCCCGTTGACGCGGCGGGAGCCGCCCTCTTGGAGCGGGTGGCGAGCCGTTTTGTCGAAATGGAGCTGGACGAACCCGCTATCCGGCGGCAACCAGAGACCGTCATCGCCGCAGTGGAGCGGCTACGCGGCGACGGTCACGGGGTGGCGGCGTTGCGGCTTTGGAATCAGGCTTGTAAATCGGCGCTGATCGGCTCCGTGGTCGCCGCGCCGGGCTCGCTGATCATCAATGGCGATTTCGCGCGCCCGTTCCTGGGGCGTGGTTTCGACTGGCGCATGACGATCCCGGCCGGGGTCGAGGGCGTCCATCACCCGGGAACCGGTACAGTAAAGTTCATTTTCTCAGGAAACCAGGAGGGCACCAACGAGTTGCTGGCCCAGCCGCTGGTTCTCCCCCAAGGCACCGCCTGGCAGGTGAGCTTTGATTTCCGCACCCGAGGCATCACCCCGCGGCAAGCGGCTTTTTCCTGGATGCTCGATGCTGAGGCGCTGCCAGTGGAGGGCGGATTTTCAAGTGAAGATTGGTCGACCGGCCATTTTGTGATCCCGGCCGCCGGCCAGGACCGGTTGCGGCGGCTGACGCTCGTGTTGGCGCAGCCGGTGGGCGCGGTGCGGCCTGAGGGCGAACTCTGGCTGAGGAACATCCGGGCGGTACCCAATTGAACCCTCCGTTCCAACGCGCCCTCGCCATTACCTGGTGCTGTTTGCTGATGTTTGGGGTGCTAACGGCTTGGATTTCTCAGCGTTGGGCGCTGGCCGTTTTTGAGGGCGGCTTCTTCGCCCTGGGGGCCGTCTGCTGTTGCGCATTCGCCTATCGGCCGTTTCGAGTGGAGTTTCCCGCCGTGGCCTGTGTTCCCTGGGCCGCGGTCGCCATTGGGGCCGTCCAGTTGTATTCAGGCTGGACGGTGAACCGGTGGGAAACTGCTGCCGCCATGGCCCATTGGGCAACCTTTGGGCTGGTGGTGGTGATCGCCGCGCAGTTCGCCGTCCGCGCCAGCTTGCGAGACGCCGTCCGGCAGGGACTGCTGTGGTTTGCGGCCGCAGTCGCCATTGTGGGGATCGTGCAGTACTTTACGGCCAACGGGAAGGTGTTCTGGCTGTTTGAGCTGGACCGGCCCATCGTCCCGCTGGGTCCGTTCCTTTACCGGAATAAGTACGCGCAGTTCGTCGAGCTGTTCATTCCGATGACCCTCTATCGCGCCATCGAACGGCCGCGCGTGGCGATTCCGTGGGTCGTCCTGGGTATGGGGATGCTCGCTGGTTCAATCGGGGCAGGCTCCCGTTCCGGGTTTGTGGTCGGCATCGTCGAGACGGCCGTTTTCTTTTTCCTGGTGGGGTTGGGCGGCCGCGTCGATCGAGGCCGGATGTTGCGGTCCGTCGCCCAAGTAGGCGCTCTGTTGGTCTTGGCCGGCGGGGTGGTGGGCTGGGAATTTTTGCAATCTCGCTTTCAATCCGATATTCGTGAGGATGCGCGCCTACCGATCGCCCTCGCAACTCTCGATATGATTCGAGAGAGGCCTTTAACCGGTTTTGGCTTGGGGACGTTTTCCAGCGCCTATGGTGAATTCGCCCGGCTGGACACCGGCTTGTTTGTCAATCAGGCCCATTGTGACTGGTTGCAGTGGCCGGCCGAAGGCGGCGTGGCGCTGTTACTGCTGATGTTGGGGGTGGGTGCCCTGGCCGTTCGCCTCGCCTGGGCCTGCCCGTGGTGTCTGGGTGTGCCGGTGGTTTTACTCCACGGTTTGGTGGACTATCCGATGCAGCAGGTGCCGCAGTTTGCAGCCCTCGTTTGGGCGATGCTGGCGTTAGGTTGCGCAGATTTTCGTAGTTTAGTGCAGAAGGGATCGCCTATGCGTCCCCTATATGATAGAGCAGGCAGGAGTGAAGCAAGATGAGTGTTGGACTGTTTTTGCGTTTTGGATTCGGACTCGGACTCGTGATGTGTTCGGTCATGACTGCTCAGCCCAAGCAGACGGCGTATGGACCGATGGCGGATGCCGCGGTCGCAAATCTACCAGGTCTAAGAATTGGCGCCAATGACCTGATTGGAGTGTCGGTTTACGATGCTCCGGAACTGACCAGGACGGTCAGAGTATCGGCGGAAGGCTTCATCAGCCTGCCGATGGTCAAAGGTAAGTTGAAGGCCGAGGGATTACTGCCCGGCGAGCTTGAGGGGATCATCGCCAACTCGCTCAAAGCGGGTGGGATTCTCGTGGAGCCCATCGTCGCCGTAACGGTGGTGGAGTACCACTCCCGGCCCATCAGCGTGATGGGCGCCGTCAAGAAGCCGGGCACGTTTCAGGCCGCGGGCAGCATGAAGTTGCTGGAAGCCCTGGGCCGGGCCGAGGGCCTCACCCAGGAGGCGGGCCAGGAGATCGTGGTCAGCCGGCCGGACAAAGAAAACCCGGGGAAGCTTCTGCTCACCCGAATCTCCGTCCGCGAATTGATCGATCAGGCCAAGCCTGAATTGAACCTGGAATTGCAGGGCGGGGAAGAGATTCGAGTGCCCGAAGCGAAGCGGATCTACGTGGCGGGCAACGTCAAGAAGCCCGGTGCGTTCGTCCTGCGTGAAGGCACGCCCATGACCGTCATGAAGGCGCTGTCGCTGGCTGAGGGCGTGTCGACCTTCTCCATGAAGACGGCCTACATCTTCCGGCCCGCGACCGATGGCAGCAAGACGGAGATTCCCGTTGAGCTGGCCAAGATCTTTCGGCGTCAGACGCTCGACGTGCGCCTGGAGCCCGAAGACCTGTTGTACATCCCAGAGAATACCAGCCGGAAAACGGCCGTCAATTTAGCCGAGAAAGCGTCAAGCTTTGGCTTGGCGACGATTTCGGGACTTTTGATCTGGCGGCGTTAGAAATGGCGTGGCCCGGGGCTGGGCCACGCTTGAATTCCATCTCGAATTGCGTCAAAAATAGTTCGCCAATGGTAGGCGATGGCGCGGCTATCGAGTAGGATATGGAGATGAATTGTTCGCATTGTGGCAGCCCGAACGTCAGGCGGTCCGCCAGTAGGGATCATTTCGGCGGATTATTGGGGTTGTTCAGCGTCCAGAAGATGCGGTGCCGGACCTGTGGCCGCTCCTTCGGCGTGAAGCGGTTCGGGTTCGCGGTCCCCAAGTTTAAGCGGCCACGGGGTTGGCGAGATGTGGAGCGGCGTTGGGGGATGTGGCGGCACAAGCGGGGCCCGTTCGCTTTCCGCGTGGCGCTGATAGGTCTGTTTTCGGTGGTCTGCGTGTGGCTATTTATTCGAGCGATTTCGATCGAGCCGCAATTTACACCGTAAAGCCATTGCGGCCCAAGGCGACGCCTGGCACCTAAGGAGCCAGCGGCGGGTTGGTGCGAGCAGGCCCCAGCCAAGCGCGCACGACCAGCCCCATGATGGTGCCGCAGCCGATGCCTAAGCCGTTGGCGGCCACATCGGCCAAGTCCGCCGCCCGCCCGGGCGAGAAGAATTGGCCAAGTTCCAGCAGCAATCCCAGAGCAAACATGGACACGCCCACCAGATAGCCTGTCCGGCGATCCTGAAACCCGATCACGGGGAGGAAGGCCAGCGCAAAGTAGGCGCCAAAATGCAGGACCTTATCGTTGATCTGCAGGCGGCCGACTGCCACCATCAGAGGAAGGTTGGCAGGCAGCAGGGAACCGGTGAGGACACTCCCCACGATAAAGCCCCACAGGCCGAAAATGGCTGACCGGCCGTTCAATCGTGCCTACTGTGGGCCTTGATTCCGAAGATCAGCTTGATCCCGGAGGAGACGGCAGGCACTCGCGGCAACAGCGTATTTCATCGTTGTTCCGCCGTGGCCGCCAGCGGCCGGCTTTCAATCACCCGCTTCAGCAAGTGTGCGCTTGGGCTGTAGTCGGGCACGATCTCTTTCAACGCCAGCACCAACCGGCCGATGTCGCGCGTGGCGCACATCTCGCGGAGACGCTCCAGCCAGAGAAGCATGTCGGCCTCCGGCCGGCGGTCGCCGATGAAGATCCGGATCTTCTCGTGAGCGGTGGGCACGGTCTCTTCCAGCATCGTACTTACCTCTTCGTAGAGCTTCTCGCCCGGCCGCATACCCGTAAAGTTGATGGCAATGTCGTCATCCGGCCTAAGTCCAGATAGAAGGATCAAGTTCTTTGCTAAGTCAACGATCTTTACCGCTTCGCCCATGTCCAACACGCAGATCTGGCCGCCACGCCCATTCACCGCGGCCTGCAGGACCAGCTGGCAGGCTTCAGGAATGGTCATGATGAAGCGCCGCATTTCCGGATGCGTCACGGTGACTGGGCCCCCGGCCGCGATCTGCTTCTTGAAGATCGGAATCACGCTGCCGTTGGAGCCGAGGACATTGCCAAAACGCACGGCGACGTACTTGGTTCGTCCATTTTGCTGGGCCAGCAGCAGCAGTTCAGCAATCCGCTTGGTGGCGCCCATCACGTTGGTCGGCCGCACCGCCTTGTCGGAGGAGATCATCACGAAGTCCTCGACACCAGATTCTCCCGCGGCCATGGCCAGGTTGTAGGTGCCGATCACGTTATTCTCAATCGCCTCAAACACGTGCGCCTCCATCAGGGGCACATGCTTGTAAGCGGCAGCATGATAGACCACCGACGGCGAGTATTGGCGCAAGACTTCGTCCAGACGCGCCCGGTTCTGAATGCTGCCGATTTCGGCATGGAACGCCGTCTGCGGGAACGTCTGGCGCATTTCGCGTTCGATTTCAAATAGGGGCGACTCCGCGATTTCGAACCCGACAATCCCGGCCGGGTTGAAGCGGGCAATCTGCCGGCACAGTTCGGAACCAATGGACCCCGCCGCGCCAGTCACCATCACCACCCGACCGGCCAGGGCGGCGCGGATCCGCTCCTCTTCCAGGCGCACCGGCGTGCGGCCCAGCAAGTCCTCCACCGCCACGTCCCGGATCTGGTTCGCCAGCCCGCGCCCTTGGATCACCTCCGCCAGCGCCGGGATCGTCCGGCAACGCACTCCCGCCTGATGACACCGGGCGAGCACGTCGGTCATCTGGCGGCCGGTTGCGGAGGGAATGGCGATCAGTACCTCGTCCACCTTGTGCCGCAGGGCCAGTTCGGCCAAAGCCGTTCCTGGCCCCAGCACCTTGATGCCGTGAATGGCGAGCCCCAGCTTTTGGGTATTGTCATCCACAAAGCCCGCCACTCGATAGTGGAGCGTCGCGTTCGACCGCAGCTCGCGGACCAGCGTAATGCCCGCCTCACCGGCGCCATAGATCAGAACGCTCTTCTGACCTTCGATCCCATTCCCATTCCGGAGCGAATCTTGCAAGATGCGAGTGACGACCCGCACCCCACTGGTGGCCAGCGAGCAGACGATCAGGTCCAGCAGGTAGAGCGACCGGGGGAAGCCCCGTGGCGCCAACGCGAAGATCACCGCCGCGCTCGCGAGGGTGCCGAGGACATTGCCAACGGCAATCCACAAGACATCGTGGATCGAGACCAGCCGCCACCATCCCCGGTCAAGGCCACACAGACGGAAGACGACCGTCTTCACCAGCACCCATATGGGCAACGCCCACACGAAATACTGAAAGTAGGCCGCGGGTACGGTAAAATCAAACCGCAATAGGAAGGCGGCCACGCCGGAGAGAATGAAAATACAGATCTGCACGGCCCACACCAGCAGCCGTGGCACCTTCTCCATGTCCTTGATTCTATCGAGCCAACTGAACAAACTAAGCTTAGGTCCGGGCATGATGGTGGGATTGGTTACCTTCCCTGGTCAATAACGCCGATTCGCCGGGGCCAGCGGAATTCGGTCTTACGGTGGAGTCATCCGCGATAACATCGGCTCCCGCGGCTTGACTCCGGGCACTATCTCCATTGAGAGCCGCCCCAGGTGCCGCGGACGCGCGCCCCCAGTGGCAGCCCACTTTGGACTTCCAGATCCGCACGGAGTTGCCCCGATACGGGCAAGTCTCATTACGGTGCAGCTCAAAGCAACCACTGTTCTCGATCACCGCGGCATTCGAGTCGCCGTAGCAGAGTAGCCAAACTGTTCGATCAGCGTCACCTCGTGCGGCCAGGCAAGAGAAGACCTGGGTGAGCACCGCCCGATAGATCTCCGCATCGAAGGGATTAAAGAGGAAGAAGAAGTTGAACTCGCCGTAATGCTCAAACGTCACGGCATTCGCAGCGATCACTTCGATGCGGTCTTCCAGATGCAGCACCTGCATGTTGCGCCGGGCAATCTCAACCAGGTGAGGCTCAACCTCGATCCCCGCCACCCGGCCGAACGGAAAGGCACTGCCAAACCACAGCACGCCTCCCTTGCCACAGCCGATATCGAGGAAGCTGTCACCTTTGCCAATCGGCAAGCCGCGAAGTATGTTCTCCACTGCCTTTCGCGACGTCAAAGCGTAGCCGCGATTGCCCTCGATGGAGATCGCTGATTTCGCTCTCATGGAGAAATCAAGCCCGCGAGGCTTCTCCAGGATCAGCCAGCGGAGCAGATATTCAACGTATCGGAGATATCTCTTGACGTAGATATTCAGCTTTGTCGGCACTTAGTCTCCTCCGGAGCGGCGCTATACTCTCGTTGCGGCAAGCTGGCCATTTCAACCCGAACGTCGTCCGTGCGTCCGTGAAGGGTAACTGCATGCGCGGGTCCTGCAACTACCCGCAGTTTGATTTGATGAAACCCTAGCATATCGGCAATCAGGTGTACCTACCACCGTTGCGTTTCGTCACGACGATGGGGAAACCGCGGCGCGCCCTTCACGCCGGGCGGCGATTTGGCTGGCGATCGCCGCCACTTGGCTCTGCAGCGCGCGAGCGTTGGCGTCGAGATCGGCCGGCGGAAGGCTCCGCAAGTGCTCGACGTGCGCCTGCAACTTCTGGACCTCGTTGCGGAAGACGTCCGGCGCGGCCTCTGGCGAATGCTGGTTGAAAATATTGCCGTAATCGCGGGACAAGATCACTTGCGTCGAGCCCAGGCGGACGTGCTCGCTCAACACCAGCTCGGCACTCAACAACCCCTGCCCGAGCCGCGCGACGCCACCGATTCCCAACTTGATCCCCTGCTGGTGAACGATCCGCGCCATGTAATCGGCCAGGCCGCCCGAGACGATCTCGAACATGAAGTCAAGCTTGAGTGCCAGGTGAAGATCGTTAAGCCCGAGATGAACCTCGTCGATGCCCCCCGTTTCGAGAATCTCGCCGATTCGGGCCAAGGCCGGGGCTGTTTCGAGCAACAGACACGTCCTCGCTCGTCCGCGCACCCAGCCCACAAACGCGCTTACGTCTTGCTTGTTGCTGAACATCGGCAGCATCAGGATGTCGGCGCCTTCCGCTAGGCAATCACCGATCTCGTCTTCCATCCCCTCATGCGGCGGATTGATCCGCACCAGCAGTTGCGCCTTCTTCAAGATCGATCGAAGCCGCCTGACATCCGAGCGGGAATGTTCTGAGATGACAGTGTTGCCGAATGGTTGGCGCTCTCGCTTCCCAATAATCTCGAGATCGACCATCACTCGGTCGACACCCGCGCTCTCGGCTACCTGGGCCCGCCAAGGATCGTTGGTGATGTAGATGGTTTCCATTGGCAACGGTTGCGTCCGGCAGGTTACGCCCCGGGAAAAGTCCGGAACAGATCGTCGATGCTCTCCCCGCGCTTCAGGACGACTGCCTTGTCGCCCGTCCCGCTCAGCACGGGGACGTTCGGCAGGATAAACGGCGGCTTCATTACGATTGAGTAGGAGCCTAGGTTCCGGTACTCAACAAAATCACCCACCTCGACCGGCCCAATAAGATCTCTCGTAAGATAGTCGCCCTCGATGCAGGTGTATCCGGCGATGTCATAGGGGGCCGGAGACTCTGGGCCATCATCCCCCTTCTGCCGGATCACCCGGACCGGAAGGTGCGGCGTCCGCGCCTGCGGGCTGATATTGAAGATGCTGCCAGCCACGGTGGCAATCTTGCGGCTGCCCACCTCCTTTAGGCTGATGACCCGCGCGTAGAACTTGAACGTGTTCGCCACCAGCGCGGTCCCGGGCTCAATGAAGAGTGTGGGTGCGGCACCCGAGGTCCCATACGCTTTTGCAAACGGCTCGCCAATCGCCGCGGCGTAGTCGGCAAACGTCGGAGGCTTGAAGCTCTGCCTGCTGGCCAAGGACTTCGGCATGCTTCCGCAGAAACCTCCGCCCAGGTTCAGGAACTTCGGTGGCTTTGGGAATAGCTCTCGGGCAATGCTGAGGATCCCTCGTGCTCTCGCCCCGAATGATTCCAGATCGCGGCTCGGGAAGTGGCAGTGCAAGCCCGCCAGCGTGACATTCCGCGAACGCCGAAGCCCTTGCGTGACCTCCCGGAACTCGGCGCCGCCGGTATCGAAACCAAACCGCGATCGCGCCACACCGGGAAGCTCAAAGTTGCACCGTACGCCAACCGAGTTCTTCCGGCCGGGCTCGGCCGCCGCTTCGGCCATCACGATGTCGTAATCCCGCCGGGAGTCAATGTTGACGATAGTCCCGGCTTGTAGAGCGTCACGGACGGAGGCCACGGACTTGTAGGGCCCGTTGTAAATTATGCGCTCCCCCTCCACGCCGAGCCGGCGCGCCAGTCCAAACTCCATCTCGGAGACCACCTCCGCAAAGCCACCCAATTGGTGGATCACGCGGCAGACATGAGGGGTGTAGTTTGTCTTGTAAGAGTAGGCGATCTGCGTCCGGGGATACTGTGCTTCGAAGGCCGCCCGTAGGCTAGCGTAGTTCTGGCGAAAGACTTGCTCTTCGAAGACGTAGAACGCATCGCCGTGCGTCTGCGCCGTGCGTTGCAATTGAGCGTAGAGGCTCCGCGCCCCGGCAGGTGCGGGTGTTTTCATGGCGTCACTCCATCCTCGGGCTTATCCCGCCGGGGTTCGATGACATCTTTCCGGGAAAGCACCGCCCAGGGCGTGCGGAGCAGAAGAAGGAGGTCCTCCAGAATCCCCAGCCGGTTGAAGCGCTCCACGTATTGGTTGTCGAGTACGATCTTCTCCGGCCATTCGAGCGTATTGCGGCCAGATATCTGGGCCAGGCCGGTAATTCCCGGATTAACGCTTAGCCGCAGGACTAACTGAGATTCGAGCCCATAACCATCTAATTCATGCACCACCGGTGGCCGCGGGCCAACCAGCGACATCGTCCCTTCCAGCACATTGAATAACTGCGGAAGCTCGTCGAGACTGGCGCCGCGCAGGTACTTACCCACTCGTGTCACCCGTGGATCGTCCGAATAGCTGAAGAGCCCCGTGCCCATGTTCTCGGCGTTCACCACCATCGTTCTGAACTTGTACATGCGGAACAGCCGTCCGTTCCGGCCGATGCGGCTCTGGAGAAAAAGAACAGGCCCCTTGGAATCCAGCTTGATCAGCAGGGCGATCACTACGAAGATCGGCCAACTGATGAGGAGCACCAGCGAGGCGATCACCAGGTCGAGAAGTCTTTTGCCGGGGTTCATGAGAAGTGCGGGGCGATCAGGGTCCGGTTACGGTGAGGACGGCCATTGCGGCGAGGTCTTGAAGCCTAGCCAGCTCTTTCAGTACATCGGCGATAACCAATGAGAATACTTTGGCTCGGCATTACTGACCACTTCGAGATATCTTGTGAGCAGTTTCAGTGTCGCGTCTCCGGGCTTGCCGAATCCGACCGGAATCCCGTCCAAAGAGACGATGGGCGTAACCTCAGCGGCACTCCCACAGAGAAACAACTCATCGGCTAGATACAGTTCACTTCGGTCGATCTCTCGTTCGACCACCTCGAGGCCCAGTTCCATCCCCAGGCGCATGATGGTGTCCCGGGTGATGCTTTCCAGGACGGATGACGTCGGCGCGGGTGTCGCCAGGATACCCTTGCGGAACATGAAAAGGCAGGCGCCCGCGCCCTCGGCCACCTTGCCAGTTCGCCCCAGGAAGATCGGGAGGTCGTAGCCGTGACGTTTAGCCTCCAGATGAGCGTACCGCCCGTTGATATAGTTAGCACCCGCCTTGACGCGCGGCGGGAGGGAGTTGTCATTGATCCGTTCCCACGTACTGATGCAGGCTCGCAGTTGAGGGGGAGCAGCAATGTTCGTCCGTGCCTTCCGGATGGGTGCGATAAACATCTCCACCGGGCCCAGCGCACTCCAGGAGCCTTCGCCGTCCACAAACAAGGTCACCCGGACGCTGGTGTCTTCGTGGTAGCTATTGGCGGCCACTGTATCCCGGAGATACTGCCGCAGTTGCTCCTTTGTGTAGGGACAGGTAAGCCCGATCAGCTTGCAGGAATCGAGCAGCCGGTTCAGGTGTTCGTCGAGCCGGAAGGCGGACAACTGGCCGCTGCCATCGGCGTCCGAGTAACAGCGCAGGCCCTCGAAGACGTTCAGGCCAAACTGCGAAGTGGGGGCGAGGACGTTAATCCGGGCGTCCGCCACGGGTACGATTTCGCCCTTAAACCAGATCTTTCGATCATCCATTGGCGTTGCCATTACGTCGCCAGCCGGTAGCTATGGGGTTTGCGCAGGCCGAGGACCCGCTTGCGCTCCACCGCGCCGATGGAGTTGAGGCCCAATTTCTGGGCGGCCGACTCTGCGGATTGGTTGTTAGGCCAGGAAAACCACCAAACGTGACTCTCCGGGTTGGCGGGAAGATCCTGAAGTACGAGCCGGCATAATGCGGCCGCAAGCCCTTGTCCTCTATGTTCGGGCGCGGTCCATACTGGCCCCAATTGCGTATCATTGGGTCCCATGAAGGGGAAGCGGAAATCGCGGCCACTCGCCACCACAAACGCGGCGACGGCGCCTGATTGATCCGTTGCCGCCGCAATGCGGTAAGCGCTCCTCATTCCATGAAGCAGGGCGTGCAAGTAATAGTAGAGCAGGTGCGGCCAGGAGATCATCTTCTCAGCTCCGAGCCCCCAGATCGGGACCGGCGGAAACGGAGAGAGCAGCCGCGGACGCCAGCAGAAGGTCCTGAAGCCGTCCGGTACGTCGCCGTGGGTCGACTGGACCGCCGTAAGCCGGCCCTTAAATCCTTTCACCGCTACACCATCTTCGCCAGCTTCCGGAACCGCCTCGGCCGCGGGCTGCAGCGCAATCTTTTCCAGATGATCGGCCATGCGGCCGTAGATTCCGGTGGCCTGGAACTGGTCCATGAAGAGCCGTGTAGCGTTGGCACTACAGCGCGACCGGTGAGCCTCATCCTCAAGATAGGGCTTCAGCTGTTCGAGAAGGCTTACAGGGTCTGCCGCGGCATAGGTTGACCCGCAGCCGTGGGAACTCAAAAGCTCCTTACACTCCCCGTCCAGGCTCGATAGAATCGGCAAGCCTGCACCCAGATACTCAAAGATCTTATTCGGTAAGCTCTGCGGTGCGCCCTGCCCGTACGCCGCCAGCCCGACCTTGGCGATGGTGGACATGTAGTGTAGTCCGCCTGCATTCAGCCATCCGGTAAAAATGACGTTGCGCAGTCCCCGCGCGCGGCTAAACCATTCGTCGAACTTGTGCCCCTGCCCGCTGAACACGAACTGCACGTCTGGGTGGCTGCCCTCGATCAACCGGGCGCAGTCGATCACGGTGGTCAAGTCGTAGGTCATCCCGAAGGTTCCAGCAAACCAGCAGATCGTTTTGTGCGGGTCAACCCCCATCCCGGAGAGCGTCGTGGCAATCTCCGTCAGATCCCCGGGCGGCTCGGTTAGGCGCGAAGAGCCAAGCGCGAAGATCGCATCCTGCGGTCCGCGAGCCCGCCCGGCGTACCGGGTCCCAAAGTCGAGATAGCTGTCGGTGATCCCGATGATGGACGTGCAAAGCGTGAACGCCCGCCGGGCCCGCCAGACAAAGGGGGAAAGCGCCAGAGGAGCAAAAGGGCGGAAGATCTTCGGTATGTACTGGATGAAGATGTCCGGCCATAGATCGCGAACATCAACCGCCACCGGGACCCCGGCCTCTCTCCCAAAAGTTGCGCTGCGCTCAGCCAGTTCAACGGTGGGGAACGAAGCCAGGATGACGTCGGGCTTGGGCATCCGCGCCGCTTCCCGGTAGAACTGCGCCGCGATCTGACGGTGATTCCAGATCCGGGCCAGGGAGACGTTCTTCGTATACCGGGCGCCGTGGAGCATCCGGATCGTCACTCCATTGGGCAGCGTGACGGTGGTGGGTTGCTCGAACCGATGAATTTTGCGCCCGTGATCGAGCGTTGAGGCCCACCACACAACCTCATGGCCGCGGTTCCGTAGAGTCTCGGCGACCATGCCGGTCCGATGAAGCCGGCCTCCTGCTTCATCGAAAGGGAGCGGCTCGCCAACAGTGACGATCCACGTTCTCATTCTCTCTCCTCCTGGTAGTTGGCGGGGAACCAAAGGTACCCATAGCGCCGATGCACAGGGCAGTCAAATTGAGGCGTAGACGGAGGCGGACTCGCTCTCAACCGGCCCGGTGCTGCTCGCTCACACTGGACAGCGTTCACGCTATCGGTGGCGAGGTTTGCCGAACATCGCGCGGCAGTTTTGTTTTTGCAATCGTCGTTGCTTGCTCGCACGATCTTCGGATCATATTCAGACTTCAATTGCCCAATCGGACCATGGCCGGGCCGGTCGGGCTACGCACGGCTCCTGGCACCTCGAATCACCGGTAAGATCACTGATCTCCCACCATTGCTGGGTCCGGTCGCCATGTACCCCGCGCGGTTCGCGGGAGCAGTTCGGGTTGGGATCCGAAAGAATACTCTCGCGATCGGGAGAAGCACCAGAAACTGAATGGTCCAAAACGCATAGTAGGTCAACAGGGTAATCGGCAGCCAGAGCAGCAAGAGATATAGGTTTCCCAAAATAATCACCAGCGTGACGCTAGGACGGCGTGTATTCAGGACAAAGACATACGTAACCAACATCCCAAGCGCCGTCATGACGACCAGCGTGCCGCCGAAGCCGAAGTCCTCCAGCAGGAGCCGGAAACCCGTGTACTGGTTGGTGGTCTGGCGGGAGTCGGGTATCAGCCGCTGCTCCGCGTCACCTCCGACGTAGACTCCCGAAACCCGTTCATAGAAGCCCAGCGGCCCCAGGACCCCAGCTAGCGTAATACCCGTCCATTCCGAATCCGGCGTAATGCCGGTTCGATCAAGGAACAGTGACCAATTTGAAACCGCCCCCAGGAGAGTTACCTTCTGATTATCCAGAAAGTCGGTCGACGTGATAGCTTCGGCACTTAGCCCATATCTCCGCATGGCGGCGAAGCCGGTGCTGGCCGTGATCAGAAGGATCAACGCGACAATGGCCCGCAAAGCTTTCTTGGGTAGGCGGTGTAGACGGTGCGCGTGTGCGGCCGTCACCGTCACCACCATAATCGACACCGTTAGGAGAAACGTCGTTTTGGTGGAACTGAGGAACGATTGGCCTGCGACCGGAGCCAGGAAGGCGAACACCCCGAAATTCACTTTACGCCTTCGGATCGCGTCCAATGCGAAGATGCCGGCGCAGACATAGGTAACGGCCACCGACGCTCGAAAGGCCAACCCCACCAGCGATCTGTCGCCGTAGGCGACGCCCGCGGCGCCATAAATGGCGTACGGATTCACCGCGCCGTCTGTATATTGGCCGACGCCCGCGACGTTTAGATAGTAATAGGTCAGCGCCAACTGGACGATAACGATGACGGCCAGCAGGGCGACGAATGCCCGCCATAGCGCCGGAGCCACCGGGGCACGCTCGATGGCGAGCGATTCCATCGCGCGGGTTGACTGAACCGACATCCGTCGCTGGAGAAGAGTGAGTGACCCAATGGTAAAGCAGCCGCACGAGGCCGTCAGCACCAACGCAGCATTGAACCCAAACGGAAAATCCGGGGCGATCAGTTGCTGAGTAATAAGGATGAAGATCCACGGCAGGGTAAGAATCAAGGTAGGGTTGGCGTAGCTACGGAACATCTTCGTGGAGACTCCGGAGAGAATCAACAGGAAGAGAATCGTCAGGATGCGAGCGAAATTCATCGGGTGGGCTTCGCTCCTTGGCGCGCGAATTGGAAGGCCTGCTCGGCCAGCGCCGCGTGATTCAAGTCGTTTGCAAGACGCGCGCGGTAGTATGTAAGTCGATAAAACACCAAGCACCACGCGCGCAAGAGCCAATACTCTAGTGGACCTTTGTGTCTTTGGAAGAAGGTCAGAAACGTCTTGGGAGAGATCAACATCCGCCCGGGATCTTTAGACACGGTCGCGGAGCCCAGGTGAATGATCTCCGGCTCGTGGAGGAAGACGACTTTCCAGCCGCAACGATGGAACCGATAGATCCACTCCGTTTCCTGCCCGCCGGATTCGTCGAACAGCCCAACGTCTCGAAAGGCCGCCCCTCTGACCAGCATGTAGGAGCCTCGGAACATGTCCACTTCGCAGGTCTTATCGTGATCCCAGTACCGTGAACGCCCTCCTCCGAGGCCGAGTTCTTTGGCCAGCGGGAATAGGCGGGGGCTCAGCGGGAGCAGCGACCGCAGGTCCGAGATGGCCAGCACCGCGCGCATCAGGCCAGGAAAGGAGTACGTGGAAGGCTGCAAGCTGCCATCCGGATTGAGCAGTCGGATCCCGGCGATCCCCACTCCTTGATTCTCCGGCTTCTCAAGATACGAGATCGCCTTCGAGATGGAGCCGTCTTTGAAGACAAGGTCATCGTTGATGATGAGTAAGTAGTCCGCCGAGGCATCCTTCAAGATAAGATTTTGGTTATACTCAAATCCGCTGGTGGTGCTCTCCTGCATGATCACTTGCGGATAGGCTTGGGCGAGCGCGGCCGGCAGCCCGGGCCCCCCACGCCCGGGGGCGTTCCAGACCAGGCGCACTTGCAGCGAGTAGCCTAGGTTCCGGTTGTGTTGGTAGAGCGTCTCCAGGCAGTCCCGGACAATCGCCTCATTTGACGTCACGACAGTCACGATGATGCTGATGTTGCGCATCTTGTTAGTCTCCAGCTTGGCCGATCAGCCGTTCAGGGTGGGTCGTCTCTGATTTGCAGGAATGCCTCCAGCTCATCAGGGACGCGCAACCCACCAGTAATAACGCGAAGGTTAGTGAGGATCCCGGTGAAAGGTAGTCGCCGCCTAACCAGAGTAGGGCGACGAGAAGAAGGCAACCCGCCGTCAAGTTGATTGAGTTGTACGGCCAGGAGGCGACGGCGTCCAACGGATTCCGGAGCGTGAGATAGGTGACATAAGGAAACACGCCGACGAGCAGCCAGCGAATCTCCGTGGTGGATTGGCCCATCTGAGATCCGAAGAATATGTTGATGACGAGATCCGCGGAAAGGAACAGCACGCCCGCCACCGCACCCGCGATAGCCAGCGACAGCAGCAAAGCCGTACGTACCAGCCGCCTCGCTCGGTCAGTGGCGCCGGTGGACACGAGGCGGCTAACCTGGGGAAGCAACAGCACCCCGACGCCCGTGAATAATGCGCCCACTACCTGGAGGATGGAAATACTCAGAGAGAGGACGCCTGCACTCTGGATGCCCACCTTATGTGCGGCGACAAATGTGGGGATCGCGGTCAACGCGAAAAGCGCGAACTCGCCCGGCACTCTGATCACCCCGAACGAAAGCAGGATTCTGACGGAGTCTTTCAGTTGTGAGGCGGAGACCCCCTTGAAAGGTTGATGTGCCGCGATCGTGCAGCCAAAGATGATGGAGACTACGCCCCAGCCCAGTCCCATGAGGGCGATGGCGCGCGTAGACTGGGCACCACACGCGAGCAGCGCGACAATCGGGGTGAGTCCGAGATTGATCAATTGCAGCGCGTTGGCCTTCCGCATCCACAGTTTGCCGCGTAGGTATCCGTTGCAGATGGTGTGCATCGACAAGCCGATAACAGCGGCCACTAACGCGGACGCCATAAAGGGCGGGGACGCATCTCCCAGGAAGATCTTTCCCAGCGGGAGCAATCCACTCAGGGCGAGGGTCGCGAATACAGTCAAGATGCTCGCCGAAAGCAACAGTGCTCCCAGCAGATACGCACCCTGGCGATTGCTGGTCGCGCTGGCCTCCTCCGTCAGGCTGACATAGCGGGGAACCGCAATTCCAAGGCCGCAGGCCAGCGTGAAGGTCAGAATCGAGAGGGCGCGCTTCGCCAGGGCGTATTCACCAAATCCAGTAGGGCCAAGGATGTATGCGCAGAGCTTGAGTGCGAAAAGGCTCAAGCCGAGAATGCTCAACTCCGTGGCGAGCGTTGCGATGTAGTTGTGCCGGGAGGCGGCTTTGATCCAGCCCTCGAGTATGCCTCGAACACTCTTCCGGCCGGTGTCGAGGCCAGTTAGCCCTATATCCGCGGTATCTCCGCCGAAACGTAGCAACGCTTTCATTATCGCGTCAAACATCGGTCGAGTTTGTCCCGTTTGCCCCAGAAGGCCATCGGCTCATACTCGGGGTAGGGATAGTACCCAAGTTGAAGCTCCATCTGCCAATCGTTCTCTTTGATCCATCCTTCAACCAACTTACGAACCGAGGTGGGCTTGCCCGAGCAGATGTTCACCACGCCGTTGTCACACTGATTTGCCGCAAGCTCAACCAGGGCGCTGACGACATCGGCGACGGGGAGATAGTCGCGTAACTGCTCACCGCCGGACATTTTGAATAGACGGTCACCTCGCTCCACCGCCCGCCGGAGTTGTGGCAGCAGGGAGTTCTCCGATTGTCCCTCACCATAGAGGTAAAAGATCCGCGCCCAGCTTAGTTTGAACGGCTGCACTTGTTGCAAATATTCAAGCTGGCGCCGCAGAGCGTCTTTGGCGAACCCGTAGGGGTTGGTGGGCCGGGCATCCATGCCCTCACTCAACGGCCCGGACTGCATCCCATACTCAAAGCATGTGCCCGCCACCACGACGTTCTTGAACCCCGCACCAATGAGTGCCTTGAGAAATTGATAGTGTGCGGGCAGCTCATCTTCGAAATGATGAAGCGATTGATAGTTGGGAAGCCCACCCCAGGCCAGATGGATCAGCGTATCTGTTTGGTTCAATAGCGGACTTAGTTGGGCGGGAATCGCCTTTAAGTCCATTTCGACGATGGTATGCCTCGCGAAGGCAGCGGGGAGATCCTTTGAGGGCAGGCAGATCAGAATGGGCGAGATCGAACGCCGCTCGAGTTCGGCAACAACGTGCCGCCCAAGAAAGCCAGTGGCGCCAGTAACGGCGATTGTCACGGCGCGATCTCCAGCTGAGGTACCGCGGTAACGAAGCGTCCGCCCCACGCTTTGATGTAGTCCAGTTGAAGCATCACCTCCTGCTTCAAGTTCCAGGGCAGGATCAAGACGAAGTCCGGTTTAGCATCGCGGAGTTGAGCTTCCCCACAAATAGGGATGCGTCCGCCCGGTGTATATTTGCCTTGCTTGGCAGGGCTGCGATCGGTTACGAAGGGGAGAAGGTCGGAGCGCACTCCCGCATAGTTCAGGATCGTATTGCCCTTGGCGGCCGCGCCATAGGCGGCGACTGATTGACCTTTGCGCTTGGCATCCAACAGGAAGGCGAGAAGGTCGTTTTTGACTTGGTTAGTTCGAGCCTGAAAGCCGGAGTAATACTCAGAAGTAGTGATGCCGGCCTCGATCTCGTTCTGGAGGACTTCATCCACCTTGGGGCTACGCGGGTGGTGGCCCGTGTCGAGTCGTTGGGCAAACACGCGAAGGCTGCCACCGTGGGTGGGATGTTCCTCGACATCGAAGACCTTCAAGCCGTTGGCGAGAAAGATCCGGTCAACCGCGGACAGCGAGAGATAGGAGAAATGCTCGTGGTAAATGGTGTCAAACTGCGTCTGAGCGATCAGCTTTTGAATATGCGGAAACTCAAAGGTGGCGACGCCCTGGGGTTTTAGTAAGATCGCAAATCCGGCGACGAAATCATTGATATCCGGCACATGAGCCAGTACATTGTTGGCGGCCGTCAGATCCGCGTACTTACCCTGGGATACGAGCTCCCGAGCCAGACGCACGCCGAAGAACTCTTCGACAATCGCAATGCCCTTTTGGCGCGCGGCGGCGGCGGGCCCACGCGTGGGCTCCACACCCGTACAGGGAATGCCGCGGGCTTGCACATACTGCAGCAGATAGCCATCGTTCGCGGCGATCTCAACCACGTGGCTATCAGAGCCTAGCGCGAATCGTTCCGTCATCGCGCCGACGTAGCGTTCACTGTGCGCCAACCAACCGGTGGAAAAGCCGCTAAAGTAAGCGTAGTCCGCGTCGAACAATTCGTGCGCCTGCGCAAAGTCCTCTGTCTGCACCAGCCAGCATTCGCGGCAGACCAGGACACGCAAGGGAAACCATTTCTCCGGCGCCTTCAACGTTTGGTCCGTAAGGTAGGCATTAGATGGCGGGGCGCTACCTAAGTCCACCAGGACTAGATCGAGCGCTGCCTCGCAGTGGCGGCATATCATAGAATGACCCCTTCGAACGCGTCACTAAGGAACGGATGGGCGGTATCACGTGGTGACACCTCGCACACCGTCTCAGGCCAAGGGATGTCGAGGTTCGGGTCTTTTAAGTTCAGGCCGCCCTCGGCAGCGGGTTGATAGGTGGCTGTGTGGAAATAGAGCATTTCACTTTCATCGCTCAAGGCTTGGAAGCCGTGCGCGAAGCCCTCCGGTATGAGTAGGCTTTTGTGATTGCGTTCGCTGAGGATCTCGGCGTGCCATTTTAGGAAGGTCGGAGAGCCCTGCCGCAGATCGACCGCCACGTCGAATACTTCGCCTCGCAGACAACTGACGATCTTGGTCTCGGCATAGGGCGGGTACTGAAAGTGGAGGCCCCGCACCGTTCCCCTTTTGGCTGTCAGCGTGTGATTAATCTGCGCGATCGGCTTCCCCGGAATCATCGGCTCAAACACTTCCGCGCAGAACATACGCTCCAGATAACCCCGGTGGTCGCCGATCGGCTTGCGCTGAATTACTTTCAGCCCTTGCAGCGGTGTGTCGAGGACATCGAAGTGTACACTCATGAGGCCAGAGAAGTTAGCGGGCTGCGGTAGATGCGCCGGAGCCGCCACCTATTCGGAGCGGGTAGAGCAACGGACGGATAACTTCGTCCATCTCATGCGCGCGCCGGGACAGAAAGCACCTCTTGTGGATCGAGGGCGGCCCCGCGAGATTGCGAGTCGGTAGCCGTCAGCGGGTACCGGATCGGACCAGGCTTACCAACATCAAGTAGACCGTCCTCGGTTAGGCTGGACAAGACGTGCAGACGGACCAGGCGGGACTGACGGAAATTTGTGTCGGAGAACTTGGCCCGTTCGAGGACTAGCTTGAGTTCCGCGATCGTCCCCATCAGCGTGGATTGCGGCTGAAAGCCCGGGGCCAAGGAGCGGAAAAGCCCAAAGTCGACGCGGTAGGAGCGGCTATCAGGCGGGGCGTCGCTGTTGATGCTGATCTGGGTGCCGGGAATCGCCTCCGCCACCGCCGCTGCCAGATCGCGGACCTGCCAATTCCACGAGTCGCTCCCCGCATTCAGCACCAAGCATGCACCGCCTTCGCCAGCGGTTCTGTGGAGTGCCGCCCATTCGATGGCCCGGGCCATGTCACGAACGGCGATCAGCGGACGCCACGGGGTCCCATCGCTGAGGATACGGATCTGCCCGACGGCCACCGCGCTCGCGACGAAGTCATTGATCACCAGATCGAGCCGCAACCGGGGACTCGCGCCACAGGCCGTCGCAAAACGGAGGCACGTGACGACAAAGTCGTCCGTGGCGAGCTCCGCCAAGTCAATTTCCGCGTGCACCTTTGATTTCGCATAGGCCGTCAGCGGGTTCACTTCAGACTCCTCCGTCCGCGCCATCGTTCCCGCCAGCCCGTAGACGCTGCACGAAGAGGCGAAGACGAATGAGCGTACGCCGGCCTGCCGAGCCTTCTTGGCAACTTCGACCGTGGCCAGGTGATTGATTTCTCCCGTGGCCTCCGCGAAACGGCTTCCCAGAGGATCATTCGATAGCGCCGCCAAGTGGACGACGGCGTCTACTCCCGCAAACATCTCCTCCGGCAGAGTGCGGACATCGGCGTAGTACTGCACGTCCGGCACGGACTCTGGATAGTGGAGGGGGTCGAGAAGGCAGCCGGCGAAGTAACCCGTATCGATCCCCACCAGAGTAGCGTCCGGATTTGCAGCCCGCAGGTGCTGGATCACACACGGGCCAATGTAACCCAGATTGCCGGTGATGCAGATTCTCATCGAGTTTCCTCCAGTGGTTGGCTCCAGACCTTCCACGGAGCTTCACCAGACTTCCACAATTGGTTTAGATACAGATACTCGCGGTATGTGTCCATTGCAAAAAAGAAGCCTTCGTGATGATAGGCCATCAGTTCGCCCTCCGCCGCCAGCCGCTCCAGTGGCTTTCGCTCCAAGATACAGCCCTCGTCGGCGTCGAGATAGTCGAATACCTTTCGCTCGAAGACAAAGAATCCTGCATTCGCCCAGCCATCCACTTGCGGTTTTTCGCTGAACTGGAGGACTTTTCCGTCACTTGCGGTCTCGAGTATCCCGAAGCGGGACTGCGGGCGCACCGCGGTAACGGTGGCCGCCCGTCCATGGCTCCGATGAAATTCCAGCAGCTTGGTGATGTTGACATCAGCGAGCCCATCGCCATAGGTCACAAAGAAGGTATCGCCGTCGACGTACCTCTCGACCCGCTTGATACGACCGCCGGTCATCGTCTCCTGGCCTGTCTCGGCCAGGGTGACGCGAAAGTTCTGTTCTTTGTGGGCGTCATTGAAGTCGATGCGAGACTTCTGTCCCAGGGAAATGGTGAAATCGTTATTCATCGCCTCATAATTCAGGAAGTACTCCTTGATCATGTGGCCGCGATAACCAAGGCATAGCGCAAAGTCCTCGTAACCATGGTGCGCATAGCCCTTCATGATGTGCCAGAGAATTGGCTTCCCGCCAATCTCCACAAGCGGTTTGGGGCGGTACTCGGTCTCTTCTCGGAGACGCGTTCCCTGCCCGCCGCATAGTATCACCACTTTCATCGTATTACCTCGGTTAGAGATGGCGCCGTCGGCCGGCAGCCACTGGATGCTAGCCTTCGCTCTTGGCCGGCTTGTAGTACTTCGAGTGATACTTCCCGTAGTATCCGTAATAATAATAATGATCGGAGTGGCGCTCTTTTACTTGGTTGAGAACCAGCCCAACAAGATTCGCGCGGAGCTGCCGCAAGGTGGTAACTGCAGTGCCAACCGCCTTTCGCGAGGTTTCGCCCGCCTGGGTGATCACTACGACGCCATCAGCGGCGGACGCCACTTGCATGGTTTCCGAAAAGCCTAGCAGCGGCGGGCCGTCTAAGATGATGAGATCATAGATCTTGGTCATCTCTTCGAGCAAGTCCGGCATGGAAGGCCCCACCAGATCGGCCGCACGCCGGGATGGCGGGCCCGACGTGAGCACATCGAGATAGGGGTTGGTCGCCATCGTAAGGAGGGCCTTCTGCCAGGTCATCTCCCCGTTAATTACATTGGAGAGCCCCAAACGGCTGGCGGGCAGGCCGAAAATCTGATGCTGGGAGGGCCGGCGAAGATCGCAATCGATCAGGAGGGTTCGCTTCTTCTGCTCAGCGTGCGTGTAGGCCAAATGGGCCGCCGTGGTCGACTTTCCCTCGCTGGCGGTAGCGGAGGAGAAGAGCAGTGTCCGGAGCCGCCGGTCGAAATCGGTCAACAGAATCGAACTTCTGAGGGTACGGATTGCCTCATCGTAAGTGGAGATCTGCCGGTCATTCCGGGGTGAGGTTCCAACAAGGCTGGTTTCTGTACCGCCGACGCTTGAGATACGAAGTTGTGCAATCTCTTTCACCGCGGGCAGTGAGCCAATCACGTGGATGTTCAAAGACCGGGTTACCTGTTCCGGGTCCCGCAGCGTGTCGTCGAGCGTGTCGCTCAAGAAGGCCGCGCCGATGCCCAGCAGGAGCG
The DNA here is from genome assembly GCA_026394055.1 of Acidobacteriota bacterium. Classification (GTDB taxonomy): domain Bacteria; phylum Acidobacteriota; class Terriglobia; order Bryobacterales; family Bryobacteraceae; genus JAPKYZ01. The sequence continues at coordinate 202,321 of JAPKYZ010000021.1, forward strand.
AGAAGGCCAGACTCAAGAGGATATTCAGCTTGAGATCGGGGAAAACTGGCTTCCACGCCGCTCGGGCTGGGTCTGAGATGCGGACGACATTGTTCTGGAAACTGGCGTTGATTTCAGATTCCCGGATCTTCCGGACCAGCTCATCGTACAGCTTCTTGTCCGCGTCAGCCTCTTGCTTGGCCCGGCGGTATTCGAAGGATCGGGAGTTGAGATTGTCGCTCTCCGCCTTGGCCCCTTCAAAGTTCTTCTTGATCATCGCCTCGCGGCTCTGCGCCGATTGAAATTCCATTTCGGCCTGGGCAACGATGCGCGCCCGCCCCTTCTCAACGTCCTCATCCACAGCCTTTAACTGTGCCGCGACTTTCTTGTATTCGGGGTGGTTGGGGCCGTAGTGCGCCTTCAGTTCGGCGAACTTCTCGTTGATCTCGTTGCGGCGCTCCAGCAGCCGCTTCAGCGGTTCCGCCTGCCCGGACAGCGTCACGGCGTCGAGCGAACCGCTCTTGGTCGAGTCATAAGCCGCTTTGGCCCGTACTAACTCGGTTTGGGCCTTGGCGTAGTCACTGTTGAGTTCGATCAACCGCTTGGAGAGCATGTTGGTCCGCTCCTCCGGATCGACGACGTTCAACTCTTTCTCCATTTGCGCGAGTTTCCCCGAAGAGTCTTCCATCTTCGCGCGCAAGTCTTCGGTCTGCCGGGCCATGTAGCGGGACAGGCTGACCGAGGAGCGCGCGCGGATCGCATAAGTGTGATCGATGTAACTGGCCGCGATTCCGTTGGCGACGTCGGCCGATAACTGCGGGTCGGTGGAACGATAGCTGATCTGAAGAAGGTAAGTATTGGGTGGACGGGCAACCTTCAAGCGTTTGAGGATAATCGGGGCGTCCGCGGCCCGCAAGCTCTCATCCTGATTGTCGCTCAACTGTTTTTCCTTGTTCAGCAAGTCGTACCGTTGAGTAACGGGCCGCACCACCGAGTCAGACTGGATCATCTTGATCTGGGTCGCCAGGAACTGCTCAGCGTCGAGGCCCGAAGGCGCCCCGTTGTCGGATTCTCGGCCGACAATGTTTTTCGCCTCTTGCCGGTCGACATAGACGGTGACGGTTGATTCGAATATTGGTGTGATCCGCGCCGAGACGATAATCGTCGCCGTCACTACCGCCAGTACGAAGCCCGTGATCGCGAGCGCGTTCCTCCGGATAACCCATAGGTAGTGGGACAAAGGGAGGGGGACGTCTCCCTGCTCAACATCCAAAATCACGTTTTGAGTGTTAGCTAGCGGGTGAATATGGGAACCGAGTTGGAGACCGTGTTCCGGTTGAGGAATTTCCGATGGTTGCGAACGCATCCGTGTCTACTACTCCTGTGCCTAGCTTGCTTGACCGCCTACGGCGGCGCGCATTGGAATGATGTCTTGGCGGTCCAGCTCCACCGCCACCGACCGTTGTAAAAGATCGAGGCTGACGACCAAACGCAGCCCCTTCGGTGCCTTCAGCACCGTCCCGTCCAGCCCCGCAAAAGGGCCGTTATCGATCCGAACCCGGCGGCCCGGCTCAATGTAGGGCCAGGGTACCGCCGACGACCCGGCCTGGACCAAGCATTCCAACAATCGAACTTCGGAGTCCGCTAACGCCTGCGGCCCCCCTCCGAAACCAACGATCCTGAGGACACCCTTCGTGGTCACCGCCCGAGGTCCGGAGCCGTCTACCGGTAATCGGCAGAATACATAGCCAGGGAACAAGGGGACCCGAATTTGCTTCACCCGGTCGGACCACCGCCGCCGAGCGGTGTGCGTCGGGAGCAGTGTAGCCAAGCCTTTGGTTTCCAGGACCGCGGCTACAGTTGCTTCCTGACCAGTACGAACTTCGATCGCGTACCACGAGGAATCAAACATTTATGAGCAAAGCTGCCGCACGGCGAGTCCCAATTTCAAGGTCACCCTGTTCGGCTTCAATTATCAGTGGGCGCTTCGACCGTTTTGTTGCTTCCAGGGAATTACACCGGGGCCAGTGCGCTCACGTCGACAAATGTACCATCTCCCGCGAGCACAAGGCTAGTCGGCTCCGTTTACAACTCCTTAGGCTCCGAACTGCCCCTTGGAGAACCAGTTTTAAGTCTCGCCAAGACGGGCCGCCCCAGGGGCCAAGATGTTGTCCATTTTCGACTTTCGTCCCGATGGCAGGGGGCGATCCCACTCCGAAAATAGCTTCGATTCGGCGGGAAAGTCGCGTTGAATTACGGTCCCAATTCTTCACCGGAGGCGGCGAGTTTGCGGCGTCAACCCGGACGCCCCGGTGCCGTGGCGACGCGGTTCGTGCCCTCGGTCAACCGGTGGACCGCCTTGGCGGTCAGCCGTCCGGCGCGATAGGTTTCTCCACTAGGCCACCTCACATCCACCTCCGCACTTTCGGCCGTTCCCAGCCCAAAGTGTAGTTCCAAAGCGGATTGAGACAAATATCCCCCGCCGCTGCGGACTTCTTGGGTCTGTAGGCGGCCATCCGGGGTCCGGCAGGTGACCCGGGCGCCGATGGCGCTGCGGTTGGATCGGGTGCCGATCAGCTTCAGCTTCAACCAGTTGTGTCCGGTCCGGTTGGTAGAGCGCAGCAGTTGAGGGAGATCGTTGACGCAGTTGACCACCACATCCAGCGCGCCGTCATTGTTGAAATCGCCCACCGCCATTCCGCGAGCGGCAACGGTTTCGGTGATGCCGGAGCCTCCGGCCAGCGAGACGTCCGCAAACCGCCCACTTCCCAGATTCCGGTAGAGCACTTTGCGTTGCCGGTAGCCGGCCTCGGCGTCGGTGTCGCCCACCTCGGGGTAGACGTGGCCGTTGGCCAGCAAGATGTCAGGCAGACCGTCGTTATCGATATCAAGGAAGGCCGCACCCCAGCCCAGAAACCGGGTGTTCCGCCCCAGACCAGCCTGCAGTGTCTGGTCCTCGTAGGTGTTTTCGCCTTGGTTGCGGTAGAGCGTCGAGGTGTCCCCGGCGAAATTCGTTTTGACGATATCCAGCCGCCCGTCGCCATCATAGTCGGCGGCCGCGACGCCCATGCCGGCCTGTGATTTGCCGTCGGCGGAATAGGCGACCCCCGCCTCAATCGCGATCTCCGAGAACGTGCCGTCGTGGTTGTTTTTGTAAAGCGCCGAGGAGGTGGAATCATTGGCCACATAGATATCCGGCCAGCCATCGTTGTCAAAATCACCCACCAGAACGCCCAGGCCGTAGGTGCCCGGCGTATCGAGAATCCCCGCTTCCTTCGACACATCGCGGAAGGTGCCGTCCCCATTGTTGCGGTAGAGAATATTCTTCCCACCCGGCAGCCCCGGCGGACCGCAGGCCACCGCCAGACCCTTATATTTGCAGGTGCCGCCTTCGGGCACCGGCACCTTCTTCAGGTCGAAGTCGATGTAGTTGGCGATGAACAGGTCCAGGTGCCCGTCCCGGTCGTAGTCGACAAAGGCACAGCCGGTGTTCCAGCGCGGCAGCCCAGGGCGAGCGGCGGTGACGCCGGCTTTGCGCGTTGCGTCTTCAAACGTGCCGTCGCCCCGGTTCCGCCACAGCTTGCACTCCCCCCAATAGGTGACGAATAGATCGTCAAAGCCGTCGTTGTTGTAGTCGCCGACGCAGCAACCTTGCCCCCACCCGTGATAGCCCACCCCCGCCTTTGCGGTGACATCGGTAAACGTACCATCGCGGTTGTTCTTGAACAGGCGGCTGACCGGCGCTTGCCCCGGGGCCCACTTGGTGTCGAAGCGCGAGCCGTTCACCAGAAAGATATCCAGCCAGCCATCGTGGTCGTAGTCATAGAAGGCGACGCCGCAGCCGGTTGTCTCGACCAGATAGCGGTTGTGCTTTTCACCGCCAAAGATCGTCTTCTGGTTCAGCCCGGCTTCGCGGGCCACGTTGACGAACTCGACCCCCAGCCCCGGCTGGCCCTGCACCAGGTCGTCAAAGGCGAACACGGCAGCGGTGCGGCATAGGGATTTGACGAAACCACGGCGTGACGCCAAGTGCGGCCCGCTCATTCGATCCTCCTGGGCCGCTCAGCGGCGCCTCGATCAAACATCGCCTTTTGCTCGGCCTCTTTCTGCGCCTTCAGCCGGGCACCTTCCGCGAAAAGCCGCTTCGATTCTGCCGGCTCGGCGGAGCGCAGCAGCTGAGCGAGAAGATTGTAGGGCCCTGGTGAAGACGGGTCCAGGCGGATCGCTTCCTTCAGCGCGGCGGCGGCGCCGATCGCTTGGCCTTGCTGCTTCAACACGGTCCCCAACATGTACCAGGCTTCCGGATAGGCCGGCTTCTTTTGGACGGCGGCGGAAAACTGGGCCGCCGCGTCGTCAAAATCGCCCGCCTGCCAGCAGGCGACGCCGAGCGTGTAATAGCCTTCCACCAGATCCGGATCCAGCCTCACCGCCTGCCGCAATTCGTCGCGCGCTTCGGTCAACTGGTCCTTCTGCTTCAGCGCGAGCCCCAGGTTGTAATGGAGCGGCGCCGAATCCGGTTTGATCTCGAGCCCACGCCGGTACGCCGCAATCGCCGCGTCCACCTCATTCTTTTGCAGATAAGCGAAGCCCAAATTGGAGTGCGCCGCCAGATTGCGGGGGTCCGCTTTCAGCACCAGCTCCGCCTGCCGCCGCCCGTCCTCCGCCCGGCCCGTGTCCACCAGCAGAAACGCGTAGGCGTTGCGAGCGCCCAAGTTATCCGGTTGGAGCTTCAACGTCCTTTCGTAGGCGGCAACGGCCTCCGCGCGGAGCCCCTCGGCGGAACAGGCCACGGCCAGCCGGTTCCAATATTCCGCCTCCAGCGGCCGCAACTGAGCCGCCTTCCGCAGAGCCTCCAGTGCGGCCGGGCGCTGGTTCTCCAGCCACCGGGCCACCCCCAAATGAAACCAGGCGGCGGCGAGTGCGGGGTTCAGCTGAACGGCCTTCGCAAAACGCGCCATCGCCTCGGAGCGCCGGTTCAACACCGCCAGCAGAAAACCGCGCTCGTCTTCAATCGCCGCCGTCGCCGGAGCCCGCTCGAGCGCCGCCAGCGCTCCGGCGGCATCACCAGCGGTTTTGCGCTGATCCGCCTCCGCCCGCCACGCGGGGGATTGTGCGAGCAAAATCAGCAGCAGCAGCGCCATCGTAAGACACAATATCGCGATTGCTTCGCCCAAAGCTGCACTCTGGTCCCGCCATCGGACGTCACCAACGATCCGGCGTGCCAACCCTGCCCGCGCTTCGATACAATCGCCTGAGGATGAGTACACCGTTTCGACTGGATGGCCGCACGGCCCTAATCACTGGTGGTGCCAGCGGCATTGGCGAACAGACGACTCGCGCATTTGTGAACGCCGGCGCCGAGGTCATCATTCTCGACATTGACCTGCCCCGCGCCCAGGCACTGGCTGCGGAGCTGGGCCGTGCCCGCGCCGTCCAGTGCGATATCACCAATGAAGAACAGGTGAAGGCCACCTTTGGGGCGATCGAGAAACTAGATGTACTCGTCAACAATGCGGGCGTTGGGCTGGTGGGTGGCGTTCTCGAGACCGAACTGGCCGATTTTCAGCGCATCTTCCGCATCAACGTCGACGGCCTGTTTCTGGTGACCAAGTACGCCGTGCCGTTAATCATCGCCTCCCATGGCGCGATTGTGAACATCGGCTCCGTCGCCGGGTTGATTGGCGTCAAGAAGCGCTACGGCTATTGCGCCACCAAAGGCGCCGTGGTCGCCATGACCCGCCAACTGGCGGTGGACTTCCCGACAGAGTTCCGCGTGAATTGCATTTGTCCGGGAACGGTCGATACGCCTTTTGTGGAAGGATATTTGGAAAAGTACCATTCCCACGAAAAAGAGGCCGTCCGTGCACAGTTAAACGCGCGTCAGCCGATTGGTAGACTAGGCAAGCCGGAAGAGATCGCGCACATGGCGCTCTACCTGGCCAGCTCCGAGGCGGGTTTCGTCAACGGTTCAGTGATTGCAATTGATGGCGGTTGGACGGCGGCCTAGTCGGGCGCCGATTACGGGTAACGGCCAGGCCAAGCCGCCTTCTCCGGTACTTTCGTCATAAGAGGGCGGAATGGTACTGATGGACCGCCTCATTTTGAGAACACTCGATTTTGAGGATATTGAAAATGGTAGAGTTGGCTAAGGTGATGACGCGACCGGTTTTTAGTTTCGCGCTGCTGATCGTTTTCAGCCTGACCGCGGGGGCGATTTCGCCCGTCAAGAAGGCTCCGGCCAAACCTGCGGCAAAATCTGCCGCGGTTAAGCCGGCCGCCAAAGCTCCGGTGGCCAAGGGGGCCGTGAAGGCGCCGGTCAAGGCCGCCTCCTATGTGCCTGCGTCCAAACGGCGCTACTCCACCTACCGCCCCAGCTGGGGTGAGCCGACGTTTGCGGACTCAACCATTGGCGACCGCGTGGACGGCGAAGATCTGGTGGTGCGCCGCGCCGCGATTGAAGCGCTAGGCCCCTACAATGGCAGCGTGATGGTCACCGACCCGGAAACAGGCCGCGTGTTAACCATGGTGAACCAGCGGGTGGCACTGAAGGCAGGCTTTACGCCGTGTTCCACCATCAAGCTGGTCACCTCCATGGCGGGCCTGATTGAGGGCGTCCTGACGCCACAGACCACGATGCGGGTCGAGCATCGCCAAACGATGGATTTGTCGATGGCGATTGCCAAGTCGAGCAATATCTATTTCTCCAATTTGGGCAAGAAGCTGGGATTTGAGCGGGTGGCCTACTATTCGCGCCTGTTCGGCCTGGGTGAAAAAGCGGGCTTCGACATCGAAGGTGAGCAGCCGGGTGTGTTCCCGGATGAAGAGCCGATCAACGTGGGCGGCGTGGGCGGTTTGGCCTACACCGGCTCCGGCGTGCAGTTGACGCCCCTCCAGTTGACGGCGGTAATCTCGCTGATCGCCAACAACGGTAAGCTGCCGTGGCTGCAGTATCCCCGCACCCGCGAAGAACTGGCGGCGTTTGAGCCCAAGGTGAAGCGCCAGCTGGATTTGGCCAAGGTGGTGGATCAGATTCTGCCAGGCATGCAAGGCACGGTGGACTACGGCTCCGGCAAACGCGCCCGCCAGTCGTTTGAATCCGAAGACCCCATCTGGGGCAAAACGGGAACCTGCACCCACAACGATGCCCGCACGCACCTGGGCTGGTTTGGCTCCTACAACCACATTGGCGACCGCAAGCTGGTGGTGGTGGTGCTGCTCACCGGCGGCAGCCGCGTCAACGGCCCCGTCGCCTCCGGGATCGCCGGCAGCGTATACCGCATCCTCAGCGGCCAAAACTACTACGCCAAGGGCTCCACGGCACCCGCCACCGCGCCCCTGACCATCCAGCCCTGCTGCGCCACCCAGAACTAGAGCGCTCGGTTAGCGGCCGATTGCGACGCGGCCCATCCTTTTCTCGACCGGCGAAGCGACTCCGCCCAGCCCCATGCGTAAGCTTGGGGCTTCCTCGCGCAACCCGAGCTTCAGCCCCAAGCTCACGCATGGGGCTGAAGCTCGGGCCGGAGCATCATCTTCCAAGCCCCCCCCCGAGAGCGCAGCGAGCCAAAGCTCTCCCGAGCAAGATAACCCGCCTCGGTCCAGCCCCATGCGTAAGCTTGGGGCTTCCTCGCGTAACCCGCCAAAGCCCCAAGCTCACGCATGGGGCTAACCACGAAGTGCGCGCGCCGCCGGCTAGGCTTCGGCGCGGCCGACCAGAATGATCGCCAGCATGACGTCGCCCACCTTAGCCTGCAGCACCCAGTCATGTTCGCCCATCGCGGCAAAGCCGGGCTTGAAGTCTGCCGCTTCCTGCTTCCAAATACTGAGCACCGCCGGATGGGGGGTGCCGGAGGCTTTACGGCTCCAGCCGACCAGGGTGTCAAAGTTGGGGGTGGCGGCCGGGTCGCTGTCGTCAGCCGCGGGCGTCATCAGCGCAAAGTCCCGCTGCGGAGCCGCGCCCTGGTGGTCGCCATTGACGGGGTACATCGAATAGCGCAGCGTATAGACCCCGGGTTTGATGGTCTGGCCGCGCCGGTCAGAATTCTTGGTGGGGAACCGGATGGCACCCACCAGCGAGCCCTGGACCACGGCCAGCGTTGACGCTTCTTCTGGACCCGCCGAGGCTTTCGGGTTGGCCGCCACCAGCCAAACCTCGCACATCACGCTTCCGTCCGGATTCAGGATCTTGGCGCCAGTTTTGCTGAGCGTGGCGGCGATGGCCGGATTCAGTTCCGCGGGAGGTGCGCCCGCCGCCTCCGCCTTGTATTGAGCGAACGCCGCGAGCGAGGTGATCAAAAGTGTGGCCAGAGTGCGCATGGATGTCTCTATTGTAACGATGCCAGCCGGGCGTCCACAGCTGCAACGAACTCGACCTAGCGCACTCCGGCGATTGCCGGCCTTACTTCACGGCCAGCCCTACTTGACCGCCAACCCTACTTCACCGCCATGGTGACACCCGGCTGGCTGTCGATACCGGCCATCGTCACCACCACGGGCACCGCAATGCCGGTGGGGGCGGATGAGGGCACCGTCACGTTCAACTGGAGCAGTCCCGGGACCGACCCCACCGGCGCCGCCGCGCCAATCACCGTACCCGCCTGCCCGCCGATCGTGACGGTCGGCGCCGCCACGGGCGTCACCGCCGGACTGGCCGGGATCAGCTGGTTGTCCACCGTCGAGGTCGTCGCACCGCCACCGGTGACATAGAGCACAATCACCCCACCCCGCGCCGCCGCGTTCGCGGCCGAATTGATCGTGTAGTCATTCGAGGTGGCGTTGTAGTTCAGAATCGCACCCGGTCCCTGGCCAGTGGAGGAGGTTGTATAGATGCCCGGGTCTACCGGACCCAAGGCCACCGTAAAGGGTTGCGACGTGGCCGAGTTAAAAGTAGCCACCACCTGAGCCGTAACGCCGCTAACACTATAGGGCACGATGCACGACACCTGATTGGTATCCGCGTAGATCAACGGCGCGGCGATGCCGTTGATGGTCACCGTCGTCGCGGCCCCGGAGGCAGGCAGCGACGTGGCGATCGTGGGCGCGTTCGCGTCGAAGATCGCCGGGGTGGCCGCTCCCAGGTTTTTGCCGAAAATGGTAACAATCTCGCCGGGCGATAGCGTCCCCTGTTTGTAGCTGGCCGAATTGACCACTGAATCAATCTGGGGCGCGGAGCCATAGACCTGGATGATGGCATCGTTGGACACTCCTCCACCGGGAGCCGGAGTGGTCCCAGCCACCCTCAGCAGGCCTTCGTTCACCAGATAAGTACCGGGTACAGTGACCAACGTGGCCCCTTCGCTGATGTTGCTGGAGCCCATGGCCCCCGTGCTGCCCACCGAGGTAGGGGTGCCCGTGAGGACGCCGCCGTTGCTCAGCACCAGTCCGGCAGGCAAATTCAACGCGGACCAGGTGTAGGGAGGGGTTCCTCCGGCGGCCGTCAGCGTGGTGCTGGTGTAGGCCGTGCCCACGACGCCCGCCAAAAGCGACGGCCCGGTGATGCGCAGCGCGCTGGCGCCGACCGGATCGATCGTCAGTTCTACCGGTAGGTAGGCGGTCAGCGTCAAGGGCGTCGAGGAGTCCGTAACGCCGACGGTAAAGCGGAAAGTACCCGGCGAGGTGGGTACGCCCAAAATCACACCGGCGCTGGTAATCAGCCCCGGCGGCAGCGCTCCGGAGACGATGCTCCACGTGTAAGGCGCCGTCCCGCCGGCCGCCACCAGGCCCTGCGCATAGCCGTTGCCGACTGTGCCCGATACCAGCGGAGTTCCGAGATTGACCCGCAACTGAGTGGGTGACGCCGAGGCGTACACCGGGATGTTCATCGTAGTGGTCATCGTGCCCGCCGCTGAATCGGTCACCGTGACTTTGGTGTTCGGCGAGAAGCCGCTCCCCGCAAAGCTAGTGGTCCCAAACAGTTGGCTGCCAGTAACCGAGAAGATACTGTTGGTTGAGCCTTGCACCACACCGGGCGGCCAGGTGGCCGTGACGGCGGGTGGCGCCGCACTGACGGTCAGCGTAACCGGGATGTCGAGCGTCTTATTCGAGGCGGTGGGCGCCGACAGCTTGATCGTGCCGCTATAGGTTTTAGGCTGTAGCCCGCGTGGGTCGACGGTGAGCGTGATGGTATTCAGCAGTCCCGCCAGGTTCACGGCGCCGGTCGGGTTGGCTTTCAGCCAGGACGCTCCCGTGACCGCCAGCGTGGCGGAAACGGCTCCGCCGGTGCTTGAAACCACCAGGCTTTTGGTGAGCGACGGCGCGGAGAACGAGGTTCCCGTAACGTAGTTGAACATCACCGTCACCGGGCTGGCCGTAATCGTCGGGGCGCCCGTATTGACGATCAGCGTCACGGCCACCGTGCGGGTAGGAGGCGTCAGGCCGGCGCCGGTCAGGGTGATGGTGGCGCTGTAGGTTCCGGTAGAAAGGCCCGTGGGGTTCACTTGCACCTTCAGGCTGGCGGGCAGCTTGCCGTTGTAGCTGGACAACAGCAACCACGCGCCATTGGACGGCGATCCGGTGACGGAGGCAGTATAATCCTGCGTGGTCGGTTGACCGGTGACCTGAAGGTTTTGGGCCGTCGGCAAAGTCACCGCGCCCACCTGATAGGTGAACGTCATGGTGGCCGGAGTGGCGGAGATTGACCCGGTGGCTTGCGCCAACAGCGGCTGCGACCCCGCCGCCAACCAGAAAAAAGCAAGAGTCGCGTGACGCAGATTGTATCCGCGACGGCGAGAGTTCAGCGATCCAGAAAGGCTCGACATCAGTAGAGCCATCGGCGGTCGCCCAAAAAATCTTCAGGCCCCGGCTTCCACCGGGCCGCCGGTGGACGGATCCGAGTGTCCTGTCTCCGAAGTTCGCGAGCAATGTCCTCGCTGATCGCCCCGCCAAGGCGCAAAGCATCCTAGAACCTTCTTGGCGGCTTGGCGCCTTTGCGGGAAGCTTAAAATGCCCCGATCTTCTGGTGCCGGACGCTAGCGCCCGGAGACTACTTCTTCGCCGGTTCCGGCTTCAGGTACGGGCGCAGGAAATTGTAGATCTCGGCTCGGGATTCGCGGGCCAGCTTGGTGTCCAACCGGTTGAAGCTGTGCCCACCCGGAGCATTCTCGTAGATCTTCGACTCCACCTTCTTGCCCGCCGCCTTAAACGCCGTCAGCAGCTGCTGCACTTCGATCACGTTGACGTCTTCGTCATTGGTGTTGGTGTGGACCAGCAGCGGCGTCTGCAACTTGTCCACATGGAACACCGGCGACCGGCGCCGGTACTCCATCACGTCTTCACGGACCGTTTTGCCGATGTGGTAGGTGTCAGAAAACAGCCGCCGGTAGCTGTCGGTCTGATAGCCCAGCCGCTGCACCAGATCACTCACCGGCACACCCGCATAGGCCACCGCGTACTGCTCCGGCCACTGGAACAGATTCATCAGCGTGATCAGGCCGCCATGGCTCCAGCCGATCAGGCCGACGCGCTTGGGGTCGAGAAACGAATACGTTTCCAGCATCCACTTCACGCCCTCATGGACGTCATCCACTTCGCGTCCACCATAGTCGATCTGCCGCCAAAACTCGGCGCCATAGCCAGTGGAACCGCGGTAGTCGGGCGCGATCACCGTGTACCCCTGCTCCACCAGTTCGCGAATGATGTGCAGTGACGAGGTGTTGACGTTGGCATGCACCCCGCCATGGGTATAGGCCAGCATCGGGTGCTTCTTGGACTTGTCCAGGCCCTTGGGAATGAACGTGTAGGCAGAAATCACCACCGGATTGCGAGCACCCGGCGCCGTGGAATTAGCAGATTTGGCCGTGGGCAGGCTGGTGTACTTCACCTGATCCACCTCGGCGATGTCGCTCATCTTCAGGTAGAAGATGGCGGAGTCCATCACGCGGGCCAACGAATCGGCGCGATGATCGGGGCCGGCTTGGGGCTCCGGGGCGCGCGGGGCAGCGGCAGGGCCCACCGGCTGACCAGAGGCAGCTTGGGCCATCAAACTAAGGGTGAGTAGCGTGCTGAACACGCTTCCAATTATGCCCGATTCGCAGCCGCCAGCTCAGGCGAAACCCTTAGGACGGCAAATATTGCCGCACGACCGGAAACATCGACTGGACAAAGGACGTGGCCACGGCCATCGCCGCGTCGTTGTTCTTGTTCATCACCGGAACAATCACGCGCACCAGCGACGTATCGGTCCGGTTAAACTCCATCGCATCCCGGATCACGTAATACTTGGCCGTGTATTCGCTGGCCACCACGCGATCCCGCGATTGGTACCAGTAAAGCACCAGGCTGGCCGAATCGCCCTTCTGGACGATATAGCGGTTCACCATGATGGGCGTGCGCCCGGCGATGTTGATGGGGATAATGTCGGAAACCGACGGCACCCAACCCGAGCCCGGCAGGCAGTTCTTGGGTGAGTGCGGCGCCTGCCCGCTGCGCTGTGACTTAAAGAACGCGACAAACAGATTGGCCGAGGCCGTGCGCGCGGTGTTGGCATAGGAGCGCGTCAGGACGTCATCCGCCTTCAGCACGTCCATCACTTCCTTCTCAACGACACCCTCTTCCGTCATGGACCATTCCGGCGTCACCTTCGGGAACTGGTTCAGCGGCGGGCTGGGGGGCACCACTTCCTTGCGCGAGAAGCCGAACAGCAGCGCGGCCTGCAGCAGCAACAACACCGTCAAAATACGTGAGCGGTTGGAAGACAGAATGCTAAGCATGTTTCACCCCGGGCGAGAATCGGTTCACCAACTTGTGGAAGCCCACCAGCAATCCCAGCGCCACCATGAAGATCACCCAGCCTTCCAGAATGTGGAAGAAGCCGTTGGCAAACTCCGTGTTGATTTCGCTGATGATGCCGGTGATGGTGACGCGGCTGGCGTTGGCCACAATCGCAATCGGAATCGTCGCCCCCAGCAGCACCCAACGCATCCACTGCTTCTTGTCGAAGAAGAAGCCGTAGACCAGCGACAGGAAGGTCAACGACAACAGTGAGCGAATGCCGCTGCAGGCTTCGACGACGGAAAGCTTCTGGCTGGCCAATTCCAGCACGTTGCCTTCGCGCAACACCGGGATGCCCAGCAGGCTCAGCGCGTTTTCCGCCACGGCGCTCGCAAACAACTGCAACGGGAAAGTGATCTGGTTGTAGATGATCGAGGGCAGGGGGATCATAAACACCGTCAGAAACAACGGGAACGCCAATTCCTTTAACACCTGCCAACCGCCCAGATACAGCACCACACCCACTAAAGACTCAATGAAGGCCGTGCGCTGCAAAAACAGTTCCGCGCCCAAAGTGCCGATCATCAACTGGAAAGCGCCCAGCGCAATAATCACCAGGCCGAAGTTGCTGCCGCGCCAGTCCATCGCCACTAGCTTTTCGCGGTTCAGCCAGGCAATGTAGCCGGCCACGATGGGCACAAAAAACCCGTGCCCCATGTCCTCGTCATTCATCCACTGATTCACCAGGCGCGTCAGCGCGGGGAGATAGCAGACAATAAGCAAACCCATGAACCAGGCAATCTTCACCCACGGAACAGGTGACGGGGCGGACGGGGCCGCCTCAGTATTGGCAACCTGATCTGACAACGGAGTCTCTGGCGGTGCACCCATAGACGGCTTTCCTCTCTTTCAGTAGACCATAGGTCCCACAGGCCAACAAGCCGTCTGATCCCAGAACGGAGGTACTGGGAAGGAACAGTACTACAGTTCGTAGACGTGCCGAAACGCGCTGCTACGCTAAGGACATCAACGTGTTTTCTCTACGAAACCTCTTATCGCTGCTCGCGGCCCTGGTCTTAGCCGCTCAGGCCGTCCCCGCACAGGCCATTCCTTCACAGACGCGCACCATCTCCATTCGGGAGATCCAACCCGGTCAGCGCGGCGTGGGGCGCACCATCTTCGTAGGCAACAAAATCGAGGAGTTCCAGGTGGAAGTGCTGGGAGTGCTCGAAAACATTGGCCCTCGGCAGAACATCATCCTCGCCCGCCTCTCCGGCGGGCCGCTGGATAAGACCGGTGTCATCGCCGGCATGTCGGGCAGCCCGGTGTGGATTGATGGGCGCTTGGCCGGTGCCGTAGCACTGGCGTTCCCCTTCTCCAAGGAGCCCATCGCCGGCATCCGGCCCATTGAGGAGATGCTGGCCGCCGGCACCGCCACGCGTCCGGCTGTCCGGGCCGAGGCCAAGTTCGGCGAGGCTCGCCTGGCAGAAGTGGCCACCCCGGTCAGCTTCTCCGGCTTCACCGCCCGCGCCGTCGAGCAGTTTGCCCCCGAATGGCGGAAGTTGGGCATGACCCCGCTGCAGGGCATCAGCGGCCAGGGTGCCGCGTCCCGCGCCCCGGCCAAGAATTCTCCACTGGAACCCGGGTCGATGATCAGCGTCCAGCTGGTTTCGGGCGATATGCAGGTGGGTGCGGACGGCACCGTGACAACGATCGATAAGGATCAGGTCTACGCCTTTGGTCACCGTTTTCTGGCCCTCGGCTCGGCGGAGCTGCCGTTCAGCCGCTCGGAAGTGATTACTGTGTTGCCCAGCCTCGATGTCAGCTTCAAGATCTCCAGCTCTAAAGAGCCGCTCGGGACCATCCGGACCGATGGCAACGCCGCCATTGTCGGCACCCTCGGCCGCCGCCCGGCCACCATTCCCGTCAAACTCACCGTGCAAGGCACAGCCGGTTTGCAGACCTTTCGGATGGAGATGATCCGGACCCCAGCGCTAGTGCCGTTCCTGCTCCAGATGGTGCTGTTTTCCGCCATCGACGGCAGCGAGCGGACCCTGGGCTCCTCCACCATCAGCATCACGGGCGAACTGAAACTGGAAGGCGGGCTGCCGCCGCTGAAGATCAAACAAGCGTATGCGGGAGACTTCAACACCCCCGTCCTGGCGGCCATGTCGACGGCGGCGCCCATCGCCAATCTCCTGCAAGGCAGCTCGGAGACGCTGCGGGTCAGCGAGATCAATCTCGCCGTCAACTCGACGGAAGTCCGCGCCCAATGGCAGATCGACCAGGTCTCCACCAGCCGCCGTGAAGTGCGCCCCGGCGAAACCATTGAGCTGGCCGTGGCGCTGTCCAATGATGGCAATGAGCGGGTGGAGCGGTTGAAGTACCTGGTCCCCGCCGGTGCCTCGCCCGGCCCGTTGACCATCGCTGTCTCCGATGGCACCACGGCCAACCTCGCCGAAGCGCGCAGCATGCTCAGCCTGTCGCCCCGCCCGGCCACGCAGATGCTCACCCAGCTGAACAGTCTCCGGACCAACGGCAGCGCGTGGGTGCGCATCAGCCGCCCGGACCCGGTCTATTCGATGGGCGGCACCGAGCTGCCCAACATCCCCGCGGGCCTGGCGATGCTCGCCGCGCGCAGCACCACGCAATCGCTGCTGACCCCGCAGGGCACGCGCGTGGCCGAGTTCGAGATCCCCCTCGGCACGGCCGTCGTCTCCGGCCAAAAGAGCGTTCAAATTGAGGTGAAGGAATGAGTATCCAGCGGTTTGTCGCGATGATCGGGCTGGCCGCCTCCTCCAGTTGGGCTGCCGGCACCACCACCTGGGAGATGACCACCTGGCAGGACTTCCTGCGCGGCCGCTTGGCCAACGTCAGCCTGTCCCGCGATGGCCAGCTGCGCCCGGCAGCGCCCTGGAAGGTAGCGTTTGAAGACGGCCAATCCTCGGTCTGGAGTGCGGTCGAAGCGCCCGACGGCACGCTCTACCTGGGCACCGGCCACAAGGGCCGCGTGATCCGTATTTCGCCGCAGGGCCAGGCCACCACCATCTTCACGGCGCCCGAGCCGCAGGTCTTCGCCCTCGCGCTGGACGCCCAAGGCGTGCTCTACGCGGGCACCTCGCCCGACGGCAAGATCTACCGCATCGAGAACGGCCGCGGCACCGAGTATTTTGATCCGAAGGAGCGCTACATCTGGTCCCTGGCCCCCGGCGCCAAGCCCGGCACCCTCTATGCCGGAACCGGCGAACGCGGCAAAGTGTTCCGCATCACCGGCGCAGGCCAAGGCGAACTCTATTTCGATAGCGGCCAGTCGCACATCACCGCCCTGACTCTGGACGCAGACCAGACCCTGCTGGCTGGCAGCGACCCCAACGGCATCCTCTACCGCATCCGCGCCAAGGACACGGCCTTTGTGCTCTACGACGCGCCCCTGCCGGAGATCCGGTCGATCGTGCGGGGCCCGGAAGGACGCCTCTACATCGGGGCCCTGGGCGGCTCCGTGGCCAAACGCGCTGGCGCCACCGGAGCCAACGGAGCATCGAGCGGCCTCACCGTCGTCACTGCCCCCATGACCATAACAGTCGAGGCGCAGGCCGGCATGGAGCTGAAGCCGAAATCCGAAACTCCCAAGCCCGCGGCCGCACAGGCCAGCCCCACGCCCGCCCCCCAGATCGAAATTTCAGGCGTCGAAAAAAGCGCCATCTACCGCCTGAACGCGGACAACACGGTGGAGACGCTGTGGTCCTCCAAGGACGAGAACGCCTATGATCTGCTGCTCACCGGCGGCAGCTTGACCTTCTCCACCGATGGCACCGGCCGCGTCTATTCCGTCGGTGACGACCGCAAAGTGACACTGCTCGACCAGACCAATCGGGGTGACCTGGTGCGGCTGGTGAAGCTCCGCTCCGGCCTCGCCGCCATCTCCAGCACGCCCGGCCTGGTGCTGACCCAGGGTGAAGGCGCCGTCAGCGCGACCCCCGCCAGCTACGAATCGCCCGTGCATGACGCCGGCTCCGTGGCCCGCTGGGGCCGCTTGGAATGGCATGGTGCGGGTCCGCTGAAGTTCTGGATCCGCAGCGGCAACTCGGCCCGCCCCGACAAAACCTGGAGCGAGTGGAGCGCCGTGCTCAGCGCCCCCGGCATGGCGGCAACTCCCAACGCCCGCTACGTGCAGTGGAAAAGCGAACTCGGCCCGGCCAGCGAGATCGACACTGTGTCGCTGGCCTACCGCCCGCAAAACAATGCGCCCACGGTGAAGAACATCAGCGTCGTCTCCCAACTGGCCACCACCGGCCCCGCGGCCAAGCCCCAGGCGACCCCCGCCGGTGGCGCCTACTCGATCACCGTCACCGATACCGGCGATAGCGGCGCTTCCTCTCTTTCCGGAACCGCCACCCAGAACGCCGGGCGTGCCGGAGCGCGTCAACTGGTGGTCAGCTGGACCGCGGAAGACATCGACAACGACAACCTCAGCTTCACGCTCAGCTTCCGGGGCGAAGACGAAACCCTGTGGAAGACCCTCCGGACCGCCTTTGCCGAAACCACCTTCACCATTGACGGCGACGCGCTGGCCGACGGCCGTTACTTCTTCCGCGTCATCGCCAGTGACCGCTCGAGCAACACCCCCGCCGATGCCCGCGAAGGCGACCTGGTCTCCGCCCCCGTCCGGATCGACAACACACCGCCGCTGGTTACCGTGGCGCGTGAAGGGGACGACATCGTCGTGAAGGCCGCCGACGGCACCAGCGCACTCCGCCGCTGCGAGTACTCCGTGAACGCCGGCCCCTGGGTGCTGGCTGAGGCCGAAGACGGCGTCACCGACAGCCGCGAAGAAACCTTCCGCCTACGCCTCAACGGCTTCAAGACCGGCGAGAACCTCCTCACCGTGCGCGTCACCGACGCCGCCGGCAATCCTGGGCTGGCCAAGCTGGTGTTGCGGTAGGCCGGGCGGCTTACTTTTTCTTGGGGCCCTTCAGAATCTTGACAATGGTGGCCGCGCGCTGACCCGCGGTCCAGGTCGCCTCGGCTTCGTCTTTCGAAACGCCGCTCACGCGGCACAGCAGCAGGTAGGACGGCAGGGCGTCGGGCAGGTGTTGAAATTGGGCCATCTGCACCAGGGATTCCAGGCCCCGCTCCCGGATCTTGCCGTAGAGCACCGGCTCCGGCCGCTCGGTCAGCTCCATCAGCGCGTCCACGGCGATCTTGCGGTCCGTAAACACGACGGAATTCAGCATCTCAATCATCCAGGTGGGCTCCACCTTCAGCAGCGGATTGATGGAGTGCCGCACCAGGCTGCGCACGGCCGCCTGTCGCACCGTGGGGTCGGAATCCTGCGCCGCAAACTGGAGATCGTCCACCGCCTCCGCCGTGCCCAGCAACTCACCCAGCAGTAGGGCGGCATCCGCCCGCACACTGGCCGAGTCGGCTTCCCGCACCGCCTTGCGCAGACCAGCCAGATCATCCTTGGCGGGCAACGGCAACTCAATCCCGGTCGCGGGCGGACGGAACTGGAACCCCGGAACGCCACGCTCTTCAATGCCCAGGTAGAGCACCGCGCCCGCCGGGGCGCAGCACACCGCCTCCGTGTGAGAGCGCACAATGCCCGAGATCGCTTCCAGCTTGTCCTCAAGGTCGAGCTTGGAAGCCGGCAACGGATCGCCCACCTTCAACCCCAACGCCTTCACCACGCGATCCGCGGGAATGCGGTGCTGGCCATAGACATCAATCACCGCAATCTTCGGCGGCCCGCCAATCCGAATAGGCTGAGGCTGGGCCGAAGCCACGCCAGCCAAAATCAAGACCAACCAGGGAAAGCGATGGTGCACCCTTCCAGTGTCGCTTGAAAACCAGTGTCGCCTGAAAATCGGTGTCGCCTGAAATGACACGGGGCCGGTTGCCCGGCCCCGCACAGCTCCAGTTTGTCGTGACCCGCTGCTTACAGCGCCAAGTTAACCAGGATCAACAGCACGCTGGCCGCCGGCAGCAGCAGCAGGGCGGTCTTCAGCCGCTTGGGGTCCGTGCCACCGATGCCACCGATGATCGGCGAGCTGGCCACCAGGCCCAACCAGCCGCAAGTGATGGCGATGCCCATCGCGGTCGCTGTACCTTCCTTGAAGTTGTCACCCACCATCGCGAGCGTGGTCGGGAACACTGGCGCCATGGCGACACCGGCCAGGAATACCCAGATGCCCGCCAGCATCGGCGTCTTGGCCTGCAACATCATGTAGGTGGTGATCGCCATCACCACCGCCGCGCCCAGCGTCACCTGCTTGGCCGGAACTGAGAGCAGGATGGGCGAAACCGCCACACGGCCCAGCAGCAGGCCCAGCGCAAAGCCCAGCGACAACGCATTCAGCGCCTTCGACTCGGGAATGCCTTGCGCAACCAGGTGGCGGACCAGCCAGTTCCAAACGCCCACTTCCGCCGCCACGTACAGGAACAACATCAACGACAGCAGCATCAGCGTCGGCGATGAGATCAGCGCCCCAAAGTCAGGCACGCTGGCCGCCGCCCCCGTCGCCGGACCCGGAATGGGAGCAATAATGTGCACCCCCAGCGTGATCGCCGACAGCACCGCCGTCAGATAGCAAAGCTTCACCGAATCGCGATTCAGCAGGTTGGCCGAGATCAACGGCGTCGCCAAGCCACCCAGGCCAAAGAACAGATTCAGCAGGTTCAGCGTCGTCCCGCGCGCTTCCGCGTTCACGTCGCTGGCCAGCGCGTTGGCCCCAGTAACGATCACGCCGCCGCCCAAGCCCAACACCAGGATAAAGATCAAGATCTGGTTGAAGCCCTTGGCCTTCGGCAACACAAACAAGGCGATGGTGACCAGCGCCAACCCCAGCAGCAATCCGATCTTCTTGCCCTGCGTATCAATCAGCGGACCCACGCACAACGAGGCAATCACCAACCCGATGGCCTGCGCCGTCGCGATGGTGCCGTTCTGTTTGGGCGATAAACCAAACTTCTTCGAGAGGTCAGGGAGAATGGTCCCCAGCATGGCGGCGATCATTCCGTAGACGAAGATCGCTAGAATAGCGGCGAGAATCAGCATAAGCCGATGAGGGTATCACGACGGCAGGCCGCGCGTCTCAGGCCGCCCGCCGCCATGGCCGCTGCGGCTGTCTTGCGTCACAATCGAAGGAGTGAATTCCTGTCCTCCAGCGTCCGGATTGCCGCCGCACATTGTGGTGGCGGGTGCGGGCATGCTGGGCGCGTCCATCGCCTACCATCTGGCCCGCCGCGGCGCGCGCGTCACCGTGCTCGAAAAGGAGCGCCCCGCCGCCGGGACCACCAGCCGCTCCTTCGCCTGGATCAACGCCACCTTCTCCAAGGAGCCCCGCGCCTACTTTGACCTGAACATGCAGGGCATCGCGCACTGGCACCGGCTGGAAGAGGAACTGGCGGGTGAACTGAAGGTCGATTGGTCCGGCTCCGTCGAATGGCACCCGCCCGGAGAGGCCGCCGAGGCGCTGCGGAAAGCCGCGCAGCGTCATCAGGAATGGGGCCACGCGTCGGCGGCCACCGAAGGCGCGGCGGCGCAGCAGGAGCTTACCCAGCGCCTGCCCCACGTAACGCCCGGCGAAGTCCAGATTGCGGCCTATAGCAGCCAGGAGGGCGCGGTGGACGCGGTGCAAGCCGTTGCCGTGCTGCTGGACCACGCCCAGCGCTTCGGGGCACAGGTTGAGTTCCCCAGCCAGGTCACCAGCCTTCAGTTGGACCATGGCCGCGTCTGCGGCGTCGTCACCCCCAACGGCGAAGTCGCCTGTGACGCGCTGGTCGTGGCGTGCGGCATCGACACACCGGCCGTGGCGGCCATGGCGGGCGTCGCGGTGCCGCTCAAAGACGCGCCGGGAGTGCTGATCCACTCGACACCGCTGCCGCCGCTCACGGGACCCGTCACGCTCGCGCCCAAGGCGCACTTTCGCCAGTATGCGGATGGCCGCGTAGTGGCGGGTGTCGACTTCGGCGGCTCCGAAGTGCCCGACGCCACCTTCGACTATGGCCGGGAGCTGATGGCTCGGGCCGCCGAGTACTTGCCCGCCCTGCCCGGTGCCGCACTCGCCACCGTCTCACGCGGCCAGCGCGTCATGCCCCTGGACGAATACCCCATCGTCGGCTTCGCCGCCGCCCGCCCGAATCTCTACGTGGCGGCCATGCACAGCGGCATCACGCTCGCCGCGCTGATGGGCCATTCAGCGGCCACCGAGATCCTGGAAGGCGTCCGCCTGGACTATCTCGCGCCTTACCGGCTGGAGCGGTTCCAGACCGCCGGACAGCCCGCGACGCTGTGCTAGATTCACGCCATGGCCTCCCGGAAGCCCACCCGCTCCATCATCTCCGCCACGACTACCCTGAGCACAGAAGCACAACTGGCCGGGATGATGGCTGAGTTCCTCCCCGCTGTGGCGGCGCTGGCCGCCCAGGCACGAAGGGTTCTGCGAGCGCGGCTACCAGGCTCCCTTGAACTGGTCTATGACAACTACAACGCGCTCGCGATCGGCTTCGCGCCTTCGCTGCGCGCCTCGGAAGTCATCCTTTCGCTGGCGCTCTATCCGCGCTGGGTCAGCCTGTTCTTTATGCAAGGCGCGGGCCTGGAGGATCCGGAGGGGAGATTGCGCGGCACAGGCTCGACGGTGCGCCATGTGGTGCTCGACACCCTGGAGACTCTCCATGACCCCGCCATCCAAAGCCTGATCGAGCGGGCGCTCGTGTCAGCCAAAGTGCCACTCAATCCCGCGACGCCGCATCAGCTGGTCATCAAGTCCATCTCCGCCAAACAGCGGCCACGGCGGCCCGCGAACTAGCTTCGGCGGCCCGCGATATGATGCTCTACTTGTGATCCGGCCCTTCTCTCCTCTCGACTTTCTCGCCCGCTCCGCCCGCGTCTACCCGGACCGGCTGGCCCAAGTGGACGGCGCCCATCGCGTCACCTACGCCGAGTTCAACAGCCGCATCCATCGCCTCGCCTCCGCCCTACGAGCGCGCGGTGTTGAGGCCGGTGATCGAGTGGCCGTGCTGGCCCCGAACTCCGCCATGGCGCTGGAGCCCCACTACGCCGTCCCCCTAGCCGGAGCCGTGCTGGTGATGCTGAACACGCGCCTGGCCGCCGCGGAGCTGGTCTGGATCTTGAACCACTGCGGGGCCAAAGTGTTGCTGGCCGATCCGCAACTGGCCCCGTTGCTCGAACCCGTGCGCGCCGAAATGCCCGCCATCGAGCACTTCATCACCGGCTACGAAGCCCTGCTCGACGAAGGCACGGCCCCCTTCACCGACCCGCCACCGTTCGACGAGAACGGCATGCTCGCGATCAACTACACCAGCGGCACCACCGGCTTCCCCAAAGGCGTCGTCTTCACCCACCGCGGCGCCTGGACCAACTCGATCGGCGAAGCGCTGGAACATGGCCTCACCTCCGAAAGCGTCTATCTCTGGACGTTGCCCTTGTTCCACTGCAACGGCTGGTGCTTCTCCTGGGCAGTCACCGCGATGGGCGGCACGCACATCCTGATGCGCCAGCCAGACCCGGCGCGCGCGGTCGAACTGATCCAGGCTGAAGGGGTGACGCACCTATGCGGAGCACCCGTCGTGGTGGCCGGCTTGGCGCAACATTGCCTCCAACGCGGCATCCACTTTGACCGGCCCCTGAAGCTGGTCACCGCCGGAGCGCCCCCAGCGCCCGCCGTCATCCGCGATGCCGAGCAGATCGGCTTTGACATCGCGCACGTCTACGGCTTGACCGAAACCTACGGCCCGCACACCATCTGCGCCTGGCGCCCCGAATGGAACTCAGGTGACGCCGCCGAACGCGCCCGCCGCCGTGCGCGCCAAGGCGTGCCTTACATCGTGGCCGGCACGGACCTCCGCGTGGTTGATGACGAGATGCACGATGTCCCCGCCGATAGCGAAACCATGGGCGAAGTGGTCATGCGCGGCAACAACGTCATGGAGGGTTACTACAACAACCCGGAAGCGACCGCCACGGCCTTCCGCGGCGGCTGGTTCCATTCGGGCGACCTGGCCGTGGTGCACCCGGACGGCTACCTCGAGATCCGCGACCGCGGCAAGGACATCGTCATTTCCGGCGGCGAGAACATCTCGTCCATCGAAGTCGAAAAGGTTCTCTACGACCACCCAGCCGTACTCGAAGCCGCCATCGTCGCGGCGCCGGATGAAAAGTGGGGCGAAGTGCCGCTGGCCTTTGTCCTCCTGAAAGACGGCTGCTCAGCCACGGCGGCCGAGCTGATCGAGTTCTGCCGCAGCCGCCTATCGCACTTCAAGTGCCCCAAAGTAATCGAGTTCGGCCCACTACCCAAAACCGCCACCGGCAAGATCCGCAAAAACGAATTGCGCGACCGCGTGTGGGGCGGCCGCGCAAAACGGGTGAACTAACTGGTCTTCAGGCAGAGCGGCTAGCGCGCCAAATAGAGATCGCGCCCCTTCACCAAGGCAGCCATCTTGCGGTCCGCGACGCTGCGCTTCAGCATCCAGAAGCCGCAATCGGGGTGGACCCAGCCCAGGCGCCCGGGGCCGATCTGCTTTTCGATCTTCTCGATCGAACGCGCAATCTCTTCCGGGGTCTCAATGTGGTTCACCTTAACGTCCACCACACCCAGCCCGAGCACGATTTTGGGGTTGATATCCTTCAAGGCATCCAGGTCGAGATCCGGCGCCGGCCGGTGCGCCAGCTCCAGCACCAGGTGATCGCAATGCAGTGCGCTCAAGAACTCGATCAGCCGGATCCAGCTGCCTTTCTGGATGGTCTGCCCGCCGTAGTTGCCGAAGCAGAAGTGGACGGCGCGCTCCGTACCCGGCGAGATCGCATCCAGCACGACGTTCATCGCCCTCGCCGCCATCGGCGCATCATCGGGATTGCCCGGGATGTTGGCTTCATCCACCTGAATGCAAGCGCAGGGCAACCCGCGGACCTGCCACGCCAGCACTTCGGCGATCGCCATCAGCATCTGTTCGAAATCCGGGTAGTGCCGGTCGTCGAGCGTCCGGGCCAGCATGTAGGGGCTGGTGACAGTGAACTTAAACGGTCCACCGGAAACACTGGCGGCCGCTTCGCAATCGGCCAGCAGATTCAGCGAGCCTTCGCCGATGGTGCTTTCGACCACGCCCGCGGCCTTGCGGCGGAACTACATGGTCTGCTTGCGGGCAAAATGCTCATGATCGCTACGGCCCAGTTCGGCGCGGATGCCGGCCATGGGGCGGATGAAGTAGTCGATCATCCCGTTGGTGTCGGGGTGGTTGATGTCGAACCGGTAGAGCTCGCCGTCGGTGGGCAGGTCAATGCCGAACTGGCGCTGGATGTCGAAGACAACGCGCGTCGCGTCCTGGCGGGCCTGCTCCGAAGGGAGCGCGGCCAGCCATTCCGGGACCGGATAGCTGCCGACGGTGGTGGTTTTGATTGCGGGTGCGGACATAAGACTGCGAGGGCCTTTCTAGTAAGTCAAGCTATCTCCGCGCCTCAGTGCGAGCGGGCGCGGAGTACAGGCGGAGGCGGAACCCTTGCGGTCCGCCTCCGCCGCGTCAGTAATTTAGATAAGTGAGTTAGACCTTTTCCGGCACCACATAGGGCGCGCGGTAAGGATTTCGCGTCATCGCCTTGTTGGCTTCGGCGTCATTGATAAACTTCCGGGTCTTGTCGTCGAAGTTCAGCTTACGGCCCAGGCGGTAGGCCATGTTGGCCAGGTGGCACATAGCGGCGGCGCGAGCGCCGATCTCGATTTCGGCGTGCAGGTCTTCAATCTTGCGCGACTTCACGCCGTCAATGAAGTTCTGCATGTGGGGCACGGTATCCCAGGGGGTGCGCTGGACCGGCTCGTCCATCACCTTCTCGCTCTTCTCGCCCTTGTAGACCTGGAAGCCGCGGTGATCCACCGCCATCCAGCCATCGGAGCCATAGAAGATATCGCCAATGCAGTTGGGGTCGCCCGGCTGGCCGATGCCCGCTTCGGCATTGGTCAACAGACCGCGAACCTCAAACTGAGCCTGTACGCCGTCGCCCCAATCAAAGGTAGCCATCTGCGTGTTCGGCGTTTCCTGATCGTCCTCGTAAGCCAGCTTGCCGCCGGTGGAGATGACAGACTTGGGCAGCGTGGTCTTGCCCAGGCCCCACATCACAATGTCCATCTCGTGCACGCCCTGGTTGCCGATGTCGCCGTTGCCGGTGTCCCAGAACCAGTGCCAGTTATAGCGGAAGCGTAGCTCGTTGTAAGCGCGCATCGGGGCGGGGCCTAGGAACAGATCCCAGTTCAATCCCGCCGGCGTCGGCTCATCCGCCTTATGCCCGATCGACTTACGGCGCTTGAAGCAAAGACCCTTGGCCATATACACCTTGCCAATGACGCCTTCGCGCAACAACTGCATCGCCTTCATCTTGTGCGGCGTCGAACGCGATTGCGATCCGATCTGCACCATGCGCCCGTACTTACGCGCGGCGGCCACCATCTGGTAACCCTCAAACATGTTGTAGCTGGCCGGCTTCTCGCAATACACATCCTTGCCCGCCTGCATCGCCCAAATGGAGCCGAGCGCGTGCCAGTGGTTGGGCGTCGCAAAGCTGACCGCCTGCACTTCCTTATCCTCAAACAGCTTTCGCATGTCGGCATAGCCCTTGGGGGTGGGGTTGGCGCCGCCCTTGGCCACCTTGGTCTGGCCGCGTTCGAGCGCCGCCTGATTGACATCGCACAGCGCTACAATCTGGGCGCCGGGGATGTTCAGGTAGTAGTCCATGTGGTTGTTGCCACGGCCACCCAGACCGGTGACCGCCACGCCCACACGGTCATTGGCCCCCAAGATGGGGCGGGCAGCAGTAGCCAAAGCAGCAGAAGCCTGCACAAAGCGGCGGCGGGAAGTGGAGCCAGGATTGAGGTTCATACGGTGGAAACCGAACTGATTGTATCAATCCTGGATGGAGGCGGTGCACCGCGTCGCCAGCCCCATGCGTCAGCTTGGGGCTTCTTCGCGAGCATGAAAAAAGCCCCAAGCTCACGCATGGGGCTGATGTAGTACCAAAAATTGAAAAGCTATTCCGGCTCGTGGGCGGAAAACTGGGGTTGCGGGGGGTTCAGCTTGATTTCGATCGTCCGCTCTTCTTCGTCCACTTCAAAGGTCTGGCCGAAGGTTTGGTAGCCTTTGGCGATCACCTGGATGCGGATCTTACCTTGCGGGACGGTGGGGATGCGGGCGACGCCGTCCTGGTTGGTGCGGACTTCCCAGTTGGTGATGATCTTCTTGCCCAACTTCACGACCGACCTGCCCTCGATGAAGCGCACCACGACAGCGGCCCGATCAATCGGCTTGCCGCCCAACGTCTTGACGTCGATGCGGAGCCGCGTCATGGGGGCGTCGGCCAACAGGGGAAGCGACAAAAGCAGAGCTAACAAAAACCGCATGTTTTGATTATCCCAATTCGCGGCCCGTTTTTCCTACGAAGCCGCCAAGACGCAAAGAATGCTCCAACGGGTGATGTCGTAGGACGCCTCGGACCGAGCCCCGGCCTGCAGGAGGGGCCTCTCCCATCGCACCCGCACTTGTCCTTCATTTTGCTCTTCGTCTTTGCGCCTTGGCGCCTTTGCGGGACCATCAACGTCCGCCCATGCAGGCCTAGCCAATATCGCAGCGGTCGCCACCCAGCCGGTACCGGTTGGCGGCGATCCAGCGGTAGACCCGGTCGCCGATGGGGTCAAAGATGGGCAGCATCGCAAGAGCCGGCAGCACCAGCAGCCAGATCAGCGGCAGCTTCAGCGCAATGGCCTTGACGGCCTGCCAGTAGATCAGCCGCTGGCCACCTTTTTCGACCACGATGCTGCCCTGCGCTTCGGTGTTGGGCACCCACCGCGTAAGCTTCAGCCAATCCAGCGCTTCGCCCATTCGCCGCGAGCGTTGGCAGAACGTGCAGCGGCCATCGTAGAGAACGGTCATGGCGGTCATGCGATGTCCGGCAGCAGAAATTTCTTGCCACTCACCGCCTCAGCGGCGATGTAGCCGCTGCGGACGGCGCCTTCCATGGTCGCTGGCCAGCCGGAGCGGGTCCAGTCACCGGCCAGAAAGACGTTGGGCTCGGCCGTGCGGACGTCCGGGCGCAGCAGCTCCGCGGCGGGACTGGCGGAGAACGTCGCCCGAGCTTCCTTCACCACGTGCGCCTTGATCAGCTTCGCCTCGCGCACCAACGGCAGAAACTCCGCCAGATCGCGCACGGCCAAGTCGATCACCTCCTGCCGCGGCATTTCGAGCAACGAGCGCGAGGCGCTGACCACCACCTGCAGATAGTCGCCGGAGCCTTTGGTGAAGAACCATTGCATGGTGCGATCAAGCAGCGTGCCGTGCGGCAGATCGGTGACGGGCCGGTCAAACCAGAGGTGGATGCCGGTGATGGGCGAATAGTCAAAGCCGCGCGCGGGCTCGACGGGCAGGGCCGAGACGTAGGCGTCAGCGGTCTTGAGTTCGCCGTTGACGCGGACGCCCGCGCCGCTGAACTCGTCAACACGCGCGCGCAAGTGGATGCGCACGGTCGGGTAGCGGCTCCAGGCCTCGCTTGAATAGAGGCTGCCGAGCGGTACGTTAGGGATGCCCATCTCATAGGAGTCGCGGGCAGCGAGAAAGCCCAGCCAGAAGACCTGGAAGCCGTGGATGGCGGCCATGCGGTCCAGCTCCTCATTGATGGCGCTCACCAGGACCTGCCGCCAGAAACGCTCGATCAAGCGCGCGGGCTGCTTCTTTTCCTGGAGCCACTGGAGCATCGTGATCTGCGCCAAGTCCGTGCGCGAGGTGCGCTCCATTTGTAGCGCCAGCAGCGCGCGGCCGAGCGCTAGTTTTTCGCCGAGCGAGAGCCAGGTGGCTTTCAGGAACGATTCCGTGAAGTGCAGCGGCTTGGGGAAGTGCCCCGCTTCAAGCGTCGAGGTGCGGCCGCCGGGTTCGATGAAGTAGAACCGCTTGTGCCACCCGATGCGGTCTGCAACTTTCAGGCGGCCATAAAAATCGAGCAGGTTGACGCAGCACTTCAGCAAAATGTGCTGGCAGTTGTCGATGTGTTCGCCACCGACGTCGTAGGACGTGGCCCGGCCACCCAGGAAGGGCCGAGCTTCATAGAGATCCACCGAATAGCCCGCATCGCCCAGCGCCGCCGCGCAGGCCAGGCCCGCCAATCCGCCACCCGCAATGATTACTGAGGGCATGGGCTGGCTTTCGGGTGCTGGGTTGGGGCGGAGAAGTACGACATGGGCCGGTGCTGGAGACGATCTAATTGTTCGATGAGAGATCGCGCGCTTAGTTCCAGTTTAGTTGGGCGAAGCGGCGAGCGGCTTCCCGTTGTCAGGTAGAAGCCCCACGCTTACGCATGGGGCTGGGGCGGCGCGGGCAGCAGCTATTGCAGGTGCTTCTCCACCCAGCCGATATGGCGCTCCATGATGTTCTGCACGAACTTGGGCTCCTGGGGCCCGTGTTGGGTGCGCGGGTAGGTGACCATCTGGGTCTCAATGCCGCGGCGCTTCAGGGCGCTGTAGAACTCCATCCCCTGCGACGGAGGCACGCGCGGATCGATGGCGCCGTGCAGCACCAGCAGCGGCGTGGTGGCTTTGCTGACGTGATAAAGCGGGGAGCGTTCGATGTAGAGCTGCGGCGTCTGCCACGGGCTGCCATCGAAGTAGTCATCGAGCACAGAGGGGATGTCGTTGGTGCCCCACATGCTGATCAAGTTGGTGAGACCGGCACCAGCGGCGGCGGCCTTGAAGCGCGTGGTTTGGGTGACGGTCCAAAACGTCATGTAGCCGCCGTAGCTCCAGCCCATGACGGCCATCTTCGCGGGGTCGGCGATGCCATCGGCAATCACTTTGTCGACACCAGTCATGATGTCGTTGTAGTCCAGCGTGCCCCACTCTTTGAAGACGCCCGCTTGAAACTTGTTGCCGTACGCAGTGGAGCCGCGCGGGTTGGGCCGCAGCACCGCCCAGCCTTTGGCGGCGAAGCTGGCAATGGGGTACAGGCCGGGGCCGGCGATGTAGTTTTCGCCAAAGACACCGGAGGGGCCACCGTGGATGTTCAGCACCAGCGGGTAGCGCTTGCCCGCTTCATAGCCCACCGGCAGCGTGAGCACGCCTTCCACCTCCAGGCCATCATTCGACTTCCAGCTGATCACTTTGGTTGCACCCAACGTATGTGTAGGAGCCGCTTCATTCGCATTGCTCAGCTTCATTGCCGCGGGTGGCGACACCGAGAGCGAGTACGCTTCCGGCGCCTGCTCCGGCGTCTGGTAGGCGGCACACAGCACACTGCCATCGGCGGACATCTTGGGCGCGGAGAAGACGCCCCGCGGCGGCGTGTAGAGCACGGTGGGCGGGCCATCCACCGGCATACGGTAAACGGCGCTGCGGGTCTTGCGCGGCTCAAAGACCAGCATGCCCGTGGAATCGGGCAGCCAGTCCATCAACTGCGGCGTCTCGTTTTCAGTGGCGGGCAATTCACGGACGTCGCCCGTCGCGCGGGTGAGCAGCGCGACGCGGGAGCCGTTCAAGCGCTTGGCATTCGTATTGCGGACAAACGCGACATAGCGGCCATCAGGCGAATAACGCGGCTGGCCTTCAGTGGCGCCGGTGGCCACTAGGCGCGTGACGGCGCCGCTTTCCACCACCACTTCGGCGATGTCGCTCTTGCGGGCGTCATCGGCGTCGGGGTTGGGGCGGATCTCAAAAGCGATGCGGCGCGAATCGGGGGACCAATCAATCCCCCCCACATTCTCAGCACCGGTGGTGAGCTTCTTCAGTTCGCCCTTGCCTGCAGCGCTGGTCACCCAGAGGATACCGTTGCGGGGATTTTCGTCGACCACCGTGAAGTCGCGCTTTTCGCGGACGCGGCGCTCGCGGTCCGCATCGGCGGGCGCGGCAACGATGGCCAGCCACTTGCCGTCGGGCGAAAGCTGATAGCTTGCAAAGCCATCGGGCAGGCTGGTGATCTTCTCAGCCTCACCACCGGCAATGGCAATGCGGTAGATCTGCCGCTTGCCGTCGCGGTCACTGGCGAAATAAAGGCTCTGCGAATCGGTGGACCACTGGGGCGCATTCGCGCTCTTGTCACCACGGGTGAGCTGCTGGCGACGCGAGCCGTCAATGGGGCCCACCCAGATGTGGGTCCGCTGCTCGCTCTTGTCGGTGTCGATGACGGCGCGTGTCTGCGTCCAGGCGGCCCAGCGGGCATTGGGGGAAGGCACCACGTCGCCCACCGTGACAATCTTCATCTGCTCGGCCGGGGTCCATTGCGCCAGCAGGAGAAAAACAAAGTTAGCGTACATAGCGATCCATCCATTCCATGTTCCGGGTCATGATGTCGAGCATGAACTTGGGCTCCACGGGCCCATGCGGCATGCGGGGATAGGTGACCATTTTCGTGGTGACACCCTGGCGCTTGAGCGACTCGTAGAACTCCTTGCCCTGCGTGATGGGCACGCGGAGGTCCGCCTGGCCATGCAGGATCAGCGTGGGCGTGGTGACGCCTTTGACGAAGTTCATGGGGGAGTGTTTTTGGAAGTTGTCGAACGCGGCCCAGGGCTCGCCACCGAAGTAATCGGGCAGGAAGCCGGGGATGTCGGCGGTGCCGGTGAAGCTCCAGAGATTGGTCACCGGAGCGCCCGCGGCGGCGGCCTTGAAGCGCTTGGTTTGCGTAACGATCCAGCTGGTCATGTAGCCGCCGTAGCTCCAGCCAAGCACGCCCATGTGCTCCGGATCGGCGATGCCTTGCTTGATCACTTCATCCACGCCCGCCATCAGGTCCTCATAGTCCTTGCCGCCCCAGTCCTTGTAGTTGGCAAAGCGGAACTCGCGGCCATAGCCCGAAGAGCCGCGAATATTGGGCCGGAGCACGGCGTAACCCTTCTCCGACAGCGCCGCCAGCGGGTAGATGCCATAGCGGCCCAAAAAAGTCTCGGAGAAGGCGCCCGCCGGGCCACCGTGGATGTTCAGCAGGAAGGGGTACTTCTTGCCCTTCTCGTAGCTGGCGGGCAACGTCAGCAGACCTTCCACCGGCAGGCCATCTTTTGACTTCCAAGTGATGACGCGCGTCTCACCCAACGAGAACTTGGGCAGCGCGGCATTAGCGGCAGAGACCTTGACGGGCTTACGGTCCGCCAGCGCCATCACGAAGACTTCGGCCGGCTCCGAGGATGATTCCTGAGTCAGGGCCAGGTGAGTGCCCGACGCGTTCACGGCCGCGCCCGCCGCAATTCCCATGCTGGGCGTATAGAACACGGCGGGCGGCCCATCGACGGGCATGGCGTAGAGCGCCTGCTTGGTGCGCAACGCCTCCGCAAACAGCATCCGCGCGGAATCACCCGTCCAGCCGATCAGCTTGGGCTGTTCGTCGAACGTCTTGGGCAGCACGCGCAGTTCGCCGCTGGCGCGGTTCATCAGCACGACGCGATTCTCCTGCGCCCAGCGCGGCGGGTCGGTGGAGCGGACAAAGGCCAGATGCTTCCCATCGGGCGAATAGTGCGGATCACTTTCGCTGGCGTTGGTCGAGGCCAGTGTCTTCACGGTGGCGCCCTCCACTTCTACTTCAGCCAGATCCGAAGTAGTCCAGTGGTCGGCCAGCGGGCTTTTCACGTGGCCGTAGGCGATGCGCTTAGAATCGGGCGACCAGGTGATCTCCGCGATGTGCCGCTCAGCGCCCACCAGCTTCTTGGGCTTGCGCGGGCCGTCGCCTTCGGCATCGATCACCCAGAGCCCGGCGTTGCCCGTGTGCTCGTCGATGACGGTCCAGTCGCGCTTTTCCTTCTTCGCTTTCTCGTCATCGGCGCGCTCTTCAGTAGCCGTCAGCGCCACGCGCTTGCCGTCGGGCGAAAGGCGATAGCTGGCGAGGGCGCCCTTCCAATCGGTGAGCGCTTCCGCCTCGCCACCGTCAATCGCGATGCGGTAGAGCTGCTGCTTGCCGGTGCGGTTCGACAGAAAGTAGACCTGCTTGGAATCCGGCGCCCACGCCGGCGCGCTGGCATTCTTGTCGGCAGCCGTGAGAGCAAAGCGGCCGGTGCCGGTGGAGCTGGCTACCATGATCTGGGTGGCCATTTCGCTCTTATCGGTTTCCATCACGGCGCGAGTTTCCACCCACACGACATGCTTGCCATCGGGTGAGGGTGCGGGCGCGGTAACGCTCTTAACTTTAAGCGCGAGTTCCGGCGTCCATTGCGCAAGCGCGACGCTGGCCACGAGAAAGATGAAGCTACGCATCCCGCCATTGTAGCGGGGCAGGCGGTACGCCCTACAGCACCGCCCGCATTTCCTTGACCGCCTTTTCGAGCGAGGCACCCTGGTCGCCAGTGGGGAGATATTCCATGGTCATGTAATGCGCGTAGCCGGTCTTCTTAATAGCCGCGTAGATGTTCGCGTAATTCATCTCGCCGGTGCCGGGTTCGTGGCGGCCGGGGTTGTCGGCGATGTGGAAGACACGAACGTGCGGCGCGGCTTCCACGACGGTGCGCGTGACGTTCCCCAGCTGGATCTGCTCGTGATAGATGTCGAACAGCAGCTTCACGTGGGGGTTATTGGTCTCCTTCACCATGCGGAGGCCGTCCACGCAGTTCGACATAAAGAAGCCTTTGTGGTCCACCTTGTTGTTCAGCGGCTCAATGATCATGGTGACTTGAGCCTTGGCGGCCATCTCACCCGCGCGCTTGCAACCTTCCAGCATTGAGGCGAACTGTTCGTCAAAGCTGCGGCCGGCGATGGCATTACCGGACATCAGCAGCAGCTGCGGAATCTCGAGCTTCTTGGCCCACTCGATCTGCCGCGCTACTTCTTTCAACATCGACGGGCGCTGGGCCGGGTCCAGCATGGAGACGGGTTCCTTGCCCCAGTTGGGCATGGCGGAAATGGTGTCCATGCCCAGCTTCAAGGATCGGGCCGCGGCCATCTTCCCTTTCACCTCCGCGTCGGACCATTCCAGATGTTCGCCCACCAGCTCCACGCTTTCGCAGCCCGCCTTGGCCGCGATCTCGAGCTTCTGCTCAAAGGTGCCCTTCAAGGTCCACAGCATCACGGATGCCTTGGGACGCGCGGGACCCTGGGGAGCAGCGCTGGCCACAGCGGCCGCAGCGGTGGAAGAAACAAAGGTGCGACGAAGCATATGGGTATATTATGTGCCCATGTCAGACGCCGCGCATTTGATGATCAATGTGTATAGCGGAGAGCGGCAGCTCTTCCCCCAAGGGACGGAGTTTCTCATCACCATCTCCGATCTGAAGCGCGGACAGCGGTTCCGGGGGACGCGGCCCGGGCCGACGTTTCCAGTGAACCTGCCTTTTCACAACGACGGCACCGATCAAGTGAATGTGGTGGTCTTTCGCGACGGCATCGGGCAGACGGCGCTAGGCCCGGTGAAACTGCGGCCCAACGCCTGGGTGACGGCGGACTTGATGCTATTGCCCAAGGCGGGCGAGCTGAACTTTGCCCAGAGTACATGGCGGACGCTGCCCGAGAATCTGCGGGCGTTCTTCCGCGAGGAAGATAAGTACGGGCAGTTATTGGAACTAAAAGAGCAGCGCTTGGCGACACTACTCAATGTGGTGACGGCGGCACAGCTGATCGACTTTGAAGGACGCAGCGCGTTCTCGTACTTTGAGGAACTGGTGTGGGGCAAGTTGATGCCGGACCGGTTTTTGGGATGGGTGGATCGCGCACTGGTACCGCTGCTGGAGAAGGGCCCCTTTAAGCCCAGCCCGGCGGGACTGCATGCCGGGGCCACGCGGACGTTTAAGCAGCGGCAGTTTCCGTTTTCGAACATCCAGTTCTCACTGCATGAGAACGACCACCACCCCACTCGGGCCGACCTGGTGCTGGTGGAGTTCGACATGGACCTCTACCAGGACCTGCTGCTGCACGGGATGCTGGAAGTGTTGCCGAACCACCTGAGCGGCGGCAAAACGGACCCGCGCATGGTCTACATGCTGCGGTGGATGGCAGGCAAGCAGCAGGGCCAGGATTTCGCACCGCCCTACACAATCCGGCGAGAAGTGGCGGGCGCGGCCGGGGTTTAAGCAAGCCTTGGCCTCAAAACGCCATAATGGGTGGTGGCCTTGTTGACCTATTCCACCCGCTCGGGCATTCAGGTTGAACGGCGCGTGACCAACGTGCCCTACTCCCGTGGCCTGCGTGGACTGTTGCGCAAGCTTGATTCTGAGCGGGGCGCTTATCTTTCTTCCGGATACGAGTATCCCGGGCGGTATTCCCGCTGGGACTTTGCGACGATTGCTCCGCCGATCGAGATCATTGGCGAAGGCCGGACGATGGAGTTCCGCGCGCTGAACGACCGCGGCATCGCGCTCCTGACCATGCTGGAGCCGGTGCTCTCGGTGCATCCGCACTGGGCATCGTTTGAAAGCGCGCCGGGCTTGCTGAAGGGCGTGCTGAAGCCGCTGCCGGAGCTGTTTTCCGAAGAAGAGCGCAGCCGCCAGCCATCGGTGCTGTCGATCCTGCGGGCGCTGATTGAGGAGTTCCGGCACCCGGAGGATTCGCGGCTGTTCCTGGTGGGCTCCTTCGGCTACGACCTGCTGTTCCAGTTCGACCCGATTGAGCTGAAGCTGCCGCGCGAAGGCAAGCCGCTGCTCCACCTCTACTGGTGCGACCAGATCTACGTCATGGACCGGCGCAAGGAAGTGATTGAGCGCTACCAGTACGAGTTCTCCACCGCCATGGCCACCACCGTCGGCCGGGAGCGCACGTCGCCCAAAGTGCCCAAGAACCGTGGCAAGAGCACGCCGATCGTCAGCGATCATACGCCGGAAGAGTACATGGCCAATGTGGAGAAGGTCCGCCAGGGGATGAAGCAGGGGGACTACTACGAGGTGGTCCTGCGGCAGACGTTCCGGGCGGGCTACGGCGGCAAAGCGAGCGATCTGTTCGAGAAGATCCAGACGGCCAGCCCCAGCCCCTATGAGTTCTTCCTGCAGCTGGGCAATGAGCAGTTGATCGGCGCCTCGCCCGAGATGTTTGTGCGTGTCGAAGGCGACCGCGTCGAGACTTGCCCGATCTCTGGGACCGCGCGCCGCACGGGCGATCCGTTGAAAGATGCCGACGCGATCAAGGAGTTGCTGAACTCGTTCAAGGAAGAAAGCGAGCTGACCATGTGCACGGATGTGGACCGCAACGATAAGTCGCGCGTCTGCCGTCCGGGGACGGTGCGCGTGTTGGGGCGGCGGCTGATTGAAAGCTACGCCGGGGTGTTCCACACGGTGGACCATGTCGAGGGGCTGCTGGAAGATCACTATGATTCCCTCGATGCTTTCTTGACTCACATGTGGGCCGTGACGATGATCGGCGCGCCGAAGAAATGGGCGGCGCAGGCGGTCGAGAATCTCGAAAAGGATGCGCGCGGCTGGTATGGCGGGGCCATCGGGTTGATCTCGATGAACGGCGATATCAACACCGGCATCCTGATCCGCACAGTGCATCTGCGCGATGGCGTGGCGAAGTATCCGGTGGGCGCAACGCTGCTCTATGATTCTGTGCCGGCCGCGGAAGAGAACGAAACGCGGATGAAGGCGACGGGCTTTTTCCGGGTGCTCGGTACGCCGGTGGCGAAGGCCGAAGCCGCCGTGGCGAAGGTGGAGGCTCCGCGTCCCGTAAAGCTGCTGCTGGTGGACAACGACGACTGCTTCATCCACACGCTGGCCAACTATGCGCGGCAAGCGGGTGCCGAGGTGGTGACCTACCGCGCCGGTTTCCCAGTGGAGATGCTAAAGAGCATCGATCCGGATCTGGTGCTGATCTCGCCCGGCCCCGGAAGGCCGCAAGATTTCGGCGTGCCGGGCGTGGTGCTGGCGGCGGCGGACTTAGGGATCCCGGTGTTCGGCGTGTGTCTCGGCCTGCAGGGTATTGTGGAGGCGTTTGGCGGGACGTTGGGCGTGCTCGATTACCCGATGCACGGCAAGCCGTCCGAGATCAGCCATCGCAATGTGGGTATCTTTGCGGGCCTGCCGGAGAAGTTCCGGGTGGGGCGCTACCATTCACTGTTCGCGCAGCCTGAGACGTTTCCGGCGGAGCTGGAAGTGACGGCGCAAACCGAAGATGGCGTGATCATGGGTGTGCGGCACCGGACGCTGCCGATTGAGGCGGTGCAGTTCCACCCGGAATCGCTGCTGTCGCTCGATGACAACTGCGGGTTGAGGTTGATTGAGAATGTCATACGCACGCTGGGCCAAGCGCGCCATCGGGGCAGCGATTCCGATCAGCCTGAACGCGGCCTTCATCATCAACTTGTGTGACCTGGTCTACCGCTGCGGTTGCCATAGCTGGTGGGCCGGGGCGGAGGCGATGTGCAACATCCATCAACATGGCGTGCGGCATTGCCCGTTCTGCTCCCATGGCACGGCGTTACCGGCGAGCGTGTTTGCCGGCGTCGCGACCGTGCAATTGTGGCTCAGCTTGCGGCCTTGGCCGCCGGCCGTGCGATTCGGGGCGGCCGTGGCCGCGTTTCCGCTGTTGGGCGGGGCTAGCCTGTTGGTTCTAGGACTTTTTGACGGGTACTGGCGCTAAATCACTAGTTCCCTGGCAGAACTGCGGCGCGATACTGTTTCTACAGCCATGGAAATCCTGGACGTTGTCTTTTACGCCGCCGTATTCGCGATTGCCTATTGGTTAATGAACGACGGCAGCGGCGGCAAGCGGGACCGCCACCTGGCGATGGTCCCGGCCGGCTGCTAACGCGTTTGAAGTCTTGCCACCCACGCTCATCCGGATCCGAGGCAGTGCTTGAGAGCCTGGGCCGGACGCGCTCTCAGCCCCATGCGTGAGCTTGGGGCTTCTTCCGGGCGAATGAGCAAGGCCCATGCATGAGCTTCTTCCGGGTCCCGCAACAAGCCCCAAGCTGACGCATGGGGCTAGCGAGCAATCTCTTGCTTACGTGATCAACCCGTTGCGGATGGCGAACCGGACGATGTCGCCGGTGGAGTGCAGGTTCAGCTTCTCCATGATCTTGCCCCGGTGGGCCTCCACCGTGTAGACGCTCAAGCTCAGCACGTTGGCGATCTCTTTGTTGGTTTTGCCTTCCGCGATCATCTGCAAAACTTCCCGTTCCCGGCTGGTGAGCGTGTCGATGGGGTTGGTGACATGCTTACGGTAGTCGCTTAACACCGCATCGGAGACGGCCGGGCTCAAGTAGCCATCACCGCGAGCCACCGCGCGGACGGCGTCCAGCAGAGCGTCGTCGTCGGCATCCTTCACCAGATAGCCCTTGGCGCCCGCCCGTAGGATCTCCCGCACATACATCGCGTCACGATGCATGCTGAGAGCCAAGACACGGGTGCGCGGGCAGCAGTCGCCAATACGGCGGGTGCCTTCAATGCCATTCAATTCCGGCATCGAGACATCCATCACCACCACGTCGGGCTGAAGTTTCTCCGCCAGCTCCACTGCCTCGCGGCCGTTGTGAGCTTCACCCACCACCTCCATATCCGCCTGGGAGGTGATGATCATGCCAAAGCCGCGACGCACCAGAGTGTGGTCGTCAGCCAGTAATACCCGGATCTTCTTCATCAGTTGTGTCAGCCGCCAAAGCCAGCGGAGCTCGCACTTCCACGCGCAGGCCGCCTTCTTTTCTATTCTGCACTGTCAGCTCGCCATTCACCTGCCGGGCCCGAGCCCGCATGCCCACCATGCCCAAGCTGGGATGATGGCTGTCCTGCACCCCAGTCCAGCCACGGCCATCATCCTCGATCAAGAGCCGGACCGTCTTTCCGTCTTCCACCAGTTGCACCACCGCCTGCTGCGCGGACGAGTGGCGCGCCACGTTGGTGAGCGCCTCTTGCGCGATCCGGAACAGTTGAGTTTCCAGAGGTCCGGAAAGGCGCCCCGGCAAGTGCGAGGAGTAGCTGATGGCGAGGCCCGTGCGTTGTGAGAAGCGGTCCACCAGCCAGCGCAGGGCGGCATCCAGGCCGAAGTCGTCCAGCACCACCGGGCGCAACAATTGCGAGAGCTCCCGGACGTTCTGCAGCGCCTCTTCCAGCACTTCGACGCACTGGCCGCGCTCGTGATCGAACTCTGTGGCGGGCATGCGCTTCAGCATGCTTTTCAATCCCGTCAGCGATTGGCCGAGTTCGTCGTGCATTTCATGGGAGAAGCGGCGGGCAATCTTTTCATTGCTCTCGATCATGTGCCAGGAGACGCGCTGCAGCTCCTGCGCCTGCCATTCCATCTTGCGGAAGGACCGGTTGATGGTCCAGATGGTAACCCCCGCGCACGCGCTGGCCAGAATGCTGCACAGGCCCAGCATCCACACCAGCTCATCCAGCAGCTCCTGCGATTCGGCCTCGATGCGATTCTCCAGTTCCGCGCCGCGGCCGGATTGCACCAGATGCTCGCGCACCAGCTCCTGGGCGTTTTCGTGGATCGACCAGGAGCCACGATAACCCAGCACCGCCGCGCTCACGGCCAACAGCACCACCAGCGCAAAGCCCAACACGACGACGCTTAACAGTTTGCTGCGAGACATGCTCTTTTGACGCTAGCGTAGTCCCACGCTCGATTGGCGCCGCTGGCGCTATTCTGGAAGCATGTTGGCGGTGAAGACGCTTATCTCCGAAGCCGAGTACATGGCCATTGAGGAAGAAGACGGCGGGCCGCGCTATGAACTCGACGAAGGAGAGCTGGTCGAGATGCCAAGTGCGACGTTCGATCACAATGACATCCGTGGCGAAGTGGAACTTGCTTTCCGGCTCTACCTGCGCGAGCACAAGTTGGGGCAGGTCGTCTCCGAGACCGATTTCCGCCTCTGGACCAACCTGATCCGCCGCCCGGACCTGATGTTCTTCCTGAATGCGACCATCGCGGGCGTCGACCGTGCCGAGTTGCCGGTGCCCGTCATCCCGGAATTCGTCCTGGAAGTGATCTCGCCGAGCGAAAGCAGTGCGGCGGTGGAACGGAAGCTGCGGCAGTATGAGCGCGCTGGCGTCCGGACCGTTTTTCTGGTCTACCCGTCGCTCAAATCCGCCGTGGTCTGCGAAGGCGGCCAGCGGCGCGAACTGGACGAGCAGGACTCGCTGGAGATCGCCTACCTGCCCGGCTTCTCTCTTCCGCTCTCGCCGCTGTTCGCCTAGCGGTGGGATTGAAAGCGCCCCAAAACCCGTACAATTCAGTACATCTAAAAATATTCGCTCTTCGTTCAATCCTGTGGAATAACTAGCCCTGGACTGGGCTTTTTACCCACATGCTGTCAACTTCACCTTTGCTGCGGGCGCTTCCCTTGCGTACCGCTCTGATCACGATTTTCCTGGGTGCCATGGGCATGGCTCAGGCGGGAACCATTGTTTCCAACGCCGGCCCCATCCAGGGCTCGCTGGCCGTCAATGAGGTGGCCGCGTCCTGGACGCAGGCCGACACGTGGACCAATGTTTCGATCACGCTGGGGCTCTACAACTCCGGCCCCAACTTTGATACCGACAAGATCTACCTCACCAATTCGTTAGGCCCCGGCACCACGGCAGCCAACGAAGTGGCTGTGACCACCTTTGGGACCGCCGTGCTGGGCAATCTCACCGTTCCGGCCTTCTACGGCCTCACGCTGGGGCCGGGCACGTACTACCTGATCCTGGAGCGGACCTCCAATGAGCTCTTTTTTGACGGCGTGCGGTGGGGCATCTCCCCGATGGCCACCACCACCGGACCCGGCGTGGTCGACAATGGCCTGCTGAATGCCATCGGCCAGTCGTCCGGCTACGCCCCGGCGAACAACTACACCGTGGCTCCCTATGCGCCTGTTTTCAGCGTCACCGGCGACCAGCAGATCGCGACACCCACGCCGGAGCCGTCCACCACGGCGCTGACGGGCATGGTCCTGTTCGCGGCCGCCATTCTGCTGATGCGCCGGGAGACGCTGGCGGGCGCCGGGGCGGCGTTGCGGCGCCGCTTCTAGCGCCCTGCCCCCAGGGTGGACCCTTCGGTCAGAATTGCCAAAAAAGGCAACGCTGACCCGTCAGTCCGGCTGCCGAAAGCAGGCAATTGCGCCGGGGACTGATACACTAGGGTTACACCCATGAAATTCGGCGTCGTCGTGTTTCCCGGCTCCAATTGTGATCATGATGCTTGGTTTGCTACCACCCAGAATCTGGGGCAGCAGGCGGAGTTCCTCTGGCATGATTCGCAGGATTTGAAGGGCGCCGACGCCATCATCCTGCCTGGCGGCTTTTCTTACGGCAATTACCTGCGCTGCGGCGCCATCGCCCGGTTTTCACCCATCATGGACGCCGTCCGGCGGTTCGCGCAAGATGGCGGCCCGGTGATGGGTTTCTGCAACGGCTTCCAGATCTTGTGTGAGGCTGGCCTGCTGCCGGGCGCCCTGCTCCGCAATGCCGGCATGAAGTTTATCTGCCGCCCGGTGGAGCTGGAAGTGGCCACCACCAACTCCCCGTTTACGAATGAGCTTTCGCCACGGCAGCACCTGACCATCCCGATCGCCCACGGCGAAGGCTGCTATCAGGCCGAGGAATCGGTGCTGGACCAGTTGGAAGCTGACGATCGTATTGCCTTCCGCTATGTCGACAATCCGAATGGCTCCGCCCGCTCCATCGCCGGTATTTTGAGCGCCGGCCGCAACGTGCTGGGCATGATGCCCCACCCGGAGCGTGCCACCGACCCCCTGATGGGCTCCACCGATGGACGCCTGATCTTCAACAGTCTAATTTCTGCCTACGCCCTCACATCTAACCAATGAGCCTGACCTTACAGGAAGTCTCCGCGCACCGTCTGACGTGGAGCGAATACGAGAAGATTCTCTCGCTGCTGGGCCGGGAGCCCACCTTTACCGAACTCGGCATCTTTGGCGTGATGTGGAGCGAACACTGCTCCTATAAGTCGTCGCGCATTCACCTGCGCAAGCTGCCGACGCGGTCGAAACTGGTGCTGGTGGGGCCGGGCGAGAACGCCGGCATCATCGACATTGGCGACAACGTCGCCATCGCCTTTAAGATCGAAAGCCACAACCACCCCAGCTTTATTGAGCCGTTCCAAGGCGCGGCGACGGGCGTGGGCGGCATTCTGCGCGACATCTTCACCATGGGCGCGCGGCCGATTGCCGTGATGGACGCGCTGCGGTTCGGCAAGCTGGACAATTCGGAAACCGGCCAGCGCAACAAGCGCATCGTGCAGGGCGTGGTGAGCGGCATTTCGCACTACGGCAACTGCTTCGGCGTGCCCACCGTGGGTGGCGAATGCGTGTTCGAGAGCTGCTACGACGGCAATCCGCTGGTGAACGTCTTTGCGTTGGGCGTCTTCAAGCACGACGAGATCTTCTTCGGTCGGGCGACCGGCGTGGGCAACCCGGTGATCTACGTCGGCGCCAAGACGGGCCGCGACGGCATCCACGGCGCTTCGATGGCGTCAGAAGAGTTCAGCGAAGAGTCGAAGGACAAGCGCCCCAACGTGCAAGTGGGCGACCCCTTCATGGAGAAGCTGCTTCTCGAAGCGTGCCTGGAAGTGATGAAAACCGGCGCCGTCGTCGGCATCCAGGACATGGGCGCGGCGGGGCTGACCTGCTCCACTTGCGAAATGGGCTCCCGCGCGGGCACGGGTGTCGAGATCGACCTGAAGGACGTGCCGCAACGCGAAACCGGCATGACTCCCTACGAGATCATGCTGTCGGAATCGCAGGAACGCATGCTGCTGGTGGCCGAAAAGGGCCGCGAGCAGGAAGTCTTCGACGTCTTCCACAAGTGGGGGCTCGATGCAGCGGTGGTGGGCGTCGTCACCGACGATGGCATGCTGCGCGTCCGCAACCACGGCGAGATTGTGGCCGAGCTTTCCAATCGCGCCTTGGCCGACGAAGCACCGCTCTATGACCGGCCGTACACCAAGCCGCACCGCACGGTGCCGATGCACTCGCCGGCGTTCTCTTCCACCGATTTGACCGGCGACCTGACGCGGTTGCTGGCCTCCTCCGACGTCTGCTCCAAGAGCTGGATCTGGGATCAGTACGACTGGATGGTCCGCACCAACACGACGTTGGGCCCGGGCTCCGATGCCGCCATCGTGCGCATCAAGGAAACGGATTCGAGCATCGCCATGTCGCTCGACGGCAATGGCCGGTACTGCTACCTGGACCCCCGCGAAGGCGCCAAGCTGATTGTGGCCGAATGCTGCCGCAACCTCTCGACCTCAGGCGCGCTGCCCATCGCCGCCACCAACAACCTCAACTTCGGCAATCCGGAGCGGCCGGAGATCATGGCCCAGCTGGTGGAAGCCATCGAAGGCATCGCCGAAGCCTGCACCTTCTTTGAAACGCCGATCACCGGCGGCAACGTCAGCCTCTACAACGAGACGCTGGGCGAAGCCATCTACCCGACGCCGGTGATGGGCATCGTTGGCCTGCTGAAGACGGCGGCGCCGGTCCCAATGCAGTTTGTCGAGCCGGGCCGCGACATTGTGCTGCTGGGCGGTTTGGGCGCGAGCGACGAAACGCACTTTGGCGGCACGCAGTATGCCAAAGTGATCCTCGATACACTGTGGGGCTTGCCGCCCCAGCTGGACATGGATTACGAGAAGCGCGTCCAGGCAGCCATGCGCGAGATCGCTCAGGCGGGCTTCGCCGAATCGGCTCACGATCTGTCGGACGGCGGATTGGCCGTGGCTCTGGCGGAAGCCAGCTTCCGCGGCGTCGGCGCCCACGTCAATCTTGAAACCAGTTTGCGGCCGGAGTTGGCGTTGTTCCACGAAGGCCCCTCGCGCATCCTTGTGTCCACCGCCTCCCCCGGCCAAGTGCGCGAAATTGCCGCGAAACACGGCGTCGTTGCCGATGTGATCGGAAAGACCGTAAAAGACCAGTTGACGATTGGGCCGTGGGTGGATTGTTCCATCGCCCAGCTGCAGCGTCCCTGGAAGACAGCACTCGAGGAGGCTTTGCACTAATGGTGGAGATCCCGGACTTAGGCGGAGAAGGCGTGGTTGACAGCGTCGAGGTGGACAAGCTGGACCACTTCCACGACGAATGCGGTGTGATGGCCATCTACGGCCATCCGGAAGCGTCGAATCTGGCCTATCTGGGACTCTACGCGCTCCAGCATCGCGGTCAGGAATCAGCCGGGATCGCATCGAGCGACGGGCGTCAGGTGATCTGCCACAAGTCCATGGGACATGTCGCGGACATCTTTCAGCCTTCGGTGCTGGCCAAGCTGCCGGGGCATATGGCGATCGGCCATACGCGCTACTCCACCTCCGGCGACACGGTGCTGCTGAACGCGCAGCCGTTCTCTGTCGCTTGCAACAAGGGCTCGGTGGCGGTGGCGCACAACGGCAACATCACCAACGCCAAGGAACTGCGCAAGGAACTGGAGTACGAAGGCTCGATCTTCCAGGCCACCTCGGACACGGAAGTGATCTTGCATCTGGTGGCCCGGTCGCGGGAGCGGACGCTGCAAGGCGCGCTCCGCGATGCGCTGCTGCGCCTGGATGGCGCGTTCTCGCTGGTGTTTCTGGCCGAAGACCGCGTGATCGTGGCGCGGGACCGGCACGGCTTCCGGCCGCTGGCCATGGGCCAGATGGAGATGGCCGGCGGCAACGGCAAGATCGCCTACGTCTTTGCGTCGGAGACCTGCGCCTTTGACCTGATCGGCGCCACCTATCTCAACGACGTCGAACCCGGCGAGATGGTGATCATCGGCCCCGAAGGCATGACGCGCGAACGTTACGCCCCGGCCCTGCACCGTGCGCACTGCGTCTTCGAGCACGTCTATTTC
Organism: Acidobacteriota bacterium; assembly: GCA_026394055.1. Taxonomy (GTDB): domain Bacteria; phylum Acidobacteriota; class Terriglobia; order Bryobacterales; family Bryobacteraceae; genus JAPKYZ01. The sequence goes on from JAPKYZ010000021.1 coordinate 245,714, forward strand.
GCGCGCCCCGATTCGATCGTGTTTGGCCGTCCGGTGCAGCAATCGCGTGAGCAGATGGGCATGCGGCTGGCCCAGGAGCATCCGGTGGCCGCCGATCTGGTGGTGCCGGTGCCTGATTCCGGCGTCGCGGCGGCGATCGGCTATTCGATGGAATCCGGCGTCCCGTATCGACAGGCGCTGATCCGCAACCACTACGTCGGCCGCACCTTCATTGAGCCCTCGCAGGCCATTCGCGATTTCGGCGTGAAGCTAAAGCTGAACCCGGTGCGCCATTTACTGGAAGGCAAAAGCGTCATCCTGGTGGACGATTCCATCGTGCGCGGCACCACCTCACGCAAGATCGTCCGCATGGTGCGCAGTGCGGGGGCGCGTGAGGTCCACCTCCGGATCTCCTGCCCGCCCACCATTTCGCCGTGCTTCTACGGCGTCGATACGCCGACGCGCGGGGAACTGATCGCGGCCAACAACACGGTCGAAGAGATTCGCAAGTTCGTTGAAGCGGACTCACTCGGCTTCCTGCCGCTGCCCCGCCTCCGCGACGCGGTGAACGACCAGAACCACCAGTTCTGCTACGCCTGCTACACGGGCGACTACCCCACCGACATCATCAACATCGACGAGCTGATCCGCACCCGCGGACGGACGAAGTAGGCCCCGCGGCGGTTTACGCCGACTGAAGCCGCCCCATCGACTCCTGATAGGTGGGCTGCCGGCCAGAGGCCACATCCTCTTGTCGGAGCTGGTGGAACCGGGTCAATGTTTTGTTAGCGGCCGACAGCGCCACAATGCGCGCGGTGTATTCGCCCAGCTTGTGGCCCGGAAGCGCCCACATAGCCACGTCATCGGCCAGCACTTTCAGATAGGCTCTCGCGCCGCAGCATCCCAAGCTCAAGGCGGCCCGGCCGGAATTGACGACTTGCGGGACGACGGCGCAAGCCGGACGGCCCATCGCCGGCGGAAAGCCGCCCTCTACCTGCTGAATGGCCTCGCTGATGATCAGCCCGTCAGCCGAACTCGCAAACAGCATGACCACGTCCGGCACCACCGGGCACCGCGCGAGTGGCGAATAGAGTATCCGCGACGGACGGGACGGGAGTACCGGAATCTGTTCCACGTCTTCTTTGCGGGCATACTCCAGTTGGCCGAGCACATTCAGAACCGTACTCAACTCGGTCGCGTAGTTGGGCGACGGGTCCGCCAGGTTGTGGGTATAGACGCCAATCGAACACATCTCGTGCTGAGGGGCAACGGTGAGGATCGGCTGCCGCGCGGCTTCTTCCCAAAAAACGCAGCCAGCCGCCACACTACCCTGGAAGCGCGGCAAATCCGCCGGCAGCTCAGCTGTGAAGGCTAACGCAATGGGCGGCAACTTGAGGCTCAGCGCGCCACTCAGCCGTTCTGCATATGAAGCGTAATCCATGGATCTCCTCCCCGATATCTGCAAGCGGACTTGATGGTGCGATCCGCCTAGTTCCCCTTCATCAGAAACTCACCATTGGTGGTATTGACGAAAACTGAGAAGTTGCTCGAGGAGATCGACTCGCCCCACACGACCCGCCAATAAGGATCCGGGAAGCGGTCGGAGGTCTCTAGTACAAAAAAGGCGGGCAGATTGGGGGACTTCTTGATGACGTCCTCCACCTTCTTCACCGCCACCTCCCAAGCCTTGTCGGTATCCGACTTCAAAGCCTCAATCCGGAAGGGGCGCGCTTGGCGGCTGGGCGTAAAGCCTTCTTCTTGCTGTGCGAACACATCCTTGTGGAAGCCTTCGCCTTCAATCGCCGACCACGTATAGGTGCGCGATTTCTGGCGGCTTTCCGAATAGAACGTCACCGACCAGACGCCGGCTTTGCCATCGCCGCTCTTTACCGTTTCCAGGTTGATCGAATGCGCCTTCAGCGGCATCGCGTCCTGCGCCCAACTGGCGCGCGCCATCTGGTAAGCCTTGAAGACGCCCGAGAGGCCGGTGACGGGTTTGGCCGGAGGAGCCTCCTTCTTGGGAGGCGGGGGCGTGGAGCAGCCAGCCAGAAAAACCAGAGCAGCGGCCGCGACCGCACGAGTGAGAGCCATGCTTTGATCTTACCGCCGTGCCATAATACCGGACAAAGATTCGCTCCGGAGGTGGTTTATGCGGCGATTGACGATGCTGCCGGTTCTGGCGGTTATTCTCAGTGCTCAGTTGGGGGCACAGGCGACGGGTGGCGCGGGTGGTGCGGGCGGCTCAACGGGCGGCTCGACCGGTGGTTCCACGGGCGGTGCGGGGGGAGGCTCCACGGGCGGCACCGGCACCAGCCGGCAGACGACGCCCACGGTGAACCCCAACACCCAACGGCAGCCCACCTTTGAGCGGCAGATGCCGGTCTTCCTTTCGGGCAAAGTGATGCTGGATGACGGCACGCCTCCACCGGAGCCAGTGACGATTGAGCGGGTCTGCAGTGGCGGCTCCCCGCGGCCGGAAGGCTATACCGATTCCAAGGGCCGCTTCTCCATTCAGCTGGGCCAGAATACGCAACTGATGGCCGATGCCAGCGTCGGCAACGGCAGTGATGATCCGTTCTCGCGCGGCTCTGGCGGGCTGTCGACGCCTGGCTTGGGTGGCTCCCGCAACATCAGCGAGAGCCAGCTAATGACCTGCGAGATCCGCGCCTCGCTGCCCGGGTTCCGCGGCCAAGCGGTATCGCTAGCCGGGCGGCGCTTTTTGGACAACCCCGACATCGGCACCATCATCTTGAAGCGCCTGGGCAAGGTGGAAGGCCGCACCACCAGCATGACGACGCTGGAAGCTCCCAAGGAAGCCAAGAAGTCTTTCGAGAAGGCCGTGAACGCGCTGAAGAAGAAGAAGGATAGCGAGGCCGAGAAAGAGTTCGAAAAGGCCGTCGAGATCTACCCCAAGTTTGCCTCGGCCTGGTTTGAGCTGGGCCTCCTCCGCGAGCGGGCCAACCAGCTGGAACCCGCCAAAGAGGCCTACCAGAAGGCGCTGGCGGCCGATACCAAGTTCATCAAACCCTACATGCAGCTGGCCGGCCTGGCCGCGCGGGATTCCAAGTGGCAGGATGTGGTGGACACGACCGACCGCGTGATCAAGCTGGATCCGTTTGACTATCCCGGCGCCTATTTCTACAACGCCGTCGCCAACTACAACCTGCAGAAAATGGAGCTGGCCGAAAAGAGCGCTCGCGAGGGGCTGAAGCAGGACGAGGAGCACAAGATCCCCAAACTCGCGCACATCCTGGGCATCATTCTGGCCGAGAAGAACGACCTGACCGGCGCGACCGAGCAGATGAAGCTCTACCTGAAGTTCTCCCCCCAAGCCAAGGATGCCGACACCGTCCGCGGCCAACTGGCGCAACTCGAAAAGATGAGCGCCTCGGCCAAGAACGAGCCCGCTGAGCCCAAGCCGCAACCCTAAGGTCCTCACCGATTGCAGCCGCAGCTTCTTGAACGGGCCATCGCCCTGGCCGTGCGCAACGTGCAGGCCGGGACCGGTGGCCCGTTTGGCGCCGTCATCGCCAAAGACGGAGTGATCATCGCGGAGGCCGGCAACACCGTCACCACCACGTGTGATCCGACGGCGCACGCGGAAGTGAATGCCATCCGCGCGGCCTGCGCAGCACTGGGCGTGTTCGATCTCACCGGCTGCGAGATCTATTCCAGCTGCGAACCCTGCCCGATGTGCCTGGGCGCCATCTATTGGGCCCACCTCGACCGCGTCTACTTCGCCGCCACCCGCCACGACGCCGCGCTCGGCGGCTTTGACGACCGGCTGATCTACGACGAATTCGCCGCCGACACCGCCCGCCGGAGAATCCCCCTGCTCCACATCGCCCGTCCGGACGCTCGGGCTCCGTTTGAGGCGTGGTGGCGGCGGCAGGACCGTGTTCCTTACTAGGCCCGGCTTTGCGGCGCGGCACCGCGGGTCCGCGATTGTGCGATGTTACCTATGAATGACCCAACCAGTGCAAGTGTTGTACGGTGGCGCCCATCTGTTCCGTGCGGGCATCGCGCGGCGGGCGGGCGAGGTGGCGCTGAAGGCGCTTGATGAGCATGGCTATCCGCTGCCGCTGCCGGAAGGCGTGGACCAGCGGGTGCGCGAGAAGCTCCAGCGGGAGCCGGTGGAGGATTTCCGGATCGACTTTGAGGATGGCTACGGGGCCCGCTCCGAAAGTGAAGAAGACGGCCACGCAGCCGCCGCAGCCGATCTGTTGGTGAGTGAGGCCGCGGTTCCTGGGGCGTTGCCGCGACGGATGGGCGTCAGGGTGAAGGCGTTTGAGGCGGCCACGGAAGACCGCGCGCTGAAGACGCTCGAGATCTTTTTGAAGCGCAGCTTGCCCGCGGGCTTTGTCGTCACGCTCCCCAAGATCACTGATGCCGAGCAGGTGTGGCGGCTGTCGAAACAACTGAAGCATCACGAAGGCATCGGCCTTGAGCTGCTGATCGAAACGCCGCGCGCCTTGCGCCACATCTCGCAACTGGTCGATGCGTGCGAGGGGCGCTGCGTGGGCGCGCACTTTGGTGCCTATGACTACATGGCCTCGCTAGGGATCACGAGTGCCGAGCAGACCCTGCTGCACCCGGCTTGCGACTATGCCCGTAGCGTGATCCAAGTAGCGGTGGCGGAGCTCGAAGTGCCGATGGCCGATGGCGTCACCAATCTGCTGCCGGTGGGCGACACGCGCGCCGTGCATGCGGCTTGGAAAGCGCATGCCGAATGCGTCCGCCATGCGCTGAAGTGCGGCATCTATCAAGGCTGGGATGTGCACCCGGCGCAACTGGTGAGCCGCTATGCCACGGTGTTCAGCTTCTTCCGCGAGCATCTGGATGGAACACTGCGGCGCTTGGCGAACTACATGGACCGGGCGACGCGGCTGGGCAATCAGTTCGATGATGAGGCGACGGTGCGGGGTCTGCGGCAGTTCACGGCGCGCGCGGTGGCTTGCGGCGCGGCGACGGCGGAGGAAGTGCATGTTTAGCGGTTTGTGGCGAGAGCTTCAAGAGACCGCTTGCTTACGCGCGCGGCTCGGTAGAATCGGCGCGCGGGTGAGAATCAGTCGGCTGCAGAGCCGCGCGCGTCAGCAGGCGGTCTCAGGGTGGGCGGTCAGGCTGATCGGCGCAATAGCCCTGTTGGCGGCGTCTCCATTGCAGGCGGCGGAACCGATCAAGGTCGTCGTCGTCACCATGTTTGAGCGGGGCGCCGACACGGGCGACCAACCGGGCGAGTTCCAGTATTGGGTGGAGCGGGAGAAGCTGACCAAGACCTACCCGATGCCTGCCGGCTCGCGAGACTTGCGCGGCAACGGCCAAGGGCTGCTGGCCATGGTGACCGGCATCGGCACCGCCCGCGCCACGGCCAGCGTCATGGCGCTGGGTATGGATCCGCGGTTCGATCTCTCGAAGGCCTATTGGGTGGTGGCGGGCATTGCCGGGATTGACCCCAAGGACGCCAGCGTCGGCTCCGCCGCCTGGGCCGAATGGGTGATCGATAGCGACCTAGCCTTTGAAGTGGATGGCCGCGAGCTGCCCAAGGGAACACCCACCGGAGTCGTCCCTCTCACTGCGGGTCGAGGTCTGGCCTTCCAGCTGGACCCCAAGCTAGTGAACTGGGCGGTGGATCTCACCAAGGGCATTAAGCTGCCTGACACCGGCAACCTGAAGAGCGCTCGAAAGGGCTTCGAGAAGTTCCCGAACGCGCAGAAGCCGCCGTTTGTCCTAAAGGGCGACACGATGTCCGGCGGGCGCTTCTGGCATGGCGAAATGATGAACGATTGGGCCAATGGCTTTATGAAGGAGCTCACCGGCAACAAAGGCGAGTTTGTCACGACAGCCATGGAAGATTCCGGCACCGTGGAAGCGATCAGCCGTCTGGCCAAGCTGGGCAAGGCGGACTTGAAGCGCGTGCTGGTGCTGCGGACCGCCTCCAACTACACGACGCCTCGCGCCGGGGTTACTTCGATCGACAGCATCCTGCAGCACAAGCCGGGCAGCTATTCGGGCTACCTGGAGTCGCTTGATGCCGCGCACCGCGTGGGCAGCGTGGTGGTGCACGAACTACTGAAGAAGTAGGACCACCGGTTGACGCGACGGCGCGATTGCCGTAACATTCCAAGAACGTCGCGCGCCCCTGTTCCTGTCTTTGCCGCTCGACTCCCAAGTACAATTCGCTCCCCGTCGCAGCTCCCGCTTGAAGGAGTTGTTATGCGTCTGTTCTGCCTGATTCTGGCGCTAGGCACAGTGGCCTACGCTCAACAGACCGGTGTCTCCGGCCGCCTGACCGATCAATCTGGCGCCGTGGTGGTGAGTGCGATCGTCCGCATCGCCGACACCAAAAGCGGGGCCCAGGTGGCCACGCTCTCAAACGACCAGGGTCTCTATACCTTCCCCACGTTGCTGGCCTCCGAATACAAGCTGCGCGTCGAGGCGCCTGGCTTCGGGCCGGTGGAGCGCACGTTCTCCCTGCTGGTGGGCCAACTGGTCAGCATGGATCTGCAACTGAAGCCGGCCCAGGTATCAAGCGCGGTGGACGTGGTGGCCGATGCCAGCGCCGTCAGCCTGACCTCATCGCAAGTGGCCGGGCAGATTGACCCGCGGCAGATGCGCGATGTTCCGCTGAACGGCCGCAACTGGCTGGAGCTTTCACTGCTGGTGCCGGGCGTCACCCGCAATGCCGTTGCGCAAGGGGCCAGCCCCATCGGCGGTGGTGACAGCGGCAAGTATCAGATCAATCTCGATGGACAGCAAGTGACCCAGAACACGGCGGGCACCGGCAGCCAGGCGCAGTATTCGCGCGATGCGATCTCGCAGTTCCAGATCATCACCAACCGGTTTGATGCGACGCTGGGCCGCGCCTCACGGATACAGATTAATGCGCAAACCAAGTCCGGCACCAATCAGCTGCACGGCACCGCGTACGGCTACTTTCGCGATGATTCGCTGAACGCCTCCGACAAGGTGGCCCGCCGAGTGTTGGCCTACCAGAACCAGCAGTATGGTGGCACGGTAGGTGGCGCGTTGATCAAGGACAAGCTGTGGTTCTTTGGCGCCTATGAAGGGGAACGCGAACCGGGCACGGTGTTCACCACGCCCACCGGATTTGAAGGGCAGACCTTCACCTCACCCACCAAGAGCGACTCCAAATCGCTGCTGATGCGGTTTGACTATCAGCGCAGTGAGACCAGCCGCTTCTCCGCGCGGCTCAACTTGAACAACTGGGCCAACCCGTTCACCAACGTCTCCGGCACCGACCATCCCTCCCGCGCGGTCGAGGCCACTCGCAAGAGCAAGGGCGTGCAGTTGAACTGGTCAAAGACGCTCTCCAGCGCCGTGGTCAGCGACTTCAAGGCCGGGTTTGTCTATCACACCTGGACCAACGACCCCATCGTCCAGTCCCAGGAATACCGCATGGGCGGCATCACGCTGGGGAGCCCCTACAACTATCCGGGCGATCGCTACCAGAACACCTTCCAGTTCCGCGAAGATCTCTACTGGCTGAAGAACACCCACAACGTCAAAGCAGGCGCCGAGTATCTCAACACGCGCCACTATGGCTTCTTCCAACAAAACGTCCGCGGCGTCGTCACCAGCTTCAGCCGCCAGCCACCGAATCTGCCCGCGATCTTTAAGACCTGGAATGACCCGTCGACGTGGGACCTGTCGACTCTGTCCCAGTTCTCCAACAGCTACGTGCAAGGCTTTGGCGACTTCAACCTGAACGTGGTTCGCCACACGCTGGGCGTCTGGCTGCAAGATGACTGGAAGCTCTCGCGGCGGCTCACTCTGAACCTGGGGGTCCGCTACGACAACGACATCGGCATGATCGGTAATTCGCCCAAACTCAAGAGCGGCCTCAAAACGCCCGAGCATGGCGACAACAACAACATCGCGCCGCGGTTGGGCTTTGCCTGGGATGTGGCGGGCTCACGCAAGACCGTCATCCGCGGCGGCCTGGGGCTCTACTACGCCGACGTCCAGGCCAACCAGTATTACAACCAACAGCTCTTTAATGGCGAGACGACGATCCAAGCCGCCATCGATGCCAAGCCCGGGGCACCGATCAATCTGGGGCTGCCCTTCGGTAGCGTCACCGGAGCGGACTTCGTCTCCGGCAAAGCCGCCGCGCCGCAGCAAAGCCTGCAATTGGTGGACCCCGGCGTCGTCACGCCTTACTCCTACCAAGCCTCCATCGGCGTCGAAAAGTCGATCGGCAACAACTGGACGGTGAGCGCGGATTTCGTCAACTGGCGCGTCTATCGCGAATGGACCCGCATTGACGAGAACCTGGGCTATGACCGCACCACCGGCTTCAACCTCAACCCCAACCGCGTCGCCCGGCCGGACCCGCGCTTCACTTCGGTGCTGCGCTTCATCACGCCCAACGCGTCGGGGGCCATCTATCGCGGCTTCCAGATGGAGATCCGCCGGCGCTTCACCAACCGGGCGGCGTTGGCCTCCAGCTACACACTGGCCCGGATCAAGGATTCGAGTGGCGGGCCTTTTTCGGTGCCGAACAATCCGTTCGACATCGCCAACGAATGGTCCACCGGCGGCGAGGATCAACGCCACACCTTCAACCTGAACGGCAGCTACGAGGTGAAGTGGGGCATCCAGTTGAGCGGCGTCTATCGAGTCGGTAGTGGCGCGGCCTATGGGTCGACAGCCGCCGGAAGTCCCTTTGCCAACGGCGGCACCAACCGGACGTTCCTGGCCACCACACGCACCTACAACAACCCGGCCAACAACCGCCCAGCGGCCTATGCGGCGGGCTACTTGATCACGGACCGCAACCAGTCCTACGGCCTGCCGATCCATCGCGTGGATACGCGGTTGACCAAGACGTTCTCCTTCAAAGAGAAGTTCCGCGTGCTGGCCATTGCGGAAGCGTTTAATCTGTTCAACCGGGCCAACTATGGCACCTACGGCACGGCAGTCACTTCGTCCAACTTTGGCGCTCCGGCGCAGAATCTCAACTTGGCTTACGCGGCGCGCATGCTGCAATTTGCGGGAAGGTTTGAATTCTAATGATCATCACCACACTGGCTTTACTGATGCTGGCCCAGGAGGGCGAAGTACCGCGCACGGAGACTCCACGTCCGCAGGCGCGCTCGATGACCATCACCAAGCTGGGCATTGTCGCCACCAGCCAGACGCTGGCCGCTACGGCCGGAGCGAAGGTATTGGAAGCGGGCGGCAATGCGATCGACGCCGCCATCGCCGCCAATGCAGCGGAAGGCTTGATGGAGCCCAACGCCAACGGCATCGGCGGCGATCTATTCGCCATCGTGTATGAAGCGAAGACCAAGAAGATCTACGCGCTGAACTCGAGCGGTTGGGCGCCGACGGGCCTGGATGTCGGCCTGTTGGAATCGAAAGGCATGAAGAAGATGCCCAACCTGGGCATCTATTCGGTGACCATCCCCGGAGCCGTGGCGGGCTGGGAGGCGTTGCACAAGAAGTTCGGCAAGATCGCCTGGAACCAACTCTTCGACCCGGCGATCCACTACGCCGAAAATGGCTTCCCGGTCACCGAGATCATCGGCGCCGGCTGGAAGGCCAGCCAGAAGAAGTTCGAGATGTCAGAGGAAGGCAAGAGCGTCTACATGCCGGGCGGCAAGATCCCGCAAGTGGGCGAGGTCTTCAAGAATCCGCGCCTGGCGAAGACCTTCCGCCAGATCAAGGCCGAAGGCCGCAACGGCTTCTACCGCGGCCCGGTGGCGGAGGCGATCGTCGCCGAATCGAAGCGCCTGGGCGGCACCGTCACGCTCGGGGATCTCTCGGAGTTTCAGCCAGAGTGGGTGGACCCCATCAGCACCACCTATCGCGGCTGGACCGTCTACGAACTGCCGCCCAACAGCGCCGGTATCGCCGCGCTCTCGATGTTGAACATCATGGAAAAGTTCCCGCTGGCCGACTGGGGGCACAACTCCACCAAGGCGCTGCACCTGATGATCGAGGCCAAAAAGCTGGCCTACGCCGACATGCTGAAGTACGTCGGGGACCCGCGCTTCTCGAAGGTGCCCGTGGCGGAGATGTTGTCGAAGGACCTGGCCACCAAGCACGCCGCCGAGATCGACTTGACCAAGGCCTCCTGCCGGGTGACGCCCGCCAACCTGATCTCGATGTCGCGCCTGCCGGGCGCTGATACCACCTACATGACCATCACCGATGCCGAAGGCAACATGGTGTCGCTGATCCAATCGAACTTCGCGGGCTTCGGCTCGGGCGTAGTGCCGCAGGGCGTGGGCTTCATGCTGCACAACCGCGGCGGCCTGTTCACGCTCGACAAAAATGAGCCGAACACGCTCGCCCCCCGCAAGCGTCCGCTACACACCATCATCCCGGCCTATATGGAAAAGGGCGACACACGCATCGCCTTTGGCATCATGGGCGGCTGGAACCAGAGCCAGGCGCATGCGCAGTTTGTGGCCAATGTGGTCGACTATGGCCACAACGTCCAGTGGGCGATGGAGGCACCGCGCTTCACCAAGGCCAGCTTTGATGGCTGCGATGTGGCGATCGAATCGCGCGTCTCTGAGGCCACCGTCGGCGAGTTGAAGAAGATGGGCCACGAGGTCCGCGTGCTGGGGCCGTACTCACAAGCAATGGGCAAGGGGCAGGCCGTGATGCGCAATGCCGAGGGTGTCGCCTTTGGCGCATCGGATGCGCGCGGCGATGGGGCAGCCGTGCCGCAGATGCCGGCGTTTTGGAAGAAGTAGCCTAGCGGATCACCGGATGGCTGGGCAGTGCGTCGAGCGGAGCCTGCCCCGCCAACCGTGGATCATCCGCAATCTCCACCCGCCGCTCGTACGCTCGGAAACCAGACTTCAGATAGAACTCCACCGCGCGTGGATGGTCCAGCGTGCAGGTGTGGACCCAGAAGCGGCTCGGCTGGTGCCGCCAAGCCTCAGCAATGGCGTGCGACATCAGAAACCGCCCCGCCCCTTGGCCGATCAGCGTTGGCGCCAAACCGAAGAAGGCCAGTTCGATCTCCGGGAGCCCCCGCCGGTCCAGTTCCAGCAGCCCTTGCGGTTGGCCGTCGTGTTCCAGAAAGAAGACATCCACCGCCGGATGATGAATGATCGCGGCCAGCTCCGCGTCACTCATGCGTAGGCGGCTGAACCAGAGCCATGGCTCCCCCACCAGGCGGTAGAGCGCGCGATACTCATCGAGCGAAGGCTGCTCTACCCGCCGGATGCTCAACCCCGGCGGGGCGATGGCCGGTCGCGGCGCGGGTGGGGCCAGCATTTCAAGACACGTCACCACCGCCGCAACCTTGCCCCGTGGGACGTCGTGATAGCCGTCGGTGAGCATCGGTTGAAGCGGTACTAGCGCGCTGCGCCAGCCAGCCGGTCGAGCAGTAGATACCGCGCCCGCGTCGTCTCCGGTTCGGCCCCGGACTTCACATCAATCCGCATCACCTTGTTCCCCGATCCGTCCACCGAAAGCGCGGGCCACTCGGGCAATCCCTTGCCGTTCGGATTGCCGTGCTTGATGAAGTTGGCAAAGTACTCCTGCATCGTCGCGGAGACGGTGCGGTCGTCATCGGTCCAAGCGTAGACGGTGTTGCCGCTGAGGTTCCCCATGGCGTATTCGATCTCGGCGGAATGCACGGCGCCTCGGGGTGCCGGAGGCCGGGGGGCCGAGGCATTATTCCCGCGCACCACCCCACCAGCGAGTCCCGCAGTGGCATTGCCCATCTCGGGCCGCATGGCCGGCCGGGGACGCGAGTAGTAGTAGCGATAGACGGGCTTACCGCCGCCGGTGCGGGCGGCCACGTCGGTCCACTTCCAGGTGCTGTAGGAGATAAAGCGATCGCTGGCTAGGTCGGTGGCCGATTGCAGTACGTCGGCCGATTCATAGGCCTTCAGCACTTCGGCGGCGTTGGCGGGGTAGAGCCGCGCGAGCGCCTTCGCGAAACCTTCCGGCGTCGGCTCATCGCGACCCAGGACGGCGCGCGCGTTCATCTCTTCCGAATTCCAACCGGCCAGCAGCGGGACGTGCGCTTGTTTGCCGGCGGCGAAGATGGCCACTGGAGCTTCGGGCAGCACGTATCCGTCAATGGTCATGGAAAAGCGGCCGACGCCCGCGCCCGCTCCGCCGGCCTTGGTTGCCTCTTGAATCTGCTCCGCCGTCATCGCCCGCAGGGCGGCGAGATTGGGCGCCTTCACCGCCTCGGCGAACCGAACGCCCATCTTCTCGGCCTCCGCCAGTGGCACCGGCGGCAGCGCCCCCAGCAAGGAGCCGCTTTCGCCGATGGCCCCCGCAAACAAACCCTTGGCGAGCGGCGTGGCCATCTGCGCGCTGACGGCGATTGATCCGGCGGATTCGCCCGCGATGGTGACACGCTTGGGGTCCCCACCGAACGCCGCGATGTTCTTTTGCACCCATTGGAGCGCGGCGGTATGGTCCATCACGGTGTAGTTGCCCGAGGCGCGATTCGGCGATTCCTGCGTGAGTTCCGGATGCGCCAGGAATCCATAGACGCCCAGCCGGTAGCTGACGGTGATGGCGACGATGCCCTTGCGCGCCATGCTTTCGCCGTCATAGCGCGGCTCCGATCCATCGCCCGCCATAAAGCCGCCGCCAAAGAAGTAGACGAGCACCGGCAGCTTCTCGCGCGCCGATTTCGCGGGCGTCCAGACGTTGAGATAGAGGCAATCCTCGCTCATGCCATCCGAGCGGAAGTTCATGTCGCCGAACAGGGCGTGCTGCATGCAGCGCGGACCGAACTTGGCCGCCGGGCGCACACCGCTCCAGTTGGCCGGCGGCTGCGGAGCTTTCCACCGAAGCTGGCCCACGGGCGGTTGAGCGAACGGAATGCCGCGGAAGACGCGGATCGCCGAGTCGGCGGTCAGAGTGCCTTCGAGTGTGCCATTGGCGGTCTTGGCGATCGGGTTCCCATTGTTGGCGGCCGAAACGCACAGGGTGGCGGCGGAGACGAGGATGAATAAGCGCATCACCCACATATTAGTGGCACGTCGCTATTGGTGTCACGCTTGGCCCTCCCACGGCACCCGCGAGAACCAACTGGCGCTTGCGAGCGCACCCGCCCAGCGCCAAGCTTGCCGCTATCCAGCGAGAGCCTTCAGATAGTCCCGCACCTCGTGTTGACCGAAGAAGTTGGCCGCACCCTCGGCCGTCGATTGATAGAGGTCTTCCTTGATCGATCGATCCGCGCCGCGTTCCACCAGCAACTGGACCATCGCCAGATGTCCGTACTGCGCGGCCAGGTGAAGCGCCGTGATTCCTTGGCCGTGCGTGAGCCCGCCAAAAGTGGCCTTCTGGTTAATCTCCGCCCCGTGGTCTAGCAGCCAGAGCGCCGCTTCAGGCCGGTTGCAGACTGCCGCCCAGATGAGCGGTGTTCCCCGATAGGGATCGGCATTCACGCGTGCCCCCGCTTGGACCAGCCGTGGCAGCACGACCACGCGATTGCTCTTGCAGGCCCACACCAGCGCCTCGTCCAGCACCTCCTGCGGGCCGGGCGAAGGCTGCCATTCTGGAAAGCCGCTATGCGGGCGGTAGAAGCCCCGAGCGGCACTGGCCTCGGGCGTCAGGCTGCCATCGGGGTGGAAGCACGCCTCGACGAGATCCCGGCGGCCGAGCCCGGCGGCCGCGCGGAGATTGTGCGGAGCCACCTGATCGCCACCCAACAAGTCCGCCACCTCGCGATGACCCCAGAACAGCGCGACGATCAGCGGCGTCCCACCGGCACCGTGCGCTTCGGCGTCCGCCGCCGCGCCATGTTCCAGCAGCAGCGTGGCGATCTCCGTCCGGTTGGCGTAGGCCGCCTGATGGAGCGGTGTCCAGCCGCGGTTGTTCGCTTCGTTGACGTCGACGTCGGCCGCAAGCAAGGCCGCGATCGGCGCGAGGCCGCCCTTCCAGTCCGGCTTCCCGGCGAAGCTGACGGCCAGATTCAGCAGCGTGTTGCCGTTGGTTCCGCGCTCACGGGCCAGGCTTGAGTGCTTGTGGAGCAACGCCGCGAAGCCCTCCGCGTCGCCCGAACGCAGGGCGGCGAAGGCGCTCAGGAACGGTTCGGCCTGGGCGGCAGACGCATCGGAGGCGAGCACTTTCGCCCGCGCCGTCAGATCGTCCCAGTGCTCAAAACCATGCTCCCGGGCGTAGACCAGCCGGGCGTCGTCCACGCTGAAGGCGGCTTGGCGAATCTCCTCGTCGGTGCGGTCGCGAAACCGCGGGTGCCACTCGCGGATCTGTTCGAGCGCCGCCGGCCCCGCCGAATGGCGGGTGCGCAGCAAGCCATGGACCCGATCCGTCAGCCACGCCAGATCACTCTCAAACAATCGCGTGTGGCCCGCTTGGGAGGATGGATCGGCGTAAGCCTTCAGCTTGGTCCAGCTCGAAAACCCTTCTTCGCGAGCCAGCGCAAACTGCACATCGTGTAGCGAGACCAGCAGGCGCGCTGTATCTTCATCCACCGCCGCCCACCGCGCATGATGGCGGACCAGCCGCGCCAGCGCCTCGGCGTTTCCCGCTCGCAGGACCTGCAGAAACTCGCGGGCCCGCTTCTTTTGTTGTTCAAGATTCAAGACAGCCTCCTTCAGGGGCCTGGTCCGCTGACAGGCGAAAGAGGGTCAACAGAGAAGCCTCAAAACAAAGAGAGAAGCCTCAAAAAAACAGGTGGGCGCAGCCCTTTCCGCGGACAGGACGCGCCCTGCGCGCGACCTTTTTCAGCGTAGCAAGAGCAGCAGTGGGGGAACAACTTCCCCACCCGGCCACAGGCTTGACAGAAAGATCGGCCAGTCGCATAATAAACTCAGTGGTTAATTAACCATTGGGTTTATGACGGAAAGCACGCTCAACCAAACCTTCGCCGCCTTGGCCGACCCCACGCGCCGGGCCATGCTGGCTCGTCTCTCCCGGGGAGAGGCCAATGTGTCGGAGCTGGCGCAGCCGTTCCTCCACAGCATGAGCCTGCCCGCCATCACTAAACACGTCAAGGTGCTGGAGCGGGCCGGGCTGATCACCAAGTCCAAGGACGCCCAATGGCGGCCCTGCAAGCTGCGCGGTGCCGGGCTGCGGGTGGCGGCCGATTGGGTGGAGCAGTACAGGATGTTCTGGGAAGAGAGTTTTGATCGCCTGGACGCCTATCTCAAAGAAACAGCCGGGAAGAAGAGTACGAAGGATAAAGCCGATGGCCTCACCAAGTAAGTCGAACGAGTTGAAGATCTCCCGGCGCTACGACGCGTCCGTGGAAGCGGTCTGGGATGCCTGGACCGATCCCGATCAGGTTTCCCGCTGGTGGGGCCCGCGCGGGTTCACGCTCACCACGCACAGCAAGGATCTGCGCCCCGGCGGCACCTGGGTCTACACCATGCATGGTCCCGATGGCACGGACTATCCCAACATCACTTACTATCATGAGGTCCGCGAGCGGGAGTTACTGGTGTATGACCATGGCGCGAGTGAGGGCAAGCCACCCATGTTCCGTGTGACCGTGACCTTTCAAGCGTCCGGCGATCAGACAGCGATGGAGATGACCATGACGCTGCCCACGCCCGAGGCGGCGGAAGAGGCGCGCAAGTTCGTCAAGCGGGCGGGTGGGGAAGCCACCTGGGATCGCCTGGCAGAGTACCTGGAGCACGGCTCCTCCGGCAAGGAAGTGTTCGTCATCAACCGCTCCTTCGACGCGCCAGTGGAGCGGGTGTTTGAGATGTGGACCAACCCGCAGCATCTGGCCCAATGGCTGCCCCCGGGCGGGATGCAGATGGAGGTCGTGCGCGGCGAAATCAAACCCGGCGGAAGCATCATCATGCGGATGCATGGCGGGACTTTCGAGCTCTTCTCCCGGGCGGAGTATCGCGAAATCAGCCGCCGCCGGATCGTCTACACGCAACAGTTCGTCGACCAGCATGAGCGCATCTCGCGCCATCCCTTCGCGCCCACGTGGCCGGAGACGATGTTGACCACCATCACCCTCACCCCGGAAGGCGCAGACCGCACGCGCGTCACCATCTTCTGGGAGCCCTACGGCCAGACCTCGCCGGCTGAGGTCGACGCCTTCATCAAGGAGCGGGGCGGCATGACCAAGGGCTGGACCGGGTCGTTCGACAAGCTGGAAGAGGTGTTGGCGGGTACGGAGGCCGCGCGGTAGCCTCGCGCACCGGACGCACGCAAGCTGAGAACCGCACGGCGGGGTGGGCGCAAGAGGGCCCGCTCCCTTTCGGGTCACCCCGCCGGACGGCACCGCGAGAGCATTCTTCTGATAAATTCCGTTGACAGTGTCTACTTTTTCGTATAGTCTCCTAGTAGACACTGTCAACTATGGTTTCTCCAAAACTTCTGATCACGCCCCTCCTGCTGGCCACCCTGGGGCGAGCGCACGCGCAAACGCCCCCGGCCTACCAGCCGCCCAACCTGAAGACGGTCCTGTTTGCCGGATTCTCGTCGGTGAGCTTCAAGCCCGGCACCAATCTCGACCGCGTCTCCTTGAACGGCTGGTCCGCCTCCATTACCAACTACCAGTTCTTTGAACGGTGGGGGTTAGCGGCCGAATTCGAGGGCGGCGGCAAGGACGGCACCAGCCAGATGAGTTATCTGTTTGGCGGAACCTTCCGCGCCCTCCAACGAAAGCGGTTCGCGCTAACGGGCCGAATCCTGGCCGGCGCCACCCGGTGGGACCCGGACGCCCCCGTCACCGGCGCCTTCCGGACACAGACGGCGTTCACCGTCGGCTTCGGACAAGCGATTGACCTGAAGTTCTCCGAGAACCTTGCCCTGCGGGTCCAACCAGACATCCGCTTCATCCGCTTTGAGGACCCGAGCGGCGCGACGAAGACCTCACTGGTGAGGCCGTTCGCGGTCGGCGTGGTCTACCAGTTCGGACGCCGATGAGTCTGGCTGGCGGCGATCACCCTCGGTAGAGCGCGGACTCGTCGGCAACAAAGGGCGCGCTCCAATGGGGGGACGTGGCCTGTTGGCGGCGATCAGCCTCACCCCGGAGAGCGAGCGCCGCACGCGCCGTCCGGATTCTGGCCGCCCGCAGGCAGCCGGTGCTGAGCCTCGCGCCCCACCAAGAGGAGACTAACTCCGGGTGCGATGGTGTAGCATTTGATCAAGCCGCTCAACCGGAACAATCCCATGAAACTCCGCCATCTCGTACCATCCGTGAGCCGTTGGCTCTTGTCCGTGGGCGCCCTCTTGTTGGCGGCCGGCCCCGCGTCAAGCGCTGACCTCGCAAAGTTCAGGCGCATCGAGCCCCAGTTCATCGCGGCACTGGGAGCCCCCACGGCCACCTCCGGCAACGGCGCGCAATCATGGGGCTTGTGGACCCTGGACCCCGGCCCGCGGGGGGTTCGGCTGGACCAGTACCCTCAATTGAAGGTGACCGGCGTGGCGCCAGCGCAGTGGAAGTTCGACGCCTCCGATTGGTGGCTGGAAGAACATGGCTTGATCATGGAGAATCCGACGTTCCCGCTGCGCGCTGGGAAATACCTCGTTACGGGTGACCGCGATGTGACGGCCGTGCTGACCGTTCACCCCAAGGACAAGGACGGCAACCAGCGCTGGGAACTCGCCGACAACGCGACCCTCTACGATGTCACCCACCTCGGCTGCCGTTCCGCCCGCTATACGCCTGCACAGGGTGCGATGGCGTGTTCACCGGCGAACGCGACAACCAAAGGTTTCCCGGTAACTCCGGGGGCAGCCATGCCTGCCGTGAACGGCTGCAATAAGCAGGAATACATCGTTCTGATCGTCGTGGGCCTGCCTGTCACCCACTAAGTGGCAGTGCGCAGGCGTTCCCAACCGCGTGCGAAGACCGCCGCATTTGCCGTCCCGCGGCCATCGCCAACCCTCGCGACTGGTGCTGACGCAGGGGCGCGTCCGTAAGTAACGGCCGACAATTCGGCGGCGTTAGACACCTTTCAGTTTGCGCCGGACGCCTTAGAAGCCGTAACCGCACTGCTGGTGGCAATAGAATCATTGCTGACCTTGCTCACAGGGGCATCGATAGATGACGGGATTACTACGCCAAACGTCTGCGGCAATCGACCACGGTTACCACTTGGAATCAGACCACTCGTGACCCGTGTTTCGATCTCTGTGCCGTCAGAACACGCAAAAAATATGGTGTACGGAGCGACGCCATCGTTACTGCGTCTTCGGCGTTGGACATCTTGGTAGGTCCCCTTTGAACGTGGCGAAATATGGCTTTCGAAGGTTTGCCCTTTAATCCAGTCCACCGTGACTTTGTCGGGTGGCCGCTTCAGGAGGGCTACGAATGAGGTGTTGCAGTCAACGATGCGATCGTCATTATCGAGGCGGCAGTAAGCTGTGGTTGCGCCGTACATCACACCATCAAACACGTCGAAAGCACTTTGCCAACCGGACCGATTCTGAACCTCCAGCTGCCACGATAGTACAACCACGAAGAAGGCAATCATCAGAAGAATGATAGAGCTGAAGCCGATCACCGATGTGATTTGAGAAAAGCGCCCCAAATTCAGGTTGCAGAGTAAGAACTCAGCCCGGAGTGTGTTGTTTCCTGCAGCCACTGGTGAATTGATAGGCACCGAAAAGCTAATTGGAGCTGTTCCTTCACCTGTAATCACTTTGTACGGATAGGTTATCAGCTCCATCGCACTGGCTCGCTTTACCTCATGTTCAGGTCGCGAAAACGTGTTGATGTTACCCACTACTGTTGAAAGATCCCCCGAACTCATTGCTATTCGCAGGTTTCGCATCAAATTAGCCTGCACCTCGTCCAGCGAAACATCACCCGGGCTATTCTTCGGCTTGCAATCAATCTTTCCCTGAAATCCTATGTCGCATGTAACTTCTTGACGGTCGGCGCCAAATGATCTAAGCTTCTCTTTCAATTGGAAGCTGATCGGGCTGTTGACGCGCAAGTCAAAGCATAACGCGGCATCGCTGTGGCCGTTGTATCTCACTGCCCTCGAAATCGTGATCACGACTCCAAAGCCTCCAATGTCCAAGTAGGGCTGCGATACGTAGAAAACATCTTTGATCTTGCCGCTGACGTTCGCTAGTTGCTGTGGCTCGCCTCGCTGGAAAGCTTGGACGAAGTACGGTCTGCTCGGGAAGAACGTAGTGGCACGAAAGAGATTCTGGTAAACAATACGTTGATTCTTACCTGAATAGTTAACGATTCTATTCACACCATTCTTCGTAACGTAATAAACTTGGACCGGGTACTCTTCAAGTCCCACACGGAGCTTCTGCACATCGTGACTAAATAACGGAATTTTCGGAAACTGGGCTAAACCTTCTGACGCGCGCCGTGAGATTTCGATATCGTCGGCGATAACAGGGTCAGCCTGGAGAGCCGAATAGAGAAGCTTCTGGCCGGCGGCTGAACGATTGAAGATCTCGGTATAGACGTCTTTGTCAAAGCGAGCACGCAAAAGCTTTAAGGGAAAGAACAGATACCCTGGATCTTGGCTGTCCGTCAGAATGGCGTTCTGAGACCGCTGTCCCCACTCTTTACCCACGCCGTTGGGTATCGAGACATGAACATCGTCGGGGCTCGACTCGTCATGTCTGCGGCTGAAGATCTGATGGAGGTCATTTAGGCGATCGGTGAATTCCGTTGAAATTGTGGCCTCCCGAACCAGCGATGATAGATCGTCATCGACGGCCGACAGTATGAAAGCCTCAAGCACTTTGAATCTTTGCGGTGTGTCCTCCATTTCGGCCCTTACCGTGGAGGAGACTATCTCCTGATAACGATCAACTCGCTCGATGTAAATGCTCGCCGTGACGAATGCGAGGACAGTCAATACACCGGCAATGGCGATGCGCAATGGGTGAGTCTCGAAAAGTGCACTCGCTGCTTCAACGAGCCGACCGCCTGCAGCGAGTAGCGCCTTACCAACCAGTTCTGGAAAAGCCATTAGATCTCCAATTAACCGAGTGTCGTGTGCTCACCTACGAGAATGGAATTATATGCGAAACCCGGACGGTGCCGCAACGGCGTCTAGGAAGATGGTTCTGTCCGATTTGTTACCGGATGGCGCGCCATCCGGAAGCTGGACTCTGGCCAAGGCGTTCCTTAGGTACCGGCAGGGTATCGAAGGTTCGACACAACGCTTATTGGGTTGGTTGAACAGCGACAGCGCACATCCACCGCATTCGTAAAGAGTGAATCCCGCACCAGCAAGCCCATCGCGCTCTAATGGAGAACGTGGGGCGACGCCTAGGGCAGCATTTCTTAAAGAGTGAGTCCGCACTCCGGCGGACGGCGGAGGCGGCGTGCCCGGATCAGGCGCAGCTGGAGCCGCTGGTGATCGAGATCGGCCCCGGGCGCGGGGCGTTGACGCAACATCTGGTAAGTCGCTGCCAGCGGCTGATTGCCATTGAAGTGGACCCGCCGCTCGCCGCCCACATCCGGGAGAAGTTCCCCACTGTCGAGGTGGTGGAGGCCAGCGTCCTGGATGTCGATCTGGGCCAGTGGGGGCCGGCGGTGATTGCGGGGAATCTGCCGTACTACATCACGTCGCCCATCATTGAGCAGACGCTGCAAGCTCCGTTTCTGCGGGCGGTGTTTTTGGTGCAGAAAGAAGTGGCCGTGCGGCTGACGGCGGCTTCCGGGTCTCGCGACTATGGCTATCTGTCGGTGGCCACGCAGTCCCAGGCCAAGGTGGATTATTGCTTTACGGTTCCCGCGAAGGCGTTCGCGCCGCCGCCCAAGGTGGATTCGGCGGTGGTCCGGCTTTCTCCCGGCGGCACCCGCGAAGCTGAGTTTCTGAAGTTTGCCAGCGCCTGCTTCCGGCAGAAGCGCAAGATGCTCCGCAATAATCTGGCGGAGGGCTACCCGGCCATTGCGGACGCTCCGGAGGCGACGCTGCGGGCGGAGCAGCTGACCGTGCCGCAATTGCAGGCGCTTTGGCGCAGGCTGGTATCCTGAAAGTTCCCACCATGGTTCGAGTTCGTTTTGCTCCTTCACCCACCGGCTATCTGCACATCGGATCGGCCCGCACGTTTATTTTCAATTGGCTGTACGCCCGCAAGACCGGCGGCACGATGATTCTGCGCCTGGACGACACCGATGTTGAGCGCAACACGGATGCCAGCGTGCAGTCGATCTATGACGGCTTGAACTGGCTGGGCCTGAACTGGGACGAGTTCTACCGCCAGTCAGACCGGCTGGACCTGCACCAGAAGTCGGCCTGGGCGATCTACGAAAAAGGCATGGCCTACCGCGACTTCACGCCCGCCCACCAGGGCGACGAAGAGCGTGGGCACGAAGGTGGCCCCTGGTTGTTTAATGCGGACGCTCGGGCGATGTCGCAGGAAGAAAGCGACCGTCGCGCGGCGGCGGGTGAGCCGTTTGTGCTGCGCTTCAAGGTGCCTCGCAACGGTGGCCACAAGGTGAAGTTCGCCGATCAGGTCTATGGCCTGCAGGAGAAGGAAGCCGACGACATCGAGGATTTCGCGCTGCTGCGGTCGAACGGCATGCCGACGTATCACTTGGCCTCCTGCGCCGATGATGCGGATTTGCGGATCACCAACATTGTCCGCGGGCAGGACCATCTGTCGAACACGTTTAAGCACGTGCTGATCTTCCAGGCGCTGGGCGATAACCTTGCCGATGCGATGCCGCAGTTTGCGCATCTGCCGCTGCTGGTGGCTCCGGATGGCGCAAAGCTTTCGAAGCGCAAGCACGGCCCGGTGGTGAGCGTCACGACGTATCGCGATGCCGGCTTTTTGCCGCATAGCTATGTGAATTTCTTGTGCCTGCTCGGCTGGTCCCCCAAGGACAACCGGGAGCAGATGTCGCGCGACGAACTGGTGGCGGCGTTTAGCTTTGAAGGCGTCAACCGGTCGAATGCGACGGTCAACTTCTCTGATGCGGACCCGATCGACCCCAAGGCACTGTGGCTGAATTCGCAGCATCTGCGGACCTGCCCGGTGGCTGAGCTCGCTGAGCCCGTGCGGGCGGCGCTGACGGCCGCGGGTTTGGGCGTGCCTTACGACGAGGCGTGGTTCCTGGCGACCATCGACCTGATCCGCGCGCGCTACACGACGCTCCACGATTTCCCCGCCAAGGGCCGCGCCTACTTTGCGGACGATTTTGAGATGACGCCGGAGGCGCTGGTGAAGCTGGACGCGCCGCAAGCTCGGGAGCTGTGCCGCGAATTGGGTGCGCGGCTGGAGGCGGAAACGGAGTTCACGGAAGCCAGCGTCGAAGCGGCGCTCCGCAAGCTCTGCGAGGAGCGCGGTGTGAAGGCTGGAGTTTTGATCAATGGGTCCCGCGCGGCGTTGTCCGGGCAGGCCGTCGGCCCCAGCGCCTTCCACTTGTTTGTGGCGGTGGGCCAGGAGCGGGCAATTGCGAGGTTGAAGCGCGCATGAATGTTCTGGGTGTAGGTGGCATTGGATCCGACGCGGCGCTGGCCGTGTTGCGCGGTGGCGAGCTGGTGGCCGCCATCGAGGAAAAGAAGGTCCGGGAGCGAAGCGCGCTCGAGACCGTTCTCCGGCTGGCGGGACTGTCCGCCGACGAGATCCATACCGTGGCGGTGGCCCGTCCGGTGGATGCGGCCCATGTGCAGGATCTGCGCCGGGCGCTGCCGGAATCGACCATGAAGCTGGTGGGGCATCATTCCGCCCATGCCGCGTCGGCTTACTTTGCCAGCGGCTACGGACAGGCCAGCGTGCTGGTGCTGGATAGCGGCAGCGATCTGACCGCAGCGACGCTATGGCGCGGAGCCGAAGGCAGCTTGGCCTTGCAACGGGAACAGCAGATCCCCGATGCGATCGCCGACCTCTACAGCCGCGTCACGCAGCTGCTGGGTTACGATGCGCGTGCGGATGAGCACAAGGTCCAGTGGCTTTCGACTCAAGGCGACGCCCGGTTCAAAGATCTTTTCCTTGGCATGCTGGGCGGACCCTGGTCTCCGCTGGACCGCAGCTACTATTCTGAAGAGCGGGTCTCGCGCGGCCGGTTCGGCGCGAAGTTCTACGCGGCTTTGGGCGTTCCGGACGGCGCCGCGATTCCCGAAGCTCTCCGTGCTCACGTGGCTGCGGGACTCCAGCAGGCCGTCGCCGAGACGGTGATGAGCATGGTCGAGCCCGGCGGCAATCTTTGCCTGGCCGGTGGCTTGTTCTTCAACGCGCTGCTGGTGCACGAATTGGAAGCCTGCGGCCGGTGGGAGAACGTCTTTGTGCAGCCCGCGGCGGGCAATGCCGGAACCGCGATTGGCGCGGCCTATCTGGCCTCCACCGACGCCCGGCAGCCGTTGTGGACGCTGGCCCTGGGCCCCAGCTATCGCGCCGAAGAAGTGAAGCAGGTGCTGGAGAACTGTAAGCTCCGGTTCCGCTACATGTTGACGACTGAGGAGCTGACGGCCGCGGCGCTCGAAATCCTGCGCGACAACGAGATCCTGGGCTGGATGCAAGGCCCGATGGAGTTCGGACCGCGGGCACTGGGCCAGCGCAGCATCCTCGCTTCGCCGCTGGACCCCTATGCCGGCGAGAACCTGAACGTCTTCATCAAGCACCGCGAAGGCTTCCGCAAGTTTGCCGCGGCGGTGCCGGCGGAGCGCGCCAGCGAGTATTTCGACATCGCCCCCAACGCCCGGTTCCTCTCGACCGTGGCGCGGGTGAAGCCCGCCTATCGCGAGACCTTCGCGGGCGCTCTCCTGGGTGGCGACCTGATCCGCGTCCACACTGTTGACCGCGCGGACAATCCGCTGTTCCACCTGTTGTTGACGGAGTTTGGCGCGGCCACCGGCTTGCCCGTGCTGTACAACACCTCGTTCAACCTTTTTGGCGACCCCCTGGTGTGTACGCCGCGCGATGCGGTGCGAAGTTTTTATTCGTCCGGAATTGATTCCGCGATTATTGGCAATTTCGTTATCGAAAAGTGAGACATTGGTCTGCTAAAGTGGGTGGCGGATGGAACGAAAACCGCAGTCATTCGCCAATCACGCCAAACTTGACCCGGCCTTCCATTTTTTTCTGGCGCCTTTACTGTTGATTTTGTTCGTGGGCGCCGTACGGTCGGCGTTGAATGAGGCGACCGGGTTAGCTTGGTGGCGCGCGGGCATGGCGTTTGGCCTGCTTTTGTTGATGTTTAAGGCCCGGATCTACGCACTGAAAGTGCAGGACCGGTTGATTCGTCTGGAAGAGCGTTTGCGGCTGCAACGGGTCTTACCAGCACATCAACAGGAGCTGATCGATCAGATAACCGAACAGCAGTTAGTGGCGTTGCGCTTTGCCTCGGACGGGGAATTGCCGGAGTTGGTGGAGCGGGCGGTACGGGAGAAGTTGCCGCTGAAAGAGATCAAGCAGTCAATCAAAAGTTGGAGACCGGACTATTTTCGAGTGTAGGGCCACAGCACGGTGAGGGCCGCTGTCCCTCTTCAAGCCGCCGACATACTGGATGCGCTTGCGGCGCAAGCGGCCGTGGTGTCTGAAGACGGGACAATCGTGGCGGTGAACCAGAGCTGGACCGATTTCTGTGTCAGCAATGGGGGAGATTCCAGCCGCGCGGGAGTGGGGATCAACTACTTTGGCGTGTGCGGTGCGGAGGATGTTGCGCACACGATCCGGCAGGTGCTATCGGGCGATGTGCCAGTGGCCGAAAGTGAGTACCGTTGCGATTCACCCACGGAGGAACGTTGGTTCACCCTCCAGGTGACGCCTTGCCGGTTCGGGGATGAGCGGGCGGTGTTGGTGTTGCATACCAACATCACGTTCCGGCGCAAGCGGCAGCGGGAGCTCCAGGAAGTAGCGGATGCGGAGCGCCGCGATTGGGAAATGGCCTCCTTAGCGAAGTTGACGGCGCCGGCGGCCGCCCATCGTACGGGGGCTTCATTCGGGGTGGCTCCGGTGGCATCGGCGCTGCCGGACTTGGTGGCGGAAGCGACCGGGACCTACATTGAACTGGTCAAGAGCGCCTTTGATGCCCGGGTGTACCGCCGGAATTTGAAGCAGTCGGATGAGATCCGGCAGCTGGCCACAGCGTTGGGCCGGTTGGGTGCCAGTCCGCGTGAGCTGGTGGGTATGCACTGCGAAGCGTTACGGCACTTGATGCACAACGTCCCGCTGGCAAAGGCTGGCGTTTACCAGGAGGAGGGCCGGATGATCTTGCTGGAAGCGATGGGCTATTTGGCCACGCATTACCGGATGTCCTCCACGATGAGCCGGGGCCGCGCCCTGGCTTGCGAACAATAGCAAAGGCCATGACAGAACTTTCTGCCCGCTTTCAACTAAAACTTTACGTCACCGGGCAAACACCCCGGTCCGAGAGGGTCATCGCACGAGTAAGGGAGATTGCACGCGAGTATCTGCCCGGCGATTGCGAACCCATCGTGATTGATGTGCTGGAGGAGCCCCAGATGGCGGAACGGGACCGCATATTGGCTACTCCGACTTTGATTCGGCAGTTTCCCCTTCCCGTTCGCCGGATCATCGGCGACCTGACCGACCGTCCGCGCGTGCTGGCCGAATTGGGACTGGACGACATCCCCTACAACCTCCATCGCCCCTCGCATTAACCCACTCCGGGAGAAGAATTACCGATGACGACTCCGATAAGCAAGCTACCCACCGGCATCCCAGGCTTTGATTCCATCTCCGATGGCGGCCTGCCTAAGGGTCGCACCACTTTGCTGGCGGGCACCGCCGGTAGCGCCAAAACCGTCTTTGCGGCCCAGTTTCTGGCCGAAGGCATTGGCATCTACGGTGAGAGCGGCGTCTTCATCACGTTCGAAGAATCGCCGGATGATATCCGGAGAAATGTGATCTCGCTGGGTTGGGATATTGAACGCTGGGAAGCCGAAGGCCGCTGGCGGTTTGTGGATGCCTCTCCCCACCCGGACGGGGAAGTGGTGATCGGGGCGTATGACCTGGGCGCGCTGCTGGCCCGTATCGAGAACGCCATCCAGTCGATCGGAGCTCAACGGGTCTCGATGGATTCGGTGGGCGCCATCTTCAGCCACTTTACTGAGGCCTCCGTGGTTCGCCACGAACTGTTTCGCATCGCCAGCGTTCTCCGCGCCCTGGGCGTCACCGCGCTGCTGACGGCGGAACGCACCGACGAGTACGGCGAAGTGGCCCGGTTCGGCATTGAAGAGTTTGTCGCCGATAACGTGATCGTCCTGCGCAACATCCTGGAAGAGGAGAAGCGCCGGCGGACGGTGGAGATCCTGAAGTTCCGCGGCACCTCCCACAACAAGGGCGAATATCCGTTCACCATCATGCCGCAGGAAGGCATTGTGGTGATTCCGGTTTCCGCCATTGAGCTGAAGCAGAACTCCTCTAGTATCCGGGTCTCGTCAGGCAATCGGGTGCTGGACCACATGTGTGGCGGCGGCTTCTTCCGGGATTCCATCATCCTGGTCTCGGGCTCCACCGGCACCGGCAAGACACTGATGACCACTGAGTTTGTCGCCGGGGGCTTGAAGGAAGGTGAACGTTGCCTGATGTTTGCCTTTGAGGAATCGGCGGAGCAGCTGTTCCGCAACGCCTCGGGCTGGGGCGTCGATTTTGCCAAGGCGGTCCGCGAGCGCCAGTTGAAGATCGTCTGCGCCTACCCGGAAACGGCCGGCCTGGAGGATCACCTGGTGTCGATGAAGCAGACCATTGACGAGTTCAGGCCGGACCGGGTGGCCGTGGATAGTCTTTCCGCCTTGGAACGCGTCGGCACGGTGAAGGGCTTCCGGGAGTTTGTGATCGCGCTGACGTCGTTTGTGAAGCACAAGGAGACGGTGGGGCTGTTTACCTCCACCACGCCGCACCTGCTGGGTGGTACCTCCATCACCGAAGCGCACATCTCGACGATCACCGATTCGATCGTGCTGCTCCGCTATGTGGAGATGTTCGGTGAGATGCGCCGCGGCCTGACCGTGCTGAAGATGCGCGGCTCCATGCACGACAAGGACATCCGCGAATTCAAGATCGACGGCGCGGGCATGCATATCGGCGACCCGTTCCGCAGCGTGGCGGGCATTCTCTCCGGGCAAACCCGGCATCTGGCGCCGAATGAAGTGGGGCGCATTGATGCTCTGTTCCGGGATGATGAGGGTTAGTCCGGTATGAAAGCTTATTCAGTTCCCGTGCTCCTGGTGGCCGCATTGGCGGGCTGCTCCGCCCCTCCGGCCGCGCCGCCGCCTCCGGCCGCCAAGGTGAGGCCCGCGGACGAGACCAACAAGTTTCCGGCGCAGGACCGCGTGAAGGTGGAGATCGCCTTAGAGCATGTGCTCGACAAGGCGAATCTGCCCGCGGGCAACGTGGCCACCTATGAGGCCAAGGGCCGCCAGTGGCAGCTGTTTCTGATCAAGGCCAAAAGCAATGAGGCCGCGGCGCTGCTGTTGTTTGACTACAAAGGCCGCTTGGCCCACGTCAAGTTTGTGCCGCACTTCGGCGGCTATGCCGGTGAAGACGGGGGCACGCCGATGTTCCTGTTCCAGAAGGGCCCGTATCTGGCCGGTGTGGCCGGGCTTCCGGAAAAAGATGCCGACACGCTGGCCCGGACCTTTGCCGCGCGGCTGAGCGATCACTAGTCCGGCTGGTGTGGCGCCGTTAGCTGGTATGGTCCAGCACAATCTTCCAACCCACCGGCAACCGGCGGAACACCAGTGAGAAGACGCCCTGGGCCGGCCCGCCTCCGGCCGCCGTGCGGTCCAGCGCAAAGCGCCCCAGCACGAACGCTGCATCGGCCCCGGTGAGCCGCACTTCGAGTATCGTGAAGGTAAGCTTGCCCATCGCTTCTTTTGAGGCATAGCGGCGCTTGTAGTTGTCGAGCACGGCTTGATAGCCACGGGTGATGCCGGCGGCGCCAAAGAACAGGGTCTGCGGTGAGTTCTCATAGCCCTGCATGAAGCGGTCAATATCGCCGCGGTTCCAGGCGGCTTCCTGAAGCTCCAGCACTTGGCGGATGGCGAAATCATCGGAGGCGGGTTGCCACATCATGATCAACAGTATGACGCCTGCCGGTGAGCTGCTGCGGGCGGAAATCGAAGGAGAAGGCCCCCTCTCGCTGGAGCGGTTTATGGAGGTGGCGCTCTATCACCCGCAGCATGGCTACTATCGCCGCGCGGTGGACCCGTTCGGCCGCGCCGGCGACTTCTTCACGGCCTCCCAGTTACAGCCCGCCTTCGGGCAGCTGATCCGCGCCGCGCTGGAGAACCACACAACACAGCGTCACCTCCGGGACGTTGGTGCGGGCCGCGGTGAGATGCGCATCGCCTTCGGCCCCCCATGGACCTATGACGCCATCGACTCTGGCGACACCTGGCCGGGCGCCATCGAAGGCGTGTTGTTCGCCAATGAGCTGTTTGATGCCTTACCCTGCCGGGCCTATGATGCGGAGGATCGCGAATCGCGCGTGACCTTCGAGAGCGGGCTCTTCCAATGGACCTCGGCACCCGTGCGCGAGGAGTGTCCCGGGCTGCCCGCAATGGTGGCGCAACTGGCGCAGGCATTGACGCGTGGCTTGCTGCTGGTGATTGACTATGGTTACCGGGCACAGGACTATCGCCACCGGTTCCCGCAAGGGTCGTTGATGTCTTACCGGAGACATCAGGCCGAGACCAACGTGCTGGCCCATCCCGGCGAACAGGACATCACTGCGCACGTCAACTTCACGCGTCTCATCGATTGCGCGCGGACGAGCGGCCTGCGGCTGCGGACGCACACACGGCTCTCGACGTTGCTGGTTGAGGCCGGTGAACAGACGGTGGCTCAACTGGCCGGTGAACACGCCGGAGCCCTGAAAACATTGCTCTTTGGCATGGGTGAAAGCTTTGATGCGCTGCTGCTAGAGAAGCCTTGAACGGACGCGCGGGCAGTGTCGGGGGAGGGTTCGGAACGAGGTGTCCAAAAGGAAACGGCCCTGATCGCTCAGGGCCGCGGTCGTTTTCAATTGGTGGGCTATGACTATTTCTTCTTAGCCGGGGCTGCCTTTTTGGCCGCCTTAGCCGGGGCCGCCTTTTTGGCCGCCTTCTTGGTTGCGTTCTTCATCGGTCGATCTCCCTAACATCAAAATTTGCGACCAAGAAATGATCGCAGTGTGATCCAGATATAAAGTGTTTCCAAATTAAAGTCAAGCGAAAAAGCGGCTCTGAAAGGCCCTTCGCGGCAACTGGTGGCGCAAACGTTTCCCGCTAGAATTGTTTTATGCGATGGCGCCTGATTTTCGCGGCCGGAACGGTGTGGGTGATGCTCACGGCGGGCCTTTCCGGATGCGGCCGCAAGGCCTCGCGGCCGGTTACACCCAAGGCGCCCAAGGCGGTCCGCAAAGGCTGGACGGAAGAGGGAATTGCCAGCTGGTATGGCGTGCCCTATCACGGCCGCAAGACCGCCAGTGGCGAAGTCTACGACATGTACCAGATGACCGCCGCCCATAAGACCCTGCCATTCGGCGTGGTGGTGGAGGTCCTTAACAAGACCAACGCCCGCAAAGTGGAAGTGCGGGTCACCGATCGCGGCCCGTTTGTGAAGGGCCGGATCATTGACCTGTCGCGAGCCGCGGCGGAGGCCATCGCACTGGTGGGCCCAGGCACGGCGCCGGTGAAAATCAAGGTGATCCGGACACCATCCCGGTAATTGGTCCTCCAGTGGCACTAGTACTGCCGCAGGGAGTGTCTTATTTTCGCGGTACACTCCATTTTCTGCAACCAGCGGAGACCGAAATGCGCCACTCTAGTTAGTGCATGCCGCATCCGGAGGTTGCCCCTGGAATCGGACCTGGAGGTACCGGGTTTGCCAGTGGGGGGATGAGGTGGCCCGGTTGCCGATTTGGGGCCGGTTGGGGAGAGATGGAAGCAAGCTTGGGCGGCTTGTTCTTTCGATTGGACAGACGCAGATTGGAGCACCGTGATAGTCTCGATTTCGGAGGCAAGGATTGACTGAAGGCAGCCCCGTAATCGGGCAGGGCAGCCAGATGCAGAGAGTTCTGCATCAGGTTCAGCGCCTTGGGAAGTACCGTTGGCCCGTTCTGCTGCTAGGCGAGACCGGGACCGGCAAAGAAATGATCGCTCGTGCGCTGCACGAGGTCGACCCGCGGGGTCCTTTTGTCACCATTGACTGCTCATCGATGGTGGGCACGCTGATGGAGAGCGAGCTTTTTGGCCACGCCAAAGGCGCCTTCACCGGAGCCGTCACCCAGAAGACAGGCCTCATCGAGATGGCCCACGGCGGCACCGCCTTCTTTGATGAGATTGGTGAGTTACCGCTGGATCTGCAGGCCAAGCTTCTCCGCGTTCTGCAGGAGAAGGAGTTCCGGCCGGTGGGTGCGCTGAATCATCGCCGCGCCGACTTCCGGATTATTGCCGCCACCAACCGCGATCTGCAGCGGGAAGTGGAAAAGGGCACCTTCCGCCGCGATCTCTATTACCGGTTAAATGTGGTGGGCTTGCGTCTGCCACCGCTCCGGGACCGGATGGAAGATATCCCCACGCTGGTGGACTACTTCATCAAGCGCTACGGGCGCGGGCATGAGATAGCCGCCGAGACCTTGGGCGTGCTCTGCCGGTACCCTTGGCCCGGCAACGTGCGGGAGCTTGAGAACTGCATCAAGCACATGGTGACCGTGAATTCTGGCCCCATTCTGCACGATGCCGATCTGCCCAGCGGGCTCCAGAATCATCTCCACGCCGAAAGTGTCCGCGGCCGGACCATGGCGATGGCCGTCGGGCAGCATGGGCCCCTCTCTCTCGGCGGGCCGATGCTGGTGCCGCCGGTGCAGACGGCGCCCAATACCGGAGCCGGTGGCTCGGTGGTTCCCTTCGCCCTGTCGAGCTCCGCGGGTGACCCGTCGTCCACCTTATCCGGGCCCACCCCGATCCCGCCCGGCTACGCCTCGACGCACAACAACGAACCGATCCTGACCTTGGCGGAAATGGAGAAGCGGCACATTATCCGGGCGCTCGGGTACACCCGTGGTGACCGGGTAGCGGCGGCCGCACTGCTGGGGATTGGCCGGACGACGCTCTACCGGAAGCTACGCGAGTATAAGCTAGCGATGTAGATGAACCGATGAGGGATTTCCAGCTACTCCTGGTTGAGGACTCCGACGCCGACGCCCGCCTGATCACGGAAGCCCTACGCGAGATCGTCGAAGGCGGGCTCACCGATCCTCCCAACATGGCCATCCGAGTACGGCGGGCCTCCACCCTGCGCGAGGCCCAGATTGCCCTCCGCGAAGATGCCTTTGACCTGATCCTGCTGGACCTGGCCTTGCCCGATAGCGAGTCGCTCCACACCTATATCCGGTTGGCCCGGGTATCGCCGCGGACCCCGATCGTCGTGCTGTGGGAAGAGCCGGACCCGGCGTTTGAGGCTCGGGTGATTAGCGAAGGCGCGCAGGACGTCCTGCTGAAAGATGAACTGGAGTGCCGCCAGCTGGTGCGCGTGATTCGCCATGCCGTGGAGCGGCACAAGCTGCGCCAAGCCGCGGCCAGCACTGAGTTTCTTGATCCGTTGAGCGGCCTCTACACCGCCGCCGGCTTTGCTCACGTGGCCGGGCGGGATCTGCTGCTGGCCGCGCGCTTCAACTGGCCGCTGCAAGTGGTGGTGATCCAGGCCCGGGGTCTGCGGGCGATCTACGACGAGGAAGGCTCGCAAGTGGGAGATCTGGTGGCCATCGAGATGGGCGAGATGTTGCGGCCGGTTTTTGATGAGTTCTCGGTGCTGGCCCGTTTGAATGATGAAGAGTTTGCCGCCACCACGCTCGACCGCCCGATGCCCGAGATCCGCCGCCTGATTGAACGGGCCGCCGAGCAGCTGGCCACGCAGTTGCCGCGCCATACAGGCGGCCATCTGCAATGGCGAACCGGCGCCGCCCAGGCCCAAGCCGGGCAGACCATCGAGCAAGTCTTGGCCGCCGCCCGTTTGGCGTCGTATGAAAGCGCAGGCGCCGTTGCGCATCGGGCTTGATGCCACCTATGCTCTCGATCGCGAACCGACGGGCGTGGCGGTGTATTCGCGCGAGATCCTGGCCGGCGTGGCCCAGCTGTGCGCCGCGGGACAACTGCCACCGGCCGTAGGCCCGGTCCGCGCCTATCTCCGTCCCCACCGCCTGAAAGCCTCTTTTCGAACGGGCGCCCAACTGCCCCCGCACGTGACGCGCCGCCTGTTGACCGATGCCTGGGCCCCGGGCGTGGGCCTGTTTCATGGATTGAACCAGCGGCTGCCCGCCCACAAGCGGCAGCGGGCCACCGTCACCTTTCACGATCTGTTTGTGATGACCGGTGAATACTCGACACCCGAGTTCCGCCGGCGCTTCACCCTGCTCGCGCGCCAGGCGGCCGAACGCGCGGACCTGATCATCACGGTCTCCCATTTCACCGCCGCACAGGTGCGGGACCTGTTGGGCGTTGCGCCCGCTCGCATCCGCGTGATCTATCACGGCGTGCACGCGCCCACGGAAGTGGCTCCGCTCAGCGGGCGTCAGCCCTGGCTGCTGCACGTCGGTGCGCTGCAATCGCGCAAGAACGTGCTGCGGCTGATCGAGGCCTTTGAGCAGACGCCGCCCGGTTGGCGCTTGAAGTTGGCCGGTGGCGCGGGCTACGGCTCCGAGGCGATTCTCGACCGGATCGCGCAAAGTCCGCGGGTGGGCGAGATCGATGTGCTGGGCTATGTCAGCCGTGCGGAGCTGGAATCGCTCTACGCCCGCTCGTCCGTGCTGGCGTTTCCATCGCTTGATGAAGGCTTCGGCATCCCGGTGCTGGAGGCGATGGCCTACGGGCTGCCAGTGGTGACGTCCTCGCGTTCGGCCACCGTGGAGGTGGCAGGCGAGGCCGCCGTGCTGGCCGACCCGGCATCCGTGGATTCCATCGCCGCGGGCCTGACGCGCGTGATGGAAGATGTGGGCCTGCGGCAGACATTGCAGAAGGCCGGCGAGGCCCGCGCGGCAGCCTTCCCCTGGACCCGCGCCGTGGCCGAGACGGCGGCGGTCTACCGGGAGCTCTTCTAGCGGCCGGCCTCTTCAGGTCGCGGTAGCGGAGGCATGCCTCAATTCGACAACGTTTCTCGCACCGGCTTCAACCGGTCACGATCGAGGTGGACTCCGCTCCATTCTGTCGCGGCTCAGCGCGTGTCTCATGGCCGCGCACCGCCGGGATCCGTCGCGCACCAGTTTCAAGGCCGCAGGGAACGACCAACACTCTCTAGACCCGCCAACGCCTCATGTCCAAACGGAGACATAGGTAACACATTAAACCGGAGACATCGGTAACACTTTTCAGGAGAGCCGCCGGGGGTCTGGGGTGATTATAGGGGAGCCGGGGGCTGGGCGGGGAGCAGGCCGAGGCGGCGTCTTAGGTGCAATGGGAGGACGCGGTGGAAGGTGTGCTCGTGGG
>JAPKYZ010000076.1 GCA_026394055.1 Acidobacteriota bacterium
ACACGCAGGTCCATGGTACGTTTCTCCATCCACGGCATCCTTCCACGATGCCGCTCCTGGACCTCCCGCACATGCCTCTGCCCTGCGTTTGTTACCGATGTCTCCGGATCATTCTGTCACCCATGTCTCCGGTTTGGACCCGGCACTCCGCTCCATGGCTGTCGCGGCTCAGCGTGAGGCGGCGGCTTGATTTTAGGGCGAGGGTGGGCAGATTCGGCAGGCCCCTCCTGCGGGTCGGGGCTCGGTCTGAGGCTCGAACGCCCCCGCTACAGCACGTCCGCGAAGCCGCGCTTGAGTTGGCGGAAGATCAGGCCGCCGGCCACGAACACCGCAAATGAGAACGCCCCGGCATAGAGCAGGTCCCCCCAGGCGGGTGCGGTGTGCGAGAGTAAGCCGCCACGGTAGGCTTGCACGAAGGCGGTCAGCGGATTCAACCTGGGCAGCCAACGCAGCCGTTCCGGCACTTGGCCGATCTCGATGAAGATGGGCGTCACCCAAAACCACAGCGTCAACAGCACCTGGACGGCCTGCGCGGTGTCGCGCAAGTAGACCTGAAAGGCCGCCACGATCCAGGAAAGCCCGGTCGCGAGCAGCGCCAGCAGAAACACAAACAGCGGTAGCCACAGCAGGGACCAGCCCACTCCCCCGCCCCACACCAGCACGGCAAGGATCGCCAGCACCAGCGAGATGCCATGGCTGATCAAGGAGGAACAAAAGATCGACAGCGGCACCATCTCTGACGGAAAGACGGTTTTGGTGATCAAGTTCGACGATTCGATCAGCGATGTGGAAGAACGCTGCACCGTCTCCTGAAACAGCATCCACGGCAAGTAGCCGCAGAAGACAAATAGCGTGTAGCTATCCGTGCCGGCATTCTTGGGCACGGGCGAGCCCATCGCAAAGTGGAAGACAAACGTCCAGCTGAGCAGCAGCACCAGCGGATGAATGACGCCCCACAGCCAGCCGCCGGAGGAACCGACAAAGCGGCGTTCAAAGTCGCGGCGCACCAACTGGTAGAGCAGTGCGCGGCGCTCAATCAGGTTGCGGAAGAACTGCGTGCCCGGCAAACTGCTCAAGACGCCGCACCAAATCCGGAAGGGTCCTGCATCGTGGTGCGGCCTAGCTTGCCGCGGCCTCGCGCGCCGAAGCCAGCGCCGCATCGTAGTCGGGGTGGTCGGCGATCTCTTTCACATACTCGACGTGCTTCAACGTGTTGTCTTTATCGACGACAAAGATGGCCCGGCTCTCCATGCGCCACTCCTTGATCAGCGTGCCGTAAGCGGCGCCGAATGAACCGCTGCGGTGATCGGACAACATCTTGATGTGGTCCACGCCAAAGCTGGTACACCAGCGGCTCTGCGCAAACGGCAGATCCATGGAGACCGTGAGAATCTCCACGCCCTCCAGCTTGCCGGCTTCATCGTTGAAACGCTTGGTCTGCATGTCGCACACCGGCGTGTCCAAACTTGGGACGACACTGATGATCTTCACTTTGCCGCTATCGCCGAGACTGGCGGGCGAAAGGGTTTTGTCGACAACCTCAAAATCCGGGGCCTTGTCGCCGGGCTTCAGCTCCGGGCCGACGAGGGTTAGCGGATTGCCGTTGATGGTAGTTGCTCCTGGACGTTCCATATTTCCGAGAGTAGCAAGCACGGGCGCCCGCTGGTGCCGCTAGAGGGCCGCGGCCAACTCCGAAGACGTCGTCACCGCCAGGCGGCAGACAAAGTTGTCGCACACTTGTGCGCCCGGTTGGCCCGGCTCCAGGGTCACTCGCTGGAAGGGTGAGAACTTCCGGTGAACCGCGGCGATCAACTCCCGCGCCGTCTCTCGCGTGCCGGTCAGCTTCACCTCGCGCAACGGCTTGGCGCTGGCGACCAGGGCGATCAACATCTGCGGAGCGGTCATGGGTTGGCCAGCAAGGCGCGAACTGAAGGCCGCCAGCGCGCGCTCGGCCGGTTCGGTTTCACCCAGCCGGAGCAGGTTCATCACGGCGACACTATTGCCTGATGGCTCGGCGCCGTCGTAGTCCTCTTTGAGACGCATCACCAGCTGGCTATCGCCGTCGACCGTGGAGAAAAAGCCGCCCTGCTCCGCATCTTCAAACAGGCGCCGCATGTCGGCGGTAAGGCGGCGGGCCAGTTCGAGATCAGCCGCGTCGAAATCGGTTTCGTAGAGATCGATCAAGGCTTGGCTGAAGCAGGCGTAGTCGTCCAGAAACCCGGGAATCGCCGCGTCGCCTTCGCGCCAGCGCCGCAGCAGAATGCCATCGGCCGTGATCATGCGGGTCTTGATGAACTCCGCCGCCCGCCGCGCGGCTTGCGCATAGCGGACCTCGCCCAGCACTTGTGCACCTTTGGCAAATGCCGAGATCATGAGGCCGTTCCAGGAGGTGAGCACTTTGTCGTCCAAGTGCGGCCGCACGCGTTGCGCGCGCACCGCCATCAGGATCTTGCGCGCCCGTTCAAGCCGCTCCGGGTCGTCCACCGGGCGGGCCAGGAAGAGGATGTTGCGGCCCGTGAATTCGCCATGCGGGTCTTCTGAGACGTTGCCCGCGGGCACGGCGCCGAAGGTCTCACAGAACCAGGCCGCATCGTCGCCCAGCAGGCCGTGCAGCTCATCCCAGCTCCAGATGTAGAACGCGCCCTCGCCCTTCTCATGCGGATCAGCCGGGTCGAGCACGCTGTCGGCATCTTCGGCGGAATAGAAAGCTCCGTCGGGGTGCGTCAGGTCGCGCAGAACGTACTCGAAGATATCCCGTGCCACCTGCGCGTACTGGGCGTCGCCGGTGAGCTGGAACGCCTCCAGGTAGGAGATCGCCAGCTGCGCCTGATCGTAGAGCATCTTTTCAAAGTGCGGCACAAACCAGCGGGCGTCGACCGAGTAGCGGTGGAAGCCGCCGCCCAACTGGTCATTCATGCCGCCCTTGGCCATCTCGCGCAACGTGAGCAGCGCCATCTCCAGTGCCTCTTCGTTGTCCGCCCACACGGACTCCCGCAGCAGAAAGTTCAACACCACCGGACGCGGAAATTTGGGCGAGTTGCCAAAGCCGCCCAAGCGCGAATCGTAGCTGCGGCGTAGGGCGAGGTACAGCCGGCTGCGGACGTCTTCTTCCGGGGCCACCGCACCCGCCGGACCCAACGCGGTCACGCGGCGCAGCTCCTCCAGGATGTTCGAGCCAGACTGCTCAATCCGCTGTTGATCCGCCCGCCACGCGTTCGCCAGCTGGATCAAAACCGAGGGGAAGCCCGGCCGCCCGTAGCGGTTGTCCGGCGGAAAGTAGGTGCCGCCGTAGAAGGGTTTCAGGTCCGGCGTCAGAAACACCGACATCGGCCAGCCGCCGGAGCCGGTGGTGGCCTGGACGAAGGTCATGTAGATGCGGTCGATATCCGGCCGCTCTTCCCGGTCTACCTTCACCGGCACAAAACCCTGGTTCAGCAACGCCGCAATCTGGTCATTCTCAAACGATTCGCGCTCCATCACGTGGCACCAGTGGCAGGTGGAATAGCCGATCGACAGGAAGATCGGCTTGTTCTCCTCGCGCGCCTTGGCGAACGCTTCCGGCCCCCAGGGGAACCAGTCCACCGGGTTGTGGGCGTGCTGCTGGAGGTAGGGGCTTTTCTCGTGGACGAGTCGGTTGGTGGGCATGCGGTACCTTCTTGTAGTATGGATGCCCTTGCGACCCTGATTGACTGGCTGCGCATTCCCAGCATCTCGTCGGACCCGGCCCACAACGGCGACACCCGGCGCGCGGCGGAGTTCGCCGCCCAGTTGCTTGCGAATCTGGACCATGTCGAACTGATCGAAGCCCCCGGGCGTCACCCGCTGGTCTATGCCGATTTTCTGCATGCCGCGGGGCGGCCCACACTGCTGTTCTATGGCCACTACGACGTCCAGCCGCCGGAGCCGCTCAATGAATGGCACTCCCCGCCGTTCGAGCCGGCGATTCGCCGTGACCCGCACTTGCCGGGCGACAACCTCTATGCCCGCGGCTCAGCGGACGACAAGGGGTTGGCGCTGACGCTGATCTGGGCGGTCCGCCAGATGCTGGAAGAGCGCGGCTCTTTGCCGGTGAACGTGCGCTTTCTCATCGAAGGTGAAGAGGAATCAGGCGGCGAGCACATTGAGCAGTTCGTGGCCACGCACCCGGAACGCCTGGCTGCCGACGCCGCCGTGATCGCTGATACCGAGATGTTCGCGCCGGAGTTGCCGACTCTTTGCGTCGGTCTGCGCGGCATCATCTACGGCGAGATCCACGTCGAAGGCGCGCGCACCGACCTGCATTCGGGCGTCTACGGCGGGGCCGCACCGAACCCGCTGCAGGCGATGGCCGAGATCATCACCGCGCTCAAGGATCACAACGGCCACATCACGATTCCTGGTTTTTATGAACGCGTTTCGCCGCCCTCCCCACTGGAGCGCGCGGCCTGGGCGCGGTTGCCGTTTGATGAAGCCGCGTATCTGGCGCGCGAGGTCGGCAGCCCGGAGCTGACGGGCGAACCCGAGATTGCCCTGTTCGAGCGGCTGTGGGCCCGGCCTACCTTTGAGGTCCACGGCATCCGCGGGGGCTTTATCGGAGAAGGCGCCAAGACCGTGATCCCGGCCCGCGCGGTGGCCAAAGTCAGCTTCCGGCTGGTGGCCGATCAACAACCGGCTGAAGCCGTGGAACAGATCCGGCAAGCGATCGCTGCCGCCACACCTCGGGGCGTGCGGGCGAAGTTCGAACTGCTGCACGCCGCTGCACCGTCGCTGGTGGACGCCAGCAATCGCTATGTCCAAGCGGCGGCCCAGGCGATGACCGATACGTTCAGTGCCGAGACCGTCTTTACGCGCTCCGGCGGCTCCATTCCGGTGGTGGGTCTGTTTGACCAGCACCTGCACATCCCCAGCATCATGCTGGGCTTTGGGCTGCCCGATGACAACCTGCATGCGCCCAATGAGAAGCTGTATCTACCGAACTTTTTTCGCGGCATCGACGCCACCCGGCGCTTGATGGACCGCATCGGATCGTTCAGCATCTAACCCACCCGTGGACATCAAGGAACAAGTAAAAGCCGCCGCCGACATCGCCCAGATTGTGGGTGAAGTGGTGCGCCTGAAGCCCGCCGGACCGGCCCGGTTCAAAGGCCTTTGCCCGTTCCACCAGGAAAAGAGTCCCTCGTTCCACGTGGACCGCGGCAAGCAGTTCTACCACTGCTTTGGCTGCGGCAAGGGCGGCGATGTCTTCAACTTTCTGATGGAGATCGAAGGCGTCACCTTTTTTGAGGCGCTGAAATCGCTGGCCGAACGCTACGGCATCACCATCCCCAAGCGGAACGATTTCTCGAACGCCGAAAGCCAGGAGCGGGACGCCGTTGCCGCCATCCAGGAGATCGCGCTGCGCCACTATCGCGAGGCTCTGGGTGGCGAGGCGTTGCAGTATCTAAAAAAGCGCGGCGTCACGCCGGCCGCCATCGACGAGTTTGCCCTGGGCTATGCCCCGGCGGGCGCAACGCTCACCCAGAAGCTGCGCCGGGACTTTCCACCCGCGGCGCTGGCCGGTTCCGGGCTGATCATCCAACGCGACGACGGCTCACTTTATGACCGGTTCCGCCACCGGGTGATGTACCCCATCCACAATGAATCCGGCAAGCCGATCGCGTTTGGCGGACGAGCGCTGGGTGATGACGAGCCCAAGTATCTCAACTCGTCCGACACCAAGCTCTACACCAAGAAAAAAATTCTCTACAATTTGCACCGCGCCAAAGAAACGATTCGGCGCCTGGACTACACGATCATTGTTGAAGGCTACATGGACGTGATCGGGGTGGTGCAAGCCGGAGTGAAGAACGTGGTGGCGACGTGCGGCACGGCACTGTCGGAACTGCACGTGCAATCGTTGCGCCGCCATGCCGAAGAAGTAGTCTTGCTGCTTGATGCCGACAAGGCCGGCAAGGCGGCGATGGACCGCATGGGTCCGCTGATCGATGAATTGATGCGCATCCGCGTGCTGCAGCTGCCCGCCGGTCAAGACCCGGATGAGTTTGTGCTGCAACATGGCGTGGAGGCGTTCCAACAGCGGTTGAGCCGGGCGACGCCATATCTGGAATGGTTGCGGGACCGCGCGGTGGAGCGGTTCCCCGCCACCATTGAGGGCCGCATGC
This sequence comes from Acidobacteriota bacterium, assembly GCA_026394055.1. Classification (GTDB taxonomy): domain Bacteria; phylum Acidobacteriota; class Terriglobia; order Bryobacterales; family Bryobacteraceae; genus JAPKYZ01. Next base: position 6,141 of record JAPKYZ010000076.1, read on the forward strand.
AGGCCTACCGCGAGGTGATCCGCCCGGCGTTAAAGCGGGTCCGGGACAAGCTGGAGCAGCGCGCGCATGTCAACAGCCTGGCCAGCTATCTGGGCGTGGACCCGAAGTCGATCTTCGACGACCTCCGGCGTGACGCGGCAGCGCCGCCGCGGGTGGAGGCGCCCGCCACGCCGACGCTGACGCATAGCGAGATGCTGCTGGTGAATGGCTTGCTGGATAATCCAGCGGAGGCGCCCGCGCTCGCGGCCCGTCTGCAGGCGGTCGAAAGCTGGCACGGCTTTGCGATGCGGCGCGTGATCGAGGAGATGCTGCGGATGGTGGACGCTCAGGTCAGCCTGACGTTCGACGGGTTGGACGCGCGCTTAACGCCGCATGAGCGGGCGTTATTGGCGGCGGCGGTGCTGGCCGATAAGACCAACGAACAAATCTCCCTGCAACAGCTAGAGGCTTGCGTCGTCAGCTTGGAATCCATCGAGGCGGAAAAGCAGGTGGCCGCGCTACGGGCACGGATTCGGGCGCTCGAAAAAGAAGGACGCTTTGCGGAAGCCGCGGAGCTGATGAACCAGCTGCCCAGCCGGCGCAACAACCCACCGGAGCGAGGAAAGGCGTAACGTAGTAGATAGCAGAGGGAAGTCGGGGCACTTCCTGGGGTGTGGGGATTTGAAATCGGAGTAGCAGTGTCAGGCGAAGATAAGTTTTCGAGACTGAGGCTGAGTGATGACGGGGGCTTCCGGGCGGACGACGACGCCGGGGAGATACTGCCTGAAGATGTGACAGCTGCGCCGGAACTGGCCGACATCTTCGCCAACCTGGAACCAGCGCCGGAAGAGCTCGCGGAATTCGAGTTTGCCCAGGAACTGTCGGAGAAGGAGTTCTCCGACAAAGAGCTGGTCGACAAAACCAACGATCCAGTGCGGATGTACCTGCGCGAGATGGGCACCGTGCCCCTGCTCACGCGGGACGGTGAGATCGAGCTGGCCCGCCGGGTGGAGCGGGGCCAATCCATCGCGCGCCGTGCGCTCTACCGGTCGCCGTTGATCATCCGCGAAGTGCTGCACCTGGGCCGCGAGTTTGCGCAAGGCCGCGTGGCGATTCACGAGATTCTGCCGCCGCCGGACCCGATGCTGGAGGAAGAGGAATCCTCCAACCAGCAGGAGCAGGAGTTCGCCCACGCCGTCGAGGAGATCGAAAAGGCGTACCGCAAGGCACAACTGGCCAGCCAAAAGCTGCTGTCGATTTCGCGCCAGATGAAGCCCAAGCAGCACCGGCGCGAACGCTGGCAGCTGGGCCGCAGCTTGATCCAGGTGTCGCATCTGCTGCGCCAGATCCAGTTTGGCTATGCGGTGAAGCGCCGCCTGAAGCTGCAGTTGCGCAATGCCGTGGATGAGTTGCGCCTGCTGGAGCGCGAGATCACGCGCACGCAGCGACGCGTGGAAGGTGACGAAAGCGCCGCCGCCACGGCTCGCCGCCGCGAACTGCGCCAGCAGACCACCCGGATCCAGCAACTGGAAGAAGAGTTCGGGGCCAGCGCCACGGAGCTGCGGCGGACGCTCTCCGTCGTCGAGAAGGGCGAAGCCGAAGCCGATGGGGCGAAAAAGCAGCTGATCGAGGCCAATCTCCGCCTAGTGGTGTCGATCGCCAAGCGCTACACCAACCGCGGCCTGCAGTTCCTTGACCTGATCCAGGAAGGCAACATCGGCCTGTTGAAGGCCGTCGACAAGTTCGACTACCGGCGCGGCTACAAGTTCTCGACCTACGCCACCTGGTGGGTCCGCCAAGCCATCACGCGCGCCATTGCCGACCAGGCCCGCACCATCCGCATCCCGGTGCACATGATCGAAACGATCAACAAGCTGGTCCGCACGCAACGGCAGATGCAGCAGGAACTAGGCCGGGAGCCCACCACCGAGGAGCTATCGAAGCGCCTGGATCTGGCCGTGCACAAGGTCCGCCGTGTGTTGCGGATCGCGCAGGAACCGATCTCGCTGGAAACTCCAGTGGGCGAAGAGGAAGAGTCGCACCTGGGCGACTTCCTGATCGACAAACAGGTCACCTCGCCCGCGGAGGCGGTGATCAACCTCAACCTGCGGGATCAGACCGCGCAAGTCCTGAAGACCTTGTCGCCGCGCGAGGAAAAGATCATCAAGATGCGGTTCGGCCTGCAGGATGGCAGCGAGCATACGCTGGAAGAAGTGGGCCAGCACTTCGCCGTCACCCGCGAACGCATCCGGCAGATCGAAGCCAAAGCGTTGCGCAAGCTCCGCCACCCCAGCCGCAGCCACCGGCTCCGCGCATTTCTCGAGACCGGCAACGCGGAATAGCCGGAGCGAGAGTACAAGACGGTGCTCCGGTCCGCCATGGTGGCGCAGACTTGAAGTCTGCAGCGGGACTTGAGTCCCGCCACTCGACCACCAAGCCGCATCGATGGCATCCGGCTGGGCAGTTGAACCAGCGGCGTTACTGCCATCGTCGGCATTCCCCGAGCGGGACTAAAGTCCCGCTGCAGGCTGAAGCCTGCGCCACCCTTGGCCGCTCACGCGCGAGTGTAGTAGTGGGCCACCAGGGGCACGATCTGTTCGGGCACCAGGTGCTCCCACGGAAGTCCTTCAGTGAGCCGGGTGCGGACGTTGGTGGCGGAGTGCGCGTCAAAGGACGGGTCAAGCGGCAGCGCGGTGATGCGATGGGCAAGCTGTGGCGGCGGTTCGTATTGGCCCTGGCGGGAGGCCACCAGCAGCGAATACTCGCGCAACTGCTGCTCGATCGAGTCGCCATCGCCGTAGTCCCAGGCCACAATGCGCTCCGCCGCATCGCGTCCGCAAACAAATGAGATCTCCACCTGCGGGCCGAAGTGCGCGCGGAACTCGCGCGCCATCTCGATAAACAAGCCGCGCTCGGTTTCCGCGACGGAGAGATTCGGGTGGGGTTCGCAAGCGGCCACCATCAGCTTCAGCCGCTCGACCGGGCCGACGTGGTCAAAGGTCTTATGCGGCATCGCGGACGGCAGTGCCAGCACCACCTCCGGAGCAAACTCTAAGGCCTGTGTAGCCAACGCCAAATGGGCCCGCGTGGGAGGATTGAAGGAACCCGGCAGAACAGCCAGGCGTCTCACGGTTGGGTCGAGCACAGGCAATAAGCCGCCGGAAGCGCGACGCCATAGTTTCACAACATCTATCGTAAGGCTGAAAGCCGGGGTATCGTAAAGCAATATGTTCAGTTGGATCTGCCCAAAATGCGGGAAGGATGTTCCGCCCTCTTACACGGAGTGCCCGAACTGCGCCGCGCTCGCCGCCACCGCGGCCGTCCCGCCGCCGCAAGCGGCCGTACCCCCGGCCGGATATCCGCCGCCGAACTACCCACCGCCCCCGCCGCCGGGCTATCCGCCGCAGCAGTATCCCCCGCAATACGGCCAACAGCCGTATCCGCAGGCTCCCCCGAACTACCCGCCGCCTCCTGGCTACCCGCCGCAGCAGTATCCACCGCAGTACGCGCAGCAGTATCCGCCGCAAGGCTACGCACCGCCTCCCCCGCCACCACCACCTCCTCCGCCGCCCGTGGCTGAGATGCCGCCGCCGGAGCAGCGCCGTCCGCCGAAGCCCGCTGGCTTTCTATTTGGTGGCCAGGAAGAGCCGGTGCCGCCGTCCGGCTATCCCGCGCCGCCCACTGGCTCCGCACCGCCGCCGATGGCGCCACGGCCCTATGCCGAAGCCAAGGCTCCGCTGCCGCAGTGGCTGGTGATGGTGGGCGTGGCCGCCGTTGTCGGCATGATCATCGCCAGCGCCGTTTGGTGGAAGCAGCGCTCCACGGCTGAACCGGCACCCGTCGCCGCCGTGGAACCGGGAACGCCCGCTGCGGCCACCAATGCCCATCCACTTTCAAAGCTGATCGAGCTGAGTGGCTTCCGCCTCGCGGAAGACAAGTCACAAAAGGCGAGCGTGAAGATGTTGATCATCAACCACTCCACCGCCGATACCGGACAGCTGGAGTTGACCGTGACGCTGAAGGCGGTGAACGCCAAATCCGGTGATACGCCGCTGGCCACCTTCGACGTGCGCGTTCCGGCGATTGAGCCGCTGGGTACGCGCGAAGTCTCCGCGCCGATCAAGACCGCCCTGCGCGCCTACGAACTGCCGGACTGGCAGTTCATCCGTGCTGAGTTCCAGATCAAGTAGCTTCGGCTACTAACCTGTTACGCTATCGAACCGGCTCTATCGAACCGCGACGCCCAGCGCCTTGAGCGCCGCGTCGCGGTTTGCTTTTGCGGCCACGTCGTTGGGCCGCAGCGCCAACGCTCGACCGAAGTGCTGCAGGGCTTGCGGCGGGTCCCCAGCTTGGAGCGCACAGCGGCCCATCTCCGCCGCAATCGCGTACTCGTCGGGTTGCTGCTGCGCCACCGGCGCTAACAGTCGCAGACACGCAGCGGGCGACACCGCGCGAGCCAGTTGGATCTTGGGCCGGAGCTTGCTGGGAGACATGGCGGTGACGTGCCGCCACAAGCTCTCTTCCGTGCGCCAGTGGCCCACTTGCTGCCAGCAGATCAAGCCCAGCACGGCCAATGGTGCCGCCACAAGCCCGGCCGGACGCAGCCGCGCCAGGGCCAGTCCAGCTAAACCAGCAAGGGCCGCCAGCTGCAGGTACATCCGCCGGTCTGCTGAAAGATCCTGCAACGGCACGATCGAAGATGACGGCAGCAGCAGCAACAGCCCGGCAATCGCCAACTGACCCGGACGAAAGCGCGCCACCGCTGCCGCCACAGCCAGCAGAATCAACCATCCCACCCACCCGTACTGCGTCGAGATTTCGGGGTCTAAGGTGAGCCCCACCGGCCACACCAACAGACATAGATATCGGCCAATCACCGCCCCCTGTGCTTCCAAATACGCCAGCGGCGTGATGCCCGCCTGGGTGCCCGCGCCGGAGCCTGGGGTCATCACCACGGCCCAGACGCTCCACGCTCCCGCTACCGAAGCAATCCCATAGAGCGCCGCGAGCGGCCGCCAGGCGCGCCGGTGGTCGAGCGTCAGCACCAGTGGCAGCGCCAGCGCATCTTCCTTCGACAACACGGCCGCCAGGAAAAAAGCGGAGGCCAACCACGGACGGCCGTCGAGCCACGCCCGCACGGTGAACAAACAAAACAGCGCCGCCAGCAGCGTCGCCCGGGCAAACACGTAGTTCACCGCCTCTGCCTGCAAGGGGTGAACGGCAAAGATCATTGCCCCGAGGAGGGCTGCTCGCCGGTCCGTGAGTCGTGACAAGACATCGAACACCAGGCAGCTGTTGGCGAAATGCAGCAGCACATTTACCAGCAGAAACAGCCCGGCCGCCTGCTGGCCACGATCCGCAAGATAACCCGTGCCGTTCAGCCAGAAGCTGAGCTGCGTGAGTGGCCGGACGGGGCTGCCCGCGCCGTCAAACAGCGAGTAGTCATCCAGATGGAAGCTGCCGCCGGGAGTGGCGTGGAAGACGGCGAGCACCAGTAGCGCCAACCAAACGTAAGGGTGGCGCAGCAAACGGCTCATTGATACCCTCGAGGCGCGCCGCAGGCCAATGGTGCGCCGCCTGCTAAAATCGCAGGTTGGCTCTCAAGAAAGCTGCGAGAACAGTGTCGAAGGCGGTGGCGGCTCATTCGGTCACCAAACCGAAAACGGCCGCGGAACGCAAGGCGCGTCTGGAGCGTATCCTGGCCCTGCTGGACCAGATGTTCCCCAACGTCACCTGCGCGCTGCACCACACCAATGCCTGGGAATTGCTGGTCGCCACCATTCTCTCGGCCCAGTGTACCGATGAACGGGTCAACAAGGTAACGCCGGGCCTGTTTGCCAAGTACCCCACCATCGAAGACTTCTCCGCCGTCAGCCAAGCCGAGCTGGCCGAAGACATCCATTCCACTGGCTTTTTCAACAACAAAGCCAAGTCCGTCATCGGCGCGGCCAAGAAGATTTTGGGCGAGTTCGGTGGCGAAATTCCACGCGACATCGACCAACTGCTGACCGTCCCCGGCGCCGCCCGCAAGACCGCCAATGTCGTCCTTGGTACCGCCTTCGGCATCGCCAGCGGCGTGGTGGTGGATACGCACGTCTCGCGCCTGTCGCAACGCCTGGACCTGACGCGCGAGACGACGCCCGAAAAGATTGAGCGCGATCTGGTGAAGCTGCTGCCGCAATCGCGCTCGATTCAGTTCTCGCATCAGCTGATCCACCACGGGCGTGGGCTCTGTACGGCTCGCAACCCTAAGTGCTGCGAGTGCCCGATGGAGACGCTCTGCTACGCCCAGGACAAGACCGTATGAGCGCTCGCAAGCTCCTGTTGGCGCTGCCGCTGCTGCTGGCGGGCTGCGTCAACCACCCCAATACGTGGATGCCGGAAGGAGAGCGCAAGCCCTTCCTGGGACCGGAACCCAAGGATCACGTGGCGGCCGTGGACATCAACAAACAGACCGCGAAAGAGACCGTCCGGCTCTACCGCGACAACGCGCAGCGCGTGAAGGTCACTTGTGACGGAAGCGTTCGCGTTTTCGTCAACGCTCGTGCGGTGGGCGCCGGGGCATGTCCGATCAGTGCCGCTATCCCCGCCGGGACGCTGGTGCCGAAGACGGTGCCCGTGATCGAGATCGAAGCGGATGCGCCAGTGCTGCTGAAGCGGGTTGAACTGGAGCCTTAAGGCTGACCCGTGGCGCTCGTCTACATCCTGTTCGGCTGGCTCCTCACCGTCGCAGCGAGCATCGCCGCCGGAGCCTTGCTGGGGCAGCGCGTCAAGACACGATTCTCATTCCCGCTCGCCTTCGTCACCGGCAGCGCCCTGGTGAGCTTGGCCGTCTTCACTCTCGGCATTTCCGGACTGGTCTACAAGGGCACGTTCTTGGCCCTGGGCCTTCTGGTGATCGGCGGGGCGACGTGGCGCAAGGCGTGGGCGACGCTCGAATGGCCGCCAGTCGAAAGATGGTTCTGGGCGGGATTTGCGCCTTTCACCGTGCTCTATTTCTTGAACGCGGCCGCGCCGGAGATGAGTCCAGATGGCATGGCGTATCACTTGGGGCTGGTGGCGCGCTACTACCGCGAACACCGCCTGATGCCGATCCCGGACAACATGTACGCCAGCTTGTCGCAGGGCGTCGAGATGCTGTTCCTGTTCGCCTACACCTTTGGCCGCCATTCCGCGGCGGCTCTGGTGCACTTCAGTTTTCTCGTCTCACTGGCGCTGATGATCGCGCAGACGTTTCCCGGCCGGGTGGGCACGGTAGCGGCGTTGCTGGTCTATGCCAGCCCCATCGTCGGCGTCGATGGCATTAGCGCCTATGTCGATGTGGCCGTGGCGGCGGTGTGGTTCGCGCTCTATGTGCTGGCCCGGGGCGAAAAGCCGGCAGTGCCGATAGGCGTGCTGGCGGGCTTTGCCTTCGCGGCCAAGTACACGGCCGGCTTGGCGTTGATC
>JAPKYZ010000104.1 GCA_026394055.1 Acidobacteriota bacterium
GGCGCCATCTCGAAGACCATCAACATGCCGGAAGAGTGCACCGTCGACGACATCGCCGATGCCTACATGGAATCCTGGCGCCTGGGCCTGAAGGCCGTGGCCATCTATCGCGATAACTCGAAGCGCGTCCAGCCCATGTCGAGCGGCAACGCCAAGGGGGCGAAGGCCGGCTCCGGTCCCGCCGTCGCGACTGAGAAGGTGGTCGAAAAGATCGTCTACCGCCCCACCCGCCGCCGCCTCTCCGATGAGCGGACCTCGATCACGCACAAGTTCTCCATCGCCGGTCATGAAGGCTACATCACTGTCGGCCTTTATGACGACGGCCAGCCCGGTGAACTCTTCATTCGCATGTCAAAGGAAGGCTCCACCATCGCCGGCCTGATGGACAGCTTCGCCACCTCCGTCAGCTTCGGCTTACAGTATGGCGTGCCGCTGAAGTTCTATGTCGATAAGTTCAGCCACGTAAGATTCGAACCCTCGGGCTGGACCGGGAATCAACAGATCCCCTACGCCAAGTCCATCATGGATTACATCTTCCGGTGGCTGGCGAATAAGTTCATCGGCGAAGAAGTGCTGCCCCCGGTGGAAGCCGGTGACGTGCCCAAGCTCACCAAGACCGAAGAAGAGCCCCAGCAGTCACTGAAGTTCGACCTAGCCTCCGCCGACGCCCCCGTCTGCGCCGAATGCGGCGGCATCATGACCCGCAACGGCTCCTGCTACAAATGCGGCAACTGCGGCTCCACCAGCGGCTGCTCCTAACAAAGCAACCCCACCGGCCGCCCCCTCCACCCGGCCGGTGGGCTGTTCCAGAATCGAGTGTTTGTGTGGGGATAACCCTGCCCGGCAAGCGCCAGCTTAGCCGGGCGATTTTTTGTGGGTGGTGCTTGGAACCGCTATTTTGATGCCGCTGAAAAGAAGGGGCACATCGGCCTCCCACGGTACTCGTACGTATCGCTCTTTGGAATCGAGTCTCTCTCGGAACTTCGCAATTCTCTATTCGATAGCGTACGACCCTGCACGAACCCCACCGGTGCCTGGGTCAGGAAGTATGCCCGCGCTACATCCAGGCTAAGGCCAAGGTTCGTCGACCAGCTAGATTCCCTGTTGACTAACTTCAACCGGGTCATATTGCATGCAGCCGGCATACCCAAGGTGACAGCCTTTATCGGCGATGTCCGGTCGACGATGATCAAGTACGTGACGGACGCAGTGGTCTGCATTGACGATCTGGAGCGGCGAGGCGAGAAGCTGGCCATCCGAGACGTGATGGGCTTGGTTTCGCAACTGAAGGAAGATCGCCGTTGTAAGATCGCGATCATCCTCAATGCGGATGCCCTAAATTCTGATGATCGCAAAGGCTTTGATCATTACTTCGAGAAAGTAATCGACGCGCGACTCCCATTTGACCCATCCCCTGCCAAAGCCGTCGAAATTGCGTTACCAGAGGCGGAAGTAGATGGACAGCTTTCCGATTGCTGCCGCCAACTCGGGATAAAGAACATCCGCGTGATTCGAAAGATTCGGGCGTCCTGTGTTCGCCTGAGAACGATTCTGGAGAGCTTCGATCCGCGCGTTCATGAGAATGCGATCCGCACCGTCTCTGTGCTTGGATGGATTGTCTATGACCGTGACTCTGCACCGAGTGTTGATTTCATACGGTCTAAGGTCAGCCCCGTAGAGCGGCGCCTGCTTGAAAAGGAACTTTCACCCGAAGAAGAGAAATGGGACCAACTGCTGAACAGCTGCAACTTTACCTATATGGATGAATTTGATCGGGCTGTTCTCGACTGGCTACTTAGCGGTCACCTTGATGCCGAGCCAATACTACAAACGGCATCTAAAGTCGGGAATCGCCTCGAGCAACAGTATGCAAATGAACTATTTGAACAGGCATGGTCTCTATACCATGATTCGTTTGACGATAATGCCCAGGAACTCGGTGCGGCTATGCTTAATGCTTTCATCGGAACAATCAAATATCGAACACCCAATGACCTGAGTGGTGTGGTGCGGGTGTTGAAGGTGATCGGTTGGGAAGATGAGGCAGCCAGTCTCATTAGAGAGTACAGAGATCGTCGGCCAGACGCCATAAAGGAATTTCGAAGAAGTGTCTTTGCACAGAGCATCAATGACTCCGATGTGCTGTCGATGCTTCGGGATCCGCTCGAACCTGTGGCCGAAGGCTTTGATGCTGCCGCAACTCTTTCGGCAATCGCTAAATCGTCCGGGTATTCCAACGATTCACTTACGAGACTCGCCGAGCTTCCTTCGGATGAGTATTACCGAATCTTTAGGCCTGCAACGGACGAAGCCCAAGCCTGTATTCGAGCGGCGTTACGGATTATTGGTTCTCCAACTGGACAGGCCGGACAGCAGCAAATCTACCAGTCTGCTCGTGCGGCCCTCGTCCGAATAGGGCGTGAAAGCCTGCTAAACAAGGATCGAATCGAACGGATTTACGGAATTGATATCGACGCCGACTCCGCTGCTCAGTAGCCGCTGGCGAGCCTTCAACTTAAGGATGTCAATAAAGTCGACCGCATTGACCAAAGCCTCATACTCCGCCCGCTCGTCCGGTGTCAACACACCATCATTGGCGCGCTCAGCCAACAAATCGAGCTTTTCCTGGACCACCGCCGCCACCCGAAGGTCAGCCACTTGCCGCGCTGACTGCTCATCCAGGCATTGGCCCAACGGCTCAAACAGGCTGTCGAGATTGGTCGGACTGGTCACGATTTGACAATAACACGCGGCCAGCGCGCCTTACCCCAGCAACTCACTCAACCGCACCACAATATCCGGTCCGGAAGTCCGCAGCACCCCGTCCCGCGCCACCACCGGAGCCCCGCTTGACGCATCCCAACCCGTCGCCGTCTCCGGATCGATCACCCAGATGTGCGGCACGCCCATGGCCCGATAGTCGTCGACGCGGTCCTGGATGGTGCGAAGGGAGTCCCGCTCGGAGAGGATTTCGATCAGCAAAAAAGGAGCGTCCGTGACGTAGCGGCCACGGGGCTTGCCCAACGTTACCGTGACATCGGGAATCCGGAAGCGCTGGGGACTCACCTGGACCCGGAGTTCGGGCGCGACCCAAATTCCAAGCTTCTGTTCCAGGCCACTCAGGAATGCATTTAGACGGCCCTGAAACCGGGCATGATCAATTTCTCCCACGTTCCGCTCCAGCACCTCGCCATCCACGTAGTCGCAGTCGGGGCGATAGGTGGTGGACAGATACTCTTCCACGGAGACCCGGACAGCTGTCAGCATATGCCTCATTGTAGCCCCGCCAATGCCGCTGCCCCGTACGCCACTCCTAAAACGTAAAGCCGATGCCCACCTCCACCTGATCCCGCGGCGACCGTGTCGAGCCGGACGAAAAGGTGGATCCGAGCCACCGCGTATACCGCACCTCCGGCGTGATCTTGACGCCAAAATCATCCACCAGCCGAAATCCGGCCGCCGCCGTGGCGCCCACTAGATTCCGCCGCGACGGCCGCGTCGCCTGTTCGTCGTACCCGGTGTTGCCGGCGTAGTAGGCGTATTCATTGCCCGTGCGTATGTGGCGCACTTGCCGCAGCGTCCCGCCGCCCGCCACATAAAGCTTCGCCCGCCAGCCATCGTCACCAAAGCCCTGACGCCGGACCAGCACCGGGAGGTCCCAGTAGCTGGCCTTGGTGTTCTCCGTGTAGGTGGTCTTCTTCCGCTCCGTCCCTTCTAGTGCTTCGGTCACCTGCTGATAGCGGATGCGCAGGTACAGCAGCTCGGCATTAAGCACCAACTTAGGCGTCAATTGAAACTCAAAGCTCGGGCCAAGGCCGACGTGCGCGGATTTGGAGGTGGTGGTGAAGGTGTTCGCCAGCACGGGCGAAGTGAGTGCATTCTCCTTCGTGCGGTTCCCGATCGCATCCTCAATCAGTCCGCGCACCCGCAGACCCACGGCAAAGCGGCGCACCTTCGGTGGCGTGTCCGTCGCCGTCGTGGCCGTCGTAGACCTGGCCGGCACTTCCGGCGTGGGCGCGGCCGGTGGAGCCTGGGCCATCACCGGCGCGGCAGCAGCCAAGATGATCAAGCTCAATGCGGCCAGAGCCATGGGCGCGTCGAGACGCGCGAGGGCTTCCTTCATGCTGAAATCTCCTTCGATGAAATGTGTGCGGGTCGGGTTAGAACTGCAAGCGGAGCGACAGTTCCAGTGAACGCGGTCCACCGGAGCGGTAGAGTGAGTTCACCCCGGCTCCCGAGCCCTGGTTCAACATGCGCGTGACGATGCCAAAGTTCGGGCTGGACATGTTGGAACCCTCCAGCGGCGAGGGGTTGGCAAAGTTGGGGTGATTGGCCACGTTGTAGGCCTGCGCTGACAAGTTCAGCCGCCACCTGTCACCCATCGCCACCTGCCGCCGGAGCGCCAAGTCGAGTTGGGTGGTCCCGAACCCCCGGAGAGCGTTGCGGCCTAGATTGCCCTGTTCATAGCCACTGGGGGAGGTGAAGGCGGCCGCGTTCAGCCGGTGGCCCCCTGGTGCATTGGGATCTTCAATCCACACCGGCTTGCCGTTGTAGTCCGGCCGGACCTGGGCAAAAAGGCCTCGCGGCGTGGTGGTGGTGGCGCTGGTGCTGGTGCTAATGCCCTGGACGTCAAACGGCAGGCCGGTGCGCCAGGTCGCCACCCAATCGGAGTACCAGCCGCCCACCACCGCTCCCAGCCACCCCCTCTGCGGTAGGGGAAGGAGGTAAGTACCGGAGAAGTTCAAGTTATGGCGGATGTCGTAATCGGAAGATCCGCGCTGCCCCGCGCCGAACAGCGTCGCGAAGCCGCCGCCAAAACCCGCGTCGTTTGACGAAGAGTCAAGCGAATGGGCATAGGTGTAACTTACCTGGGTCTGTAGTCTCGCACTCAACCGCCTGCGGAACTGCACCTGCAATCCGTGATAGTCGGAAGTGGAGCCATTGGTCGCCGTCCGCAGTAAGTCATAAGCCTGCGAGAAGGAGGGCCGCGTCTCGGTACGCATCAACCGCCGTCCGCTGGTGCCCACATAGCCGACGCTCAATAACTGGCCCCGGCCGAAGCTCCGCTCGACGGTCGAGTTCCATTGAAAGACCACGGGAGACTTCAGCGTGTTCTCGGCACTGGTCACCTGCCCGTACGGCCGCGTGGGTGGCAGTGTCGGGGGCGCCGCATCAGCCGCGGTCAGCGGGAACGTGGCTGACGAAATCGTGCGGACGCTGGAGTACGGCGCACCATTGAAGGCCCCGGCGGTGACGCCATAGCCGAGGTCATAGAACAGCCCAAAGCCCGCCCGGAACATCATCTCGCGGCCTTGCGTCGTGTCGATCTGGTAGGCCAAGCCCACCCGCGGCGCCAAGTCCAGCCACCGGGTTTCGTAGAGTGGTTCGTTCTGCGTCACGCCCGCCACCTCGGACTCCGCCAGCGCGAACGGCTTCTCACCCTTCCGCGTACTGGGGGCCGGATTGATATCCCACCGCAGGCCGTAGGTGAGCGTCGTGCGCTCTGTCGCGCGCCAGGTATCCTGCGCATAAGTCGAGAGATTTAGATAGACCGGATAGACAGCCGGAGTGTTATTGCTCACTTGGGCGTTGGTGGCGATGCCGGTTAGCAGAGCGCCGTCATCGCCGGTCAAGCCGCTGAACACCGCACTGGAGCTGTAGGGGGCGTGGTAGTTGGTCGGCATGATGCGGCGATAGTCGACGCCCCATTTCAGGCTGTGTTCGGGCGTGGTCTTGCTTAAGCTGTTGACTACATTCACTTGCTTTTGGGCCGTCCGAGAACGGCTGAAATAGCTGTAGCCGGCCACGCCCGGGATGTTCAGGCTAAACTCGCCGGTGGCGCTGGTGATGCCCGCCGGAAATACCAGTGCGTCCGTCAACGGCACGGCGCCGCCAAAGGTATCCATGGTGGAGGTGCCGCGCGAATCCGATTGCGAATAGTTCACCCGCAAGTCGTTCAGCAGAGTGGGCGAAAGAGCGTAAGTCATACCCGAGGTGGCCGTATGGGAGCGGCCATCGCGCCTGGTGACGACGTTGGGCGAGATTATGTCCGAACCGCGAGACTGGCTATCGGACGGCGTCAGGCTGTAGCGGCCGAACAGTGCGATCTTCTTGGTCAGCCCGTGATCGATCCGCAAGCTGGCCGAATCAGAGGAGGACGGATTGGAGACCAGAGACCGGAACTGCGCCGCGCCGTCATCGAGCACCGGGCCGTTGGCGATCGGGAAAGCGTTCAGGTACGGCCGTAGCGTGCGAGACGCGGCTTGACGGGTGGCGTTGCTAGGGACATTGGCCAGCAGAGTGGCCGGTGTTTGCAGCCGGACGCCTTCATAATTTACAAAGAAGAAGGTCTTATTGCGGACTAATGGACCGCCAAAGGTTCCCCCCGGCCGGTTCTGGCGAAGCTCACCACGTGGAAGCCCCGTGCTATTGGCAAACCAATCGTTCGCATTCAGACGGTCATTCCGCCAGTAGTAAAACAGCGACCCGTGGAACTGGTTAGTCCCTCCCCGGCTGGTCATGGAGACTTGGGCACCCGGTGAGCGGCCAAACTCTGGCGCAAAAGCCGAAGTCTGGACCCGCATCTCCTGCATGGCGTCAATCGAGATCATCTCCGTGGATGTGCCCGACCCAAACGAAGCGGGAGACGCCCCCCCAGGGCCCGGTCCACCACCGGCCGCGCCACCGCCGACGGATGAATTCAAGCTCACCCCGTCCAGCGTGTAGTAGTTGGCATTGGCGCGTAGGCCATTGGCATTGAACCCGCCACCCCCGCGGCCGCCGGAGGCACTGGTGACTCCCGGCGCCATCAGGATCAGCGATTCGGCGTTCCGCCCATTCACGGGCAGGTTCTGGATGTATTGTTGATCCAACGAGATGGCGCGCGCCGAATCTGTCGTCAGGCCCTCCGCCTCTTCAGTCACCGTCACCGACGTGGCCGCCGCGGCCTTCACCTTAAACTCCAGGCGCAGCAACTGCCGGTCCCGAATGGCGAGCGTCACCCGGGTGACCCGCAGCGTGTCAAAGCCCGCCATGGATGCCTCGACCGCGTAGTCACTGGGGCTTAGCGCGTCGAAGTGCGCGGTGCCCACGGCGCTGGTGGTGCCTTGCCGCACGGTGCCGCGGCGCGAGTCCACGATCACCACCCTGGCTCCGGGCACGACGGCGCTGCTGGGGTCAGTGATGGTGACCGAAAGGCTGGCTGTATCCTGGGCCTGCAGTGTGGCTGCCGCTGCGAACCAGACTAAGTGAATGAAAGTAATGCGAGTCAACAGAAGCCGTCCCCTTTGATCAGGCAATCCGGCCGGTCGGCCGATTTGCGTGAAATCCGGTAGACGTCCCCCCACCAGCCGCCCGTTCCGGCGCGACTGTTAAGAAGAGTAAGTAAAGAAATCTATGTAAAGAAATCTAGCGGCCACGATCACTGGCCACCCAGGGCGCGCGCTAGGGCTGGGGCAACGTGACCACGTTGCTGGCTCGACCACTGACTCGCAACTGAAACGTGGTGCCGGGCGCCAGGGTGGCCGTCACCCGGATCTGGGCGATGCCCACTTCGGTCCGTGAAAGAGAGGCGCTCAAGGGTCTGACGGGTTCGCCGTTGACGAGAACGTCAATCGGATAAACAGCAAAGTTGTCCTGTTGAGCAGGGAAGCCGTCCCAGGGTGCGGGGTCACTGGGACCCACGCCGGTGGCGCGCAACAGCAGGGTGCCGTCGCCGAGATCGGTGACCGTTTCATACAGCCCCGGGCCTACCGTCGCCACTTCAATGGGAACCAGCGTATCCGCCTGGCCCTGCTGCTTGATCCGCAGTGCCTGCGTACCTTCCGGGATCGCCCACGGAAGCACGGCCTCGATGCGCGTCGGGCTCACAGAGACCAGCGGCAGCATCTGGTACTCCCACATCACCACCACGCCGCCCAATGTCTGAGGCAAAGGCGACTGCGAGGTGGCCCCTGCTTCCAGTGGGGCCAGATTCAAGCCCGTAATGGCGATCCGCCCCCCCTGGCCCGCCGTATCTGGACCGGCCGCATTACCGGCTTTCGCCACCCACGGAGTCTTCTCAAAGACGGCCCGCGTGGAGCGGGGAGCAGTGACGGCGATCGGGTAGTCGCCCTCCCACCGGACATGCCGGAAGCCGGGCTCCGCCACGGCGCGAACAACGACGGGCGTATTTTCCGGCAGAAAACCGCCCGCGGGCGCTGGCGTCACCTCAACCGTGCCAGAGCCTTCCGGCTGCACGGCGGTCGAGAGCCGGTAGGCGCGCACGTAGGTGAAACGCAGCCGCTGGTCGGCCGTCAACGTCACGGTCTCGCTGTTACCTGCGGAGAGCTCCAGCCGGCTATCGGCCGTCAGCGGGATCGTCGGCGATGCCGCGATGCTCAGCACCGTGCCGGGGGCCCGGTCAAACTGGCAGGGCGTGCGGCAGGTCTGTCCATCAACCGCCAGGCTGAGACCGCTGGGGACTGATTCCAAGGTCAAACGTGGCTGCTGCTCATAGACGGCCTTCCAGCGGAGATCGCCCTTGACGGTCACCGACTGCGCCGCCTCGCCGCCATGCTCCCATTGGACGAAGCGCCACCGGCGGCCGGAGGCGTCCACCTGCTCCAGCGGGGCCACCACTTTCTTGACGCTGTCCACCGCCCAGGTGAACAGATACGTGGGCCAGTTCTCGCGGCCGTCAATGTTTAGGCGGAGCCCATAGGGTGACGTTTCGAAAATCGCTTGGTAGCCTCGCTTGAAGCTGGCCGTCAGCCCGAAATTGCCGGCTTCGGTGACCGTGTAGACGTGTGTCTGCGCGCCGCCGGAGCTCCAGGAATCAAACATCCACCATTGCCCAAACTTGTCCTGCTGGGCATCGGGCGCGCTCAACGGATACTGGCCTCCAAAGGCCCAATCACGCGTTGTCGGCGTGGGGCTCAGAGAGCGGTCGATATAGACGTTCAAGCCTGCGGGGACGGTATCGAACGCCACCACGCGCGCCCTCCCGAACCACGGGCGCAGTGTCAACGGCGTGTCCACTTTGACCCGGATTTGGCCAGGGTGCGGGCTCGGGCCAAAGGGGAGAAACTCCGGCCCCCAGCTGGAGAACAACCAGCCCGGCTGCGGCGTGGCTTGCAGCAGCAGTTCGGTGCCCGGCGTAAAGTACTGCACCGCGAGGTTCCAATCCTGGCTGTTGTACTTGATCGAACCCATGGCCGGATCGGGAATGTCGATCTGCACCCGGTAGCTGGCGTTGTAGGTGACGGTGTATTGCGAGATTGTGGGGCTGGCGGTGACGGTGACGCTGGAGGAGGTGGCGCTCCACAGTCCCTTGGAGTCTCCCCAGCTGACAAAGGCGTACTCGACCGGCAGTTGCAGCGGCGTCGATGGGCTGACAGCATCCAGGGTGTGGCGCGATCCGGTCACCCAAGGTAGTGTGACCGCGTCGACATAACGCGTTCCATCAATGTAGAACGGTGCGCCGGCCGGTGAGCTTTGGATGCGCACCGTCGTCACGCCGGGTTGCGCGGCCAGGGGCAGGGACAGTCCGGCCAACGCCCACGCGGCCCAGCTGGACTGAACAATACGCCTCATCAGAATCCATATCGCTTCCGTCCCACCTCGCCGTGACCCTCGGCCCCCGGGGAGATCGCCCTAGGCAGCTTGGAATTTAGCCGGATCCAGGGCCCCGGAGCCGCCCAGATGTCCTCGCAATCGCAACAAACCCCGCCGAATCCGCGTCTTCACCGTACCCAGCGGCAACCCCGTCCGGCCGACAATCTGGGTATGGCTTAGTTCCTCGTCATAGGCCAGTTCCAGCAGCGTCCGCTCCTCGGCGGGCAGTTCGGCCAGTGCGGCCCGCACCCGGCGGGCTTCCGAACGGCTCACTTGCTCCTGTTCGGGGGACGGCAGCCAGCAGTGATCTCCACATTGGGCCGGCAAGTGGACCTCCCACCGCGACCGCGAAGTGCGGCGGCGAGCCAGATCGAGCGCCCGGGAGCGAACCATCAGCACAATCCAGTTCGAAACGCCGCCTTTGGCCGCGTCATAGCTGGCGGCATTTCGCCACACTTGCACGTAGGCGTCGGCCAAAACCTCCTCCGCGTCCTCCGGGCGGTTCAAGATCCGGCGCGACATCCAGGCGGAGATGCGCCAGCTTTCGGCAAACAGGGCATCCATGGCCGCTTGGTCACCGGCGGCGATTCGTTCCAGATAGCCCCGCCAGCGTTCGTCGCGACGGTCCCGGTCGGTCGCGACGCGCCTGGAGTGGCCGGACCGCCGGCGGCGGTGATCCTTGGCGAAGGCTTCGCGACTCATTGCGCCTCCTCGTCTTCCCCGGCCGTGACGCCAGGCAGGCAGGGCTCCGCGGTCTCGGGCGCGGTGAGTGAATGCCGGTTCTTTTGGCGGATCCAGTCGCCCACCTCTACCCAGTCGCTCGACCGGTATTGCTCACCGCTCCGCACGTGCTGGGCCACAAAGACATCGGGCCGCTCACCATCCAACCAGCAGCGGATCAGAAACGAATTCAAGTGCATGCAGGTCCTCTGGATCGAGCATGCTGGGGGTCACTTCCCGGCGGCTGGGCAGAGCCATTCCGCGGCACTTCCAAATCACTTCCAGCCCGGAAGTGATAGCAAGTAAAGGAAAACTAGTTCAAGCCGATTTTTTTGAGCAGGACCGCAAAACGAGGATCGTTGCGGATTTGGTCATAGCGGGGGTCGGTTTTTAGGTAGACCAGCGGAGCCGCCCGTTGCTCCAGTGCCCGGTCCAGCCAAACGAAGGCGGCGTCGGAGTCGCCCAGACGAGCCGAAAGATCGGCGATCAAGATGGGGGCCACGTAGCGATCCTTCGACTCCGCAATCAACTGCTCGCGCAGGCGGCGCAACTTGGCGGGATAGCTCACCTCGGCCTCCAGGTGGGCCGCCCAGCTGTCGTGGCCGGTCAGCCGTAAGCTGGTGGCGATTTCGCGAGCGGCTTCCGCGGTCCGGCCGGTCTGTTCATAAAGCAGCGCCAGATCCTCGTGAGCGACAACGAAGGCCGCGTCCAGGTCCAACGCGCGACGGTAGAAGCGCTCAGCCGCCGGATACTCGTGATGATGGTAGGCCGGATAGCCGGCGTTGACGGTGATGATCCGGGACAGCGGGTCTAGTTCGAGCGCCAACTTCAGCTCCGCCTCCGCCTCGCGGCGGCGCCCTTGGCCGTTCAAGTGGACCCCAAACCAGTGGTGCGCCGTCGCCGACCCCGGGTTCAGCTCGATGGCCCGCCGGAACTCCGCTTCCGCGCCCGCCCAGTCCCAGTCATACAGCGCCTTGATCATCGCCAGCGACGTATGCGCCTCGGCCAGCGCCGGGTCCAGTTGCAGCGCCCGGTTGGCCATCGCCCGCGCCTGGGTCATGTTCTCGATGGGAGAGGCGGCGTCGAAAGCCAGCAATCCGTAGCAATCGGCCAAACCGGCGTAGGCGGCAGCATAGGAAGGGTCCAGCCGGACGGCTTCGTCAAACTGCTCGATCGCTTTGCGGAATCCGTCCGGCGTCCGCTGATTCCAAAAGAACCGCCCCAGCAGGTAGTTCCGGTAAGCGGCGGAGTTGCGGGTGTCCGGCTCCGCCAACCGGCGTTTGGCCTCCGGGTGCAGCTCCAGCGCCAGTGCCGCCGCCAGATCGGAGGCCAGTGCGGATTGGGCCGAGGTTAGCTGGCTGGCCTCCAGGCGGTACTGGCGGCCCCACAACTGCGCCCCATCATCGGCGGAGACCAGCTCCGCGCTCACCACCAGCGCTGAGCCTTGCTGCACCACGCGACCGGTGACCAGCGCCCGTACCCCGGTGGCCCGAGCGGCTTCGCGCGGGTCCGTGGCGCGCCCCTTGTACAAGAACACCGTGCTCCGGGCCATCACGCGCAAGTTGGGGAGCCGCGAAAGGCTGTTGATCAACCCCTCCGTGATGCCATCGGCCAGAAACTCGAGCGGCGCATCGCTGGTAAATGGTAGTACGGCCAGCGAATTGATCTGCCGTGAGGTTTGCCACTGCCGCCACGCTTCCCACCCGCCCAACATCGCCAAGCCTACCGTGGCGCCCACCGCCCACCGGAGCCGCAACCGCGACGACAATCCGGCTTTCGCCACCGCTGTCCCCGCTGGAGGAGGCAAGCTAGAGGACACTTCGGCGCGGGCGGGCTCAGCGGCCAGGGAAGCGGCCAGTGAAGTGGGCGGTGAAGCGGCCACCGCCGCGGCCTGCACCGGCAAGTTGCCCGACACGATCAGTTCGTACAGCGAAGTGGTGGCCGCCTCCGGTTCGGCTTCCAACTGCCGCCGCAGATCCTCCACGCACGTCCGGTACTGGTTGATGGCGAGATGACGCCGCCCGCTGGCCGCGTAGGCGCGCATCAAGCCACGGTGCGCTGTTTCATTGCAGGGGTCCGCTTGCACCGCCTTATGCCAGACCTCTAACGCCGCCGCGTGCTCCTGCGCGGCCTCATGCAAGTGGCCCAATTGGTCGAGTAGTTCGCCGAAGCGTTGAGCCAAACGCTCCCGCGGCCCGGCCGCCCAATCCTCGTAGCGATCTTCGGGCAGCAGTTCGCCCCGGTAGAGCTGAACGGCCGCGGCCAGTTCGCCTGCGCCGCCCGATGCCAGCGCCGCCGTCGCGGCCTGCTCAAAATCTACGGCATCAATCTGAAAGCTCGCCGGAGCGCGCAATGCCAGCCGCTGCTCAATGGTCACCAGGAACTGGGAGGCCGTGCCCGCTTCCAACTGCGGCTCCAGCGCCCGGCGCGCCGCATGGATGGTCTTGTGCAGGTTGTTCTGCCCGAGCGACGGCTCCAGTTCCGGCCACAAGCGCTCAACCAGCTGATCGCGGTGCAACTCGCGATTCGGTTCCAGCGCCAGAACCTTCACCAGAGTCTTCGCCTTCCGCCGTGTCCAGCGGTCTTCCGGGACCACTTCGCCATTGACGGCGACGGAAAAGGCGCCCAGTAGCGTGATTTGGAGGGTTCCCATCGGGGCAAAACGTGGCTGATTGCCGCCCTTCAGAATAGCACCTGACCCGCAACGGAGTGCTATCATTGAGGTTTGAGCCCTCCCCGGCTCAATCTCCCTGAATGGAAGACGCTGGCGGTAGCATTGGTGCCCGGTTTGAAGAGTTGGTGCAGATCATGGCCCGGCTCCGAGGCCCTGACGGCTGCCCGTGGGATTTGAAGCAGTCTTTCGATTCGATCAAGCCCTACACGCTCGAAGAAGTGTATGAAGTCTTCGACGCCATCGACCGGCGTGACATGCCCGCCCTGTCGGAAGAGTTGGGCGACTATCTGCTGCAGGCGGTCTTTTACGCGCAGATGGCCGCGGAGCAGGGCCACTTCACCATCTCCGATTCGCTCCAATCGATCAATGAGAAGCTGATCCGTCGCCACCCGCACATCTTCGGCTCGGGCGTCGCCAACACGGCCGAGGAAGTGAAGCAGCGCTGGGACGAGATCAAGCTCGCGGAAGAGGCCAGCAAGGGTGAGCCATCGCGCCAGCCGATGCTATCCAGTGTCCTGAAGAGCCAACCCGCGCTGGCCGAAGCGCAGCAGTTGACGCGCAAGGCCGCCGAGGTGGGCTTCGATTGGGAGAACAGCCAGCAAGTGCTCGCCAAACTCACCGAGGAACTGCAAGAGCTGGCCACCGCTCCCGATCCGGCCGCCGTCGCGGCGGAGATGGGCGATGTCCTGTTCGTCGTCGTCAATCTCGCCCGCAAGCTGGGCGTTGATGCGGAGCAGGCCTTGCGTTTAAGCAACGCTAAGTTCCGTTCGCGCTTCGGCTTCATCGAGAACCGCCTGGACGAGGCGGGCCGCCAATGGAAGGACTCGTCACTGGCCGAAATGGATGCCATCTGGAATGAGGCCAAGCAAGCTGAAAAGCGCTCGGCCGAAGCCGCAAAAGGAACCCGCAATGAGTGAAACCGCTGCCCGCCGCAAAGAGATCACGGTCCGGCAACTGACCCAGAATGCCGAGTTTGTCGAAGCCGTCAAGCTGCAGAAGACTATCTGGGGCTTCGAAGACATCGACCTGCTGCCGGTGCGTCTGTTTGTGGTCGCCTCCAAAGTCGGTGGTCATGTCTTTGGTGCCTACGATGGCGACAAGATGGTGGCCTTCTGTCTGGCGATTCCGGGCCTGAAGGCGGGCCGCAAATACTATCTGCACAGCCACATGTTGGGTGTGCTCGATGGCTATCGCGACCTGGGCCTCGGCCGCCGCTTGAAGCTCGCGCAGCGCGAGGAAGCAATGACGCGCGACATCGATCTGATCGAGTGGACGTTTGATCCGCTGGAGCTGAAGAACGCGTTCTTCAACATCGAGCGTTTGGGCGCCGTCATCCGGCGCTTTGTCTTCAATCAATACGGCACCACATCTAGTTCCTTGCACGCTGGCTTGCCGACGGACCGGTGCATTCCGGAGTGGTACATCAACAGCTCGCGTGTGCGTGCCCTGCTGGCCGGCACGCCTGAGCCGCGGCCCGAAATTGTGGCCCGCATCGATGTGCCGTCCAACATCGGCGACATTAAGCGGACCGATCCGGCCCGCGCCCGCGAAATTCAAAAATCGGTGAGTGAACAGTTTGACCGCTACCTGTCACAAGGCCTGGCCGTAGTCGCGTTTGACCGCGGCGAGACCACCGGCAGTTACCTGTTTGCACCCTGGGAGAACAAGTAGAAATGGCTTTCAAGATCGATCGTATTGTCCTGCGGCACGTCAAAATGCCGCTGGTCCATTTTTTCCAGACCAGCTTTGGCCGCACCTATGAGCGCGACATCATCCTGGTGGAAGTGGTGGCCGATGGCGTCTCCGGTTGGGGTGAAGTGACGGCGGGCGAAAACCCGTTCTACAACGAAGAATGGACCGACTCCATCTGGCCGCTGCTGAAGGAATACATCGCGCCGCGCATCCTGGGGCATGAGTTTGCAAGCGCCGCCGACGTCGCCGCCCGCACCAGCCACATTCGCGGCCACAAAATGACGCGCGGCGGACTCGAAGCCGCTTGTTGGGACCTCCAGGCTCGGCTCAACAATGAGCCCCTCTACAAGACGATCGGCGGCGGCGCGATCAAAGAGATCGCCTGCGGCGTCTCGATCGGCATCCAGGATTCGGTCGATCAACTGCTCCAGAAGATCGACACGGAAGTCTCCGCCGGCTATCAGCGGATCAAGATGAAAATCTCACCGGAGTGGGATGTGGAGGTGGTGCGCGCCGTCCGCAAGCGTTTCCCGCAGATCAAGCTGATGGCCGATGCCAACTCCGCCTACACGCTGGCCGATGCTGACCGGTTGAAGGCGCTCGATGAGTTCTACCTGATGATGATCGAGCAGCCGCTCGCCCACGACGAGATCATCGATCACGCGGAACTACAGCGCCAGCTGCAAACGCCGATCTGTTTGGATGAGTGCATCCGTTCCGCCCATCAGGCGGAGCAAGCCATCAAGATGGGCGCCGCCAAAATCATCAACATCAAGCTGGGCCGCGTCGGCGGCTTTGCCGAGGCCAAGAAGGTGCATGACGTATGCGCCAAGGCGGGCGTGCCGGTCTGGTGCGGCGGAATGCTGGAATCGGGCATCGGCCGCGCGCACAACATCGCGCTGTCAACGCTCCCGAACTTCGTCCTGCCGGGCGATGTCTCAGCGTCCAAGCGCTATTGGAAGAAAGACATCATCGAGCCCGAAGTTTCGGTCTCGGCCCGCGGCACCATCACGGTCACTGAGCTGCCGGGCTTCGGCTATGAGATCGACCAAGCGGCGCTGAAGAGCGTCACCGCCCAGGAAGAGGTTTTGGTTTGAGCGATTCCGCGAGTAGTCCGGCCTCCCGCAGCCATGGCGGCGAGGCCACTGACGCCCGCTTGATCGGACTGGCACTGCTGGTGCAACTGATCTGGGCCATCAACAACGCTCTCTCGAAGTTTGCGTTGGCGGAGATTCCATCGCTGCTGCTGGGGTCGGTCCGGATGTCGCTGTGCGCGCTGATCCTGCTGCCGCTCTATTTCGCCTTGCGGAAGCCGGATGCCGCCATGCCCACGCGGGCGCAGTGGGTCCGGCTGATCCTGCTGGGTGCCCTAGGAGTCGGTGCCAACCAGTTGCTGTTCGTGGTCGGCATTGCCCGCACCAGCGTCAGCCACGGCGCCCTGATTCTGCCGCTCACGCCGCTGATGACCTTGTTGCTTTCGGCCATGCTGGGTCTTGAGAAGATCACCCCGCGCAAGCTGCTGGGGATGGGCATTGCCTTCTCCGGCGTGTTGGTGCTCCAGTTGAGCAAGACCCCCAGCCCCGGCGCCTCACTGTTGGGCGACTTCATCCTCTTCATTGGTGTCATCGCCTTTGCCAGCTACATCGTGCTGGGCAAGCGCGCCTCGGCCAACTTTGACGGCCTGTTCGTCAACACCGTCGGCTTCTGCGCCAGTGCGGCCTTGCTGTTGCCCATCACCACGTGGGGCGTGATCAACTTCGACTTCACGCAGGTCACCCTCCGTGCCTGGGCCAGCCTGGGCTACATGTGCGTCTTCTCGTCGATTGTGGGCTACATGATCTACTACTACGTGCTCACCCACATGGCCCCGTCACGGCTGTCCGCGTTCAGCTACCTGCAGCCGGTGATGACCACGTCCGCCGCCGCGTTGCTATTAGGTGAGCCGATCACTTCCTCCCTGATCACCGCCGGTGTGCTGGTGCTGGTAGGCGTTTGGGTGACCGAGCGTTCGCGCCGCGTGGGTGATGAAGTAGAGACGATGTGCGCGCCGGAAGCCGGTGATCTGGCGACGGCAGAGGAACGGCTGCGGTGAACCTGCCCGCGCTGCTGGGACGCAACCGGAACTATCGCTACACCTGGCTGGGCCAAATCGTCAGCGAGGTGGGCGACCATTTCAACAACATCGCCGTCTTTGCGCTGGCGATGCGGTATCCCGAAGGTGGCTTGATCGTGGCTGGAGTGCTGAGTTCTCGCGCGGTGCCGATGCTGTTCATGGGGCCGCTAGCAGGCGTCGTGCTCGATCGGCTGGACCGCAAGCGGGTGATGATCGCCAGCGACCTGATCCGGTTCGTGATCGCGCTTCTGTTCATTCCCGCCTCACAATCGAACCTCACTTGGCCGCTCTATCTGTTAAGCGCCGTGTTGATGGCGGCATCACCCTTCTTCACCGCCGGGCGCTCGTCAATTCTGCCTTCCATCACCACGGAAGAAGAACTTCATTCGGCCAACTCACTCACCCAAACCACTGGCTGGGCCACCACCGCCATCGGTGCCTTTCTGGGCGGCGCATCGGTCGCGGCCTTGGGTTATGACACCGCGTTCTTCTTGAACGCCATGTCGTTCCTGTTTTCCGCCTGGTGCATCTCGATGCTGCGGGGCAACTTCAAGCCGGCTGAGACCGCCGCCCGCGAGCTGGACCGGCCGCACCCTTGGCAGGACTTTCTCGAAGGTCAGCGCTACCTGCGCCGCAATCCGCTGCTGTTTGGCATCTCGCTGATCGGCATCGGTTGGGCCACCGGTGGCGGCGCGGCGCAGATCCTGTTCAGCATCTTTGGCGAACAAGTCTTCCATCGCGGCCCGGCCGGTATTGGCGAAATCTGGGCGGCGGCGGGCATCGGCCTGGTCTTCGGCGGCTTCTTCGCGCACTGGCTAGGCCCGCGTTTGAGCTTCGCCGCGTACAAGCGCTGGGTGTCGATCGCCTACGTTGTCCATGGCGGCTCCTACGTTGCGTTTTCGCTGATGCCGCACTACGGCGCGGCGCTCACGCTGATCGGCCTATCTCGCGCCGCCGTCGCGGTGTCGAGCGTGCTGAACATGTCGATGCTGCTGCGCTACATCGAACCGCGCTTCCGTGGCCGTGTCTTTACGACGATCGAGACGCTCACCTGGTCCACCATGATGGTGTCGATGATGGTGGCGGGCATCGCCTCCACGCAAACGAGTCCCCGGCTGATCGGCGGCGTCGCCGGTTGCCTCAGCTCGACGACGGCCATCTTCTGGGCCTGGGCGAATGCGGCCGGCCGCTTGCCGGAACCGGCGGACCGCGCTCCGGAAATCATTTCAACAAACAACCAGTTGGACGGCACACTGGATACAGATCAGGAAATTTCAAATCATGGAACCCGTTAACGTTGGCATCATCGGCCTGGGCAATGTAGGCCTGGGCACGCTGGAGATCTTGTGGGAGAACTGGGAACAGAACACCCAGAAGTTGGGCTTCCCGTTGTGGCTGCGCGCCATCTGCTCCCGCACGCTGGAAGGCAAGGCACTGCCCGCCGGGATGGAGCGCGTGATCCGCACCACGGACTGGCGCGACGTGGTCACCAACCCCGAGATCGACATCGTCTGCGAACTCGTCGGCGGCACCGGAGTCGCCCGCGAGATCATTGAAGCGGCCATCGCCAACGGTAAAAGCGTCGTCACCGCCAACAAGGAATTGATGGCTCTGCACGGCCCTGAGATCTGGCGCAAAGCCGCGCAGGCCAACGTCAATCTGGCGATGGAAGCCAGCGTGGCAGGTGGCATTCCCATCCACACCGTCTTGCGCGAAGGCATTTCGGGTGACCGGTTGTCGGCGCTGTTCGGCATCTTGAACGGTACCTCCAACTTCATCCTCACCGAGATCGAAAAGCGCGGCGCGGACTTCGGCGAAGTGCTGGCGGAAGCACAGCGGCTAGGCTACGCGGAAGCGGACCCGACGGCTGATATTGATGGCTTCGATGCTCGCTCCAAGCTGGCCATTCTGGTGGCGCTGATGTTCGGCAAAAGCGTCGCCCCATCGGACATCTACACCGAAGGCATCCGCCGCATCACGCCGTTCGATTTTGAGTATGCGCGCCAGCTGGGCTACACCATCCGTCTGCTGTGTGGCGCGCGCCGCACCCCGGCGGGCCTGCTGTTGAGCGTCCGCCCGGCGCTGCTGCCGCGCTCCACGATTCTCGCTGGAGTTTCCGGCGCCTACAACGCCATTTGGGTGTTGGGCGACTATGGCCAGGACACCTTCTACTATGGCCGTGGCGCAGGCCCCAAGCCCACCGGTGTGGCCGTGGTGAGCGACCTGATGCGCGTGGCCCGCGAAATCCGGGCCGGGTCGCATGAGCGCGTGTCGCCCTTTGCCCACGCCGCTCTCGAAGCCACCCAACCGTTGCCGCTCGATTCGATGAAGACCGCCTACTACCTGCGCTTCCGCGTCAAGGACCGCCCGGGCATCATCGCCTCACTCTCGCGCGTGCTGGCCGACAAGGGCATCAGCCTCGATGCGGTTCTGCAAGTGCCGTGCGACACCAAGGACAATCTGCCCTTCGTGATCACGGTGGAGCCCAGCGAAGAATCGGCCATCCGGGAAGCCATGGCGGCCATGACCTCGCTCGAATTCATGGTGGAGCCGCCGCTGGCGCTGCCCATGGAAAAGGGCCTGTAGCGCGGCCGAACTACTTGGCCGAGGCGGCCTTCACCTTGGCCGCGATCGCCTTCACATCAGCGGGCGGCACAAAGCGGCTGGCCGGGATCTCTTTGTTGAACTCCATCGACGAGATGGTCACGGAAAGTTCCTGTCCGGCCATTTTAGTGCTGACCTTGCTGGGAATCTTGAAGCCGCCGAACTCCTTGTAGTCGCTCAGGGTTGATTCCACGGGCAGGTCGCCCATGGGCGTCGACATCACCATCGCGATGCGCTTGCGGTAGCCGGTCACCTTCTCAAAGAACTGCGTCTCGGTGCGGCTGCCTTCCTTGGGCGTCAATAGCAGCTTGTAGCAGGCGACGCCATCAACGGTGTCTTCACCCATTAGCTCCACTTTGGTGTAGACGTCGCGCCAGCGGGCGTCGCGAGCCAGAATCGCTTCGCGCATATAGAAAGCCTTCTCTTCGCCCGTCTTCACCCGCGGGCCACCCATGGCCGACTTTTCCCACGCGATGCCTTCGTGGAAGCCTTCTTCGATCTTGCCCACGCCGTCGATCTCGACCACGTTGTAGCTGAAGTTTTGGGCATTGCGAAAGCCGTTCATCTTGCCTTTGATGCCCTGCGCCTTCATCTCCATGACGCCCGAAGTCATCTCGGTTTTCAGGCCTTCATAGGCGGCCTTACCGCCGGTGACTTCGACGTACCGGTCCAGGACCGCGTCCGCCGTCGGCAGGTCTGCGGCGGGAATTCCGAACGCGGTGAGGGTGAGAGTGAGGCTAAGGGTGAGGCTGCGCACGAATCCAGTTTATCGCGGCTTCCAAAACCGGATCCTGCCCCGCCAACAACGCCGCGCGGCTCACCCCAACTTCCTGATCCGGTATCACGCCACGGCCTTCCAGCGTCTGCCCGCCTTCGGAGATGTAGTTCGCCACGGCGTACTGGAACAGGTCGCCATTGGGCAGCCGCTCAACGTTTGAGGGCAGGGCAGCGCCCGCCGTGCGGGACCCGAAAATGCGCGCCCTCTTCAAGTCCTGCAAGCCGCCAGCCATGATCTCTGAAGTGGAGACCGACGCACCGTCCACCAGAATCGCCAGCGGACCCGCGAACGTATCCAACCGCGGGTTGACCACCAGCTTCATCGTCACCTCGCGCTGGTACAGCGTGCCGAGCTTAGTATCTGCTTGATCGATGAAGAAGCCCGCCATGCTGGAAGCCAGAATCGCCAGGCCGCCGGGGTTGCCGCGCAGGTCGATGATGAAGCCGTGGCAGCTTTTGCCGCCGGTGCAGGTCTTCACCGCATCTTCAAATTTGCCCATCAGGCCGGGCGGATCGAGAAAGATGTTGAAGCGGACATACTGGATGTCCGGCCGGGGCCGCATCACGCGAAACGCCAGCGGCATAGGCGGCATAAAGCCAAACCGCACGCGCGTACCGGGAGGATCTTTCAGCGGCACCTGCTTGATCACTTTCTGCCCGGCGCCATCGGCAAATTCGACGCGCACGGTGGTGCCGGAAGGTCCGCTCAACCGGCCCAGTACTCCCCAACGCAGCAGGAGATTGCGCTGCTTCACGGAAGGATCTTTTTCGAGCAACCGCTGCGCCAGCGCCCGCACATCGGTCTCACCGATCCGCATGATCTCCCAGCCAGGCTTCACCAGCACCTGCGCCGCGCCGCTCTGTGGCTCGACGCGCATCACCAGCACCGCGGACCCCACCAGCACCGGCTCAATGCCGGTGGTGCCATCGCCAAACGATGACGGTGCCAGATCATCTTCCAGTTGGCCCGAGATGATGGCGAAGTGCGATTGTCCCAGCAGCCCCAGCATCTCGCTCATCAGCCGCCGGGCCTCGGCGTTGTCGGCGGCGCGCTCCACCTTGGCGCGGTAGCTTTCGTGGATCTGCTGCCAGCTTTGGCCATTGCTCAAGCGGTCCAGATGCGCCGGTTGCCAGTAGCGGTTCTGGACGGTCTGCCACACCTTTTCAAACGAATCAATCGTCTCGCGGTCCGGTTGAGCGGACAAGGTGAGCGGCAACAAAGACGAGGCCAGCCAGAGCCTCCTAAGCAAGCGCATGCTTTTAGGTTAGGGTATGCTAGCGTTTCATGCTGCTGCTTGACGTCACCACATCCGCGCTGGACAACGGCGCTACGGTTGTCTCCTTGAAGGGCAAACTGGCCTTGGGCCGCGATAGCCAACAGGTGGAGAACACCATCCAGAAGCTGCTCGAAAGCGGCAGCACCAACATCATCCTGGACATGTCGGAGGTCAACTACATTGATTCCACCGGCGTCGGGATCGTCTCGTTCTGCTTTGGCAAGATCAAGGCGCGGGGCGGTTCGCTGAAGGTGGCCGGGGCCACTGGCACCGTCCGTGAAGTCTTCCGCATCACCATGCTCGATACGCTGGTACCCTTCTCTGCGAGTGTCCAAGATGCTGCCGCTTGAAGTCTCACCGGCGGCCGTCAAGGAGATGCTGGATGCGGGCGACGACATCCGGCTGATCGACTGCCGCGAGGCGCACGAGTACGCGCTCAGCCGCATCGAAGGCGCCGAACTGATGCCGATGAACACCATCCCCTCGCACCTGACAGCGCTCGATGCCATGGCCGATCATGCCCTGGTGGTGGTCCACTGCCACCACGGCGTCCGCAGCATGAACGTCGTCGCCTGGCTGCGCCAGCAGGGCGTCGACAACTGCCAAAGCATGGCGGGAGGCATCGACCTGTGGAGCGCCACCGTCGACCCGAATGTTCCGCGCTATTAATGAGCCGCCGCGCGTCTACGCGGAGAGCAGCGTCAGCGCAAGGTTCGGGAAGCGCTGAAATCCGGCATCGAACGTGACAAAATCCAGTTGCCCGGTCTGGGCCAGGGCGGCGAGATAGGCGTCTGTCCAATCGGACCCGCTGCGGCGGTTCATGAGCAGTTGTTCCCAAAGCGGTTCCAACCCGGTCTGGTCAGCCAGAAAACCGATTTTGGGATCCGCCAGCAAGGCGCGATAGAGAGCCCAAGCCTCGCTGGCCGTGAGCGGCTGCCCTTCCACCACTCTGGGGTTGGTGAGCAAGCGCAACATCGCCATCTGGGTGACCCGGCAAAAGTAGACCCGACCTCGCAGTGTAGCGAACCATGCTGCAGCAATACCGTGATGACGATGCCCTTCCGCAGCCAACGCCAGCCAGAAGTTAACGTCCGCTAAGTAGCTCTTCATCAAGCAGTTCGTCGATCTCCGCGTTGGTCCAGACGCGGTCAATGGTCAGGCGGCCTTTGGGGATCAACGGTAGTGCCGAGGCCGGGTCCGCTTTCTTCCGCGAGTGCCCTTCGGCTAACTTCTCGCGCACGGCCTCCGTCACGAATTCTTTCAATGAAATACCTTCGCGAGCTGTTTCGGTCTTCAGCTCCCGGAACAATGCGTCCGGCAGCTCAATCGTGGTCCGCATAAACGCATATTCGCACATTGCCCGAGCAATAGAAAAGGGCGGAGCCGAAGCCCCGCCCTTCTTCATTCAAACCTGAACGGTCTGGTTAGAGAACCTGCTCGGACCAGCCTTCCAGGATCGCCTTCACCTTCTGGCAGAACTGGTCGGCCAACGCGCCGTCAATCAGGCGGTGGTCGAAGGTCAGCGCCAGGTACATCATGGACCGGATGGCGATCGCGTCGCCTTCCAGCACCACGGCTTCCTTGTTGACGGCGCCGCAACCCAGGATCGCCACCTGCGGTTGATTGATCACCGGCGTCGCAAACAAGCTGCCGAAGCTGCCGAAGTTGGTGATGGAGAACGTGCCGCCATTCACTTCATCGGGCTTCAACTGCTTCGAGCGGGCGCGGGCCGCCAAGTCCGCAATCGAGCGCTGAATGCCGATGACGTTCTTCTCGTCGGCGTTCTTGATCACCGGCACAATCAGGCCGCCATCAAGAGCCACCGCGATGCCGATGTTGATGTCGCCGTGATACTGCACGTTGGTGCCGACAATCGAGGAGTTGAAGATCGGGAAGGTGCGCAGAGCCTCGGCCGTCGCGCGAGCGATGAAGGGCAGGAAGGTGAGCGAGAAGCCGTAGTAGGCCTTGAACTCATCCTTGGACCGGTCACGCAGCTTGGCGATCTTGGTCATATCCACCTTGTGCACGGTGGTGACGTGGGCGGAGGTGCGCTTGGAGTTCACCATGTGTTCGGCGATGCGCTGGCGCATCATCGACATTGGTTCCAGACGCTCCTTGGGAGCTTCGCTGCGGGCGATCGGCGCCACGGTTTCCGGAGCCTTCGCCGCGGCGGCCACAGGAGCAGCAGGCGGGGCCGCAGCGGGGGCAGCCATGGTGCGGGCACCCTGGGCAGCCATGTAGGCTTCCACGTCGTTCTTGGTGATGCGGCCACCAACGCCAGTGCCACGGACCTGGCCCAAGTCGATGTTGTACTCGCGCGCCATCTTGCGCACCAGCGGAGACAGCGGACCCGTGGGATCTTCTGATTCAACCGCCGCTTCAACCACCGGGGCCGGAGCGGGCGGAGGCGGGGGCGGGGGAGCCACCGGAGCGGGTGCCACCGGAGCCGGGGCCACCGGAGCGGCGACGGGCGCAGGAGCAGGCGCTGCCGGTGCGGGAGCCGGAGCTGCTGCCGCCGGAGCGGCCGCTTCGCCACCTTCGCTGATGCGCGCCACGATCGTCTTGATCGCTACCGTCTGGCCTTCCGGCACCAGCACTTCGGCGAGTACGCCCGAAGCCGGCGACGGGATTTCGGTGTCGACTTTGTCGGTCGAGATCTCAAAGAGCGGCTCGTCGCGCTCCACCTTTTCGCCGGGCTTCTTCAGCCAGCGGGTCAGCGTGCCTTCGACAATGCTTTCGCCCATCTGGGGCATGACTACTTCGATCATGGTGCGGTCTCCAAGAGTGCGGGGTCTCCGGCGAAACTGAACGCCGCCGGGTCGTTGAATTCAAAGATCCGGCCAAAGTGATGCACAATGGCCTCGATAACTTGCGCGCGGGAAGGCAGCAGCCTGCCCGGAAAATGTTGTTCCAGTGACGTGACCGGGGCCTGGAGGCCGCAAGGCACGATGTAGCCAAAATAGCGAAGGTCGGTGGAGTGGTTCAGCGCAAAGCCATGCGAGCTTACCCAGCGGCTGATGTGCACGCCGATGGCGCAAATCTTCGCCAAGCCCTCAGCGCCCTTCACCCAAACTCCGGAATTGAGTGTCGAGCGCTCGCCCTCGACGCCAAACTCCCCGATGGCCCGGATGATCACTTCTTCGATCGCCCGAACGTAGGCGTGCACGTCACGCTTCCAGTCGTTCAATTGCAGGATCGGGTAGCCCACAATCTGGCCCGGCCCGTGATACGTCACGTCGCCGCCGCGATTGGTTTCTTCCAGATCAATGCCCTTGCTCGCGAGCAGTGCCGCGGGCACCAGGATGTTCTCTTCTTTGGCGTTGCGGCCCAGGGTCACCACGTGAGGATGCTCCACTAGCAGCAACTGATCCACGATCTCGTCGCGCTGGCGCTGGCCGACAAGCGCGTGTTGACGCTCGTAGGCCTGGGCCCAGCTCATGCGGCCGAGATCGTGGACTTCAAGAGAACGCATCGTGGTTGTTAGGCGTTGATGGCCAATCCGTAGACGGCGTTGAACGCTTCGCCCAGCGCCTCGTACTGCGTCGGGTGGGCGTGGATGGTGGCCATCATCGATTCCACCGTGGCTTCCGCTTCCATCGCGGTCACCGCTTCGGCAATCAGTTCATAGCCATGGTGGCCAATGATGTGGACACCCAGAATCTCACCGAACTTGGCATCGGCCACGATCTTCACAAAGCCTTCGTGGTGACCCACAATCGACGCCTTGCTGTTGGCGGCAAACGGGAACTTGCCCACCTTCACGTCATAGCCCTGCGCCTTGGCCTGCGCCTCGGTCAAGCCGACGCTGCCAATGCCCGGGTCGGTGTAGGTGGCACCGGGGATGCGGTTGCGGTTGATCGGGTGCGCGGGCTTGCCGGCGATGTGCGCCACGGCGATCATGCCCTCCGCCGTCGCCACGTGCGCCAGCTGCGGCGTGCCAGCCACCACGTCACCAATGGCGTAGATGCCCGGGACGTTGGTCTGCTGCATGCCGTTCACCTTGATGAAGCCGCGGTCGAGCTCGACACCCACGGCATCGAGACCCACCTTGTCCGTGTTCGGCTTGCGGCCGACGGCGATGAGAAGCTTCTCGTACTCGAGTTCTTCCACCTTGCCCGAGGCGAGCGTGACGCGGAACTTCACGCCGTTTTCGGTGCGCTCAATCGAATCCGCCTTGGCGCCGGTTTCGACGCGAATGCCGATCTTCTTGAAGTGGCGCTCCAGTTCCTTCGAGACTTCTTCGTCTTCGACCGGCACCAGGCGCGGCAGCATCTCCATCACCAATACTTCGGAGCCGAAGCGGCGGAAGATGGAGGCGAACTCGACACCCACGGCGCCCGCGCCGATGATGGCGATGGTCTTGGGCACCTTCTGCAGGTTCAGGATCTCGATGTTGGTGAGAATCTTCTCGGGGTCCGGCGTCAGGCCCGGCAGCATGCGCGCCTCGGAACCCGTGGCGACGATGATGTTCTTGGCTTCGACAATCTGGTCGCCCGCGGCGGAGCTGACCTTGATGCGGCCGGGGGCTTCGATCACGGCAAAGCCCTTGATCACGTCCACCTTGTTCTTCTTCATCAGGAACTCGACGCCCTTGGCGTGCTTGTCCACGATGCCCTGTTTGCGTTGCACCACAAACGGGTAATCCAAGGTCGGATTCTGGCAGGAAATGCCTTCCTTTTCTGAATGCAGGAAGTATTCCCAAATGCCTGCTGAATGCAGCAGCGCCTTGGTAGGCACGCAGCCTACGTGCAGGCAGCAGCCACCCAGCTTGGGGTCCTTTTCGATCACCGCAGTCTTCAAACCGAACTGCCCGGCGCGGATAGCGGCGGAATATCCGCCGGGTCCGCTACCAATGACAACTACGTCGTATGCCATAAAATTTCAGTCTAGCATTGAGGGGCTTGCTGCCCGGCCCAACGCTTGCCGGAACCCGCAGTCTTTCTGTGGACATTCGGCCCGAACGCCCGATTTCAGCACGCGTTCCACCAGATAAGCGTTGCCGCATTCCGGGCAGGGTCCAGGCAGGGGCTTGCGCGTCAACGTGAAGCGGCACTCCGGAAAACGAGTACAACCGTAGAATGCCTTTCCCGCTCCGCTCCGCCGCTCCACCAATTGTCCCGTTGTACATTCCGGACACCGGACCGCGGTGGCGGCTTCCACCACGTAGCGGCACTTCGGGTACCCGGAGCAGCCCGTAAACGTCCCCTGAGTGCCTTGCCGGGCCAGCAGCGGCTTCCCACAGCGCGGACAGCCTGGAGCTGCCTTCGCCCGCGGAGCCGCGACCACGGGCGCCCGGCCCCACTGGTCCGTGAGGTCTCGCACGACTGACTCGGCGTCCGCGCGTCCGGCCGCCACCTGCGCCACTGCCTCCTGAATCGCCTGCTGGAACTCGCCGTGAGCCGCGGTGTCCAGCTTCTTTGCCTGCTGGCTCAGCCGGTGGTTGAGCACCCGTTCGACCTGATAGGCCGCGGCGACGCTCACGTCCACCATCGCGCCTCCGCTCAGCAGCGTGCGGGTCACGGGCTCATCCGGGGAACAGGCCACTCGCAGGATCTGGGGAGGCCGAGCGGTGCGGGCGCGTCCACTGCGAATCAACTGCTGGGCGACCGCCGCCAGCGCTTCACCAGCGCTTCCCGGCGCGAACGCGAGGTAGACGGTGGCCGCAGTTGCGGTCAGTTGCTGCAACTCCGCCTGCGCGGCGTGAGCGGCTGCGCGACGACGGCTGGGATCGAAGCTGTGAAACGACGCCTCAGTCGACTTGGGCAGATAGTCGTCGGCCGCACCGGGTAGCACCATCACCTGGAAGTCAGCGCCAAGCGCACGCTGCGCCAGCTTGACCTGAACCGGGTGATCGACAATGACAACGGAACGCATGCGTGATGCGGGACCGATCCAGCTTTCTGAGCCGCGCGCGTCAGCAAGCGGTCTCCGGCCCCTTCAGCAGTCTGCTAGGCCGAAACCGTCTTGCGCGTCTTCTTGGCGGCGGCCTTCTTGGTGGCGGTCTTCTTCGCGCCCCCTCGTTTCGCGCCCTTAGGTGCCGGACCGCCGTTTTCGGCGATCGCCGCCGCACGCGCGGCCAGCAGTTCAAACGCCTGCTCGGGCGTCAACTGCATCGGGTCCTGCCCGCGAACCACCGTGGCATTCACTTCGCCATCGGTGACGTAGGGGCCGTAGCGGCCACTCAGCAGCTTCACCGCTTTGCCGGACGCCGGGTTGACGCCGAAATCTTTTAGCGAAGTCTGCTTTCCTGGCGTGCCGGCACGACGCCGCGGCTTACGCAAAATGTCAATGGCTTGGTCGAGCGTCACATCCAGCGGCGAAATGCCGGCGGGCAGGGAACGCGTCTCCGTGCCCGCCTGGATGTAGGGCCCAAAGCGGCCATTGGCCGCCTTGATCGGCTCGCTGTTATCCGGGAAGGTACCCACCACGCGCGGCAGTGCCAGCAGGCGTACGGCGTGATCCAGATCCACTGAGTGCAGGTCCGTGCCGGGCACCAGCGACGCCATCTTGGGCTTATTTCCCTCGCGAGCGTCGCCCAGCTGCACGTACGGGCCAAAGCGGCCCACCTTCAGATAAACCGGCTCACCGGTCTGCGGGTGCAGACCCACCGATTCCGGCTCCTTGGACGAATTGTCCAGCAGGTCCAGAGCCTTGGCGGCCGTCAGTTCGTCCGGCGGCAGATCTTCCGGCACGCTGCCGCGACGCTCACCGTCGGAGACAAACGGGCCGTAGCGGCCAATACGGATCTCCAGCTTGCCTTCGGCTTCCGGCCGCAGCGGCATGCCGTTGATCACGCGCGGGTCAATGTCGCGCTCACCCTGTTCCAGCAACATCCGCAGGCCATGGCCGTCGGTGCCGAAATAGAACTTACGCAGATAATCCGGGCTGTCCGATTCGCCGCGCGAGATCGCGTCCAGGTCGTCTTCCAGGCGTGCCGTGTAGGTGTAGTCGAGATAGTTGGCGAAGCTGCCTTCCAGCAGATTCACCACGCCCATCGCCGTCCAGGTGGGCACCAGCGCGCTGCCTTTCTTGAACGCGTACGAGCGGTTCAGCACCACATCCACAATCGAGGCCCAGGTGCTGGGGCGGCCAATGCCCAGCCGCTCCAATTCCTTGATCAGCGAGCCTTCCGTAAACCGGGCCGGCGGCTGCGTCTGCTTCTCTGACGGCTCGGCCTTTTCGCACTTCAGGCCGTCGCCCGCAGCCATCGGCGGCAGGATGCGATCCTGCTCCGAAGCGGCGTCCTCATCGGAGGAATCTTCGACGTAAGCTTTCAAGAAGCCGGGGAAGGCGATGGTTTTGCCACTGGCACGCAGCACCGCATCACCGGCTTCGACGGCGACATTGGTGAAGGTTCCGCGAGCATCGGACATCTGGCAAGCCACGGTGCGCTTGTAGATCAGGTCATAGAGGCGATACGCTTCATCGCCCAACTTTTCGCGGACCGAATCGGGCGAGATGAACTTGTCACCCGCCGGGCGGATGGCTTCGTGCGCTTCCTGCGCGTTCTTTACCTTGGTTTCGTAGACGCGCGGCGAGGCGGGCATGTAGGCGTCGCCATACTCTCGCTTGATCAAGCCACGCGCGGCCCGAATCGCCTCATCCGACAGCGTCGTCGAATCGGTACGCATGTAGGTGATGAAGCCGTTTTCGTAGAGCTGCTGGGCCACCTGCATCGTCCGCCGGGCGGAGTACCGCAGCTTCGAGTTCGCCTCAATCTGCATGGAGCTGGTGACAAACGGCGCCGCCGGCTTCTGCACGAACGGCTTTTCTTCCACGCTCTTCACCGTCACCGGGCCGTCTTGCAACAGCTTGGCGACGCGCTCGGCGGCCGTCTGCCCCAGCAGCAGGACGGCATTGGGATCCTGCAACAGGCCAGTATCGGGGTCGAAGTCGCGTCCGGTGGCGACGCGCTTGCCGCCCAGTTGAACCAGTTCGGCATCAAAGGCCGGTTGGGCGCCGGGCTTGTTCAGCCGCGCTTTCAACCCCCAAAATTTGCCAGACCGGAAGCGGATGCGGGCGCGTTCCCGTTCGACCAGCAAGCGGACCGCCACGCTCTGCACACGGCCCGCGCTTAGGCCGGGCGCCATCTTCTTCCACAGCAGCGGGCTCACTTCGTAGCCGAACAACCGGTCGACGATGCGGCGGGTTTCCTGCGCACGGACGAGGTCGAAATCGATCTCGCGCGGCTTGGCGAGCGCTTGCTGAATCGCTTCCTTGGTGATTTCGTGGAACACCAGGCGCTTCACCGGAATCTTCGGCTTCAGGACTTCATGCAAGTGCCAGCTGATCGACTCCCCTTCGCGGTCCTCGTCAGTCGCCAGGTACAGGGTGGAGGCTTTCTTCAGGTCATCCTGAAGCTCCTTCATGTGCTCGCGCTTGTTTTTGAGGACGACGTAGATGGGTTCAAAGTCGCTATCGACGTTGACGCCCAGCCGGGACCAGGCTTCCTTTTTGTACTTGGCCGGGATGTCGGAGGCGCTTTCGGGAAGATCGCGCACGTGGCCGTTGGAGGCGCGGACGATAAAGTCCGGACCTAGAAACTTCGTGATGGTCTTGGCCTTGGTGGGCGACTCGACAATAACCAGAGACTTTCCGGCCATGGCTATCGTCCCCCGCCGCTCGGACGGCATCGCGTCCAGGCGTCAATCTGATGTCGCACCGCAGCACCCTCGAAACGAGAGAGGCCGCAGACCAATGAGAACGAAACCGGCATGAGTTTTTCTAGTCTACCCAGACTTTAATGAAGTTTCTGCCGGGAAGCTGCCTCACCATTCCGAGAAGCTCCAGCTCGAACAGCGTCGCTATGACTTCGGAGGAAGAGGTGCCTTCCAGCACTTCCATTAGATGATCGAGATGCGCTGCTTTGTCAAATTCGAGTTTGCTCAGCAGTTGCTGCTGCAGCGGTCCGGTAGGCACTTCCGCACCCGGAACTGCCATGTCGGCAACCGGTTGCGTGGGGTCGAGCGCCAGCAATTGCTGCCGCTGGCGGCTGGCCAGTTGACGCCGGTCTTCACTCGATAGCTCCGCCACCACGTCGTTCCACTCCTGCACCAGCTTGGCTCCTTGCTTGATCAGCAGGTTGGGGGCCCAACTCATCTTGGAGGTAATATTGCCCGGCACAGCGAACACTTCGCGGCCCTGATCGGAGGCCAGCTTGGCCGTAATGGCGGAGCCCGAATACTGGGCCCCCTCCACCACGATGACGCCGGTGCTCAACCCGCTGACAATGCGGTTGCGGATGGGGAAATTCTGGGGATAGCCGGGCGAGCCCATGGCGAACTCGCTCACCAGCAGGCCGCGTTCGGCAATCTGCTCGGCCAGCTTGCGATTCTCAGCCGGGTAGATCACATCCACGCCGCAGCCGAAGACCGCGATCGTGTTGCCCGGCGCATCCAGCGCCGCCTGGTGTGCCTGCGTGTCGATGCCGCGGGCCATGCCGCTGACAATCGTCAATCCCGCTTCGGCCAGCTCTCTCGACAACCGCTCCGAGGCGGCCAACCCATAGCTGCTGGCCCTCCGCGTGCCCACCATGGCCACACACACCGAATTGAGCAGCGCAACCTCTCCCCGGACAAACAGCGCCACCGGAGGGTCGAAGATGGCGCGCAGGCGGGCAGAATAGTTGGCGGCCCCAAAGGTCACCAGCCGAGCCCCGGCGTCGAGCATCCGTTGTTGCTGGATGGCCGCGTCCTCAAAGCCGCAGCCGCTGGCGATGGTTTGCGCGACGCTGCCCGAAAGGCCGGTCGCTTCCAGCTCACTTTTGGAGGCCCGGAAGATGGCTTGTGGGGTCCGGAAGTGGGCTAATAGCAGTTGGGCTTTGCGGGGGCCTAGGCCGGGTGAAAGGTGTAGCGCAATCCAGTACAGCTCTTCCTCACGAGTCAGGGCCGGGCCGGCAGAAGCCATGTGGAAGTAGTGCGCCGCGTGCGCAGGTTCTCTCAAACTAGTTTTGGAAAATCATGCGGTGACCCCTCGGGGCGAAGGTTTGATCCCGCCCCATCCCGCACTGTACCCTCAAAGCATATGGCTATTGCAACCTACGACGACGCGAATCTCCTTTTGCGCCTTTACGATCTCCGGCGCGAAGACAAGATGCGGGCGGCCCGCGATTGGTTTGTCAAAAATGCACGCTTCGCCAGCATGGAGGAGATGCAGAAAGTCTGCCCTCCCGGCAGCCAGGAGAATGCGTATTACCGTCAGGTGGTTTCCTATTGGGACATGACGGCCAGCTTTGTCACCAGCGGTGTGCTCAACGCTGAGCTCTTCTTCCAGTCGAACCGCGAACTGGTGCTGGTTTGGGTGCGGGTTGAAAAGCTGATCCCGCAAGTCCGTGAGGCCTTCAACGACCCGTCGGCGTTCCGCAACCTGGAGCGCGTCGCGAAACTGTACATCGAATGGATGAACGCCCAGGGACCGGACGTCTACAGCGCCTTTGTGTCCCGGATCAAGTAGGACTCGTTCGAACGTATGAGGCAACCCGCGGAGTTCTTTGGCGATCAGGAGATGGATCTGGTCTACATTGCCCGGAAGCTCCGCGAGGCCAAGCAGATCGAGGAGTTACTCGACGCGGCGGGCGTGGAGTACGCGGTCGAAGTGGACAAGTATCTGGGCGGCGTCCTGTTTAAGCGCGAACTGGACGGCGCCTTTTTCTACGTGCTGCCCGATGCGCTCAGCCCCGCGCAGGCCGCCCTCACCGCCGCCGGCCTAAAACCCGCGGAACCCATGTCTTGAGCACCTAGACCTGTTGGATCAGCCCCATGCGTCAGCTTGGGGCTTGTGCGGGGTCCAGGCGGAAGCCCCAAGCTGACGCATCGTGCTGAGTGTGGACCAAGGCGGTGGCCTTGATGCATGGCGCTTGTTCGGGGTCCCGGCAGAAGCCCCAAGCTTACGCATGGGGCTGGGCGAACGTTCCTCCCCATGCGGGCCTGCTTCCCTGGGAAATGGGAAAAGCCCCACGCTTGCGCATGGGGCTGGTCAAACCGGCCTCGCCGCTAGTCCTTGGGGTTCTTCAGCGGAATGGTGACGATGTTCGACACCTGGAAGCTTTGCGCGATCGTCAGCTGCATGGTGTCGTTGGTGGGCAGGTCGCTGTTCAATTCGAGCACGACCTCGTAGATCCCGATCATGCCCGGTTTCAAGCGAGCAAACAGGACGTTGGCGGTCTTAGCGCCAGCCAGTGAGGACACAAACTCTTCCGGTTCATTGTCGGCAGGCCCATTGTAGACTTGGCCCGTCCGGACCAGCTTCTGGGCTTCCTCTGGCTTGATCTTACCCAAGCCCGTGGCGTACACAATCAGCGTCTCGCCGGGGATAGCCGGGTTCTGGGCATTCACCGGAGCGCCTTCCGTATTGGCGCAGCAGAGCGAGGAGTTGGTGGCGGTGAGAATCACGCTGGCCGTGTCGTTAACCTTGGCCGAAATCGGCAGGCCATTCAGGTCCGGACCGGGGCGCCGAGCCTGCAGCCGGATGCGGGTGAACACGCCGGCCGGAAGAGCGACCACGTCCGGATCTCCGCCATTGGCGTTGATGATCCGGATGAGGTTGTCGCGGATCTTGGCCAGCTTCAGCTGATTGTCGCTCAGACCGCCATTGGTGACGGTATCTTCTTCCACCGTATAGCTATAGTTGCGGTCGGCAATGGTGATGGTGGCGACGTCGTCCTTCTTGGAGGTGCCGTCCACCGAGATCGTACCGGTGGCAAAGCTCGACCCATGGAAGATCACACCCGGGCGCGGATCAGGGCCGTCAGCGGCGTAGATGCCAGGGTTCTGGGCAATCAACGGGACGGCGACGGCGGAACTGACCGTGACGCCATTGGCGCCCACGGTCCGCACAATCGCATTCGAGCTTTGGGCGCCGGACACTTCCCACGGCAGCTGAGCATTGATCTGCGTTGGCGAAACCATCAGCAGCGGCACCTGGATGCCGTCAATGTAGACGCGGACGCCGCCCAACTCACGGGGCAGCACTTCTGCTTTCTCCGGAGCGGAAACGGTGGTGTCGGCCAGGCGTTCACCCACGATCGAAACCACGGTCCCCGGAGCCAGCCGTGCCGCGTCTTGGCCGCCGGTCAGCGTAGCGCCTGTCGTGGTTGCCGTCACGGTCGCGGCATCAGAAAGTGTTACTTCCAGCGTAATCGCATTGCCCGCTTCACCCGCCACGCGAGCCGACAGGATGACCTGGCTGATCGATTGGTTGGGCAGTGCCAGCACATCCGGATCACCCGAACCGGCGTTGATCAGGTTCACCAGCGCCTGCATGATGATCTTGAACGTGTCGTCTTTGACGACCTTATACTTGTACTCCCGGGCATTGATCTTGACGGTGACTTCGTCGTCCACCTTGATGACGCCGCCAATGGTGACGCCGCCGATCGCGAACACTTCGCGTGACGCCGAGTTCCGCACGCCGGTGTAAGGCACCTTGGGGTCGGCCGGGGTGAAGACCAGCACGCGCCGGTTGAAGGTGTCGCTGACAAACAGATTCGTGCCATCAAAAGCCAGTCCCGTGGGGCCACGCAGCACGTCCGCCGCGGCCACTTTGTCGGGCAGGGCGCTGTCGGAGGTGTTATTGGCGGCGCTCGACAACTGCCCCAGCACCACGTCGGCCGGCTGGCCATTCTTAGTCGGGAAGGTGGTCCAGACCAGAATGCGATCATTGCCGCCATCGACGACAAACAACCGCCGTCCGTCGGACAATACGCCCCGCGGGTACTCAATCGTGGCCGCGCAACGGGTGGGATAGGTGGCCGCACCCTTGTCGTCGGTGCCGTTTGAGTCGCACAGCTTAGAGGAGTTGTTCGAGGTGGCCGAGGTGAAATCCGGCTGACCCAGCACCAGATCCGCCGCCTGCTGATTCGAAGTGGGCAGGCTGTTCCAGACCAGCACGCGCTGATGGCCCAGATCACTGACGATCAACCGGACACCATCCGAGGAGACGCTGTAGGGGTTCAGCATCGTGTTCGCCTGAGCATTCAGCGAGGCCTTGGTGAGATCGGGTTGCGGCGCGACGTTGAAATTGGGCTGGCCCAGGACGACGTCCGCCGGGGTGTCGTTCGCCGTCGGAATCTTGTTCCAGATCAGCACCCGGTGGTTCATCGTGTCCGCAACAAACAGGCGGCCGTTCTGAATCCACAAGCCTTGCGGGCCACGCAGCGATTTGTTGTCGATGCTGATCGGCCGGATGGTGGTGAAGTTACTCTGGCCCAGCACGACATCGGCGGGTTGGCCGTTGGCGGTGGGAATCCGGTTCCAGATCAGCACCCGGTTAAAGTCCGTATCAGCCACCGCCAGCACGGTGCCATCGGAGGCCACGGCCGTAGCGCTCCGCACACCCCAGGGCTGCAAGTTGAAGTCCCCGCTGATGAAATCCTTCTGGCCCACCACCACATCGGGCCGTCCCACGCAGGCCGGACAGCGGTCATCCACCTGCGGAACTTCCGCTGTCGGCATCGGAATGAACGACGATACGTTGTTGTAGATCAGGATCCGGTTGTTGTCCGGGGCAGCCCCGACGCGGCTGGAATCCGCCACGAATAAAGTGTTGTTGGCCAAGGCCAAACCACTGGCAGCGCCCAGCACTGTGCGCGTGGGCGGCCCCGGTTCCTGTTGCGTGAACGTGGGTTGTCCAATCAGCAGCCGGGCCGCTTGACCGGTCGAGAACTCCTGCGCGTCGGCCAACGGGCTGAGGAGCAAGCAAAAGGTCAATAGGGTGACAAAAGACTTCATGGTCGGGAGATAGAAACTGTAATTATAGCAGGCTCGCCACCGGCGACACCTCGCCCACAGATCACGGACGCGGGCCACGCAACTCCGGTTGCAAGATCTCGCCGCGCACCACTTGATAGGCCTCCACCTCGTCTTCCAGGTTCAGGCCGGCGCGCACGAAAACTCGCTCATTTATCAACAGGTTGGCGAGAAGCTCGGGTGAGCCGCCGGAGACGAAACGGGTGTCGGGGCGCAGGCGGATCGTCAGTTCGGTGCGGTCCTTCATGCGCAGCACCAGATGCCTGGCGTCCAGGCGAATCACCACCCCGGCGTACGCCAGGTTGCCGCGCGGCGCAAAATGGTCGGTAGCGCGGACGGAGCGGCGGGTCAGATCGGCCATGGTCTCGCCGGTCACCACCTTCACCCGGCGGGCAAAGCAGAGCCCGTTCTGCGTCGTCCGGTCCGACATCACTTCCAGCCGGTCGCCCGGCATCAGGCGCGCAATCGGGATGCGGCGGCCTTCACGCTCAAAAAACGTCCGCCCGTCGAAGCGGCAATGGTAGGTCCCCACCGAATCGAGTGCCAGTACTAGTTCGCCCGCTTCCCAGGTACCTTCCCAACGGGTAAGCGACGCATTCAATAGGCCTACGGGAACGCGAGTCTCCGCCAGACCCGCCGGAACAGTGGCGATCAACAGTACGAATACGAACTGGACCAGGACTGGAATAGAGCGCACGGCATCCTTAGTATACGGTCCTTCCTGCTAGAATCTTTCTTTGCTCGTGCCTCAGACTGCCACAGCGCCCGCGGGCGCCCATGCAACGGTGCCCTTGCGCGCCACCGCCACCGAATGGTTCCGCTCCTCTGGGGTGCAGGATGCGTCCGGTGGTGTGACGCGTTACTACCGGGGCGACGCGCGGCTCCCGAACTCGGTCGAGATCACCGCCTACGCCGTCCAGGGCATGCTGCAAATTGGGCTGAAGGAGCAGGCTCTCAAGGCCGGCCGGTTCATTCTGCAAGCCTGGAACCCCGCCCTCCGCGCCTTTCCCTTCGAGCTGGAAGGCAGCCAGCTGAGCTACTTTTTCGATACCGGCATCGTCGCTCGAGCTCTGGTCGCCCTGTGGCGCGAGACCGGCGAAGACAGCTGGTTGACGGCAGCGGTCTGCGCGGGCGATTCGATGATCGACCACTTTATGGCGGCCGATGGCTATCACCCGATTCTGTCGCTGCCCAGCCGCCAGCCGCTCCGGCACGAGCTTTGGTG
This sequence comes from Acidobacteriota bacterium, assembly GCA_026394055.1. Classification (GTDB taxonomy): domain Bacteria; phylum Acidobacteriota; class Terriglobia; order Bryobacterales; family Bryobacteraceae; genus JAPKYZ01. The sequence goes on from JAPKYZ010000104.1 coordinate 36,422, forward strand.
GTCAAAAAATCCCGGCTGCTTCCAGTTGAAGGCGGCGCTGGCGTGGCGCGAACTGGCCGAGCTGACCGGCGAAGCGCGCTTCGAACACCACTACCGGCGTCAGCTGGAATTCTCGATCGACACTGCGGCGTCGCTGATCGACGTTGAAACCGAGCGTCTCCGCGTGATGGACCGCCTGCACCCCTATTGCTATTTCCTCGAAGGCCTGCTGCCCGTGGCCGATGAAGCGGGTCCGTTGCTGGAGCACGGGATCGCGCTGGTGGGACAGCTGTGGCGGGAGCTTGCGCCGCAGTTTCTCCGCTCCGACGTGTTGGCGCAGTTGCTCCGCGTCCGGCTGATCAGCGGCGTGCCGATCGATCACGCCGCGGCTCGCGAAGAGGCGGAGCTGCTCGAAACGTTCGCCACCCACAAGGGCGCCTTCCTGTTTGGGCGCCGGGCGGGGGAGCCGATTCCCCACCGCAACCCGGTCTCGACGGTGTTTGCGTTCCAGGCACTCGATTGGTACCGCAGCGGCCGGGCTGGCTCCTGGCGGGAATTGATCTAGGCCCGGCATGGGTGCCACGGGCGTAGTCGTGGCCGTGGCCAGTGGCCGGCCGGATCTGGCGGCGCGATTTATCGCGGAAGCCGCGAAGCTGGCCGGGGATCGCCCTTTCTACGTCATCTCCGAATTTCAGCCCGCTGGCGGCACCTGGATTCCCTATCGCCTGCACTGGCCGGAGGCCCTGACCTGGGAGCGGGTGCAGGCCGACCTGGCCGGTCTGCCCATCCATCTGGTGTGCGTCCTGCTCGAGCCCAAGACGCCCATCTTGAAGCCGATGCGGCACCTGGCGTTCCGGCTGGCCCCGTCGCGCGGCGTCTACTTCAATGAGCATCTGAACCACTTCATGCTGCGCCCCCGCTCCGCCGGGACGATCGCGCGGCATCTGAAGTGGCGGCTGAAAAGCTGGCTGACGTTCGAGTTCAACCCCGGTGGCCGCATCTACACCTGGGCGTGGCGTCTCACCCATCCGCAGGCGCTGGAGCGGCCGTGGCTCTACTGGCAGCTGAAGCGGCGCCAGCCGCGCGCTTTTGTGCGGCCTCCACTACTGCAAGCGGTGGGTGGCAAGCCGGGCATCAGCGTCATCATCCCCAGCCGGAACGGCAAAGAGTTGCTGGCGCGCTGTCTGCCGCTGTTGCTGGCGGAGCGGCCCCAGCAGGTCATCATTGTCGACAACGGCTCGGGCGACGGGACGCTTGATTGGCTGGCGGCGGAGCATTCGTCACTCGAAGTGGTCTACTCCGCCGAACCGTTGAGCTTCTCGGCGGCCATCAACCGCGGCCTCACTCGGGTCCGTTACGAACTGGTTTGCCTGCTGAACAACGACATGGAGGTGGAGCCGGGCTTACTGCCAGCGCTCGCGGCACCTTTTGCGCAGACGCCGGAGCTGTTTGCCTCCACCGCGCAGATCTTTTTCCCCGAAGGTCAGCGGCGGGAAGAGACCGGGAAGGCTGTGCTACCCGCCAGCCGCGATGCCTTTCAGTTTCCGCTGCGTTGTGATCTGCCGTTGCCGGGTGAAGATGGCTCGCCCGTGCTCTATGGCAGCGGCGGGTGCACGCTGTTCTCGACACTGAAGCTGCGCCAACTGGGTGGTCTGGATGAGGCGTTCACGCCCGCCTATGTCGAGGATTTCGATCTGGGTGTGCGTGCCTGGCAGCGAGGGTGGCCCACGGTGTTTACCGCTGGCGCCCGCGTGCTGCACCGGCATCGGTCGACGACGTCACGCTACTTCACCCCGGACCAGATCCAGCTGGCGGTGGAGCGCAACTACCTACGCTCGGTCGCCAAGAACGGCCTCTATGGGCTGTGGCGCGAGGCGATTGAGCGGCTCAACCGTCAGCAGAACCTGCCCGCTCTCCGGTTCGCCATCACGCTGGAGCCGACTGCGGGGCAGGATGAATTGGCCGCCGGATCGGGCGATATCGTCCGCTTCCCGGGGCGAGGCCGCCAGGATGGCCCGCGACTGCGGATCGCCAGTTGCTACGCGCCCTATCCGCTCTCGCATGGCGGGGCCGTGCGCATGTACAACCTGATGCGGCGGGCGGCAACGGACTTCTCGCAGACGCTGCTCTACTTCGCCGATCAGCCGGCCGCACCGCCAGCGGAACTGCTCGACATCTGCGCCGAGGTGATCGTCGTGCGCCGCCACGGCACGCACATCTATCCGGATCTCTCCCTGCCGGACCCCGTGCAGGAGTTCGCTTCCGGCGCTTTCCGGGCCGCGCTCGATCTGGCAGCGCCCGCCGCAATCACACAGCTCGAGTTCACCCAGATGGCGCAGTACGCCCCACCGCAGGGAGCCATTCTGGTCGAACACGACGTCTCCATCGACCTTTACCAGCAGCTGGCCGGTCGCGCCACCGCCGGTACGCGCTGGGAGCTGGAGCGTCAGCTCGCGCTCTGGCACAAGTTCGAAACCGCGGCCTGGCAGCGCTGCTCCCGCGTTGTGGTGATGTCGGAGCGGGACCGCGCCACCCTCAGCAGCCAAGCACCCCCGAGCCGCGTGGCGGTCTTGCCCAATGGTGTCGACATTCAGCGTTACCAGCCTTCGCTAGAGGCACCGGCGCCGGGACGTCTGCTCTTCATCGGATCCTTCGCGCACTTGCCGAACCTGATGGCCATCCAGTGGTTTGTCGAGCAGGTCTGGCCTGCGTTGACTGACGCGACCCTCCACGTCATCGCAGGCGCCCGGCCCGAATACTACCGCGCCTTTTACCGCGATCGCGCAGCCGTAAATCTGGAGCAGGCCGGTATTGAACTTGAAGGCTTTGTCAGCGACGTGCGCCCGGCCTACCGGCAAGCGCAGATCGTGATCGCTCCATTGCTAGCCAGTGCCGGCACCAACATCAAGATCCTGGAAGCGATGGCCTTGGGCAAAGCGATCGTCTCCACGCCCGCCGGCATCCATGGGCTGGACCTCAACCCCGGCACGGACGTCGTGGTGGTGGAAACGGCCAGCCAAATGGCCGACGCGATCCGAGGCTTGATGGCTGACCCGCCACGGGTAGCGCAGTTGGGCGCTGCCGCCCGCACCACTGTCCTGGAGCGCTACAACTGGGACCGCATCGCCGACGAGCAGCGGCGCATTTATCAGGCCTTGATTGCCGAGATGGAATAATCCATCCCGCCAAAAAACTGATCGCGCACCGGACCCGGCAATGCCTCGAGCGTCGGGAACGCCTCATGCGCCAAGGCAAAGCGTTCGATCTCAATCGACTTGAACCCGGCTTCGAGCAAATAAAACGCCATCAGCTTGGGCGGCACCGGATGCTGGTGCGTCGGGTCCAGGTAGAAGTGCGTGGCGAAGATGGCCAAGCATTCCGGGTTGGGCGTCTCAAACACAATCGGTGCGCCGGGACGCAGTTTTGCTGCACACAGGGCGATCAGGGCCGGCAGGCGCAGGCGCGGCACGTGCTCAATCATCTGGCCGCAGAAGATGCCGCCGAGTGATTCATCGGGCAGGGCCGCCAGATACGTGAAGGCGTCCGCCACCTCCGCCGTTAAGTTCTGTTCGCGGCAGAGGGCCACGCAATCCGGATTCAGATCGATGCCGCGCGCGGCGGGCACCAGCGACAAGAACTCACCCCGGCCACAGCCGATATCGAGAATGTCTTTGTGCCGCGAAAACGTCTCAACATAGCGGCTGAAGTTGCGGCTGACCACTTCTTCCGGACCCCGGAAGCGCATGGCGTGCATCATCCAATCGATGCCGGAGTCACCCGCATCAACTGGAGTGGCCGGTGCTACGTCGGGCACTTTGGCCGCCTTGGAAGTTCGCTTGGCGGGCGCAGGCAGAGGCGCAGCAGCCAGTTCCCGCCGTAGCGTCCGCAGCATCCGCAGTTCGTCGTGCACCTGAGCGTTGCTGTTGATCTGGATGGCTTCCATGTCCTTCCAGACCCGTTTCTGGATCTCTTCGCCGCGCCGCGCGAGCTCGACGTGAAAGTCCTTGTTCTGCGCGTTCAGCATCTCGCGATAGTTTGATTCCATCAACGTGGCGCGATGCGAGAAAGCCAGCTGCAGATCGGCCAGGCTGCGCAGAAACTGCGTTTCGTTCAGCGATAGCTTGCGCTCCCACTCCGGCCGCCAGGCTGCCCAGTGGCTCCGCACGTCTTTCATGTGCGACGTCTCGGCCTCGACGTCGGACCGGAGCTCCTGCACGCGCAAGTCCCAATCGGAACCCATCGCGTCCAGTTTGCCTTGCAGTGCGTCCAGCCGCTGCGAGGTATTGTCGATCCGGCTGCCCAGCTCGACCAGGGCGCGGTTGCCCTCCGTCATCGCTTCGAGCAACGCCTCGATACTGCGAATCGTGCCGCGGTTGAAGTCGATCTGGTCGCGCACGTGCCAATCGAGCGCACGCGCCACCAGCCTCTTCACCTTCTGGATGATCTGATTCAGCGGGCCGCCGGGGCGCGGATTCACGCGGCCGATGGCGGCTACTTTTGATTCCGCCAGGTCGCGCGCGTGCACCACCGGCATCAGGTTCGGCAGGCGCAGCCCGGGCTGCTCCCCCTGGGGATATTGTTGGCGGACCCGCTCACGGATCCGCTTCACCATTTCGGCGAGTTCTTGTTGATTAGCGTTTGCGTCCACGGACATAACGGGCGGTAATGGTGGAGTAAACTCCGCCGCGCGGTGTGAATTCACCAATAATGGTGGCCTCGAGCGGCTTTGCGTATTGGACCACATCCGCGAGCATCCGGTTCACAGCGTTCTCTTGAAAGATGCCCAGGTTGCGGTAGGCCAGCCAGTACATCTTCAGCGATTTCAATTCCAGGCACTTCTTATCCGGCACATAGCGGATGGTGATGGTGCCATGATCGGGCAAGCCGGTCTTCGGGCAGACGGAGGTGAATTCCGGCGTCTTGATCTCGATCATGTAGCCCGTCGAGAACTGGTTGGGCCAGGTTTCGATCTCCGGCAGTGGTGCCGCGACGCCGGAACTGGCGTGGTCGTCCGAGTATTCGCGCTTCAGCGGCTTGGGGTTCTTTGGCATGACGTTATAAGTTGGGTTCCTCCGTCAATTGACGCGCCAGCTGATCGAGAAACAGGCCGACATCAGTGACGACGCCCAGGGTTTGCGACGAGCCCCGGTCGCTCAGCTTGGTGACAACCGCCGGGTTGATGTCGACGCATACCAGCTTCACCCAGCCCGGCAGCATGTTGCCGGTGGCGATGGCATGCAGCATCGAGCTCAGGCACAGCACCAGGCCCGCGCCCTTTAGATGGTGGGCATAGGCATCCTGCGCCTCGTTCATGTCGGTGATGGTGTCGGGCAGGGGGCCGTCATCGCGCAAGCTGCCCGCCAGCACAAACGGCACGCCCGCCTTGACGCATTCAAACATCACACCCTGCGTGAGCACTCCCTTTTCGACGGCCTCGCGGATCGACCCGGCGTGGTAGATCGCATTGATCGCCCGCATGTGGTTGCGATGGCCATGTTCGGCTTGGCGTCCGTCCGCCTGCCGGATGCCGAGCGAGGTGCCCAGCAGCGCCGCCTCAATGTCGTGCACGCCCAGCGCATTGCCCGCCAGCAGCGCATCGATAAAGCCCGCCCGCAGCAGCTTCGCCATCGGCGAAACGCCACCGGTGTGGACCGTCACCGGACCCGCCACCACCACCACCTTCAAGCCCGCTTCCTTGGTCTGCCGGACCAGGGCCGCGGTTTGACGAACGGCGGTCTCCACTTGGCGTTCGCTCGAAATATCGTTCGACATGAAGGCGAACGACTGCCGGTCGCGATCCTTTGATTCCGGGACGACGCGGATCCCGCGCATACCCACCACCACCCGGTCACCCGCCTTCACATCGCGCAGACGGCGGCAGGTGGCCGTGCCCTCACCGATGACAATGGCGGCATCCATACGCTGGTTGGCGGCGTCAATCCATTCGCCGTTCAGCCGGACCTGCGTGCGGTGGTTGGTGGTGGAATAAAAATCTTCCGGGGCACAGCGGTCGCGTTCTACGAGCTTGGTTTCGGCGTCGGAGGCGTCCGCCGGAGCGCAACCCAAGTCCATCAGCTGCGACAGCAGTTGGGTCATCGCCTCCGGCGTCGGCGTCTCCACCTTCAGGCGCAGGTGCGACGGCTCACTATTCGTGCGGCCGATATGGAACTTCTCCACCTCGAAGCGGCCTTCAAACTCGACCACGGTGTCGAAGATGCGCTCCATGATGTGGGAGTCGATCAAATGGCCTTGGGCTTCAACAGTCTCCTGGAAGCCGGTAACCTTGGTAGTACGGGAACTCATGCGGGGAAGCCTCTTCATCGTAGCAACTTGCCTCCTCAGCGGCCTAACCGTACTAGCCGACGACTTGGGCATGGAAGTGTTGCGCAAAGCCATCGAAGTGGCCAAGGCCAACGACAAGCGGGCTGAAGCGTGGGTTTACGACGAACACGTCACCCACTGGACCATCAGCCCGGAAGGCCGCCGCAAGCGCGGCAATTACATGGATTACGAGGTGATGGCGCTGGAAGGCGCGCCCTACTTCAAGCTGGTCCGGCTGAATGGCAAAGCTCTGAAAGGCAAGGATCGGGAGGCGGAGGAGCGCCGGATGGAGCGGGCCGCCCGCGAGCGTCGCGAGAAGCGCCCCCGCAACGCCGAACGCCGCCGCTTGGGCATCCCATTCGCCGAATTGGCTGACCATCACGACGCCACCTGGGACGGTACAATGCTGCGCACCCAGCCCCGCGAGCCCGGCTTGAAACACCTGGCCGACCTGATCTCAACCGAGCAACGCCTCGACCCCGAAACCTGGCAGCGCATCCGGGCCCAGGCGGACTTTCTGGATAGCGACGGCATCAACCCCAAGGGCACGAAGACTATTTTTGAGTTCGGGCCAGTGGAGGAGGGAGCGGTGCTGCCCAAGCGCATCCTCTACCGCCGCCCCTATCGCGGCGGTTGGCAGGAGACGGAACAGATCTACGACAACTTCCGCAAGTTCGCCGCGATCTCGGTGCTGAAGCCGTAGGAAGCCATCTCTTATCGCCCCCCTCCGTCCTTCAAGGCTGGCTGACCGGGATCGACACAGCTAACAGGGGGAGACCCAATCCCACGTATCGCGAACCCCGTTGCAATCCTGGCTGTCGTAGCCACTCCCAGCATATATGTTCAGTCCAACATCAAGGATGCTACCCCTAACTCTTACGCCGAACGGAATTGAACCTCCGGTCACGTCTCCGGTTTGTATCGTGCCACATTGCCAAAACACGGTATACGACGCGCCGATGTTATTGCCGTTCGTGCACGCGGCTGCGCAACTGCATGAAATGGAACCTGAATACAGGCCGAACTTGTACTCAGCGCAACTGCTTCCGCCGAACCCCCAGCACGTGACACTCTGAATGCCAGACTGAGCTCCCACCGAACCCGCTGATACGAACGCCAATAGCAATGCTCCAAGATGTCTCATATGTCTCACTGAAGATCCCCTTTCCTGTGAATTACACCAATCTTATGGCTCTTTGAACTGGCGACCATAATCTCCCTGGCTTTAGCGATTCCCTGAGTATTGCTCACCCTAAGCAGCAGCGCTGATAATTCGGCCAGTCTGTAATGGTAAGCCGTTGTCGAACCAAAGTTGGAATCGGAAACCATCTCCGAATGCTCCTTCGTGGTCCTTAGGAACCGCTCCACCGCCGTGTCATCCAACTTAGCCATTTCCGCAGTCAAGTCGGCTTCCGCACGCAACGTTTCGTTAATGCTTAACATGCGTCGGCCCTCATCGCGCCCGATGATCACACCGTCATCAGATATCGCGGAGTCCAATCGGATGAGAATACTACGCTGCCCGCCAAACAACTGCTCATTCTTCCACGACCCGCCCCAGTGCGCTAGCTGGGCGGGCCTACCGGACACAATCTTTCTCGATACTCCCCTTTCAGGCCCCATCAGCAGCATCTCTCCGGGATGGATCAGAACTCGCGGGTCCAGAAGGATGCTCTGGTGAGAGAAAGTGTGCGTTACTTCGCGGCCTTGTTGATTCCGGATTAGCCACACAACAGTGGCTCCGGCCAGCGGGCGCGGAGAGTTGTTTCGCAGAATAACCGCATATCGCAGAATGGGTTGCAGTAGTGTTCGTGCTTCCGTCGACAGCGACGACGCGATTACTGTCTGAAATTCCGCATCAGCAGGGCCAAGCACCTGCACCGAGCTTCCAATGATGCCTTCAATGCGAATTGTGGGCTGAGCTTGTATAAGCATGATGATAATGATCAAAGCCATGACATAAACGAATCGAGAACAATGTGTGAGTACGATTCCCATGAAGTTACAATAAAGTCGATTGGACCTCCTAGTCAAGACAAAAATCGATTGAATTGTGAGGCGTTTATCGCGGCGGTTGGCAGGAGACGGAACAGATCTACGACAACTTCCGCAAGTTCGCGGCGATCTCGGTGCTGAAGCCGTAGTGAATTCTGCGGGATCTGCCAGCCCCATGCGTGAGAGTCTGTGTGAAAACCCGTAACCACCGGGCCCACAAAAGCGACTTAATAGGTATGAGCCGCTATGTGGTGTACAACCCGGATCAAGATCAGCTGCTACCTTCCAGTCTGCGGGAAGAGTTGGGGGAGGGGCATCTGGCGATCTTTGTGCACCGGCTGGTCGAGCGGCTGGATTTGCGCGCGTTCGAAGCCGAGCATGCCGAAGCGGGGCGGCCTAGTTATCCGCCGCAGTTACTGCTGAAAGTGTGGCTCTACGCTTACTCGCTGGGGATTACTTCGTCGCGGCGGATCGAACAGCGGCTGCACGAGGACCTGGGTTTCCGCTATCTGGCCGGGGGCTGGAAGCCGGATCATTGGACGCTGAACCAGTTCCGGCAACGGCATCCCAAGAAGCTCAACGACGTGTTCACGCAAGTACTGGAAGCCGCGCGGCGGATGGGCCTGGCACGGCTGGGGCGGGTGGCGATCGACTCCACGCGCGTGGCCGCCAATGCCTCGCCCGACAAGAGCCAGCGGGCCGAAGCGCTGCGGCGCGAGCGGGCGCGCTTGCGGCAGCGCATCCGGCGTTGGCAGCAGCAATGCAATCGCGAAGAAACCGAGCCCGCCGGGGGCACCGTGGCCGTGCCCGCCGATTGGGCGCAGCGGTTGGAGGCCATTCCGCGGCAACTGGAGCAGCTTAGTAAGTCGGGCCAACAGCGGAGCTCGCGCACCGACCCGGAAAGCCGCTATCTGCGCCGCCGGGGCGGTTTCTGTCTGGGTTACACGGGTGAGATCGCGGTTAGTGAAGATCACCTGATCGTGGCGCAGCGTGTGCACCAGGCGCCAAATGATACAGGCTCATTGGCCGGCATGACGCAACTGGTGGAACAACAATGTCACGAACGGCCGGCCGTGGTGTTAGCGGATAGCGGCTATTACTCGATGCCCGAGTTAGAAGCCGTGGAGAAACGCGGCACCATCGCCTATGTGCCGGACCGGTTGAGCGCCATCGAACTGGCCGGTGGCGCGGCGGCCAAGATGAATGCCCGGCAACAGCGCCGTCATCCCGGTCTGCTCGAGCGTCGCCAACGCCTGCGTGATCCGGCCGTGCGCGCCACCTATGCGCGACGAAAAACGATGGTCGAGCCCGTCTTCGGAGTGCTAAAACAACAACGCGGCCTGCGCCAGTTCCGCTGCCGGGGCCTGGCGGCGGTGAGTACGGAATGGACCCTGGCCACCACCGCCTACAACCTCACCCGCCTGTTCCGCCTGCAATCCTGACCGGCAAGGCGCGCCCGCGCCCCCACCGGCTCAGACCATCTACGATCCAAACCCACCAACGCCCCCGGCGCGGGTTTATTTTAAGCCTCTGGCTTGGGTTCTCACACAGACTCGTAAGCTTGGGGCTTGTCCGGTAACCGCACAATAGCCCCAAGCTCACGCATGGGGCTGAAACGGACACCGGTAACCGCACAATAGCCCCAAGCTGACGCATGGGGCTGAAACGCCCGCGCTCGTCCTAGCTAGGCCGCCTGGCGCTCCTGCTCTGGCTGATCGGACCCGACCCGCGCGAGGACGTACGGACCTTCTGGAATCACGGCCACTCGTGCACCGGGAGCCAGGCCGTCAAGTAGGGCTGCGATGGCCGCTTGGGGGGTGGCAAATCGCGGGCCCCACAGGGTGGCGTCAAAGTCGGCGGGCAGGCCGGGGGTGTAGTAGAGCACTTGCTTTTGTGCAGTCACCAGCGCCAACTTTTCCAGCTGCCATTGATCCACCGTCACCGGCGCGCCGCCGATGTGGTCCATGAAGGCTTTGTCGGAGGCAAAGCGCTTCATCATCTCTTGAAACTCGGGCGCACCGGCCCCTTCGGCGCATTCGGAAAAGACCAGAATGCGGCCGCCGGGCTTGACGATGTGCTGCGCGGCGGTGATGCCTTTTACTGTCTGGTAGAACGTCAAGTCCAGCGGGTAACCCGCCGATGTAGTGATCACCGCGTCAACCGGATGTTCAATCAACTCGAGCATCGTTTTCGACACAAACTCGACGCCCTTCGCGTGCGCCTGCTCGGCATGCCCGGCAAAGACCCCCGCAACCCGGCGGTCCCGCGTCAACGAGACGTCGATCATGAAATGATGCCCGGCCATCCGGGCGATCTCTTGCAACTCCCGGTGCAGCGGATTGTCGGCAATGGAGCCCTCAATCGCCCGCGCATCGCGCATGAACTTGGGGCTGTGGATCACCTTGATCGTCTCCTGCGCCGCCAGGCCCGGCGCAATCAACTTGCGGCCGCCCGAATAGCCCAGCATCAGGTGCGGCTCAATAAAGCCGAGCGTGATGTGCAGATCGGCGGCCATAAACCGCTCATCAATGTAGACCGGGATGCCGGAGGCGGTGGAGCCCAGCGCGCGATGCTCGCTCAACACCTTGGCGTGATGGTTTTCAACCCGCAGCTTGCCGTAAAGCTCCGGCCCCACGATCTCGCGCATTTCCGCTTCCGTGGCAGGGCGGTGGAGGCCGGTGGCGATCAGCACCAACACTTGGCCGATCTCAATGCCGCCGGCGGCAAGCTCCCGCAAGACATGCGGCAGCACCAGCCGGTTGGGCACGGGGCGCGTGATGTCACACACGGAAATGGCGGCCGTCTTTTTGCCGCGCGCGAGTTCCCGCAAGGGCAACGTGCCGATGGGCGCCTTCAGCGCCGCTTCAAGCGCCGCATCCGCATCCGGCAGCGCCTGCGCCGACTTTGCTTCGAGCAGTTGATAGTTGTAACCAGCGGGCAGCTCAACGCCCAGTCCAGCCTTGCCAAAGGCCAATTCCACGTGCATTCTTCGAACCTAGCACGCCACTGGCACATTCGGCGCTGGCACGCCGGGTATGGGCCGATCCGGCCCGGGCACACCCGGCCACATTCCGCACTCAGGCGAAATCCACACAGCGCGGGAGCCCGTAAACAAGGAGTGCGTAGGGGAAGTTGCCTTAAGAAATTTGATTTGTCCTACCAGATGAAATGCGCTTCATGGATGAAACCATTTCGTCGATACGCGCATTCAAACCAGTGGAGACCCTCATGCTGATCGCCGGAATCATAGCGGGATTGATGATCCTGAGCCTGTTCTTTTCGATGCTGACGCAGTCACCGCGGGAAGAGGAAGAAGAGCCGGCGGTAGTGGAGTCTAAGCAGGCTTAAGCGGGGCCGTTGGTCACGCCGAAGTGAGGTCGGTGGCTTTGAAGTCATCGCCCTTGTAGAGCAGCGGGACGCCCTTGGTCTTAGCCAATGCGTAGGCGAAGCAATCGCCAAGGTTTAGCTTGGCTGGGCGGCCCCGGAACCTCGTCGAGGCGGCTAATGCGATCCGGGCATCTTCAATCGTGATGGGTTCCACTTGAACCCCCAGCGCATCCATCCAGATCGCTGCCCGGGCGATCCCGTTGGCTCCATGGAGCCGTTCAATCCGAGCATTGACTTCCCACCAGTTCACGGGTGACAACCAGATGCAATCCGCTTCCCGCAGGCGCGATTCGAACCAATCTGCATCCGGCTCCTCTAGCAAGACAGCGAGCAACGCCGAAGCATCCACCACGATCTTCATTTCGGGAGGCCGTCTTCGTCGTAAAAGTCGTCATCGGTCAGCAGTGGGCCGATTCTCGGGAGTTGCCTGAACCGCTTCAGTGCTTCATCCGCTCTCGCTAAGCGCGCGGCCTTTTCAGACTGCTGCGCGGCCTTCTGGGACACTAGCTGCGCCTGCAGTGCCTGGGAAATTGCGTCCGTGATGGAAACGCCGCGGAGGGCCGCCAACTCCCGTGCGGCCGCGGCCACATCCGGTCGCCGAATCTGAATCGGACCGCTCATGACCTTCAGATTATCATGAGCAGCCTAACGTCATGAGCCCGTACTTACGGCTAAAACTCTTTCCCGTTGTACATCCCGGCCACGTACTTCTCATAGCCGTTATATTGCAGAGTCTTCTGGCGTTCGCCGGTGGGGATCAGGCGCTCGTTGGCTTGTGACCAGCGGGGGTGCGGCTTGGCGGGTTCCACGTTCGAATAGAAGCCGTATTCGCTCGACTGCAGCTTGTTCCAGAACGTCGGCGGCTCTTTTTCGGTGAACTCAATCTTGACGATCGCCTTAATGCTCTTATAGCCGTACTTCCACGGCGTCACGACACGGATCGGGGCACCGTTCTGTTTGGGTAGCGGCTTGCCGTAGAGGCCGGTGACGAACATGGCCAGCGGATTCATCGCTTCATCCATCCGCAACCCCTCGTGATACGGCCAGGGATAAAACGGCGCCATCTTCATCCCCGGAAACTGGTCCGGGCGGTTGGCGGTGACAAAGCGGAGGTACTTGGCGTTGGGCTTGGGCTCCACTTCCTTGATCAGCTGCGAGATCGGGAAGCCGGTCCAGGGCACCACCATGGCCCAGGTTTCGACGCAGCGGAAGCGGTAGACACGCTCCTCCATCGGCATCCGCTTACGGATGTCATCGAGGTCATACTTCTTGGGCTTGTTCACCAGGCCCGAGACTTCAAATGACCAGGGCTCCGTGACGAACTTGCCGCCCATGTCCTTGGCTTTTTCCTTGTCGGTGGGGTGCAGTTCGTAGAAGTTGTTGTAGCCGGTGGCCGCCGCCTCGGGCGTCACTTTGCTGGCGTCTGCGAACTCCGGGTTCCGCTTCGCGGTGTCGGCCATCAGGCCTTCTACGCCCAAAAATCCAGCCGCGGCCAGCAACTGGCGGCGGTTCAAGTAGAACTTCTCCGGGGTCACCGCACTTTCCGGCAATTCCCAACCAGGACGAGTACGAATCAGCATAGGCCTCCACCTCCATTAGACGATACGTTCCAAGACCGTGGATGTGCGCCCTTCACCTGTTGATCGAAAAAACATCCCGCCCGGTTCCAGCTGCTTGCGCCGGAGCCGGGTGCGGCCGCCCGTTCAACCCGGCCAATGGTGGGCGTGCCGGACCGTAGCGTCCCGCCAGGGACACTTGCGGACAGCCGGTGGGGAGCGTGAGTGGTCATGAAACTTCCTGGGTTAAATGCCGATAGAAGGGCAATTCATTCCCGGCGGCGACCGATGACGGCCCGCAGGGCACCCATGTTCGTTGAAACAATCAAACTGTTTGGTGGCGGATGGCGTCTAAAGAAACATTAAGCACGGCGGCGCGAAGCTCGCTAAAATCGGGTTTTCAGGCTGGCGTTATACTCACGGTGAAGAGAAGCGGCTCTATGGTCCGATACTTGGCGTCTGTCGGCGTAACCCTACTGGTGGTGCTGGCCCTGGTCTCCGGGGCGGCCGGCCAATCTGGCCCGAAGCCGAACATTGCCCCGCGCAAAAGCACCGCTGCGCCCAAACCGGAAGAGTCCCGTGGCTCCAACATTCGCGTTGATTCGAGCCTGGTGCTGATCCCGGTGACGGTCACCGACCCGCTGAACCGCTTCGTCACCGGCCTGGAACGCGAGCACTTCAAGCTGCTGGAAGACAAAATCGAGCAGGAGATCAAGCAGTTTGCCAGTGAAGACGCACCGCTTTCGGTGGGACTGGTGTTTGACGCCTCCGGCTCCATGGGCGCGAAGTTGAACAAATCGCGCCAGGCGGCCGCCCAGTTTTTTAAGACGGCGAATCCGGAGGACGAATTTTTCCTGGTCCAGTTCAACGACCGGCCGGAACTCGTCGTTCCCTTTACGCACAACACGGAAGAGATCCAGAATCGCCTGGCCTTCACCAATGCCCGCGGCCGGACCGCGCTGCTCGATGGCGTCTATCTGGCCATGAACCAGATGAAGAAGGCCAAGAACGCGCGCAAGGCGGTGTTGATTTTGTCCGACGGCGGCGACAACTCCAGCCGCTATACCGAAAGCGAGATCAAGAACGCCGTGCGGGAAGCGGACGTGCAGATCTACGCCATCGGCATCTTTGAGCCGATCCATGCTCGAGGCCGCTCCGCTGAAGAGTTGTCCGGGCCCGGTTTGTTGAATGAAATGGCGGAACAGACCGGCGGGCGGCACTTCGCGGTCGAGAATTTGAACGAGTTGCCGGACATCGCCGCAAAAATCGGAATCGAACTGCGTAACCAGTACGTCATTGGGTACAGTCCATCCAACCAGATGCGCGACGGCAAATATCGCCGAGTCCAGGTAAAATTAAATCAGCCGCGCGGGCTTCCTCCGTTGAGGCCATTCTGGCGGCAAGGTTACTATGCACCAGCCCAATAGGGCCCCCCAATCCCATCCCCGGCGCTTGCTTCTGCTGCTGCCACTCTCCCTGCTCTCTTTCTCCCTGCCGGCGCAGGATCAGGATGCGACTTTTCGCTCCGACACGCGCCTGGTGGTGCTGCACGCCTCAGTCGTCGACAGCAAGGGCAAGCTGGTCACCAATCTGCCCAAGGAGGCGTTCAAGGTCACTGAGAACGGCCAGCCGCAGCAGTTGCGCATCGTCCGCCGCGAAGATGTGCCGGTTTCGCTGGGCTTGATCATCGACAACTCCGGCTCCATGCGCAACAAGCGCACCAAAGTGGAAGCGGCGGCGTTGGCGATGGTGAAGGAATCGAACCCGCGCGATGAAGTGATGGTGGTGAACTACAACGACGAAGCCTACGAGGACGTCCCGCTTACTTCCGACATCAAGAAGATGGAAGAAGGCCTGCAGCGCATCGACGCCCGCGGCGGAACGGCAATGTACGACGCCGTCGCCATGACCATCGACCGGCTGAAGCAAAAGGGCAAGCGCGAAAAGAAGGTGATCATGCTGATCACCGACGGCAACGACAACGCCAGCTTGACCAAACTGGAGCAACTGCTCCGCAAAGTGTCGAGCGAAGAGATCGTCATCCACTGCATCGGCCTGCTGGAAGAAGAGGAGCGCACCGCCGCCCGCAAAGCCAAGCGCGCGGTCGAATCGATGTCTACCGCCACGGGCGGCCTGTTCTTCTTCCCCAAGGATCTGGCCGAAGTGGAGCGCATTTCGCTCGAAGTAGCGCAGGACATCCGCAACCAGTACGTGCTGGCCTATTCGCCCACCAACCAGACGCTCGATGGCAGCTTCCGGACCATCAAGGTAACGGCCAACGGCCCCAACAAACCCACCGTCCGCACCCGCACCGGCTACTACGCCAGCGCCGAGAAAAAGAAGTAATGCTCGCCGTCCTGTGGCGCCTCTCACGCGGCTACCGCGTGACGCCCTGGCGCAGCCCGTACCTGAAGTGGCGCATCGAAACCTACTCTGGCATTCCAGCGGATGAGATCGACGCGGCTACCTTCTGGCGGTTTACGTGGCGACATCGCAAGGATCTCACCCGGTTTCTGCACTGGGCGGAGATGATGCGGTAGCGGGCAGGGATCCAGTCGTTGTCCAACACACCCCCACGCGGTTTACCCCTAGATAAAGCATGAAGGCCGACTGAGTCTCCTTCCAGAGAAGGAAACCCCACCCGCGATCGCGTTGTCCTATTTCTATTGCCTATCTGAATCCGCCCCCACAGTCCTCTGAGCGTACGATGGAGTGTGGAGCCCTCGCCGCCGAGTGTACTAACCCCTCTACTCACTGTTCAATTGAGTCGAAATCGTTGGTACCCTAATGTCCTCAGGTCGGGGTACAGCAACTTGTGGCTTCGCGGGTGATAAGCGTTCCATTACAGATGCCGACCATGGTGATCTTCCGAGTCATGCATGTCGGCAGATATGGGCAATCTGACCCGGCTCGACACTGGGCTTGCGTGGAGCACGTCCTGGATTGCAATTGCTGGGCGGGCAGGTTGTATGCCGAGCCCAGTGGTGGTGTCGAGTCACAATACGATCCACCACACTCCGCACACATGGAAACCCATACCGAGCAGGTTTGCGCTCCAACGAACAATGCCGAGAACATGGCAAGTGTCGACATTCGCAGGAATCGCTTCGTCGTGTAAGCACTGCGTTTTTGCATTTCTCCCTCACTCTATTAGTTAGTAGATAGCCAATACCTTCGCTTCGGGATCGGCGATCACGAGGCGATCATCGAAAGCGGCAAATGTCGGAATCAAATAACCCTCAGGGTTAAATGTGGATTTTCGTTCCTGTAGTCGCGGGAGATCAGCTTGAATGATACGAATCAAGTGGCCGTCAAGCAAATCGAACATGCCAATTGCGGCTGAGCCTAGCGGCGTCTCGGACAGGCCGACATATAGATATCCGTGATGTGACGCCGCTGCCCATATCACCCGAGTGATCCCTTGCTTCTCGTTCGGCGCCGGCGGCGAGAGGCCGAGCGACTGAAACGCCTTGCCGATTTCTACAACCTTGGACTGCACTACACGATTGTCCGCATCATAGATTGTCACTGTCTCGCTGATCGAGCCAAAAACAGCGCATCTGTCCCCGGAAAGACCAAAGCTGAACAATCGTTGATCCACGCCTGCTCCAAGATCGGTTGGCCGAACGCCGAGTGACCGCCCCCAGGGCACCGCAGTGATCTGCCGGTTTAAGCCCTTGAGACCCAGAGGCGTCTTCCAACGGGCCGCCCCAGCGGAAACAATCAACGCCGCTTCGGCCGAGGCGATGGAATAGGTTGTGACAGACGACCACAGCCAACTTCGAACATCGACGGTCGCGACGTCCTTCTTGGGGTCGCGCCGCTGACGCAGGTAAATTCTCTGATCGTCAGCGAGTCGAACTTGATCATAGCCGACAGGCGTGAACTCAACTCGCTGCTGCGAGATATCTCCCAAGACGACTGCGCTCCCCTGGTCCCGGGTAGCCAATAACACAACCCACCGCTGATCGATCTGGGCTACATCAGCTAGTGTACTGCGTCAGAAGTAGTAA
>JAPKYZ010000039.1 GCA_026394055.1 Acidobacteriota bacterium
AAGGACCCGGCCAAACGCGCCAAGTTCCCCCAGCTCACCCGCGCCGTCGAAGAACGCGGCGTCCGGCTGCAGGAGTTTCTGGTGCGGCCCTTGATTCAGGAACGCATCAAGCAGGGAGAACTGCTGGTGAAGCTGATGGACATCGATACGCGGAATGAGCGGGCCATCCCCCGGGACTTTTCGCTGCGTTAGGCACAATTATGCGGTGGCGCAGGCGTCAGCCTGCAGGCGGCATTCATTCCGCCTCGGCGCGAGGGAGGCTGAAGCCTGCGCCACACGAGGCCCGCTGAAGCTTACCCTCAATCTCCGAGCAGATCACTCAGCGCGGAGAGCCTCGACGATGGCGTCCATCACCTGGTCCGCCATCTGGTGCAGCTCCGCCGTGGTGCGGTTTTGCACCGGATGCGGCACGAACACTTTCGCGCCTGCAAAACCCAGCGCTTGGCTTTGCAGCGCGAAGGCGCCCTCAAATTCAGTGGTGAGGACAAAAACTCCCGGCAGTCCGCGGCCATCCAGGTCGCGCAGGTCGTGCGTACCGCACGACGTACAGGACCCTCAATCAGAGAGGCCCACCACCACCGCCTGGCACTCTGCCGCAACGCGCTGCAGTAGCTCCACCGGGGCCGTCCGGGTGTTGGTGGGTTTGCGGTAGCGGCGGACGGCGATCTGCCGCTGGGTGAACAGCTGCTCCATCCGGTCCATGAACTCGTCACCGCGCGTTTTGCCGATGTCGAACAGGGCGACGGTCAGCTGGTCGAGGCGGGTGCCTTCAGCCAGCCGTTTCCGCTCCCGCAGGACGGGCGAAGTTTCCGCCGTCGGGTCACGCATCACCAGTGTAGAGTTCATTTTTCGCTCTCTCGCCTCAAATTAGTCAGTGATTTCTTTGGTCACCGGTTGCGATTCATCGTGGTGGCGATGGCCGGTC
The DNA here is from genome assembly GCA_026394055.1 of Acidobacteriota bacterium. Lineage (GTDB taxonomy): Bacteria > Acidobacteriota > Terriglobia > Bryobacterales > Bryobacteraceae > JAPKYZ01. Next base: position 926 of record JAPKYZ010000039.1, read on the forward strand.
CAGCCGCCGCAGATGGCGGAATAGAGGCCCGCGTCGCCCCCGGCGCGAACAATTAGCAGGCCGTCGTCCCAGAATTTGGGCACCATCTCGTCTGCCTTTGATGCCGGAATGCCTTCACCCATTCCCTGCGCCCCCACCACCAGATCCCGCCCCGGCCGCAGCAGCTGGGCGTGCAGTTCGCGCGTGATCCGGGCGCGATCCCAGCCGGCGTCGCGGTAGATGGCGTAATGCTCCGGCGAGATGATCAGCATCGCGCTCACGTAGAGCGCCTGTTTGGGGTGGCCCACCACCGCTAGCGCGGCCGCGATCGAGCGGGTCAGCTGCTCCGGCGTACGGGACTTCATGTCAATCAGTTGCTGCACGCCATCGCCCTGAAATAGCGTCACCGCGCTGCGCCCCCGCGGCACGCCGCGCGATACCGAAAGCGGCTCCCAGCTGGGGTCCGTCTCATCTTCGGCAAAGCAGAAGGTGTACTTGGCTGGTGTGCCGAACGTGGCCCGGTCAATCTCGCCCGGGCGGCCGCCGCCGACGTTGCGGATGATCAGCTGGAGGGCCCGCCCAATGGTGGCGTTGGCGCGATTGCCGGGGCCCAATACGTTGATCCCCCAATTCATGCCGATCGCGCGCGCCACGGGTCCATTGACGATGATGATCGGCCCCGCGGAGCAGGTGGTACAGAGCACGCCATGCATCGTAAAGACGGGCTCGAGCGCCGCTTCAAGCGCGGTCAGCAGCACCGGCATATACTCCGGCTTGCAACCCGCCATCACCGCGTTAATAGCGACTTTTTCAACCGTGCACTCAGCCAAGTTGGGCGGCACCAGGCCCACGACTTCCTGCGGCTTGCGAGCGGTGCCCCGCAGCATGCGCAGGATCCGTTCGTCGGTGGGCGGGACCACGGGCAAGCCATCGGTCCAGCCGCGTTCGAAGCAGATCTCCATCGGGTCATCCCATTCGCCCGGTTCAATGGGCCGCGACACAAGACCGGATTCGCCAAAGCGCGCGACTAACCGCTCATAGACGCCCGGCTCATGGGACTTGGAGCCGCAGCCGGGCATCATCTCGCGCTGATCCGCGCCCAGCTCGTTGAGCTCCGTCAGTTGGCGCCACTCCGCCCGCACCCAGCCGTCGGTGCGCCCGGTTTCGGCATCGCCCTCAAACCGGATCAGCGTGGGCGTCACCTCAATCTGGTGGAGGAAGGAGAGCGCCAGCGTGTTGTCGTGCTCGGCGCCCAGGTCAGCCAGATACGCAGGCTCGTCTTGGACCACGATGCGGAGACCCGGCAGTTGCGCCTTCAGCATCCGGATCACCGGCTCCAGGGTGGCGCAGGTGTGGCATTCCTGCTTTAAGAAGACCAGGTAATGGGCTGCCGCCAGTGCAGGCGGATTTGCGGGCACAGTTTTGAGTATAAAGGGCCGCGCGGATTACGGCTCGTGGCGGTCAAACAAGTGCCGGAAGTAGCGCTCCGGCGCGTCGAGAAAGCCCTTGGTGACGCGGTAATGCTCGGTGTCCTGGTAGGCGATGGGCGCAATCTGGCCGCCATCGAAGCTGTAGATTTGCGCCCCGGGATAGGCCAGGATGATCGGGGAATGCGTGGCAATGATGAACTGCGCGCGGCCGGACGACGCAAGGTCGTGTAAGATCGCCAGAAACGCCAACTGCCGCTGGGGCGACAACGCCGCCTCGGGTTCGTCCAGCAGATAGATGCCGTTCTCGAACATGTTCTCAAACAGCGACAGAAAGCTCTCCCCGTGAGACTGCGCATGCAGGCTCCGGCCGCCGTAGCGCGCAAACGCCCGCGGGTCATCTTCGGCCAGCCGGTCAATGTAGCTGGCGAAGTTGAAAAAGCTTTCGGCGCGTAGAAAGAAGCCCTGGGTGATCTTGGGCGACCACGATAGTTTGGTGGCAGCGGCCAGCGGCGGCGGCTCCTGCAGCAGCTCTTCGGTGACGCTCAACTGCCGGACGCGGTGGTTGCGGTTGCCGCCTTCCAAGTCAAAGCCGCAATGGTAGGCGATGGTTTCGAGCAAGGTGGACTTGCCGGAGCCGTTCTCCCCCACAAACATGGTGACCGCCGACGGGAACGCCACCCGGAGGTCGCGCGAGAAGACGGGCACGGTGGCCGGAAACTGCCCCGTACGCAGCTGCGCGGATTCCAGGCGCGCCTCACGCAGAAATGGTTTTGAGGCGGCCATGGGCTTAGGGTATCGTGATGGTCCATTCTCCAAGGAACACCCTTACCGGCATGGGTGCGGATGGACGTTGCGGACAAGACCGTCAACGCAGAGCGAGCTTGGCTGCTGGGACCCCCCAGAGCATACCTTCCGCACTGATGTCTTCGTCAAGCTCTGGCCACCGAACACCCTGCCCCGTTCCCAGGATCTCGAAGTTTTGCCGTTGCTCGGCCGTGGCCTCTGAAAGCCGCCAAGACCAACTGAGCGGCACACTGACCGTGCGGCCGTCGGCCAAATGGGCCGTGATCAGTTCGTCGGAGACCGTCACGTGCCGAATTCGCGGTTCAACGCTACGTGCAGTGTTCATTCCAAGCCTCCAGTATATGTTCTAGCCGGGAGTGAATCAGACTCCGAATCTGGTTCAGGTCCCGGGCTGAAAACCCATCATTGCTGGCCAGGGCCAATGGTTCCAGCCAGAACTTGCAAAGGTCCCGCTCCCGCTGGACGTGGACATGCCGCGGCTCAGCACAATCAAAGCTGTAGAAGAAGAGCCGGTATGGACCGGAAATGCCTTAATTGTCGGCATGTGCCCCTGCCATCATCCAACTGTGCGCGATAGAAATACTTGCGGCCACTTGGCTCAGGGTATCGCGTGAGCCAACGCGCTGACATCCACCAGCGGCGGCGGCGGCGGGGCCTGCGCGAATGGGGTGTCCGCAATGAACAGCGAGCCGGCGTTGGGGCAGTGCGCCCGGATGTCGGCGGGCATGGCTTCGACCGCCGTGGTGAACAGTGCCTGTACCCGGCCGTCGAGCGAGACCAGTTCCGGGCAGGTGACGCGCGGGGAGCCCGGGAACTGCCATTCGGTGAGGACGGCGCCGTCAGAGACGCGGATCTCCCGTGCGCGGCCGAAGGGGACGGCCTGGGGCTCATAGAAGGCCACCACCATCGTGTCGGCCTCGGCCGTCATCCGCATGCCGTCCGGAAAACCGGGTAGTGATTCGGGAGGGCAAATCGGGGTTTGTTCCACCAGCCCTTCCAGCCAGCCGGAGAAGCGATAGCGGGTGAGAGCTTTGGGGATGGAGTCGGTATCAATCAGCACGGAGCCGTTCGGGCCGCCGGTGACGTACTTGCCGTTCGAACAGATCTGCCGGTCCAGCACTTGACGCAGCTTGTTGGTGGCGGCGTCCCAATAATAGAGCGCGGCCAGCGGCTCAGAAAAGCTGAGGTGCTTGGTGCCAAACAGGACACCCCCTCGAATAGCGACGCCATCGTTGATCAACGTCCGGTCATCAGCGTCAATGTGGACCCCGGTTTCCGAGATCTGGTTGGTATTGAGATCAAACAGGACCAGCCGGCGGTCCAGCCCGATGAGGAGAACCCCTGGTTGGTTGGTCTCCACAAAGAAACCCGGCCGCCCGGGCAGCAGAAAGCAGGTGTTGCTGAGAGTATCGAGGCGCAGCAGGTTCAGGCTGCCGGTTACGGCGTCGGCGGCATGCTGGATGGCGACCCAGGCGACGATGGGACCAGCGGCGGCGGGATAATGGCGCAGCAGACGCGGGCACTCCGGCAGGTAGCGTAGTTCCTCGCGGGCGGGATCGAAAAGTACGCGGGCGGTAATCAGCATCTGGGCTGGGTTCGTTATAGCGTATCGAAATAGTACGGTAACTGCAAAAGCAAAAATGGCCCGGAAGCGGAAATCCGCCACCGGGCCACCTTGGTAACATTACCCGACTAAGCGAGTTTTAGCTCTCTTCGCCCGCTTCGCCTTCGCGTCCTTCGCGCATCGCCTTCAAGCGATCTTCGCGACGCTTGGCGCGATCGGCCGCGCGCTTCACCAGTTCCGAACCCACGAGTTCGATCATGGCCTGTTCGGCGCCGTCGCCCTTGCGCCAGCCCAGCTTCACAATGCGGGTGTAGCCGCCATTGCGCTGGCCAAACCGGGAGCCCAACTTGTCGAACAGCTTCTTCACGCTGGCCGGAGTTTCCAGGAAACCCGCCGCCTGACGGCGTGAATGGAGCGTGCCTTCCTTCGCCAGAGTGATCATGCGTTCCACCAGCGGCTGAACCGCCTTGGCCTTGGGGATGGTGGTGATGATGCGCTCGTGCTCGATGATGCTGGTGACTAGCCCCTTGAGGAGTGAGTTGCGCGAACCCTTATCGCGCTTAAGTTTGTACCCGCCTACCCGATGTCTCATTGTTCTTTACCCACTTACTCCAAAAGTTATTCTTCACCAGCCGCCGCTTCGCTGTAATCAACTGGCGAGCTGCCGCCGGCCGGCAGTACCAGCCGTCCCGCTGCATCCGCCTTCATGCCGAAGCCCAAGCCCAAGCCGCCCAAGATTTCCTTGATTTCATTCAAGGACTTGCGGCCGAAGTTCTTGGTGCGGAGCATCTCCGCCTCAGACTTCTGCACCAGATCACCAATGGTTTGGATATTGGCGTTCTTCAAGCAGTTGTAGCTGCGGACCGAGAGTTCCAGCTCTTCCACGCTGCGGTTGAGCACTTCGCTCATGTGGCCCGCCGCGCGCTCCACCGGCTCTTCAGTCACTTCGGTGGTCTCTTCGAAGTTGATGAAGATCGTCATGTGATCCTTCAGCAACTTGGACGCCTGGCCCACCGCATCCTGCGGCGAGATGGCGCCGTTAGTCCAAACTTCCAGCGTCAGCTTGTCAAAGTCGGTCATCTGGCCCAAGCGGGCCGCTTCGACGATAAAGTTGACCTTGCGCACCGGCGAATGGACGGAATCGATCGGGATGTAGCCCAGCGGCAGATCCTCGTCGAAGTTGCGGTCCTGCGAGACGTAGCCGCGGCCTACCTTGAGGCGCATTTCGATGTCGAGCTTGCCGCCTTCGCCCACCGTCGCGATGTGCATGTGGCGATCGAGCACTTCAACATCGGCATCGGTTTCGATCTGGCCGGAAAGCACTTCCCCGCCCTTGTCGACGCGGAGACGGACCGTCTTCACCGTGTCCGTCATCATCTTGAACGGAATCTGCTTCAGATTCAGGATGATATCGGTGGCATCTTCGGTGACGCCGGGGATGGGAGAAAATTCGTGAGCCACGCCCTCAATGCGGACGGCGGTGATCGCGGCGCCCTCAATCGAGCTCAACAGCACGCGACGCAGGCCAACGCCTACCGTGGTGCCGAAGCCGCGTTCGAACGGCTGCGCGGTAAAGCTACCGAACCGCTCAGTCAGCGTTTCGGTATTCGCCACAAGCCGCTTGGGTTTCTGGAATCCTTTAAACATGGAGCCTCCTTAACAGCCCAAGGCCGATTCGCTTGAAACGAACCGGCCGCCTGGCAATGCTTACTTCGAGTACAATTCGACGATCAGCTGTTCGTTCAGTTCAATCTGAACCAGATCGCTACGCTGCGGTAGCGAAACAACCTTCGCGGTCAACAGCGCGCGGTCCACTTCCAGCCAGTTGGGCGTCGGCGCATGGGCCGTCGTTTCCAGGTTGGCGAGGATGGTGGGGTTCTTCTTGGATTTCTCGACGACGGCGATGGATTCACCGGCGCGGACCACGAACGAGGGGATATCAACGCGCTGGCCGTCGACCGAGATGTGGCCGTGGCGCACGATCTGGCGGGCCTGGCGGCGGGAGGTGGCAATACCGAGGCGGTAGACCACGTTGTCCAGGCGGCGCTCCAACATGTTGATCATGTTGTCGCCCGTGACGCCCTTCATGATGGCGGCTTTCTCAAACAGGTTGCGGAACTGCGTCTCGCCCAGGCCGTAGTAGCGCTTCGCCTTCTGCTTTTCGCGCAGCTGCAGGCCGTAGCCCACAATCTTTTTCGGCTTACGATCCTTGCCGTGCTGGCCAGGGACGTAATTGCGCTTTTCGATGGCGCACTTTTCGGTGTAGCAGCGCTCACCCTTCAAGAACAACTTCATGCCCTCGCGCCGGCACTGCCGGCAAACGGGGCCAATATAACGAGCCATATTCTCTCCTACTCTACCAGCTACCCTCGCGCCCCCGCGCAGCCCGACTGTGCGGCAAGCTCAAGGAATGGTGCAGTTTACGGCGTTGGCCACGCCTTCGTCCTGCTTCCATGAGGCGCCCCCGGATTTACGCGGGGGCCAATTTCAATTCTGAGGTATCGCCGCCAGACGCGGCGCCTGAGCCATACGCGACCGCGCAACAATACGCGGCGGCGCTGTAACTATACGCGCCGGCGCTTGGGCGGACGGCAACCGTTGTGCGGGATGGGCGTGCAATCCTTGATGTTGCGCACATCGATGCCCGCGCTCGACAACGCGCGAACAGCCGATTCGCGGCCCGCGCCGGGACCCGCCACCCGCACTTCCACCGAGCGCAGACCCACTTCCTTCGCCTTGTTGGCGGCGGTGAGTGAGGCTTGCTGCGCGGCGTAAGGGGTACCCTTGCGCGACCCACGGAAGCCCAGCGAACCGCTGGACGACCAAGAGATCACATTGCCCACCTGATCGGTGATCGTGACAATCGTATTGTTGAAGCTTGCCTGCACGTGGACGACGCCCACGGGAATGTGCTTCTTTTCCTTCTTTTTGAAGGCCTTCTTTTTCGAAGTTTTTGCCGGTGCCTTGGCCATGACTTAGATCTTTCCTTCTCGCCTTTAGGTCTTCGTTGCCTTCTTCTTGCCCGCCACCGTGCCGCGCCGCGGACCCTTACGGGTGCGGGCATTGGTGTGCGTGCGCTGGCCGCGAACCGGCAGCGAGCGGCGGTGACGGAGGCCACGGTAGGCCTGCATTTCCATCAACCGCTTGATGTTCATCGAAATTTCTTTACGCAGGTCGCCTTCGACGGCGCCTTCGTTTTCCAGCATGATACGGATGTTGTTGACTTCTTCTTCCGTCAAGTCCGCAATCTTTTTGGCCGGATCAATGTTGCAACGGTGCAGAATGGAGGCCGCGCGCGTGCGGCCGACACCGTAAATATAGGTGAGGCCGAATTCGGCTCTCTTCTTAGCTGGCAGGTCAACACCCGCAATACGTGCCATGGTTCTTCAAAATCCTTCTTTGCTCAAAACCCGCTTCGCCGGAATCCGGTAAAGCTTAACCCTGCCGCTGCTTGTGCTTGGGATTGTCGCAAATCACGCGCACCACACCAAAGCGGTGGATCACCTTGCACTTGTCGCAGATCTTTTTTACGCTTGCTCGAACTTTCATCGTTCCCTCAACAACTTCATTATCCGCCCCCGCGTCCGGTCACCCGGCGCCAGTTCAACCAAGACACGGTCCTTCGGACGCAAGCGGACGAAGTTCGTTTTGATTGCTCCCGCGGGATGAGCGAGCACTTGCTCGCGATTGTCCAGCTC
>JAPKYZ010000002.1 GCA_026394055.1 Acidobacteriota bacterium
AAGGCCAAGGGCACCAGCGACCCCGGCGGATCGATGTCGATTGCCTACACACTCGAACAGAAGGGCAATGAGTGGGTCGTGAAGGGCCGCCGGTCGAGTGCGGGTGATGGCCACGGGGCGACCGCTCCGGGAATGGCTCCCCCAGCGGATGGCGTGCATGGTGGGGGCGCGACGGGTGCTCCGCCCAAGGATGGCTTCCACGGCGCGACTCCGCCCAGCGGGGAAAAGAAGTAGATGAAACGCGTCGCAGTTCTCGGTGGAGGTCCGGCCGGAGCTGTGGCAGCTGCCCGTTTGGCAGCAGCAGGCGTGGAAACCGTCATTTTTGACGAAAAGCTGGCCTGGGAAAAGCCCTGCGGCGGCGGCATCACGTTCAAGGCATACGACAAGTACCCGTTCCTGATCAACAACAACACGCCCAAACGGGTGGTGACAGAAACGATGATCGCCGCACCGGAAACCGGCAGCGCCAGTTTGCAGCTCACCAAGCCGCTGCTGGTCTATGCCCGGCGGGATTTGAACCAGATGCTGCTGGACCGGGCGGCGCATGCGGGCGCCAACATCGAGCAGGCGCGCGTGCTGGGCATGGACCGTCAGGGAATGGGCTGGCGTTTGCGGACCGCGAAAACTGAGCTGGACGTCGATTTCTGCGTCGTCGCCACCGGTGCCCGCAACCCCCTGCGCAACGTCGGCACGCAGTTCACGGCCGAAGACTCGATGACGGCGCTGGGCTACTTTGTCCCCTGCGATCAAGCGCACATCGACATCCAATTTCTCCCCGACCTCGAAGGCTACATCTGGGTCTTCCCGCGCTGCGGTCACTTGTCCGTGGGCATCTGCGGCAAAGGCTTCAACGCCCAGACGCTGCGCAAGATGCTGGAGCGCTACATAGCGGAGAAAGGCCTCTCCATCAAAGAAGCGACGTTCTACGGCCACATGCTGCCCTCGCTCGAGAAGCCGAACTGGAAGGCCAACCGGCTGCAGGGCGAAGGCTGGGCAGCGGTGGGCGATGCGGGTGGTCTGGTGGACCCGATCACCGGCGAAGGCATCTACTACGCCGTCCGCTCCGGCGATTTGGCGGCGGAACTACTGCTCGAACGCAAAGAAGCGACTTACGCGAGCGTGCTGCGTGAAGACTTCATTGCCGACCTCGAGTTCGGCGCGGCGTTGGCCAAGCGGGTCTATACTGGCAAGTTCCTCTTTAAGAGCGCTCCCCAACGCATGGTCCAATTCATGCGCCGCAGCCCGCGCTTCCTATCGCTCATGCAAGATCTATTTGCCGGCACGCAGAACTACATCGACCTGAAGGATTGCCTGCTGCGCAAGTTCAACGGCACGCTGCACGAGATCATGCTGAACACGTTTCTGCGGCAGATGGTGACGGGGTAGTCCCGTCCCATGCGTGAGCATGGAGCTTACTCCAAAACCCAGCCCCATGCGTGAGCTTGGGGCTTGTTCGTGAACCCGCAAAAAGCCCCAAGCTGACGCATGGGGCTGATCAAACCGCAAACAGCAGGCTACGCGCTTGCCCGCATCTCATCACGAGCTGCGGCGAACTGGGCCGCCGCATAGTCCAACTCTTCGGTGGTGTGTGCTGCCGACACCTGCACCCGAATGCGAGCCCGGCCCTTGGGCACCACCGGATAGGAGAACGCGATCACGTAGACGCCGCGTTCGAGCAGCTTTTCCGCCATGCGTGTGGCGACCGTCGCGTCATGCAGCATCACCGGGATGATGGGGTGTTCTCCGGGCAGCAGGTCGAACCCGTGCGCCATCATCAGCCCTCGAAAGTGAGCGGCGTTCGCGTGCACCCGCTGGCGCAACTCATCGCTGGTAGAGAGCAGTTCCAACACCTTCAACGACGCCCCGGCAATGGGCGGAGGCACGGAATTGGAAAATAAATATGGTCGCGAGCGTTGCCGCAGCAGGTCGATCACCGCCTTGCGGCCACTGGTGTAGCCGCCGCTGGCTCCGCCCAAAGCCTTGCCCAGCGTGCCGGTGATGATGTCCACCTTGTCCATCACGCCGCAATGCTCCGGCGTGCCGCGGCCGTTCGCGCCAATGAAGCCCACCGCGTGCGAATCATCCACCATCACCATCGCCCCGAATCGAGCAGCCAGCTCACAGATCTCGGGCAGCTTGGCGATGTAGCCGTCCATCGAAAAGACGCCATCAGTCGCAATCAGCATCTGCCGCGAGCCCTGCGCTTCCGCGAGCTTCGCCTCCAGATCCGCCATGTCCCCATTGCGATACCGGAACCGCTTCGCTTTGCACAACCGGATACCGTCAATGATGCTGGCATGGTTCAGCTCATCCGACACCACCGCATCCTCCGCATCAAGCAGCGTCTCAAACAAACCACCGTTGGCGTCAAAGCAGGAGCCATAGAGGATCGTATCTTCCGTCCCCAGAAACTCGCTGATCCGCTGCTCCAGCTGCTTGTGGAGCTCCTGCGTGCCGCAGATGAAGCGCACCGAAGCCAAGCCGTAGCCCCACCGGTCCAGCGCGTCGTGCGCCGCTTGGACGATGGCGGGATGATTGGCCAAGCCCAGATAGTTGTTGGCGCAGAGATTGATCAGCGGGCGTCCGCCGCCCACGGTCACTTCCGTGCCTTGCGCGCTCGACATCACGCGTTCACTCTTGTAGAGCCCCTCGGCGCGAATGCCGGAAAGCGTTTCTTGCAGCCGGGCTTCAGCGGTATACATGGCCTAAACGTCGCTCCAATCCAGCACCACCTTGCCGCAGTTGCCGCTCTTCATGGCGGCGAAACCTTGCTCAAACTCATGCCACGCGAACCGGTGCGTGATCACCGGCGCAATGTCGAGCCCCGATTCCAGCATCACCGTCATCTTGTACCAGGTCTCATACATCTCGCGCCCGTAGATGCCCTTGATGGTGAGCATGTTGAACACCACCTTGGTCCAATCGATCAGCATGTCCTTGGGCGGAATTCCGAGCATCGCAATGTGCCCGCCATGCTCCATGTTGTTGATCATCTCGGCGAAGGCGGCCGGGTTGCCGGACATCTCAAGGCCGACATCAAAGCCCTCGCGCATACCCAACTGCTTCTGGACATCCGCCAGCCGCGTCTCGCGCGCGTTGACGGCCAGGGTAACGCCTAGCTTGCGCGCGAGCTCCAGCCGGTACGGATTCACATCGGTGATCACGACATGCCGCGCACCCGCATGGCGCGCCACGGCCGCCGCCATCAGCCCAATCGGACCCGCGCCGGTCACCAGCACATCCTCACCCAGCACCGGAAACGAGAGCGCCGTGTGCACCGCATTGCCAAACGGGTCAAAAATCGACGCCGTATCAAGATCAATCCCCGGCGCGTGCCGCCAGACGTTCGCCATCGGCAGCGCGACAAATTCGGCAAACGCGCCGGGACGGTTGACGCCCACGCCCTTGGTGTGGACACAGAGATGCCGCCGGCCCGCGAGGCAGTTGCGGCAACGGCCGCAGACCACGTGGCCTTCCCCGCTGACGATTTCGCCGGGGTGAAAGTCGTTGACGTTGGCTCCAACGGCAACGATCTCACCCACAAACTCGTGGCCAATGTGCATCGGCACGGGGATGGTGGCTTGGGCCCAATCATCCCAATCGTAGATGTGGACATCGGTGCCGCAGATCCCGGTCTTCTTTACCTTGATCAGCACGTCGTTGATGCCGTATTCCGGCACCGGCACATCGTCTAGCCACAGGCCCTTTTCGGCCCGGCTCTTCACCAAAGCTTTCATGGTCCGGCCTCCCTGTTCGATGCTATGCAAGCGGGTACAGCACGCTGTCCTTCAACCACTCCGCGTTGGCCCGCACATCTTCACGCAGCTTCCCGCACAGTGTTTCACGTTGCTCAAACAAGCGGTAGCCATGGCGCGGCCGCAGATAGCCCCGCGCCGCCGGCTGCTGCTGAAACAACGCTTCCTCGCCGATGCTGGAAGCCAGTTGCTGATACCGCGCGCGATTGTCGAGCAGAGCCTTCACAATGAATGGCATCAGCATCGAATAGTCCGCCTGCATGCTCTCGGTGGATTGCTGGTAGGTGTCTTTGTCCACCTTGCCCCACGTGACAGCCTCAGCGGGCGGGCAGGACGAAAGCGACCCATCGGTAACCGGCGCCGTGACGATCTGCACGTCAAACTCATAGCCGCGCACATCCGGCAGGCCCAGGATCTGCCCCAGCGCGGGCTCCGGCTGCAAGTTGTAGTTCTTCGGCACGCCGCCACCCAACATCCAGGTGGCCAGCGCCTTGGCCGGACTCTCAAACAAGCCCCACCGGTGGTACGCGCACGCCTCAAACACTTCGGCATGCAGGTCGAGATCAAAGCCGTACGCCCCGGTCAAGCCCGCCTCGCGCATCGCCCACAACTTCATCGAATTCAGAAACACGCTGCCATCGGCAGGCGCCCCGACAAACACAGGGATCGACAGGCGATGGCAAGTCGACAGCAGCCCCGGCTCCACGCCATTGCGCCGCTCCATCTCGCCATAGTGGCGCCCCAGGCGGCTGCGCAGTTCGGTGCCGGTCATCTTGTGCTGGAACTCGTCGGTCAGCAGCAGAGCGCTCAAGTAGCGGTCCTGATCGAGCAGCACGTCTTCATCAAACGCCATGTCGGTGACGCGGATCGTGTGCTCATCGCGCAGTGCGCCGTCATCGCCAAAGATCGGCACTTCAAACACCGGATCACGCCGCCCGGTCAAGGAGCGGTGGCCGTCGTGATAGCACACGGCGTCCGTCGTCGAAAGATAGGCCACCCACCCGGTTTCGAGCAGTGGCAGCAGCCACGTCTGGTGCTGACCGGAGACCGTCACTGGTCCCGCGACGGCCATGGTGATCGGACAACCGGCGCCGATGGCGCGGTCGAGAATGTCGTAGATACGGCGCAGGTAGGCGCCACCAAAGGCCGGCAGACAGTGCCGGAATAGTTCGTCCAGGGTGGTGCATTCATCCACGCGGCGGACGCGGACGGTTCTCCGCGTAGGGTGCTCTTGATTGCTCACACTACCAGCTTACTGGCATCCCACCGGGCTCCGGATTCGGCGTCGCAGAAATCCTACAGGCGCTTGACGCGATCGTCATGTTGACCTGCTAAAGTGTCGCCATGCTCACCGTCGCCCTGCTGTTGATCGCCCAAACCGTGGACCGCCCCGTGCGCTCGGTCACGGACCCGGGCGTCATCACCACGCGCCAGATCATCACTCCCGCGGGCGTACCGACAGTGTTCGACGGACGCGTCTATGGCGTCACCTTTGGAGCGTCCAGCGACGACCTCTGGGTGCTGCACGCCTCGCAGCTTTACCGCATGAACTGGCGCGAAAACCGCGTCGTCGAAAAGCGCCCCCATACCGGCTCACCCTCGCTGCAAGGTTTAACGTTTGATGGACAGCAGCCGGTCTACACCGTCACGCGCCGCCGCGACGTGATGTTTGGCGAGCAGAAGCTGGGCACGACGATCGCCGGGGCGCTGGCCACCAGCAAAGGCGTCACCGCTGTACCGTTGACGTTCAACAATGAGCTGGCCGTAGTCAGCAGTGTGGGCGTCAAGAAAGTGAAGACCGGCATCGCCCCCTTCGGCGTCGCTCTGAACGCGGCGGGCACCGTGGCCTACGTGACCAACTGGGGCGGACGCTTCGCCAAGCCGGGCGATACCACCGCGCCCACGGGCCTGGAACCCACGGCCGATCAAGTAGTGGTCGACAGCCGCGGCATCGCCGCCAGCGGCACCGTGGCCCGCGTCGATCTCGCGACCATGACAGTCACCGAAACCATTGCCGTCGGCCTGCACCCGATGGCCATTGTCTGGGATGAAAAGCGCGGCCGGGTCTATGTGGCCAACGGCAACTCCGATAGCGTCTCCGTGATCGACAGCGCCACGCAGAAGGTGCTCCAGACCATCCCCGTGCAGCCCTTCCCCCGCCCCGTGCGCGGCATCGCACCCACGGCGCTGGCGTTGCGCGGAACGCAGCTCTATATCGCTTGTGGAGGCATCAACGCCGTGGCGGTGCTGGATATCCCCACCTCACGAATCCTGGGCACCATCCCCACTGGCTGGTACCCCAACGCGCTCTCCGTCAGTGCGGACGGCCAGCATCTGGCTATCGCCTCCCTGCTGGGCCCGGGGTCCGGCTGGCGGGATGAGCCGCGCAAGCGCTTCGTGCATTCCAACCGCGGTTCGGTGAGCGTCGTGCCGATCCCCGATGCCGCGCAACTGGCCAGCTACTCGACAGTGGTCGCCGAAAACAACCGCCTGCCCTTGAAGGCTGATCCGCCGCGCCGCGCCATCGCCGCCACGCCCGTGCCGGAGCGCGCCGGTGAGCCCAGCCTGATTGAGCACGTCGTCTTCATCATCAAAGAGAACCGCACCTACGACCAGGTGCTCGGCGACTTGCCGCAGGGCAATGGCGACCCCACGCTCACCATGTTTGGCCGCGACGTCACCCCCAACCAGCATCGCCTGGCCGAACAGTTCGTCCTGCTCGACAACTTCTACGCCACCGGCGGCAACAGCGCCGACGGGCACCAGTGGTTGACCCAGGCCAATGAAGTGGCCTACACCCTGTGGCCCGGATACGCCGGGCGCAGCTACCCGTTCGATGGCACGGACCCGATCGCCTATTCCGACGGCGGCTTCCTATGGGACGCGGCCTTGAAAGCGGGCCGCACGGTGAAGATCTACGGCGAATACGCTGGCCGCTTGGGTGAGCCGCCCGCCCTGCGGCACGAGCTCCTGGCCGCCTGGAAGAATGGCGAAAAGTTCCTGAACCGCTGGCAGGTGACCGCGCCGATTGCGCCGGTGAACAAACTGCTGGCGAAAAACTTCCCCAGCTATTCCAACGGCATCCCGGACGTGATCCGCGCCGACATCTTCAATGAAGACGTCAAGGCCTGGGTGAAGGACGGCAAGATGCCCAACCTCACCCTGCTCCAGCTGCCCAGCAACCACACCTACGGCGCCTCCCCTGGAGCCTCCACGCCCAAGGCGATGGTGGCCGATAACGACCTTGCGGTAGGCAAAGTGGTGGAAGCGCTCTCCCACACGCCGTTCTGGAAGAAGATGGCGATCTTCATCGTCGAAGACGACGCGCAGAATGGTGTCGACCACGTGGACGGCCACCGCACCGTCGCCCTGGCCATCAGCCCCTACATCAAGCGCGGCAGCGTCGATTCCACCTTCTACGCCCACCAGAGCATGCTGAAAACCATCGAACTGATGCTCGGCATGCCCGCATTGTCGTTGTTCGATCTGATCGCCCTCGACATGCGCGCCAGTTTCACCGGCACCCCGGACTTCGCCCCCTACACCGCCGTCGAGCCCACGCAGTCGCTCTTCGACCGCAACCCCCAATCAAGCGCCCTCCGCGGCCAAGCCCGCCAAGACGCGCAAGCCTCCGCCAAAATGCGCTGGGACGTCCCCGACGCCGCGCCCACCAATGCGCTGAACCGGATCCTGTGGCGGATGCACAAATCCACCCCCTACCCCGGCGTCCGGCGAGCGGTTTTTGCCCCGCTGACGGTAGAGGTAGAGGACGACGACCGCTAGCCCGTGGTATCCTGTCAGTTGTTCGGGGCGTGGCTCAGCCTGGTAGAGCGCCTGGTTCGGGACCAGGAGGCCGGAGGTTCG
>JAPKYZ010000080.1 GCA_026394055.1 Acidobacteriota bacterium
AATTCCGCGACCTCCAAGTCGCGGCCCTCATTGAAGCCCCACCAGGTCTTCTTCGTGCAGGCGTTGCTGGATAATTCCGCGACCTCCAAGTCGCGGCCTCATTGAAGCGTGGAAAAAGTTGTGTACGCCACCAAGCGCCCCGCAATTCCGCGACCTCCAAGTCGCGGCCTCATTGAAGCGAGCTGGGCACGACGTTTGGCGAGGAGGCGTATTCGAATTCCGCGACCTCCAAGTCGCGGCCTCATTGAAGCAGCCCGCGCCGCCGGGTAACTACCGCCCAGCCAGGCCAATTCCGCGACCTCCAAGTCGCGGCCTCATTGAAGCGCGAGCCCTGAAGCAGAGATTTCACGGGAATGGTACAATTCCGCGACCTCCAAGTCGCGGCCTCATTGAAGCCGTGCCAACCGCGCAGTCATTCCACGCGTGCAAGAACAATTCCGCGACCTCCAAGTCGCGGCCCCATTGAAGTGGGATAGATCGCACGGCTCCGAACCCACGCATACAGCCGGATCGAGAGGCGAAGTGCAGGCAGAAGTCTTTTTTGCGAGGCACTGAAAGCATCGGCGCATAAGCGGGCAAGGTGGTTTGGCTGGAATTTGATTGGCGGCGCTCTCGATGAGCCGCCGCAGCTTGCGGGCGGTCAAGCTCTTACGGCCCGTTCGCCAATCTCTCTGCGGACAAGAGTGCTGACAAGACCGGAAATTCGGCCTTCTCGCGCAAACAATATTGATTCATCATGCTGCCGAAACTTCCGGCAAGATGCGTTTTAGGCGGTGGGTGGAAAACGCTAGGGCTTCTAGAAAGAATGGTGAGCGCGGAGGGAATCGAACCTTCAACCTACTGATTAAGAGTCAGTTGCTCTGCCAATTGAGCTACGCGCCCTGCTCTTCCGGTGGGACTCTCAAAGTATACCAAAACTGCTCGCCGTTTTGCTCGTCCCCGGGGCCGATCGAAGCCTGGGACAATGGAAGAGGATGCAAAACGTCCTGGCGATTCTCCTGGCGGGTGGGGCCGGTGAACGGCTCTCGCCCCTGACGCGCAATTTGGCTAAGCCGGCTGTCACGTTCGGCGCGATCTACCGGATCATCGACTTCACGCTCTCCAACTGCGTGAACTCCAACATCCGGCGTATTTTCGTCCTGACCCAGTACAAATCGCTCGAACTGGCGCGCCACATCCGCGACGGCTGGAGCATCTTTTCTTCCTCGATGGGCGAGTTCATCGAAGTGGTTCCGCCGATGAAGCGCATCCACTCCGATTGGTACTTGGGCACGGCCGATGCGGTTTACCAGAACATCGAATCGATCATTGCCGAAGCGCCGCTGGTGACGCTGATCGTCTCGGGTGATCACATCTACAAGATGGACTACGCCGGCATGCTCCAGTGGCATCGCCGGCAGCAAGCCGACGTCACCATTGCGACGATTCAAGTGGACCCGGCTGAGGCGGTGCATTTCGGGGTGGCCTCGATCGATGCCAGCTACCGCATCCGCGGCTTTGAGGAGAAGCCCAAGCATGGCCAGCCCGCGCCCAGCATTTTCAACCCCGAGAAAGTCTCAGCCTCGATGGGTGTGTACCTGTTTGAGACACCCGCACTGCTGAAGGCATTGCTCGAAGATGCCGATGACCCGCAGTCGGCGCACGACTTTGGCAAGGACATTATTCCGCGCCTGGTCCAGACGTCCAAAGTGGTCGCCTACGACTTCCGCGATTTGAATGACAAGACCGCGCACTACTGGCGCGACGTCGGCACCATTGACGCCTTCTACGAAGCCAACATGGACCTGGTGAAGGTGACGCCGGAATTCAACCTCTACGACAAGAAGTGGCCCATCCGTACGCACATGAGCTTGAATCCGCCGGCCAAGTTCGTCTTCGGGCAACAAGGACAACGGATGGGCGTGGCGGTGGATTCGATCGTTTCGCACGGCTGCATCGTCTCGGGAGGCCGGGTGGTGCGCAGTCTTTTGTCACCTGGGGTCCGCGTGAACAGCTACTGCGAGGTGGAAGATTCGATTCTGATGCCCAATGTCTGGGTGGGCCGGGGCAGCCGCATCCGGCGCGCGATCATCGACACGGGCGTCGTCCTGCCGGAAGGCACGCAGTTGGGCTGGGACTTGGAGGCGGACCGGGCTCGCGGATATGCCGTGACGGAGAATGGCGTGGTCGTGGTGAGCGAAGAAAACAACCACTCGTTGGAGCGATAGGCGCGGCAGCGCGATCAGGCTAGAACGGGAAATCCCGGCGGCTGGGGGAAGACGAGAACGAAGAGCGCGCCAGATACTGATAGGGGTTCACCGGCATGCCGTTCATCCGGACCTCGTAATGCAGGTGGGGGGAAGTTGCGCGTCCGGTTGATCCCGAGTAGGCGATCACGTCGCCGCGCCGTACTGCCTGACCTGGAAGCACTTCGTAGCGGGACAAGTGGGCGTAGTAGGTGGTGCAACCGCCGCCGTGGTCCAGCATGACGATTTTGCCGTATCCGGCGAAAGTCTGGGCGTAGGTGACCACCCCGTCGGCCGCCGCTCGCACGGACGTACCAGAGGGCACGGAGATATCGACCCCGGTATGGATGGCGCCGTCGCCAGAGAACGGGTCGGTCCGCTTGCCGAAAAATGACATCAGGCGGCCACTCACCGGCCACAGACTGGGCAGCGAGGCCGGCCCCAGCTTCGACCGGTGGTTCAGCTGAGCAAACGTGGCCGTGCGCAGAAAGCTGTACTCCGCCACGGAATCCTTCAGGGTGGGCATCAGCGTGCCTTCACTGGTGATCGAGGCCGGCCCTTCCATCTTGGGCTTCAACCCGAACATGGTGGAGACTTCGCTGGCATACATCTGGAACGTCGCCAGCTGTTGGTTTTTCTCTTCCGACTCTTTGCGCAGCCGGTCATAGCGGCTCCGCAGAGCGCTGACTTCATTCCGCAGGTCGTTGTAGTTGCTTACTTTCAACAACATCCGGCCATAGCTACCCACAAAGCCCACCACCGAGATAGCCCCCACCAACGCCAGGGCGATCACCGAATAGAGAACGGAATAAGGGACGTGCACACGCCGCAGGCGGCCGTGGAGGGAATGGGCGAGAACGACGATGAAGTAAGGCTGCTGCACGAACTCTTCAACCGGGCGGATGCCAGCACGGGCCAGCCAACTCTCCGGCCTCAGCCGGGAACCTCAAAGGTAACAATTTGTTAATGCATCTGTCAAGCCAATTGGCCCCAGGCCAGCGGGGCTGTTTGGGTAGTCGGGCGGGGTGACACACTACCTCGACCAGTAGGAGTTCCCATCAGGCCCAGGCGGAGGCGCCGCGCTACTCCAAGCCCGAGCCGTAAGCGGCCAAGTTGGGGATCGTCACCGGTGACCGGCCGCGAAAGGGGATGGCTCCCAGGATCGCTTTCGCCACGGCTGATTCCGAGGTGGGGGCGGTGGAGAAGGTGGCCACGTAGGCGCCCACTTTGGGGAACGCCCGCAGCAGATAGGGGCTCCCAAAGCTGACCAGCGCGACCGGAGCCGGCCCTTGTTGCACTTGCTCGACAAAGCGAGTGGGGGCGGCGGAAAGTTGCTGGCTGAAGGCGGCGAGCACGACGGCGGAGCAGCGCTGGGCACGCACGACGACTTCGTCAAACGCCGCCTCCGGCATGGTGGAATCGAGCCACTGCACCGCCAGGCGCGGCGACTTCTCTTTGACGTCATCGATCAGCCGCCGTCCGAGTTGCGAATAGCGGTTCTCGCTCAACACATAAAGACAAGCCTTCTCGGGCGCCTTCAAGGGCAGCGCGCCCTGGTCATTGCGGACCAGCGTCAACGCCTGTTCGGCCACCTGCTGCGCTTGGGCGACGGCCTCTTCGGAATCGAGCACGTCGGCCAGCTCTTCCAGCTCGACAAGCCGTTTCTTGTGGAGCCCCAAGCGGACTTTGGCTCCAAGCATCTTCTCGACGCTGTGGCGGAGCCGTTCCTTCGAAATGCGGCCGCTCTGCACCGCCTTCACCACGCCTTCAATCGCCTGCTCCGGATTGGCGGGGATCAGCAACACATCAACGCCGGCCTCGATGGCGCGCACTGCCGCTTCACCGGCGGAGTACATCTTGCTCAGGCCCTGCATGTCCATGGCGTCCGTGGTCACGAGACCCGTGAAGCCCAGCTCTTCCTTCAGCAGCTTGGTCATGATGTTTTTGGAGACGGTGCCCGGAATCTCCTCCGGCTCTAGTGCCGGTATGCGGAGATGGGACGACATCACGGAATCAACCTGCGCCGCAATCGCCGCCCGGAATGGCTTCAGTTCCACTGCGTCCAGCCGCGCGCGGTCCGCCGCGATGACGGGCAAGCCATAGTGGCTATCGACGGCCGTATCGCCGTGTCCGGGGAAGTGCTTCACCGACAGCAGCACCTGGGTCTTGGGGTCACTGCGCGCGCCTTCGATGTAGGCGACGACATGCTGGGCCACTTCATCGGGATCTTCGCTGAACGCTCGCAGCCCGATCACCGGGTTGTCGGGGTTGTTGTTCACGTCCGCGTCCGGCGTGAAGATCCAGTGCACGCCCATGGCACGCGCCTCCCGCGCGGTGTGGAGCCCCAGAAAGCGCGTCGCCGCCAGATCCCGAGCTGCCCCGTAGGCCATGTTGTGGGGAAACTTCGCCGTGCCCGACATCCGCATCGATGCGCCGCGTTCAAAGTCGCCGCCGACGATCAGCGGGAGCGCGGCCGTGCGCTGCATGCGGTTGAGAAACGCCGCCATGGCGTAGGGCTCGGCATTCACGACGACGCCATTGCGGACGCGATTCAACACGATCAACCCGCCGACGCCGTCGGTCTTCACCAGGCGTTGGAACTCGCGATAGGCTTTGGTCTTGGAAGAGGGCGCATCGCCATAAAAGCGAATGATCACCAACTGAGCCACCTGCTGGCGCAGCGTGAGCTTGCCCATCCACTGGCGGACCTGTCCGGGCACGGGCGCCGCCTTGGCAACGGCCTTGACCGGCGCCTTTTGAGCGGGAGTCTTTCGAGCCACGGCCGCCTTCCGAGCCACCGGGGCAGCGGCCCAAGCGCTGGTCATCGGCCAAGCAGCAAGAATCAACAATGAAAGGGGTTTCAGCACTTCGGGGGTCCTTACCTAACTGTATCGCCCATTGGAGCGTGGGGATAGCAGAACCTACCTCCGAAGGCCGGTCCACGTAGCGGGACGCCACGGTCATGCGCTTTCCTAGCCCAGCCCTTGGGGCTTTGCGCGGTCCTCATCCAGCCCCATGCGTAAGCTTGGAGCTTCTTCGCGAGCATGAAAAAGCCCCAAGCTGACGCATGGGGCTGAACAGCGGAGGCGCAACGTGGAGGCGCAGCGTGGAGGCGCAACATGGAGGCGGGACGTGGAGGCGCCGCTTTCAGGCCGCGAAAAGCAAAATGGGCGGCCCCCTCAGGGAACCGCCCATCCATCGTATGAAGGCACTACCGTCCAGCGACTTTGGCCAGACTCGAAAACTACACCGTCTTTTTTTTGGCCCGCAGTTCGGACCGTTGAGTACCCACGGGTTTACGGGGTTTGCGATTCAGCAAGCGTTGCACACTGCGGACCAAAATCGGCACCTCAGTGGCATTCTTCATCATCACCATATCCGCACCTGTTGTGTGCTCATCCAGACCCAGGACGTTAACAAATCCTGAGATTAGAACTATGGGCACGCCGGCCCGTACTGCACGTAGTTTCTGAATCAGCTCAATCCCGCTCATGTCCGGCATCTTGTAGTCGGTGACTACCAGATCCACGGCCTCCCGCGGGAATAGTTCCAGCGCCGCTTTCGCTGAAGAAGCGGTCAAAATTCGATAGCCCAGCTCGCTCAAGACATGCTTGCGCGCGGACAGACCATCGTGATTATCGTCCACCAGCAGAATCGTGGCGGTTGTATTTTTTGGGGAGTCGTCCATCAGAAAGCTCTGCGAAGGTAACAGTCACATCACGAAGCTGTCAATGCCCTCGTATCGGGTTCGTGCAGCGACAGTTATTTCGCTTGACTTTGGCCGATCCTTCGGGCGTTTGTCTGACGAATCTATTCGACCGCGCGCGGGGCGTTGTAGCCGGTCTTGGCGACGATCGTGTACTTCATCGGTTTGCCCTTCTCATCGGTGATGCGAAGGGGCTGTCCGTCGGGCGCCACCAGCTCCACTTTCAGCTTGCGGAACTTGCCGTCGCGCTCGGTATTGGTGGGTTGATAACCGATGGAGTACTGGTTGCGCAACGCTTCATGAATGGCCCCAAAAATGCCGCGGTACTCGCCGGCAAAGCGGGGGAAGAAGGCCTGGCCGCCCGTCTCTTTCGAGAACGTCCGCAGCTGGTTGTCGGCCTGCAGGAAGTCCAGGCGGGCAATGGAGCCCATCATGCCGCGGGCATCCATGATCTCGCGGATGTACTGCATAATCCCGATCGAATAGATCGGTACACCGGCCGTTTGCAACTGCCGCCGCGTCTTGTCGAAGGTGAGCTTGGAGAACGTATCGATGCCGCTGGCGATCACGACAATCGCCTTGCGTCCTTCAATCTCCGACATGCGGTCCGCCGTATCGGTGAGTGCGTCATAAAGATTTGATTCCGAGTACGCCGCGATCCGGAGCCGCTGCATCGCTTCCATGGCTTTGCGCTTGTCGGTTGAGAAATCAGAGAGAATCTCCGGCCGCAGATCATACGCCACCACGGCCACGTAATCTTCGGGCTTCAACGTTTCGAGGAATCCGTAGGAGGCCTGCAGCGTTTCCATCCAGCCGTAGGTCCAATAGCCCTGGAACAGGTTCGAGAACTCGATCACCATGGCCACCGTCATCGGCGCTTCGCCCATGCCAAAGTTCGAGATCTGTTGCGGCACGTTGTCTTCGAGAATGCGGAAGTTGCCCTTGGGGATGCCCGGGATGAAGCGGCCCTTGTTGTCCAGCACAGCCACGTCCACCGTTACAGTTGTAACGTCGCTCTTAAAGGTGGGCAGATCAGCGGGCAGATCCTTCTTTTGGAGCTTCGAGGGAATCTTGGCCTGCTCGGGCTCCGGTTGCGGAGTGTCCTTCTTGCGGGGCCGGGCCACGGTCTCCGAAGACTCCTTCTTCGGGCCGCCCTGCGCCCAACCCGCCGCCGGCATCAGGCCCACCAGACAAGCCGCAAGCACACCGCCTGCGCAGACAACCAGCAACGCCCTGGACTTCATAATCACCCTAATCTATCAGACGCCGCTTTTCGTGGCAGGTTGCACTCGATTCGGTGCGTGCGCGCACCCCGCTAATCGTCGCGATGCTTGCGGAGATAGACTTCAAACTTGCGCTTGGCCCGGCGCAGCTTCCACTCTTTGTACCACTGGTCAAATTGCGCGACCAGGCCGGGTCCACGGAGTTGAGGGCCTGCGGAACGGCGGGCCGCGCCAGAGCGGAAGTACCCAAAGCCGAACAGCATCCCGCCCAGGTGCGCCACATGGCTGACGCCCGAACCGGCCGCGCCAAAGGTCGACAAGAAAGCGATGCCGCCCAGGATCATCACAAAATATTTTGCGGGAATCGGAAACAGGAAGCTGAACAGGATCGGCCGGTCCGGGTACATCATGCCAAAGGCCAATAGCAACCCATAGATGGCTCCGGAAGCGCCGATGGTGGCTTGGTTGGGGTTGCCGAACAGGTAGGTGGCGACAATCACGCAGAGCCCCGCGCCCACGCCGCACAAAAAGTAGTAGCGCAGAAAACGCTCCGTGCCCCACTGCCGCTCCAGGTCCGCACCGAACATGTAGAGCGTCAGCATGTTCAGCAAAATGTGCCAAAAACCAAATGGATCGTGCAGGAACAGGTAGGTGAATACCCGCCAGATTTCCAGGCCCTCAACCGCCCGCCGCGGCACCAGGGAAAGCCAACTGAACGCCGGGCCCGCGCCCAACTGGCTGGCGATGAAGTAGAGCACAAACAGCGCGGTGTTGACGATCAACAACCACTTCACCCCAGGCGGCAGCGAGCCTGACGAGAATCCACGCGGAGCATAGGACCGGCTAGAAAATGCCATAAGCAGCGGATCGAATTTTCAGCATATCAGAGCCGGTATTTGCCTCCGTTGGAACTTCGCCAATAGAAAAGCCGCGGGGGGCGAAGAAACCTCCGCCCTCCACCCTAACCGCGCACAAGGAAGGCACGGCAAAAGTATTCCCGGGAGGAGCAGGAATGCGGCAACCAGAGGCTCAGCCCAAACCTTGGGGCGAGCGAACCTTGGTACTCACGGCGGCCGGTTGTTCCTCGCACCCGGGCGTCAAATGAGCTCGATAACTAGCGGCGCCGC
>JAPKYZ010000082.1 GCA_026394055.1 Acidobacteriota bacterium
GCCTTCGTCGAGCAGCTTCTTGAACATTTCGACGCCCGTCACCACCGTCTTCTTCGTATCCGTGAAGCCGACGATCTCCATTTCCTCGCCCACTTTGCAGATCCCCTGCTCGATGCGGCCCGTCACTACCGTGCCACGGCCCTGGATCGAGAAGATGTCTTCGATCGGCATCAGGAACGGCTTGTCGGTGACGCGCTCCGGTTGCGGGATGTACTTGTCGACCGCTTCCATCAGCTCGTCGATCGACTTTTCCCACTGCGGCTCGCCATTCAACGCACCCAGCGCCGAGACCTTCATCACCGGCAGATCGTCGCCCGGGAACTGATAGCTCGACAGCAACTCACGCACTTCCAACTCGACCAGTTCGAGCAGCTCGGCGTCTTCCACCATGTCGACCTTGTTCAAAGCGACCACGATGTACGGCACACCCACCTGGCGGGCGAGCAGGATGTGCTCACGCGTCTGGGGCATCGGGCCGTCGGTCGCCGCCACCACCAGAATCGCGCCGTCCATCTGCGCCGCACCGGTGATCATGTTCTTGATGTAGTCCGCGTGGCCGGGGCAGTCGACGTGAGCGTAGTGACGATTCGGCGTCTCATACTCCACGTGCGAAGCGGCAATCGTGATACCACGAGCCTTTTCTTCCGGCGCGTTGTCGATCGAGTCAAAGCTCCGGAACGACACCTTCGGATTGTGCTTAGCGAGCGTCTTGGTGATCGCCGCCGTCAACGTCGTCTTCCCGTGATCGATGTGTCCAATCGTCCCCACATTACAGTGCGGCTTCGATCGATCAAATTTTTCCTTCGCCATGGAACTTATATCTCCCTAAAACTCGCTCTTAAACTCGAAGCGCCTAGCGCGCTACCTTGCCCTGGACCTTCGCCACAATCTCTTCCGCAATGTTACGCGGCACTTCTTCGTATTGACCGAAGTGCATCGTGAAGCTACCGCGACCCTGCGTGCGAGACCGGATGTCAGTGGCGTAGCCGAACATTTCGCTCAGCGGCACCATCGACTTAATCAACGTCGTGTTACCACGCAATTCCGTGCCCTCCAGGCGGCCGCGGCGCGAAATCAGATCGCCGTTCACCGTACCCTGGTAGTCGTCCGGAACCACTACTTCCACCCGCATCACCGGCTCCAACAGAACCGGCTTCGCCTTACGGAAGGCTTCCTTGGCACAGATGGAGGCGCAGATCTTGAACGCCATTTCCGAAGAGTCAACTTCGTGGTAGGCGCCTTCGATCACCGTTACACGGATACCCGACATCGGGTAGCCAGCCATAACGCCAGATTCGAGCGTTTCCGCCACACCCTTTTGGATGGCCGGAATGAATTCCTTCGGAATCGTGCCGCCCCGGACATCGTTGACGAACTCGAAGTCGCCTTCCTTGGGCTCCACCCGAAGAAGAACCTTGGCGTATTGACCACTGCCACCGGTCTGCTTCTTGTGCGTGTACTCGTACTCCGACATGTTGCGGATCGTTTCGCGGTAGGCCACCTGGGGCTTACCCACATTGGCTTCCTCGTTGAACTCGCGCTTCATGCGGTCCACGATGATTTCCAAGTGGAGTTCGCCCATGCCAGCCAGAATCGTCTGACCCGTTTCGGCATCGGTCGAGACCCGCAGCGTCGGATCTTCCTGCACCAGCTTGGCGATCGCCATGCCCAGCTTTTCCTGATCGGCCTTCGTCTTCGGCTCGATGGCCAGCTGAATCACCGGCTCTGGGAAGTCAATCGCTTCGAGGATGATCGGATTATTTTCGTCACAGATCGTGTCGCCGGTGATGACCGACTTCAAACCGACCACGGCGCAGATATCGCCCGCGAGAATGTCGGTGATGTCTTCACGCTTATTGGCGTGCATTTTCACCAGGCGGCCAATGCGCTCCTTGCGGCCCTTGGCAACGTTGAAGATACTCTCGCCCGCGTTCACCTTACCCGAGTAAACCCGGATAAAGGCCAACTGGCCCACAAACGGGTCAGTCATGATCTTAAAGACCAGCGCCGAGAACGGATCGTTGTCGTCCGCCTTGCGCTCCATCTGCACATTCTTGTCGTCGACCGACGTACCCATCATGGGCGGCACGTCGAGCGGAGACGGCAGATAGTCGCAAACAGCATCCAGCATGTTCTGGACACCCTTGTTCTTGAACGAGGAACCGCAGATGACCGGGAAGATCTTCTGGGCAATCGTCGCCTTCCGGATACCCGCCTGGAGCTCAGCTTCGGTGATAGCCTCACCGTTCACGAACTTCTCAAACAGGGCATCGTCGGATTCGGAAACCGCCTCCACCAAGGCTTCACGGTATTCCTTGGCCTTGTCGAGCAGTTCCGCCGGAATCTCGACGTCGTCATACTTGGCGCCGAGCGTTTCGTCGCGCCACAGGCGGGCGGTCATCTTGACGAGATCCACCACTCCCTTAAACTGATCTTCCGCACCGACCGGAATCTGGATCGGTACCGGACGGGCACCCAACCGATCGATAATCGTCTGCACCGAGTGATAGAAGTCAGCGCCAATGCGGTCCATCTTATTGATGAAGCAAACGCGCGGCACGGAGTACTTGTCCGCCTGACGCCACACCGTTTCCGACTGCGGTTGAACGCCAGCCACGGCATCAAACACCGCTACCGCACCATCGAGAACACGCAACGAACGCTCCACTTCGGCCGTAAAGTCGACGTGGCCCGGAGTATCAATGATATTGATCTGAATGTCCCGCCACTGACAGGTAGTAGCAGCGGAGGTAATGGTGATACCGCGCTCCTGCTCTTGGGCCATCCAGTCCATCGTGGCCGTGCCTTCGTGAACTTCGCCAATCTTGTGCGTACGGCCGGTGTAGTAGAGAATACGCTCCGTCGTTGTTGTTTTGCCGGCATCAATGTGGGCCATGATGCCGATGTTTCTCATTTTTTGGAGCGATACTGTGCGTGGCATGGTTTATTGGGTCCTAGTAGGATCTAATTTCACTTACCACCGGTAGTGGGCAAAAGCCTTGTTGGCTTCAGCCATACGGTGAACGTCGTCTTTCTTCTTGATCGCGCCACCGCGGAGATTCGCGGCGTCATTCAATTCGTTCGCCAACTTGTCGGCCATGCCCTTCTCGGGGCGACTGCGGGCGTTGGTCAGGATCCAGCGGATGGCGAGGCTCGTGCGGCGGTTGTTCGGCACTTCGACCGGCACCTGGTAGTTGGCACCACCGACGCGGCGGGTCTTCACTTCGAGCAGCGGCTTGCAGTTCTCAACGGCCTTCTTGAAGACCTTCAACGGCTCATCGTTGGCCCGGGTGCGGAGCGTTTCGAGGGCCGTGTAGAAGATTTTCTGTGAGACGGTCTTTTTGCCGTCCCACATCATGGAGTTCACAAACTTCTCAGCCAGCGTGGACCCAAACACCGGATCCGGAGCGACTTCGCGGGTTTCAGCTCTTCTGCGTCGCGACATAGATTACTTCTTCTTGCCTCCCTTGGCGGCCGGAGCGGCGGCAGCGCCACCCTTCGGACGCTTGGCTCCATACTTGGAACGGCTCTGGCGGCGATTGGCCACACCAGCGGTATCCAAAGTGCCGCGGACAATGTGATAGCGCACGCCCGGAAGATCCTTCACGCGGCCACCGCGGATCAGGACAATCGAGTGCTCCTGCAGATTGTGACCCACACCCGGAATATAGGTGGTCACTTCGATCCCATTGGTCAGGCGCACACGGGCGACTTTACGGAGTGCCGAGTTCGGCTTCTTCGGCGTCGTCGTGTAGACACGAGTACACACACCGCGGCGCTGCGGGCAGGCCTGCAAGGCGGGACTCGCCGTCTTATAGTTGGTCGGCTTGCGACCTTTGCGCACGAGTTGATTAAACGTCGGCACGAAATACCCTCTTCACTCACTAAAGTCGTTCGGGCCAGCCTTCGGAAGCGGGGAGCTTCCACGGCCGCAGCCCAGGATCGGCAATCTCAGGTCAAGCTGAAAACTATTCCTGAAGGACGACAGCACAAGAACATGCGCTGACCATAGCACTCATCTTGAGGACCGCAGGCGGTTCCAAAACAAGGGGCTGAATATTCAGCCGGGCGGACATTGGCTGCAAGGGCAGCCCTAGCGGGCAGTGACTTCGGACTCCGCCCATGCTCCACACGGTGAAAACCGAAGGAACCTCGGGGCGGGCACCCGGCCGGACCGCCTCTGGCTTTTGAGGGCCATCCGATTCAAGCCTTGCCTGAACCCGGAACAAGCGGTGGTAGCGCGGGAGCAGAGATCGACTCCCAAACCCTCATAGGATAGCGACCTTGTGACGGTCTTGTCAACTTCGGGTGGAACAGGCCGCGGCAGGAGGCCCGGCAGACGCCTTCGGGCGTGGGTATAGAGGTCTGGAAAGCACCGGATCACCGTCACTTCCCACGCGACAGGAGGGGCTGCGGGAAGATTCTGACCGGCCCAGCGGGGCCCTGCCCAAATTTTCCTCAGGCATCACTTCAACCCGGTGCGTTCATCACACCCGTTCCACCAGGAGCGGAGCTATGATATGGTCGAAGAAGGGAGCCGGTCGGCTCCTCTGCACTCCCTCGAGCGGGAGTAATTCAGTGGTAGAATGCCAGCTTCCCAAGCTGGACGTCGCCGGTTCGAACCCGGTCTCCCGCTCCATCTTTTCAATCACTTGGGAACCACTCAACTTCCCCACGTTACTGCGATTACTGCAATAAGCCCGACTGCCATTCGGAGCGCTTCGGAATGGTCTTATTTGCCATGGTGTCGAAAGGCCGTTTCATCAGTCCTTCCGCTTTCATTGAATGACGGTTTCCAACCGTCGAACCGCCGCAAGTCGATCCTCAAATCGCGTCACGGCATACTCGTTTTCGTTCACGTCCACTGTGTTCCCCATTTGGGCCGACCGGGTGTGGGCATCCACCCCGATCTGCTTCGAGAGAGAAGCGAACGTTCGGCGCATCACCTGGAATGTCGCCCATTCCAGACCGATGGCCTTGAGTCTCGGCAGCATGTGCCGATTCCACGTGTTGTCCCGTCCGATCGAAGACGCCGGATTCTCAGTTGGGAAAAGCCAAGCATCACGGTCGCCGCGCTGGACGAAGCTCAGCCAGGTTTCGAGAAGCTGAACCGTACCCGACGTCAAGGCGACTTGCCGGACCGACCGCTTGGTCTTCGGGGTATCGAGCGTACCCTTGTAGACTCGCCGCCGGACCCAAACAGATTCCGAATCGAGATCGCCAATCTGCAGGGCAAGTATTTCTCCCGGCCGCATCCCCTCCCACGTCGCGAGCCGCGCAATCAAACGCTCTCGAAGATCCAGCGCTTCGAGCATCTGATTCACGTGCTCGGGAGTCATCACGTGCCGAGCCTTTCCCTTCTGGCACTCTCGCGGAGTGTAGAGAACGGTCGCCGGATTTCGATCCACCACTCGCTCCGCGAGGGCGAGTTCGAAAACTGATCGAAGCCGGAATCGGAGATGGTTCACCATGCTGTCACCAAGCGTTTTCGCTTTCCGATCAAGCAAGGCTTGCAACTCTTCGCGGTTGATCTCGTGCATCGGTCGATGTCCAATGTCGTTAATCAGGTGCGCCTCCATTCGAGACTCCTCGGTCATTGCCGTCGAGGCCTTCCATTTGCGCCGGAAAACCGGCAGGTAGATCGCCGACAAGAACCCAGTTAGGGTGTATATCTTTCGGCCGGCCTTTGCCTCGGCATTCTGGGGCTGCAAAATCTCCGCCAAAATCGCTTCGGCCTCCGCGCGGCCCATCTTGCTGCATAAGCCTAGTTCCTTGGATTTCGGAGCACTTCCTTCCCGCCACTGGGCGTACCAATAATTCTTCCCTCTTCTCTTGCGAGTGGACAAGCCGCCTCGCTGAAAACGCTTGCGACGCATTCTGATTCCTCTTTCCTGCGTCCCTGGCGTTCATTCCTGATCTGAAGGCGATACTAGCATTTCGATCTTGTTCGCCTCCATCCAACGGTCTAGCCATTCTCGTCGGACGAGTTTGCGTCGCCCTAGGGGAAGATGGGCCAGCCTCGGTATTCCCGCCACACGGCCGTTGATGACATTTGAAACATGTGCCTTTGAGCACCGCAGAATGCTTGCCACTTCATTCAGCGTCAGGATGCCTCGGTTGTCGCCAGCCTCAGTTAACAATTCGTCCTCCTTATTCCTTCACGGCTTCCGCTACGGAATGGAAACGCCCTACCCAGCAGCGGAGACAGCTGGCCGCTTTGGGATGAAGGCCTGCATCAGAATTCGACTCCTTTGCGAATGCAAATCCGCATGCAGAATGCATCCGAGAGTTAACTCTGTACCGCAGGGCAAGGGCGGGAGTGACCCTCGAACGCGCGTCAGCCGGGTGAGTGAGGTTTCGTGGCGGCGCAGCCACAGCGAAATCGGGGTCGCTCCCGCCCTTGCCCTGACCCTTCTGGCACCCGGCTGCCGCCATGCAGGCGGCCCAACGAGTGGCGAACTCGTTGAACCGAAGGCGCATTGCCGAGGGAGCCGGGTGACGCCTTTCGGCACGTTTGGGGTGACGGCCTGAATTTCGCCATCAGACCGTTTCCTGGGTGTAACAGAGGCTGTAACGCACAGGGAGCTGCACCTTTCGGAACGTTCCCTGCGTCCCTCTTCTGGCCGCCACTTCCCGCTTCACGGCCTCGTCGCCCTGCGCTTTCCAGAGTGCGAACAATGCTTGGTGGGCGGGCGACGAGAACTGCCCTAAGTCGTCGCGAAGGCGGTCAAGCCGCGCGCGGTCAAACTGCTGGGTCTGGCGGGCTTCGAGGGCTGCCCGATCCTCAAAATGTTGCACCAGGCGGTCCACGATCTCCGCGTCAAGACCGGGGAGGCGGCCCTTGGAAAGGACTCGGTCGAAGACCGCAGCGGCCCGGCCAAACTGGCTGTCGATGGTTCCCACAAAGTCGAGCTGGAATGCCGGCAGTGACTCGAACAGCGGGCGGTGCGCACGAAGGAAAGTCACAAAGGCGGACTCCGTGTCGTACCCGGCATCGATGAAGGTGAACGTCACCGAAGTACCTTCCAGGCGCACGGGGAAATGGCCCGAGAAGCTGCGAGCCGAGGCCGATACGGCGAGCGCTTCGGTGTTGGCGCCCAAGCGTGAGAGTGCTTCGGACCGCTCACGAGCAGTCACCAGAAAGGTGCTCCCGGAATGAGCGAGCACATAGTCCAGTGCCATCAGCCGGCCTTGGAGAGAGAAGGGCTGATGCTCCCGACGATTGCGGCTTTCGGGCTCGCCGATGGCTGCGTAGAGCGCCTTGTGGCGAATGTGGATAACCGACCGGTTCTGCCCGAATGCATAGCGGTCCGCGTGGTGCAGTTCGCTCATCTTCGCGATCAATGCGGTCGCTCGCTTGCCGCTCACGACGCCCAGAAAGTCGCAGAACTGGCGCCGGATAAAGTACCCGCCGTGCAAGGCCGCCAATGCCAGGAATGCTGCCTCACTGGATGTGTACCCGAATCGTTCGATGTTGGCCACGCGCTGCTCGTGGGTCATAGCGCCAGTACCCCCGCCGTCAGCTCTCGCCCCTCCCACTCCGCGCGACGGCCACGTGAAGTGGAGTTCGTTCCATACAGCTTGAAACCCGCCGCCAGCTTGGAGCGCATATGCCCGGGCCGGTAGTACTCTGTTGCGAGTTCCAGGGAAAACGGGGTAGTGGAATGAGCGACTGCATCGTGCTGTCTTGCTCCTTTCTGCTAGTCGATTCGCCTCAAGACGATCAACTGAATCGAGCGTAAAGGCAATACAGATTGGGGTCCAATGCTTTGTTTGAGCGCTGTGATTCAGCCAGCGAATCAATCCAAAGTAGGAGCAGGGCGGCCCACGGTGACCGCCCTGCGGGCCGCTCGCTAAGCGGCTTCTTGATGGCGCATGGCCACTGTGTCCGGCTCCGGCAGAATCGCCTTCAGAATCTCCGCCGCCGTCTGTTGGATAAGAGCGCGCGGTTCGGCCAGTGTGGCCTTGTCGCCTGAGTGAAGCCGGATGTAGTCGGCATTGTATTGGCGACCACATGCCGACCATATGGTGCCTTCCTGGGAAGAGCGGACCGCCCTTAGGCGGCCTCCCCCTGCGCCTCAGGCGCTGCCGCCCGCGCTGCACGGTCGAGCTTGTTGATCGAAGTCACGCGGACCTCGGTGATCGTCTTCCTCACGTCGGCCTGCTTCTTGCCGACCTTCACGGCGAACTGACGCGAGCGGATCTCGCCCTCCAGTTGCACATGCGTGCCCTTGGTGAGCTTCGCGGCATAGTCGCCCAGCTTGCCCCAGACGACGCAGCGGTGCCACGTGGTCTGCGACTTGTACTCGCCCGATTTGCGATCCTTCCAGCTGCGCTTGGTGGCGAGCGAGAGAACGGTGAACGAAGCATTGTTAGTGGTGGATCGAACTTCGGCGTCCTTGCCGAGGTAGCCAATGAGAATGGCGCGGTTCATGTGGGGAATCTCCTTTTCGGCTCCCGAACTCTTTCGGGGCACCCAAAGGCGAGCGGAGCCGCTCCCAAGGTCCAGGGCTGTCTTTTTCGGGGGGACCGCCAAGGCACAAGCCGGTCCGCGACTAGCGGATGGTGGGGGAGCCGAAACCCAACGGGCGGCGCAGCCGAAGCAGAAGCCCGCCGCACCGCCGGGCGCGGCTAGGCCCTCAGGCCGTCAAGCGAAGCGGTGCCCGAAAGAGGGTGGTGGCAGAAATGAGAGGATTAACGAACGGTGCCATCGCTGCTACCGGGTCCAAGGACGCCGTTTCGACTATTGCGAATAATGCGGGGATCGGATCAGAAGCGACATCATGCGAACTGGAATGATCACACCTCGCCCGTCAGAAGCAGCCCAGGTGCGCCGCGTACAGCAGATGCTGGACCAAGGCAAGCCATCGCTCATCGATGCCAAGGGTACTCGCATAGCTCTGCCGGCTGCCATTCGGGCGGTGCTCAAGAGTGCCGTGAAGGGCCTGGAAGCAGGCCGTTCGGTGAACGTGATCACCGATGACGAGACCATCACCACCCAACGCGCGGCGGACATCCTGGGCGTCTCACGGCCGCATTTGGTGAAGCTCCTCGAGGCCGGAGAACTGCTCTTCCACAAGACCGGCAGCCATCGACGCATCTACCTGCGCGACCTCAACGCCTACGCTGGGTAAAGAAACGCCGCTCTAAGGAAGATTCTGAAGACGATGAGCCGGGAGGCATACCGCGCTGGGCTCTATGACAAGACCGTCGCTGTGACGGATTGAGGAATTGGCGGCCATTGTCGCCCGAGTGAGTCTTTCAGACTGGCTGTTTAGGGCCATCTCTGCGCGCCGTGCAGAATGCGCAGAATCTGAATCGTCTCGTCGGCAATGCGATAGACAACAAGGTACGGCAGTGGGACCAGCACCAGTTCTCGCGTTCCGCGCTTCTTGCCCGGACGTCCACGGTGGGGGAAGGTCAAAAGATCGGCGGGGGCGTTGTAAATTCGGTTGACAAGGTCTTCCGCTCGATCCGGCGCATGGTCAAACAAGTAGTTGGCGATTCGCTCCAGGTCGCGGGCGGCTTCCGCTGTCCACCGCAGCGTCACGCGCGAGACTGCCTCTCGGTCATCAGGCGCTGGATGCGAGTCCCCACTTCCTCATGTGACAACAAGTCTCCCCGGTCGGCGGCAGCGATGCCTGTCTCGACCTCACGGACAAACCACTCGTCATAGTCGACGAAGTTTTCGATGGCTTCACTGGCCAACAACGCTGCGTCGCTGCCACGGTCGGCTGCAATGCGCGTGAGCCTCGCCGCTACGTCCGGTTTGAGGTGAACTTCCATGCCCCAACGGTACGAAGTTCTTGCGCGCGGTGTCAAATGATGGCCCAGACTTGGAAGGGGACAAATGCTTAGGGAGCGGTTTCAGTCCCCTCAGATCGGGGAGATCATTGGTTCGCGCCAGCCGAACCTGACGGCTTCGGGCAAGCGCGCCACCAGGACGTTGCCCGACGCGATGTCAGCCGGTCTCACGTCTACCGTGCCTGAGGCGCGCGGTGGTCCAATCTTCTGGCGAGGCGGTCACCTGCTGTCTGGAGGGACTGGACTAACGTGACAAGTACCACCACGGTGGCGGCCATCACGTCCGGGCGGAAACGTTGGTAACCGTAGCGAATGGCCAGGTCACCTAAGCCGCCGCCGCCGACGGTTCCGGCCATGGCGGAGTAGCTGACCAGGGTGACGAGCAATACCGTAACGACTCGCGTAAGGGCCGGGAGGGATTCCGCCAGATAGGCGTGCACGACTACTTGCCAGGGACGCGCGCCCATGACGACCACTGCCTCCACTACGCCGTGATCCACTTCCAAAAGCGCGGCTTCCACCAAACGGGCCACATAGGGCAGAGCGCCCAGCACCAGCGGAACAATCGCCGCCGCGGTGCCGATGGAGGTTCCCGCGATGAGGCGGGTGAAGGGGACAACCGCGACGATCAGGATGATGAACGGGACACTGCGGCCGAAGTTAATGACGGCGCTCAGCAGGCGGTGCAATAGGGGCGCCGGATACAGGCGGCCCGGAGCGGTCACGGTCAACAGAATACCCAGTAGCAAGCCACCGGTGCCCGCTAACAAGCCTGAGGCGCTGACCATGGCGAGGGTTTCGAGAGTGGCGGGCAACAAGAGGCGCAGGAGTTCGCTCATGGGGTGGTCACCAGAAGGCGCTTCGCCGCCTCACTCTGCGGACGGCCAAATACTTCGCTGACCGGCCCTTCTTCGGCGATCCGGCCGTGATCGAGAACGGCTACCCGGTCGCAGATGGCCCGCACAGCTTCCAGTTCGTGGGTCACCAGCAGCACCGTGACACCCAGTTCATCGCGAACTCGCCGCAGCAGGCGCAGAACGGAGACCGTGGTTTCAGCATCCTGGGCGGAGGTCGGCTCATCTGTCAGCAGCACGGCGGGGGCACTGGCCAAGGCCCGCGCGATCGCCACGCGCTGGCGCTGCCCGCCGGACAGTTGCGACGGGTAGCGGTCCGCGAGCGCGCTCAGGCCGAACCAGTCCAGCAGCTCTCGGGTCCGGTCTTGAATGGCCCGGTCCGGTTGGTGCTCCAGTTCCAGGCCGAGGGCGATGTTAGCGGCCACGGTGCGGGCTTGCAGCAAGTGCAACTGCTGAAAGACGACCCCGATTCGTTTGCGCGCCTGGCGAAGCGCCTCGCCCTCCAAGGCCGCCAGATCCGCGCCCGCCACCTTCACTTGACCCCGATCGGGCTTTTCCAGGCGGCACAAGCAGCGCAAGAGGGTGCTTTTGCCCGATCCGCTGAAACCGACGACACCCTGGATGGTGCCGGGATCAACGGTCAAATTGACGTTGTCGAGGGCGGTCACGGGGCCACCAGCGTGAGCGAACTGTTTGTAGACGCCTTCGAGCGTCACCAAGGGCCCAGCCATCTAGGAAATGGGTACCACCGCGCCCTTGTAGCGGGTCTGGATGAATTGGCGGATGGGCGCGCTGGTGAGCGCTGCCGCCAGGGCCTGGATGCGGGTGTCGTTCTCTTGTCCGGCATTGACCGCCAGGACATTGGCGTAACCCGAGACATCCTTTTCATAGAAGAGCGCATCGCGCAGCGGGTTGAGGCCCGCGTCCAGAGCGTAGTTCGCGTTGATCACCGCGATGTCCACGTCCGGCAAGGCGCGCGGGATCTGGGCGGCTTCCAGTTCGCGTATCTGCAAATGCCGGGGATTTTCGATGATGTCTTGAACGGTAGCGGCCACGCCGGAGGCAGGCTTCAAGCGGATCAAGCCGGCCGCCTGCAGCACCAGCAGAGCGCGGCCCAGGTTGGTGGGATCGTTCGGGATGGCCACCACGGGCTGAGCGGAGAGCTGACTGAATGAAGCGGCGCGACCCGCGTAGACCCCCATGGGCGGTAGATAGATCCGCCTCACCGCCACAAACCGCGTGCCCCGGTCACGATTGAACTGTTCCAGGAACGGGACGTTCTGGTAGAGGTTGGCATCGAGATCGCCGGCGGCTAGGGCGAGATTGGGCTGGATATAGTCGGTAAACGACACCAGCTCCACCTCGATGCCTTGGGCTTTGAGGAGCGGAACCACTTCGGCGAGAACTTCGCCCGCTGGGACGGGTGTTACACCGACACGGAGTTTGAGGCGGTTCCGCGACGAAGTAGACGAGCACCCCAGCAGAAGGATGGCCGTGAGAAGAATGCCGAGGAGTCTCAAGCGGCCGTTGCCACCTGACGGATCACGGTTTCGCCAAAGCGTTCCATCTCTTCCAATTGTGGACTGAACTGGAGGAGCAGCAGATCCACGCCCGCCTGCCGGAACTGTTCGATCCGGTCCTGGACCTGTTCCGGGGTGCCGATCAGGCCGGTGCGCAAGCCGCGGTTGGAGACCGAATACTCTTCGATTGACATGCGCTGTTCCAGCTGGGTCCCGGCCAGCCACTGCTGATAATTGGCATAACCGGCGGCGTTTTGGTGCGGGTCCGTGATGCGGGCCAGTTCGCGCTGTGCGGCGGCTTCGGACTCGCGAACGATCGCATAACCCGCCACTCCGAACTGCATGGGGGGCAGGCCAAGACGGTCTCGCCGGGCCGACAGGTCGGCGATTTTGGCGGCAATCCGTTCCGGGGGATCTCCGTGCATCACATAAGCATCGCATTTCGCGGCGATGAGATTCTTGGCCGCCTCGGACTCGCCACCGGCATAAATCGTTGGCCGGGGCTGGCGTACGGGCTTGGGCTGCAGCACGGTATCCTCGACGCGGTAATACTTGCCCTGGTAGGTGACGTGATCCTCCGACCATAGCCGACTAACGACGTCGAGCCATTCCGAAGTGCGGGCATAACGTTCATCGTGCTGGTCAAAGCCGACGCCATACATGCGGGCTTCCTGCTCCCACCAGGACGAAACGACGTTCAGTGAAAGCCGGCCGCCGCTGATGTGATCAATGTTCGCGGCCTGCTTGGCCAGCAGTGCCGGGTGGTGAAAGGTCGGGCGCACGGCCACCATCAGCTCCAGCCGGCGCGTCACGGCCGCCAAGGCCGCGGCGGTGGACCAGGCATCAAGCGAGGGTGCTTCAATGCCCTTGATGTCATTCAGGTTCAGCTCGGCCACCAGGCTCAGGTCGAAGCCGATCTCTTCGCTGCGTTGGGCGAGGCGGCTGATGTAGCCCCAGCTCGCCTCCATCCCCTCGTCCTCGACATTGCGCAACCATCCGCCGAAAATCGGCATCCAGTAGCCGTACCGCATCGATTTAGCGGCCGCCATGGCGCAACGCCTCCTCCAAAAAGTCACCCAGGTTCACAAAGGGATCAAAGCCGATCACGCGCGGGGCATCGGCGACGAAGTTTGATAGCGCATTGACGTCGTAGTAGTAGACGTGGCCATCGCGGTCATCCACGATGTACTCGATGCCACCCACATCGATGCCCGCGGCCTGTACGGTGGCTTCAATCGCCGCGATGATGTCCGGTGCCGGTTCAAAGGCCTCCACCTTCAGGCCGGACTTGGAGGCTTCGAGCACGCAGGCGGTCAGGTCCTCGCCCTTCGTGGTCTGGCAGATGTCGGCGGGGCAAAGGTCAAACGTCTCGCCGCTCAAGTGGACCTTAATGGCATAGAGATATTTCCCGCCCAGCGTTTCGACGCGGGTGATGAAGCCACCGCGCGCGGGAATGAACTCCTGGAGCAGGCCGACGTGATCGAACCCGAAATCCAGCTGCCCCCCACCGACGGCTGCGGCCAATTCCTCCCGCGAGTTGAAGCGGACCACGCCCGCGCCGCTGCCGCCGACGTTCGGTTTGATGACGACCGGGAACCGCAAACCCTCAGCGGCGGCCAGAGCGCTCTCCGGATTATGCAGCACCCGCGATTTGGGGAAGCGGAGACCCAACGAGCCCAACAAGGAGAGCTGCGCGGCCTTCGAAAGCTCGTACTGGAATGCTCGGGAACCATTGATCACCCGCGTTCCGGCGGCTTCCAAGTGGTGCAGGTAGCTCAGCGTATGGGAGATCCCGCTGCCGTGCCCGCGCCGGTAGGCAGACGGGCTCATGCGATTGAAAACCACCGCCGGCAGGTCCTTGGTGACGCCGGGATCGTAGAAGAATTCGGTGGCGCTGACTTTTTGGTAGGAAGTCCCACGCCGGTCTAACTCGTTGAAAAGGCGTTCGAACCACGCGGGGTGCTCATAAAGGATGCTGAGCGGAGCGGTGGTGGAAGATGCGCTGAGAGTAGAAATGGGATCGGCCAGAAGTGCGGTTGACATAATAGACGACTATATCGATCAACATAGCATAGATAGATCGAAATCGGGTACTCTAAACACCATGGCGTCACCCACCGCTCCCACCCTTCAGGACCGATTCCTCAGCCAACGCACCAGCCGCTTTACCGAGTCCGTGATCCGCGACATGACCCGCCAGGCGATCCGCTACGGGGCCGTCAACTTGGCCCAGGGGTTCCCCGATTTCCCGGCGCCCGATTTGATTAAGGCCGCGGCGCATGAAGCGATCGATGCCGACCTCAACCAGTACGCCATCACGTGGGGCGCCAAGCCGTTGCGGGCCGCTATCGCGGCCAAGTATGCGCTGACCTATGGCGTGGAACTGGACCCGGAACGTGAGATCACGGTGGTCTGCGGAGCGACGGAGGGCATGATCGCGACGCTGCTGGGCATCATCAACCCGGGCGATGAAGTGATCATCTTTGAGCCCTACTACGAGAACTACGCGCCCGACGTGGTGTTGTCCGGCGGCACCCAGGTCCGCGTGGCGTTGCGGGCGCCGGATTGGACGTTTGACCGCGAGGAACTGCGGCGGGCGTTCAGCCATCGCACCAAGGCGGTGGTGATCAACACCCCGAACAATCCCTCGGGCAAGGTCTTCTCGCGCGAAGAGCTGGAGTTTATCGGGGGGCTCTGTCAGGAGTACGATGCCCTGTTCATCACCGACGAGATCTATGAGCACATCACCTACGGCGGCGCGCAGCACATTCCGGTGCTGACGCTGCCGGGTCTGCGCGAGCGGTCCATTTTGGTGAACAGCATGAGCAAGACGTTCTCCGTGACTGGCTGGCGTGTCGGCTGGGTGATTGCGCCGCCGGAGATCACGGATTCCATCCGCAAGGTCCACGACTTTTTGACTGTCGGTGCCGCCGCTCCCTTGCAGCACGCCAGCGCCCAAGCTCTGACGACGGGGCAGGACTACTACACGCACTTATCGCAGGACTACGACGCCCGGCGGGAGCGGTTGGTGGGCTTGCTGCAAGCGGCCGGCTTCCGCTGCTTCAATCCGGCAGGTGCTTACTACGTGATGACGGACATCTCTGGCTTTGGGTTCAAGGACGACCTGGCGTTTGCGCAACATCTGCTGCAGCGGGTGGGCGTGATCGGCGTTCCGGGCTCCAGCTTCTATAGCCGCAAGGAGGATGGCGCCCAGCAGATGCGTTTCTGCTTCTGCAAGAAGTTTGAAACGCTGGACGCGGCGGGCGAGCGCCTAGCTACCCTGTCGCGCGGGTAAGTCCGGGCGGCGGGACACCAAAAGCTTCACCACTACCCGAAAGAGCAAAAGCACACCGAGCACCGCGCCGTAGCTGAGGGGCGCGGTGATGTCGGATTTCACCAGCCAGTAGTAGTGCACCAAGGCGGCGATTGCCACAACGTATACGGCCTGATGCAGGCGGCGCCAGTTTCTCCCGCCCAGCCGGGCGATCGAAGCAGTGGTGGAGGTGAGCGCCAGCGGGACCATCAGCGCCAACGCCAACAGGCCGGCCATGATGAAGCGCCGGTGGAGCAAATCGTCCCACATTTCCGGCCAGTCAAAGAACTTGTCCAGCCACACCCACGTCAACAAATGGAGCGCGGCGTAGAAGAACGCGTAGAGCCCCAACAATCGCCGGTATCCGATCAGGCTGGGTTGCTTCAGCACTCTTCGGGCCGGTGAGATGACTAACGTCGCCAGCAGGAACCGCAAGGCCCAATCACCGGTGGAATGCGTGATCGCCTCCACCGGATTGGGGCCTAGTTTCCCGGTGAACCCTTCACCCAGCAGCCACGCCAGCGGCAACAAGCTAGCCAGAAAAACCAGGCGCTTCAAAAGTCCTTCCGGAGGTCCATGCCGGAGTAGAGTTTGGCCACCTGATCGGCATAGCCATTGAAGGGCAGGGTCGGTTTCCGGCCGAGCTCGCCTAAACGGCGCTCCGTGGCTTGGCTCCAGCGGGGGTGATCCACACTGGGATTGACGTTCGAATAGAAACCATATTCCTGCGGCTTCTTGATGTTCCAGGAAGTGGCCGGCTGAGTTTCAGTCAGCGTGATCTTCACCAGCGATTTGGCACTCTTGAAGCCATACTTCCAGGGCACCACTAAACGAACCGGCGCACCGTTTTGGGGTGGTAGCGACTGGCCATACATGCCCACGGTCAATAGCGTCAGCGGATGCTGCGCTTCGTCCAGACGCAGACCTTCGCGATACGGGAACTCGAGGCGGCTCACACCGGCGTTTGGCATCTGGGCCGGGTCATAGAAGGTTTCGAAAGCTACGAATCGTGCTTTCGGCGTGGGCGCAGCCCGCCGGAGGATCTCGGATAAGGAGTAGCCGATCCAGGGGATGACGGCGGACCAGCCCTCGACGCAGCGGAAGCGGTAGACGCGCTCTTCGAGCGGCGCGAGTTTGCGGATGTCGTCCAGGTTCAGCTTTAGTTGCTTCTTGACTGCTCCATCGACGGTGAGCGTCCAGGGGTCGG
Source organism: Acidobacteriota bacterium (assembly GCA_026394055.1). Taxonomy (GTDB): domain Bacteria; phylum Acidobacteriota; class Terriglobia; order Bryobacterales; family Bryobacteraceae; genus JAPKYZ01. Next base: position 16,699 of record JAPKYZ010000082.1, read on the forward strand.
TCTTAAAGCCGCGGGCCAATTCGGCTGGTTCCGTCTTGCGGGTCCCGAACTCGTAGTAGTTGTTGTACCGGGTGACGTCCTCAATGGCATTCGGCTTGTCGGCGATACTCAATGGACTCTTGCGGGCAGAGGGAAGCGTGGCGCTCCAGGCACGGCCCGCCGTGGCGATCGCGCCGCCTAACTGCGCCAGCAGTACCCGCCGGGAGGTGATCTGCAGGTCTTGGCCGCTCATTTCGTTGCCGCCAGAAGCTGTTGAATCTGTTTGGCCGCCAAGTCCACCTTCAGGTCGATGAAGCGCTTGCCGAGCTCGGCGCTTGAGCGGCGGGCGTCGCCGCTGATGCCATTGTTGATGCGCTTGGCGTTCGGGTCCCGCGCCTCGCCCGGCTTCCGGACCGGATCGCCGAGCGCCGTCGCCACTAGGTCCTTCCGGACCCAACCGTCATCGCCGCCGAGGTAGAGCATTTCCGAGGTGTCCGGAATGCCGGCGTGGGCACTGGCCGGGTAGCCGTTCTTGTCCAGCCAGGCGAAGAACTCCGTGTTGGCTTTGCCGTAGACGTCACTGCAATAGACCACCCGGATGCCCTGTGCTGAGTACTTGGCGTCCAGCCTGGCCGCCGTCTGCTGCAAGTCCTTCTGGCCGCCGCCGTGGTCGCCCATCAGGACCACGTTCTTGAAACCGTTCTTGATCAACTGCTCAGCGACCTCTTCGTTGAGCGCTGCGTAAAGCGCCGGGCTAACGCCGATGGTGCCCGGGAGTTCCGGGTTGGCCTGGTTGGGTGAAAACGGAATCACGGGGGCCGCTAGGGCATTGCCCAGCTTCTGCGCGATGGCGATGCCGGTGGCCCGGGCGATCAGATTGTGGCCTCCGGCGGCGGTGTGTGGGCCGCGCTGTTCGGTGCCGCCGTTGTAGACCAGAACGGTGTTTTTCCCTTGTTCGTGAATGGCTTTCTTGATCTCGGGCCAGGTCATGCGCTCAATTTCCACGAGATCGGCCGCCAGCAAGGGGAAGGAGAGGAAAAGCAAATAGCGGAGTTTCATGTTGTGACTCTGGGAAATATCATCCTATAATAGATCGTGTATGTCGAGTATCGTTTTAGCACTGGCGTTGGCAGCCACGTCGCCGGTGACGGCGACCGCACGCGCGCCTAGTTTGACCGCGAAGTATTGCGTGGGCTGTCACAACACCCGGTCGACGCCGGGTGGCGTCAACTTGACCGGGTGGAGCGTATCGACCGCATCCCGCCACGCTGAGCTGGCGGAAAAGGTGGTGAAGCAGGTGCGGACCGGTCTGATGCCGCCCGCGGGCCTACCCATACCCCCTGTGGCCGTGCGGAAACAGTTCGTCGAGACGCTGCAAACGCGTCTGGATCAAGCGGCGGCCCTGCGGCCCAACCCCGGAGCTCCGGCGCTGCACCGGCTGAATCGGGTGGAATACGCCAACTCGGTGCGGGATCTGCTGGGGCTCAATGTCGATGTGTCCAGCCTGCTTCCGACCGACGATCTGACCCGCGGCTTCGACAACATGGCCGACGGCCTGACGATCTCGCCGACGCTGGTGGAGGCCTATGTCCGGGCAGCGGGCAAGGTGAGCCGGGAAGCGGTGGGTGACCCGCAAACGGCGCGTACCCGCGCCACCTACACGCTGCCGCGCGTGATCTCGCAAACCCGGCACATTGAAGGCACGCCCTTCGGCACGCGCGGCGGTATCGCGGTGCAGCACAATTTTCCGGTGGACGGCGAGTATGTGTTCCGGCTCTCGTTCTACTTTCACCAGATGGGTACGACGCTCTTTGGGCGGACGCTGGGCAAGGGGCAGCAGATCGAGGTCTCGATTGATGGCGAACGGAAGGCCATCTTCGACATCGACCCGGCGATGAAGCAGTTCGAGGAGCTGAAGACGCCGCCGATCAAGGTGCCCGCCGGGCCTCACCGGCTGGCGGCGGCTTTCCCGCGCAAGTTTGATGGGCCGGTGGAGGACTTGATCTCGCCGGTGGAACATAGTTTAGTAGACGTCAACGTGGCGAATATCCCCGGCCTCACATCGCTACCGCACTTGCACGACCTGATTGTTGACGGGCCGCTGGCGCCAGGCCCGGTGTCCGAGACCCCCAGCCGCCGGAGGATCTTCTCCTGCATGCCAGAACCGGGAATTGCGGAGACGGCTTGCGCCAAGGAGATACTCGGTCGCTTGGCCCGGCAAGCCTACCGGCGGCCGCTGAATGGCGGCGATGTGGACCGCCTTCTCACTACGTTCCAACGCGCCCGCAACCAAGGGGACTTTGAATCGGGCATCCAGGCGGGCCTGCAGTCGATCCTGTCCAATCCCGAGTTTGTCTTCCGCTTTGAAAAGCAACCGGCCAGCATTCCGCCCGGAACGAACTATCGCGTTAGCAATCTCGAACTCGCATCCCGCCTTTCCTACTTCCTTTGGAGCAGCGCGCCGGACGAGGTGCTGCTGACTGCCGCCAACAACGGCACGCTCCGCCAACCCGCCGTGCTGGAGGTGCAAGTGCGGCGCATGCTGGCGGACCCCAAGGCAGAGGCGCTGGCCACCAACTTTGCCGGGCAGTGGCTGAACTTGCAGAACCTCAAAGAGGCCTCGCCCGATCCGTTGCTGTTCCCGAATTTCGACCGCAATCTCGCCCGCTCGATGCGCCGCGAAACGGAGCTCTTGGTGCTAAGCCTGATCCGGGAGAACCGCAGCGTGCTGGACCTGCTGACGGCGGACTACACCCATGTCGACGAGCGCTTGGCCAAGCACTACGGCATCCCCAACATCCTGGGGAACCGGTTCCGGCGTGTCACGGTGCCGGACGAGCGCCGCCGCGGGTTGTTGGGTCATGGCAGCATTCTCACCTTGACTTCAGTGGCCAACCGAACCGCGCCCGTCATTCGCGGTAAGTGGGTGCTGGAGGTGCTGCTCGGGACGCCGCCACCCCCGCCGCCACCCAATGTGCCGGCGCTCAAAGAGAATGGCGACAATACCAAGCCCACTTCTGTCCGGGACCGCCTGCAGGAGCATCGCGCCAACCCGGCCTGCTCGTCGTGTCACAAGCTGATGGACCCGATCGGGTTTGCTCTGGAGAACTATGACGCGGTGGGGATCTGGCGCACCAGCGACAATGGCTTCCCCGTCGATGCCGCGGCGGAGCTGTTCGACGGCACGAGATTAAACGGACCGGCCAGTCTGCGGCAGGCGATCCTGAACCACTCCGACGCCTACCTGGAGACGTTCGCGGAACGGCTGCTCTCTTACGGTGTGGGCCGCGTGTTGAACGCGCCCGACATGCCCGCCGTGCGGGCCGTCGCACGAGCGGCCGCCAAGGACCAACATCGTTTTTCCGCGTTTGTTTTGGCGGTAGTGAACAGCCTCGCCTTTCAGCAACGGCGCGCCGAGCGACCCAAAACTCCGGCAGTCCAGGAATCAGGAGAGTGACATGTATCTAACCCGGAAATCGCTTTCACGGCGAGCCTTGCTGCGCGGAGCTGGTTACGCGCTGGCGTTGCCGCTGCTCGAATCAATGGTGCCCGCCCAGACGCCCATCAGCAAGACGGCCGCCTCACCCCGGCCGCGCCTGGCTTGCATTGAGATGGTGCACGGCACGGCGGGCAGCACGCTGGATGGGACGAACAAGCACTACTGGTCACCCCAGAAGACCGGGGCGGATTTCGAGTTCACCGAGTCGCTGAAGCCGCTGGAGGCGTTCCGCGATTACTTGACGATCATCAGCCACACGGACCTGAACCCCGCCACAGCCCATTCGGCGGCCGAAGAGGGGGCGGACCATTTCCGGTCGAGCGCCGTCTATCTGACCGCGGCACATCCCAAGCAGACCGAGGGTTCGGACATCCTGGCCGGTATCTCGATCGACCAGATCTACGCGCAGAAATTCGGGCAGGATACGCCGCTGCCCTCCATCCAGCTCTGCATCGAGAACGTCGATGCCACCGGCGCCTGCGCCTATGGCTACGCCTGTGTCTACGCGGACACGATCAGTTGGTCGTCGCCCACGACGCCATTGCCGATGACGATCGATCCGCGGATGGCCTTTGAGCGGCTGTTCGGCGATGGCGCCAAGCCCGCTGAGCGGCTGGCGCGGCGACAGTTGGAGCGGAGCATTCTGGACGGGATCACGAGCGATGTCGCGCGGCTAAAGAAGGATCTCTCACCCTCCGATCGGGCCCGGCTGGGCACGTACCTCGACAACGTGCGCGAAGTGGAGCGCCGCATTCAGCGGATCGAGAAGTACAACGTCAGCGGCGAAGCCCGTTCCCTGCCCGCCGCGCCCGTGGGCGTGCCCGATTCCTATGAAGAGCACGTGCGGCTGATGTTCGACCTGCAGGTGCTCGCCTTTACGACCGACATGACCCGGATTTCGGCCTTCAAGATGAGCCGTGATGTCAGCCAGCGGGTGTTCCCGGAAAGCGGCGTCAAGGTGCCGTTCCACTCCGCTTCTCACCATGGTGAAAGCCCGTCCAAGATTGCCGACTTCGCCAAGATCAACCGCTACCATGTCAGTCTGCTGCCGTACTTCTTGGACAAGCTGCGCAATACGCCGGATGGCGACGGCAACTTGCTCGATCATTCGCTGGTGCTCTATGGCAGCCCGATGGGTGATTCCCACGTGCACAACCACAAGCGCGTGCCGATCCTGCTGTTCGGCCACGCCAACGGTCAGTTGAAAGGGAACCTGCACGTGCGGGAAAAGGACGGGACGCCGATGGCAAACGCCCTGCTGACGATTCTGCACAAGCTGGGCGTAGACCGCCCCGCGATTGGCGACAGCACGGGTCTGGTGGAGGTCTAAGGCCATGCACAAGATTGTTTTGTCGCTACTCTTGATGGCCGTCCGCCTACCTGCGCAGACGATCGGCGATGGCATGACGCCGCTGCATTGGGCGGCCGAGAATGAAGACCTGACCTCTGCGCAGGACCTGCTGCGGCAGGGCGCGGCGGTAGATGCCATTACCCGCGTGGGCGGGCTGACTCCCCTGCATCTGGCAGCGCGCAATGGCAATGCCGCGCTTCTGGCGACCTTGCTTAAAGCCGGTGCGGGCGTCCAAAAGCCGAACGCGACGGGTACCACGGCTCTGATGTTTGCGGCAGCTTCCGGCAATGTGGCGGCCGTGCAGGCGTTGCTGGCTGCTGGCGCGGAAGTAAACGCCCGGGAATCGGCCAACAACCAGACGGCCCTGATGTTCGCCGCCGCGCTGAATCGAGTGGATGTGGTCCGGTTGCTGCTGAGCAAGGGTGCGGACTTCCGGCTGAAGACCAAGGTGGCCCAGCTGGAACGCTTGCGCGTGGATATGGACGGCAACATCGTTCCGGCGCGTGAAGGCGGGGCACCAGCCGGTGCGCCAGCGGCACCGGCGTCCAGTAAAGCGGAAGGTGTGCCACCCAAGGCGCCAGTTCCTGAAACCCCCAAAGTTGCGGCAAAGGTCGAGGCGAAAGCCGCCACTCCGGCAGCCAAGCCGGAGCCTCCGAAGCCAGGCGCGGCCAAGGCCGGTGACGTCGCCAACTTCGGCCCCCGCGAATCCGGCACCACGGTGATCGGAGGCATGACCGCTCTGCTCTACGCGGCCCGTGATGGCCATCGGGACACTGTGACCGCTTTGCTCGATGCCGGAGCCAATGTCAATGAGGTAAACGAGAGTGAGAAGACCAGCCCGCTGGTGCTGGCCATCATCAACGGCCACTTCGATGTCGCCCAACTGCTGCTCGACCGGGGGGCGGATCCGAATCTGGCGAATACTTCCGGGCTCGCCGCCCTCTATGCGGTGATTGATGTCCAGTGGGCCCCGCGGGCCTGGTATCCCCAACCGGACACGACGCAGCAGAAAACCGGTTACCTGCAGCTGATCAAGAACCTGCTGGCCAAGGCGCCAATCCGAATGCGAAGCTCGAAAAGCGGCTCTGGTTCCGCGGCCTGGCGCAGGACCCGATCTGGGTGGATACCAAGGGCTCCACTCCTTTCTGGCGGGCGGCCCAGGCGGCCGATGTGGCGGCGATGAAACTGCTGCTGGCCGCTGGCGCTGACCACAAGCTGGCCGCTGCGCAGGGCACGACGCCCTTGATGGTCGCCTCCGGCTTGGGATGGATGGCGAACCACTCCACTAACGCGCCCGATGGCTGGTTGGACGCGGCCAAGCTTTGCGTCGAACAAGGCGCTGATCTCAACGCCGCTGACAGCCGGGGCTACACGGCTCTGCATGGAGCCGCCTATATCGGCCACAACGATCTGGTGACGTATCTGGTGTCGAAGGGAGCCAAGGTGGATGCCAAGACCAAGGCCGGCGATACCGTGGCGGACATGGCCAACGGACCGACCCGCTTTGGGCTGCCACATCCGGAGACACTGGCGCTGCTTGAAAAGTTGGGTTCGGTGAATTCGCACAACTGCCGTTCCGACCAATGCATCCCGGCCGCCAAGCCCGACCCCGTGAAGCCCGACCCGGCCAAGACTGCCGCTCCGGCTAAGGCGGGCGACAAGTCTACCGATAGCAAGTCCAGCGGGAAGTAGCGTCGATGCTTTGGGCTTGGGCCGCAGTGGCGATGTGGGCCGCCGACGCGCCGGTCTACCGCAGCATGCAGTCGCCGGATCATCCGGCCATTCGCTATGCCACCGCCCCGACCGAGAACGTGGCCGCACGTCTCGATCTCTCGCGGCTCACGTTCGACGATCGTTTTGGCTACCTGCCCAGCCTTCTTCGGGAGCTCGGGATCTCGCCCGATTCGCAGCTACTGGTCTTCTCGAAGACCAGCTTCCAGGGGGCTCGAGTTTCGCCCGCCAACCCTCGCGCGATCTATTTTTCTGCGGAGGCGGCTGTCGGCTGGATTCCGGGGGCGCCGTTGATCGAAATCGCTGCCGTGGACCCGAAGCTGGGGCCGATCTTCTATACGCTGGCCGCCGAGCGCCGGGAGGAGCCGCGCCTTTCGCGGGAAAAATCGTGTCTCCAGTGCCATCACGGACCGGCAACGCTGGGTGTACCCGGGCTTTTTGTGGGCTCCGTCGTTCCCCGGACCGACGGGCAGCCCTCCCGGTTAGGCGCCATCATTACGGATCACCGGACGGCGTTCAAAGACCGTTGGGGCGGCTGGTTTGTTGATACCCCCGCCGGTCTCTCGGAGAATCGCGCCAACGCCGTCGCGCCGGACCCGGCCGCGCCGCAGCAACTCGAAAAGCGGCGCCCTCGTTTTGACACCAGCCGCTATCTCCGCCCCGCCAGCGACCCGGTGGCCTTAATGACGTTTGAACACCAGACACTGGTGACGAATCTGCTCACCCGGCTCCACTGGGACTGGGCGGCGGGCCGTATTGATCGGGATTTGTTGAGCGAAACCGCCGCCGCGCTGGCCTCTGAAGGCGAAGCTCCACTGCCCGTTCCGCTGGCCGGGCCATCGCCGTTTGCCGAGGCGTTTGGAATGCGGCGCCGCTCGATGGCGACTCAGCCAGCACGGTGGCAGTTTGACCTCCAACATGGCCTCGTCCGCCACGGGCTGAGCTTCATGGTGGAGAGCGAGCAGTATCGGGCTCTACCCGACGGGGTCCGCAATGAACTGACCCGCCGATTGGAACTCGACCGCAGCACTACGCCCTGACGGCCTCCCTCCTTGACCATTGGCCGTTCACTCAGCCACTGGCGAACATCAAGTCTATAACGATCAAAATAGTAGTGAAATACTTGTCGTTTATTTTGTGTTAGATAGAGGAAGTTTAGCGATTTTCTCTCCATTGAGTAGTTGATTTTCGAATCCTGATCGTACTAATTTCGATCTACATTGTAGTTGTTGATTATGAAGACACTCATTCTCGCTTTTGGCCTCATCACTCTGCCCATCGTGGCGTCCGCTCAGAACGTCAATGCCACCCTCCGCGGGACCGTTCGCGATGCTTCTGGCGCCGTCATTGTAGGGGCGTCCGTAAAGATTACCAACCTTGAAAAGGGCACCATCCGGAGCCTCGCGACGTCCAGCGCCGGGGATTACGTGGCGCTGCAGCTGCCGCCCCAAGCCTATTCGATCGCGGTGGGTGCGCCGGGGTTCAAGACGAAGTTGCAGGATCAGTTTGTCCTGCAGGTCAGCCAGGAAGCGCGCCTCGATTTCACGCTTGAGATCGGCACGCCCACGGAGCAGGTGGTGGTGGAGGCCGTCGCCCCCATCATCCAATCGGAAGATGGCAGCAACAGCGGCGTCATCGATGAAAAGAAGGTGAAGGAGCTGCCGCTGAACGGCCGCGTATTTTACGACCTGGCCCGCCTGGTGCCCAACGTCTTCAATCCGCCGCAGGGCTCAACGCTGGCGGCTCGGGGAGGCTTCAATGTGGCGGGCAATCCGGAGACGACCAACAATTTCCTGCTGGATGGCACGGACAACAATGATCGGACCACCGGTCAGCCCAGCGTCCGGCCTTCGGTGGACGGCATTCGCGAATTCCGTATTCTCACCGGCTCCTACAACGCCGAGTATGGCCGCCAATCGGGCGGGCAGGTGATCGTCACCACCAAATCCGGCACCAACGAGATCCATGGAACCGCCTACGAGTTCTTCCGCAACAACCGCTTTGACGCCCGGAATTTCTTCAGCCCCGGTGCGCTGACGCCGTTCACGCGCAATAACTACGGTTTCTCGGTTGGAGCGCCCATCCGCAAGAACAAGACGTTCATTTTCGGCACGTTTGAAGGGCTCCGGAACAAGCAAGTGACGGTCAGCCAAGGCACTGTCCCCACGGAGCGCGAGCGCCAGGGAGACTTTTCCGCGCTGCGCACGACGCTGAACATTCCGGGTGTGTCGGGCAACATCATCCCGAGATCGTTGCTGCATCCCACCAGTCTGAAGTTGTTGCAATACTATCCAGTTCCCAACCTGACCGCCGGCACCGGAAGCCTCAATTTCGTCAACTCGACACCCTCGCGTACCCCGCAGGACCAGTTTTCGGTGCGCGCCGACCATGTCGTCAATGCCAAGAACAATCTCACCGTGGCGTATCAGTTCTTTGACTACTTTGTCTACACGCCGAGCACGATTCCGGGCTTCTCGACGCAGGACAAGCAACGGTCCCATCACGCGGTGATCACCGACTATCACATCTTCAGTCCGAACCTGATCAACGAGTTCCGCATCGGCTACAACCGCTATTCCGGCCTTCGCAACAACGAAGACAACGCACTCGGCAACGTTGTGCAGCAGTTGGGGATTCCGCAGGGGGGCTTGTCCGGTGTTCAGCCTACGAACAGTGTCAACGGCGGCCTACCAGGTATCTCCATTACCGGCATCTCTGGTATCGGAGGCGGCACGCCGCAGTGGCGCGGCGACAACACCATCAATATCGTGAATGCACTCACCTGGGTGCGGCTGAAGCACACGCTGAAGTTTGGCGGCGACTATCAGTACTTCTACAAGCACTCCTACTTTGATTCGACACCCAAAGGCTCATTTGCCTGGAACGGGCAGTATTCGGGCAATGCGCTGGCGGACTTCCTCACGGGCCGTCTGCGGTCCACTGGGCGGGCGATCGGCGATCCGAACCAGCACCCCTACACGCGCTCAAGCAGCTTCTACGTCCAGGACGACTGGAAGGTACTGCCCGCACTCACCCTGAATCTCGGCCTGCGCTATGAGCTGAACCTACCGCAGAGGGAGCGAACCAACAAGCTGTCACAGTTCGACCTCCGGACCGGCTTGTTGAACTCCGGGCAAGGCGGTGTGTTCGACGTCAATCGCCAGACCGGCTTATTGACCCAAGTGGGCACCATCAAGCTGGGCGACACGCTTTACCAAATGCCCAAGACCAACTTCGCCCCTCGAGTCGGCTTTGCCTATCGCCTGACGCGGGACAACAAGACCATCGTGCGCGGCGGCTATGGCATCTTCTATGACCAGGTCGTGGTGGGCAACGGCATGTTTCCGCTCTACGGATTGGGAGCGCCGTTCCTCTCAAGCTTTACGACGACGAATACGCCCACTGAGACGTTTGCCACGTGGGAGAATCCCTTCCCGGCCGGCACGGCGGGCGGCAGCGTATCGCCCGGCGCCGTGAACGCCAACTTCCCCACCACCTACATGCAGCAGTGGAGCTTCGGCGTGCAACGGGAACTGATCCGGAATCTTTTGCTCGATGTCACCTACCAGGGTTCCAAAGGGACGGCGATCCCGATCAGCTATGACATCAACCAACCTCGGCCCGGAGCTGGGAACATCCAGGCGCGCCGGCCTTACAGCCAATGGGCCAACGTCACTTGGCGGGACGCGGTCGGCCGGTCGAGCTTCCATAGCTTGGTTTCGCGGCTGGAGCGCCGGTACGCGAACGGCCTGACGTTCCAAACCAGCCTCACCTACTCCAAGTCGCTCGACCTGCAGAGCATTCAGTCGAGCGGCAATACCGGTGACGGCGGCATTCGTGACACCCGGAATCTGAGCGCCGAATGGGGCTTGTCCGGCTTTGACGCCCGCATCAGATACGTGGCCAGCTACGTCTATGAGATCCCGGTTGGCCGGGGCCGCGCCTTTGGCGCCTCCGCACCGGCCTGGTTGAATGCGGCCATTGGCGGCTGGGAAACGACGGGTATCGTTACGGTGCAGACCGGGCGGCCATTCACCGTCACCACCAGCCGGGACATCTCGAACACCGGCGGTAACAACCGTCCGAACGTCATTGGCAACGCCCGGCTGGACAACCCTACGGTTCGGCAGTGGTACAACGTGGCGGCCTTTACCGACATCGTACCTGCCGGTACTTTCACCTTCGGCAATGCGGGCCGCAATATCTTGACTGCGCCCGGCATTCAAACCTTCGATATCGGCCTTTTCAAGGTCTTCCGTCTCCAGGAACGGCTGGCCCTTCAGTTCCGAGCCGAGGCATTCAATGCCTTGAACCGGGCCAACTTCGCCGTGCCCGTCACCGATGTGAATGCGGCCAACCGGGGCCAGATCAACTCGACGGCGATTCCCAACCGCAGTATCCAGTTCGCATTGAAGCTTGTCTTCTAAAGGGCCACTGTCCGATTCATACCCCAGGCCTTGATCGTTGGTCTTGCCTTGGCGATCTGCTGCCCGCTTGCCGGCGGGAGGCACCGTACGACATCGCCTCTAGGGAGAGTTTACCTCTCTCATCGAAGGGCTCCGGAAGAAGCCCGCGACTGGTGAGGGGTGCCGGGTTGAATCCCGCCCTGTGCGCGCGCAGTGCGGCACAGTAGCGATCTGATCTCGGTCCTCTTGTGGTCGCTGACGAACTCCCCCACGCCATCGAAGCTGATCCTGCGGCAACTCGGATGATGAAAGCGTTGACAGAGGGCAATTGTCCGTTTAGTCTATAGGGAATGTCGTCTTTAGTGATAGCGCTCGCAGAAGCGGTCCGGTGTCGATGACTAACCTCTCCCGAAAGAGCCGTTATGGACTGCGGGCCGTCTGGCGCCTGGGCCGCGACTATGGACGGGGGCCGGTGACCGCGGCCGAGATCGCGGAGTCAGAGAGTATTCCCCGCAAGTTCCTGGAAGTGATTCTGCTCCAGCTCCAGAAGGCGGGGGTTGTCGATAGTTGGCGCGGCAAAAACGGTGGCTACCGCCTCGCCGTGCCCCCAGCCCGGCTCACCGTGGGGGCGATCCTGCGGGCAATCGAGGGTCCGCAGACGTTGGCGCCTTGCGTCAGTGACACCGGTCCGCGCCAGTGCCCGGAGTGTCCTTTGCTGAAGCCGTGCGAAACGCGGGCTATCCTGCTGAAAATGAAGGCCGCGTTGGGGGGCGTGTTGGACGAGACCACAATCGAAGACGTCAACCTGCGCCGGGACCCTCACGAATCATTTGCCTACGAAATCTAGGTCCGGGACCAAGTGCAGGTCGCGTTGCGTAGCCTCGAAATGCTTGACGTGGCGAGGCTATCATCTTATTATCGATCTATGAAGTCGAGTATATTGCCCGGCCAACTCCGCCCCGTGTCACACGCCGTGGAATTGGTCAGATGTCGCTCGGCATCGTCCAACCGTAGGCCATCCCCGATCCTGCGCAGGTTCCAGCAGTCACACTGGTACCTCCAGGTCCGCTCTTCTTTGTTGTATTTGGCGTTTCTACTGGTGGCTATCGCCATCTACGCCTCGACGGCACGGGCACAGCCCAAAGTGTTGCTCGTGGTCGCCCATCCCGACGACGAGTACTATTTCGCGGCCACCACCTACCGCATTGCCCGCGAGCTCGGCGGCACAGTGGACCAGGTAATCATCACCAACGGCGAAGCGGGCTTCAAGTACTCGGCACTGGCGGAGAAATACTATTCCGTTGAGCTGACGCAGGAAGCGGTGGGCCGCGCGCGTCTTCCCGAGCTCCGGCGTCAGGAAGCGCTACGAGCGGGTGAAGTGCTGGGTATCCGGCAGCACTACTTCTTGAACGAATGCGATACCAAGTTCACGCTGGACCCCAAGGAAGCACTCGGAGGCGGTTGGGATGCGCGGAGCGTCCGCCGGCACTTGCGCGAGCTGATGGAGCACGAGCAGTACGATTTCATCTTTACTCTGTTGCCCCGATCCGAAACGCATGGCCATCATCAGGCGGCCACGATCCTAGCCGTCGAAACCGCGGCGGCACTCGGCGAACTTCAGCGACCGGTGGTCCTCGCCGCAGAACCCGGACTGGGAGCGACGGCGCCCGTACCGTTCACCGGGCACGACCACACTGCCGTCGCCAGCGCCGCTCCTTCGTTTGAGTTCAATCGGAGCCGACCGTTCGGGTTCAAGAACGCCCTCAACTACAACATTGTGGTGAACTGGATGATCGCCGAACACAAGTCTCAGGGGATGTTCCAGAATGACAGCGGCAAGCATGACCGGGAGCGGTTCTGGCTCTTCACGGAGAATCCGGCGGGTGCCCTGGATCGGGCCGGCAAGCTGTTCTCCGCCGTGAATCAGCAGTAAGCCGGGGCGTCTCCGCGGCTTGAGCCCTAGATGTAGTACATCAAGGTTTCCTGGTCCCCCGCGACCGCGCGCGCTTCCTTCTGGCGCCGACAGACCGCTTCGAGGGTGGTGCTATCGAGAATATGGGCCATCGCATCGCGCACTTCGCGCATCACCATGCGCGTGCCACAGGTTTGAATATCCACACACTCGTCGCACTTGCGAAAGCGGCTTTCGCTCGCACACGGCAGCGGAGCCAGAGGCCCCTCGATCGACCGGATCACTTGACCCAGGGTGATCGCGCGCGGTGGACGCGCCAGTAGGTAGCCCCCCTGCCGCCCGGGCCGGCTTTCGACAAATCCATCCCGTTTCAGCGTCAGCAGGATCTGCTCTAGAAACTTTTTCGGGATCGACTCCTCACGCGCAATATCCCCAATTGTCGCCAAGGCTCCACCGTGCTTGTCCGACAGATTGTAGAGTGCGCGAAGTGTGTACTGAGTCTTCTTCGAGAGCGTCCGCAAGGTTGTTTTGATCTTACCTGAGATCCAGCCTTGCGCCGGTGGTCCGGCGGGAAGTCCGCCAACTACCGCGGAGATCTCCCGTTGGTAGCGGCCAGTGGCACGGCGCGCCCAGTGCGGATGGATTCATAGGCGGCCTCCACCACTTCATTGACGATCACGTTCACCCGCGGCGTATGCGGCTCGGCGACCGGCTTCTGGTAGCGGACGCTGTGCAGGAAATGGCTAATCCCGTCGGCCATATGGGGCGGCACCGCCCGAGGGGTTAAAGGTTGCGGCGAACTGACGGCGGCCGGGTCGTTTTCGGGAATGGCCGGTTCCAGCACCACTTGATCATTCAGCCGCGTCAGCGAGCCCTTGGGCCCGCTGGCCTGAAACTCCCCGCGACCGCCACGCCCAAAGTCTGGCTTGGCCCACCAGCCGCCTTCGACAATGGCCACAGCGCTCCCGTAGTTCATGATCACCCAGCCATGATCTTCCAGCGGCACCCGCGGATCCTGATTGAGCTGGCGTCCGGTGGCAAACACACTGTCGGGGCGGCCCAACAGGCAAATCGCCCAGTTGATCCCGTAGGTGCCCTGGTCCATGATGGCGCCGCCTCCATGGCGCGCCGGCTCGCGAAAGTACCCGGCGTAGTAGGGCGATAGGACCTTTGACGCCGAAAAGCGGTTCACGATGTGGAGCCGCTGGAGGGGTCCAAGCTCACCCGCCTTCAGCCGCGCCCCGATCTCCTGGGCGGCCGGCGAGAACCGGGTATGGTCACTGATCATCAAGGTGATCCCGCGCTGTGACGCCAACTGCTCCATTTGGCGGGCATCACGGGCACTGGTCGCCATGGGCTTCTGGAACCAGACGTGAATGCCGCGCTTGGCGCACTCCCGCACAATCTCCAGATGTTGGGCGTTGGGCGTAGTGCTGGTGACCGCGTCCGGCCGGAGCTCGCCCAGCATCACGCGGTAGTCAGTATAGAAGCGGACGCCTTGCGGAAAGGCCTTGCGCGCCCGATCCAGCAGATCCGGATGCGGGTCGGCGACGCCCACCAACTCGCCATCTTGCGCCAGAGAGACGTCCTTACTGAAGCGCCAGGAACCATCAAGCTCCAGCCCAATGTGCGCCACGCGCAACCGGGCCTTTTCGGCCCCCGTTTCCGAGACGACCAGCAATCCGGTGAGGCCCCACCAAATGAGTCGAGTGAACAACATAGTCATCCGCCTTCCGCTGACACAATATCCCAGCCAGCGAATGGATGGGTGGGGCCGCGCTTACCGGCGTTCCTACCAGTGCTTACTTTTTTGCGAGGCGGCTGCAGGCGGTCGCCGCACCCGTAATGTCGATCGCCGCCGAGCCTTCTTCAATGTGCTGAATGCGGCCTGAATTTTCGTTCACGATGGTGGCGCGATTGGCGATCCAGCGATCGGCGATCAGAATGCCGTAATCCTTAGAGACTTGGCGAGTGGCGAAGTCACTGAGAATCGGGAAGACCACTTTCAAGTCTTCCGCAAACCGGCGCTGCGAAGGCGTGTTATCGGTGCTGACGCCGAACACTTGCGTATCCACGGTTTCAAACTTATCCAGACCCAACTGGTAGGCCTGCATTTCCTTCGTGCAGCCGCCCGTAAACGCCGCCGGGAAGAACGCCAGGACGACATTCTTCTTGCCCTTGAACTCAGACAGCGAGACCGGCTTGCCAGTGGTGGAAGGCAAGCTGAACTCGGGGGCCTGGTCACCTACCTTGAGATGAGTCTTGGGGGGAGCCGGAGACTGGGCCGCCGCTAAGCAGGCAAAGGCCGTCAGGGAAACAAGAGCGTTAGTTACTGTATTCATCGCTTTAACCTACCACATGGAAATACGGGAATTGAGTCGAGCCACCTGTGTGCCGTGGGGCTGCCCCACGTGGGCCTTCAGCCGTTGATGAAGGCTTAGACCTCGAGCTTCACTGTCGGCTTGGTATTCGGGAAGATGCGCTCAACCGCTGCCTGGCCGGGGCCGGGTTTCTTCATCCCGTACGCATTCACCGGCTGCGACCGGTTCACCCAAAGCGTGTAGTACAGGTGGTCGGCGCGCGGATCATCCGTATTGGGGTGGAGCAAAATGGTCAACCCCAGGCTG
>JAPKYZ010000057.1 GCA_026394055.1 Acidobacteriota bacterium
GGAAAATCGGGGTGAACCCTTCGCGATAGGGCGAGACGATCCGCTGTTTCGCGGCGGCGTCCTCCTCTGCCTCCAGCGAACCCGCAGCCACCGCTCCGGCCACCGCCATCAGCCCCGATTTGAGGATGAACCGCCGCCGGCCAGGCGACAACAGGTCGGCCCACTGCTGGTCAATCTCCGTGTTGGGGGTGACGAGTTCGTTGAGCGAATGATTTTCAGCCATCTAGATAAGTTCCATCGATTAACTAGACATATCCGAAACGGCGATCCGTGTCAACTGCAAAAGCGCGGACCACGCAATCTGACGTGTCCGGCGCGCTCCGCCGCGGTAGCATGACGGGATGCTTCCTTCGCGGCGGGTATTTTTAGGATCGGCACCGGTGGCGGCGGCGCTGGCGCAGAGTTCGGGCCTGGCGCCGGAGGTGGCGGTGGTGGGGGCGGGGGCGTTTGGCGTCTGGACGGCGCTGCACCTTGTTGAAGCCGGGGCTAGTGTCGCGCTGCTCGATGCTTATGGCGCGGGCAATCCGCGTTCGACTTCGGGCGACGAAACGCGGCAGATCCGGGGCGGCTATGGGACCCGTGAGATCTATTCGCGCTGGGCGCTGCGGGCGATGGAGCGCTGGAAGCAGCGGCAGCAGGAATTTGGGCGCGCTCTGTTTCACCCGATTGGACGGCTGCAAATGGCTGCGCAGCTGACTCCGGAGATGCAGGGCACGCAGAGGGTGCTGGACAAACTGAAGGTGCCGTTTGAGACGTTGGCCCCGGAGGAGATCGCGCGGCGGTGGCCGGTGATTCGGCCGGAAGGCGTCGGGGTGGGCCTCTATGAGCCCGGCGCGGCTATCTTGAAAGCGCGCGAGACGTGCATCACCGTGGCGCAGGTGTTTGAGCGCAAGGGCGGGCGGTTCCGGATTGCGCGGGCTGAACCGGGCGAGGCGTCCGGGTCCCAGCTAAGCAATCTGAAGCTCGGCGATGGCAGCCGAGTGGCGGCCGGGAGCTTTGTTTTCGCTTGTGGGCCGTGGCTGCGGAAGCTATTTCCGGATCTGTTGGGGAAGCGTTTGGCGACCCCACGGCGCGATGTGCTCTATTTCGGCACACCGGCCGGGGATGCTCGCTTCAACTATCCGCAGCTGCCGAACTTTTCCGAGAGCGCCTTCTACGGCTTCCCGAGCCTTGATTCAAAGGGCTTCAAGATCTGCCCCACCAACGCGGACACCAACTTCGACCCCGATACCGATGAGCGCGTGGCGGCACCATTTCAGATGAAGCGGGCACGCGATTTTCTTGCCGTTCGTTTTCCCGCGCTGCGAGACCAGCCGATTGTCGCGACGCACGTCTGCCAGTTGGAGAACACGCCGGACGAACATTTCATCATCGACCGGCACCCGCAGTGGTCCAACGTCTGGATCGCCGGCGGCGGCTCCGGCCATGGGTTTAAGCATGGCCCCGTGCTGGGCGATTACATTGCGCAGCGCGTGCTGGGCGGGCAGCCAGACCCGGACTTTCAGGAGTTCTTCCGTCTGCAGAAGGCCTAGAGCAGTTTCTCAGAACCCATGAGGCATTTCGTACCACCGCGAAAGCGGCATGATTTTCAGCCCCATGCGTGAGCTTGGGGCTTGCACGCGGGCCCGAACAAGCCCCAAGCTCACGCATCGGGCTAAGACTGGTCAACGAAAGTAGCCTCAAACCCACTACGATTATTCCAGAACTGCTCTAAGCATCACTCGGCTGCTGTTCAACGGGAGTTCCCGGGCCAAGTGTCATAATCGAACCTGAAGCCCGTGCCTGAAATTCTTCCATCCCTGCTGGCCGCCGACTTTGCCCGGCTGGCGGACCAGATCGCCCTAGCGGAGGCGGGTGGGGCCACCGTGCTGCACTACGACGTCATGGACGGCCACTTTGTGCCCAACATCTCGATGGGGCCGCCGGTGCTGGCGTCGATTCGCAAAGTCTCCCGCAGCTTTTTGGATGTCCACCTGATGGTGAGCCAGCCGGACCTGTTTCTGGGTGCTTTTGCCGATGCCGGGGCCGATTCGCTGATCGTGCATCAGGAGACGTGCCCGCACCTGGACCGGACGCTGGGCGCGATCAAGAAGTTGGGGCTGAAGGCGGGTGTCGCCCTTAATCCGGCGACGCCAATCGCGACCTTGACGGAAGTGCTGGAGGTGGCGGATCTGGTGCTGGTGATGTCGGTGAACCCGGGGTTTGGGGGGCAGGCGTTTATCCCCCGGACGCTGGCCAAAACGCGCGCCTTGCGGGCGATCCGCGCCGAACGGGGCTTGAGTTTTTTGCTCGAAATGGACGGCGGGCTGGGCGCGGCCAACGTGGCGGAATGCGCGGCGGCGGGCTGTGACTGGATGGTTTGCGGCACGTCAGTGTTTGGCGCGGGTGTTTCCGGCAACCCTGATCCGGCGGGCGCCGTCCGAGAGTTGACGCGCTTGGCGCGCGCGGTTTAGGGTGTCCGGTGACGCGGGGCGCGACGGCTGGCCGCTAAACCCGTTAGAATAAGGGAAATCGCATGAATCGCAAGGTTGTCACGTTACTGGTCTGTCTGGCCCTGGTATTTGCCGCCGGTTGCCGCCGCAAGAAGTATGAAAATCCGATTGGCAAAGACACCGAACAGCCCGACAAAGTTCTGTTCGACAAAGCCATCAAGGACATCGAGCGTGGCCGCTACGAAGTGGCCCGGCTGACGCTGAACACGCTGATGAACACCTACGACACCAGCGAATACCTGGCCAAGGCCAAGCTGGCAATCGCCGATAGCTGGTTCCGCGAAGGCGGCTCCAATGGCATGGCGCAGGCGGAAGCCGAATACAAGGACTTCATCCTCTTCTACCCCACCATGGAAGAAGCCGCCGAGAGCCAGGAAAAGATCTGCATGATCCACTACAAGCAGATGGAGAAGCCGGATCGCGACAACAACCACGCGCTGCGCGCCGAAGATGAGTGCCGCCAGCTGCTGGTGCAGTTCCCGAATTCCAAGTTCGCGCCCCGGGTGCAGCAGATGCTGCGCAACATCCAGGAAGCGATGGCCGAAGGCGAATATCGCGTGGGCGCCTTCTATCACAAGAAGGGCTCCTTCCCCGCTGCGTCGAACCGCCTGCAGAACATGGTGGACCACTTCCCGCTCTACAGCGGCGCCGATGAAGCGTTGTGGGAGCTGGGTGATTCCTACACCAAGATGGGCGCGCGGTTCCGCGACAAGGCCGGCGCCGCGTACTCGAAGATCGTGCGCGACTATCCGCTCTCTCCGCGGGTCGATGATGCCACCAAGCAACTGCAGCAGATGGAACTGCCGGTTCCGGAAGCCGACCCGGTGGCGGTGGCCCGCATGAAGTACGAGCAGGAGAATCGGGTGAAGGTGGGCATGATGTCCCGCGCCACCGGCATGTTGAAGCGGGGCCCGGATGCGAGCAAGGCCGCCAAATCCGGTGCTCCCGCCATGGCGGCGCTGCGTCCCACGATTCCGGCCAGCGTTCCGGTGCCCGCCGGGGCGGCGGGTGGTGGCGTAACCGATGTCAGCATTGCCACCGGCGTCAGCGGCGCCACGTCGGACCTTGATACCAAGCCCGATGCCCGGCAGAATCAGCCGGCTGAGGGCGCTGCCGCGACCGGTAGCGCTCCGGCGGGCGGTGCGGCGGCTGGTGCGGCTCCGGCGGCTCCTGCGGGAACGGCGGCCGCTCCGGAACAGGCGCCGCTGCCCAGCAATCGCCAACCGGTGCCCGCCAAGAAGGGCAAAGAAAAGAAGGCGAAGGCGCCCAAGCCCGCCAAAGCGAGCTCGAAAGACAAGAAGTGAGCCGGATCCTTTTGGCTGATGCCAGCCCCCACGCACAGCGTTTGGGGGAGGGCATCTTACGCGGGGAAGGGCATGAGGTGGTCACCGTCACCGACGGCGAGACCGCGCTGCGCCGCATGCCAGATGTGGACCCGGACCTGGTGCTGGCCGATGTCGCGCTGCCGCAGGGCTCGGGGCTCGACCTCGCTCGGTTCATCAAATCCCAGCCTCGCCACAAGTTCACCAAAGTGGTGCTGACCGCCGGCGCCTTAGCCGAAGTTGATGAGGAAGCGGCGCGGCGGGCCGGCAGCGATGCGCTGGTGCGTAAGCCGTTTGAAGCCTCCGTGTTACTGGAGACACTGCGGCCGCTGCTCGAGTTTGTGCGCCGGGAGCGGGCTGCCGCGGAACCTTCCGCCGGTAGTACAGTAGATCGGGAGCGGGTGCGCGCGGCTGTGACGCTGGCTCTCGATGCGGCCATGCCGGCCATCATCAATGAATTGACCGATCGCGTGGTTGCCGCCCTCGACCAGTAGCCGCGGCGGCGCTGGCGCCATCAACCCAGAAATCAGGAAATACCCATGCCCGAAAATAGTTTCGATATCGTCTCGAAAGTGGAACTGACCGAGGTCAGCAATGCCATCCAGCAGGCGCTGAAAGAGATTGGCACCCGCTATGACTTGAAGGATTCGCGGTCGTCGCTCGAATTGAACGAGAAGGACCTGAAGATCATCGTGGTCAGCGCGGATGACTTCAAGTTGAAGGCCGTGGTGGACGTGCTGCAGGCCAAGTTGAACAAGCGCAACGTGCCGCTGAAAAACTTGAGCTACGGCGTCATCACGCCCGCTGCCTCTTCCACCGTGCGCCAGGAAATTAAGCTGCAGCAAGGCATCCCGATCGAGAAGGCCAAGGAGATCGTCAAGATCATCAAGGACTCAAAGAAAAAGGTGCAAGCCTCCATCCAGGCCGACGTCGTGCGCGTCACCGGCAAGGATCGGGATTCGCTGCAAGAGATCATCGCCCTGATGCGCGGCGCGGACCTGGGTGTCGAGCTGCAATATACCAACTACCGGACCACCTAGTGCCTCGCCGGATTGAATCACACTTGATCGATGGCCCGGCGGGCAAGCTGGAAGCGCTGCTCGAAGAGCCGGAGCACCTGGACGCGCCCCTCGCCGCGGCCCTGGTCTGCCACCCCCACCCGCAGCACGGCGGCACCATGCACAACAAGGTGGTCTATCGTGTGGCCCGCGGGTTGCGCCGGGCCGGAGCAGTGGTGCTGCGATTCAACTACCGCGGCGTCAATCTCAGCGAAGGCAGCTACGACCACGGCGTAGGCGAAACCGAGGATGCGCGCGCGTGCCTCAGCTGGCTCCGGCAACGCTATCCGGACCTGCCGTACTCGATTGCCGGCTTCAGCTTTGGCTCCCGTGTGGCGCTGCGGCTCGGCTGCCCGTTGCCGGACGTGAAGCGGCTGATCCTGGTCGGCTATCCCACCAAGTACGGCGAGAAGCCTTGGGAGCAGACCTGTGTTCGCGACAAGGTGTTTGTGCAATCGACCGAAGACGAACACGGGCCGCTCGATGAACTGCGCCCCGTCGTGGCCGGGCTGCCGGACCCGAAGCGGCTGATCGAGATCCCTGCAAAGGATCACTTTTTTGTCGACGCGCTGCCGGTGCTGGAAGAGACGATCTTTGAGGTGGGCGCCTAGTCCATCCAACGCCGCGCTCAAGGGTGTGGCGCAGGCTTTCAGCCTGCAGGCGGACTTCAGTCCGCCCCGGGGAGAGCCCAGGAAAAGAATCAACCACTGGATCGTAATCGGCCAAGGCGGGACTAAAGGATGTCCCGCTGCAGGCTGAAAGCCTGCGCCACCTGTGAACCCGTCCGGTTTCCCGAGAGCGACTAGCCCGTCTGGCGCATTTCGCGCTGCACCCGGCGCTGGGCGCGGTCGCTGATCAGGTCGGCTACCTTGTCCAGCAGCTCCGGAACATTCTCCGGCTCAATGTAGAGCGCCTTGCCGGTGGAACGGGCTCGCTTCTTTTGATACGTTGTTATCAAAGCTGTGGCCGGTTTGTAATCCACCATACGGGCGTGGGCCAGCACACGGAGCCCGGATTCGGGTGATTCCATGTGCAAATCCGTCAACACCAACTCGTATTCCTGTTCTTCCAGCTTACCCACCGCTTCCGCCGCTGAGGCAGCAGAATCAACACGATAGCCTCCTGCTTCGAGCAGTGTCTGGAGTGTCAAACGCGATTCGGGATCATCGTCCGCTAAAAGTACGCGCGCCATGGATAATGCTGCAGGGCGGCGTAAGCTATTGCTTTGGGCCATCGTTTCTATCAAGTCTCGTTTACCAGTATAGGGAAGGATGTTGAAAACGTGCCTATGATTTCTCAGAATTTACGTAGGCGAGAATTGAAAGATTCATATAGCTTCATGCGGCTGCCGAAAAACGCGGCGGAAAATTTCAGTCACATTGGATAGCTGCCGCGCCTCTGAAAACGCTGCGTCCAATTGTTCCGCGGTGAGACGCGAATTCACCTCGGGCTCGGCGGAGATGGCGGCCCGGAAGTCCCCTTCTTCAGCCCAGCAGCGCATGGCGTGGCCTTGCACCAGCTTGTAAGCCGCCTCCCGGAGCATTCCGGCGGAAGTCAGATCGAGCAGCAGCTGGCCCGAAAAAACCAGGCCGCGCGTCAGTTCCAGGTTGCGGCGCATCCGTTCCGGCGATACCACCAAGCCGTCGATCAGCCAGGTTGTTTTGGCCAGCAGGTAGTCGACCAGAATGGTGGAATCGGGCAGAATGACACGCTCCACTGAGGAATGCGAGATGTCGCGTTCGTGCCACAGCGCAATGTCTTCAAAGGCCGCCTGGACGTTGGAGCGGACCACGCGGGCCAAACCACAGATCTGCTCGCAGGTGACCGGGTTGCGCTTGTGCGGCATGGCGGAGGAGCCCTTTTGTCCGGCGGCGAACGGCTCTTCGGCTTCCCGGACCTCCGTCCGCTGCAGGTGCCGGACTTCGAGCGCGATCTTTTCGCACGTAGCGGCGATTAGAGCGAGCGTCGAGGCCAGGTGGGCATGCAGGTCCCGCGAGATCACTTGGGAAGCGATGGCGGCCGCCCGGAGGCCCAGCCGGGCGCAGATCTTCTCTTCCGCGGCGGGCGAAATGTGGCCAAACGTGCCCACCGCGCCCGATAGCTTGCCGATCCGCAGTTCATCGGCGGCGGAACGGAAGCGCTGGGCATTCCGGCGCAGCTCATCGAACCAGAGCGCCAGCTTCAGGCCGAACGTGTATGGCTCGGCATGAATGCCGTGCGTGCGGCCAATGCAGACCGCGTGCTGGAACTCATAGGCGCGGCGTTCGAGCACCGCCAACAACGTGTCCAGGCCCGTGGAGATTTCCGCCGCCGCCTGCTGGATCATCAGCGCTTGGGCTGTGTCCACCACATCGTTCGAGGTGAGGCCGTAGTGGAACCACCGGGAGGATTCCGCCACCCCCGCCGCGGCCATCGATTCGGCGACGCAGGTGGTGAAGGCGATGACGTCATGCTTCACCACGTTCTCGATCTCGGTGATGCGGTCCACTGCAATGGCGGCGTGCTGGCGCAGCGCTTGAGCCGCCTCCGTGGGGACAATGCCCATTTCGGCCAGCGTTTCGCTGGAGGCCAGTTCGACGGCCAGCCACTGCTGGTACTTGTTCTCTTCGCTCCAGATGTGGCCGAGCGTGGGCCGGGTGTAACGGGCAATCATTTTCGTCTCTCCTGGCGGGTCGCGGGCAGCCTTCTCGGGGCGACGCGGCTTCGCTCTTCAATCAATGTCAGAGGGTGAACAGTTCTCCGGCCTGGCGCGGTTCCTGCACGATCAGGCGCGTGGCCAAACCGCGCCGGTCGAGCTCTTGTGAGGCCACCAGCCGCACCAGATCGGGGTAGTTGTTCTGCTCGCTTAAGTGGCCCAGCACCAGCGTCGAGGTACGTTCATCCAGGTCATCGCGGATAAACTGGCTGGCCACCTCGTTCGACAAGTGGCCCATGCGCCCCATCACGCGCTGCTTCACCGACCACGGGTACGGCCCCACTTTCAGCATGTCCAGGTCGTGATTGGATTCGAGCAGCAGAAAATCAGTTTGCCGCAAGTGCCACTTGATCGAATCCGGGACGTACCCTAAGTCCGTGGCGATGCCGATCACCCGGCCTTCGGCGCGCAGGGTGAAGCCCACCGGGTCCACCGCATCGTGCGGGATGGTGAAGCTGGTCACCTCCAGATCGCCGATGGCAAAGGTGGCGCCCGCCTGGAACGGCCGGACATCGGGCTGATGGCTCCCCCAATCGATCTGTTGCGCGCAGCGATGCGACAGGTAGATGGGCGTCTGGCGCCAGCCGGCCTCGCGCATCGGGCGGCTGGGCATTTTGGCGAGCACGGGCAATCCGGCGATATGGTCGCTGTGCTCGTGGGTGATCAGGATGCCGTCCAGCCGCTCCAGGCTTTCGCCGACGGCGGCTAGGCGCGCCATCGTCTCACGGCGGCTCAGCCCGGCATCGATCAACACCCGGGTGGTGCCGGTGGAGATGAACGTGCAGTTGCCAGAGCTACTGGATGCCAGAATGCAGATCTTTACCGCCAATGTTCGATTTTAGCGCCGCTGGCGTAGCGCGCGTTACCCCAATCTGGCCCGTGGCAAAACAAATGACGGTCCGTAGCCGCGGCTAGGAGCGCCAGCGTGAGGCGACGAGGGCCAAAGCGCCCAGGGCCGCGAGCAGGAGCCCGGTCGACGGCTCCGGCACGGCCGA